>JAUCSC010000001.1 GCA_030445265.1 Candidatus Saccharimonadota bacterium
AACTAGAGTCAGAGATTGAACACTTCAAACATGAACTCGCCATTACACAGGCTGAGCTTAAGAGTCATTTATCAATAAAACGCTCAACAGTATTAACTTTAGGAAATATTAAGCGTCGGATCGCACGTGGTAGCGTTAAACATTAAGCACACCATGGTGTATAATCATACCTCAGTAAATGAATAATAATCCACTCGTTTCAATCGTTATTACTTGCTATAACTATGAGGATTATATTGGCGAGGCTATTAAGAGCGTTTTAGCGCAGGATTACGAGCATCTTGAGCTAATTGTCATAAATGATGGGTCAAGTGATAAGAGTGATGAGCTGATTCGTTCTTATGCGATCGAACATAAGTTCAAGTATATTTCTCGTCCAAATAAAGGTGTAGTTGCAACACGCAACCAAGCGCTAAGGTTATTTAAAGGGGATTATCTCCTGCAGCTTGATGCCGATGACACAATACCATCCAACTATGTATCGGAGCTAGTCAAGACCGCAGTAGTTAACAGGGCAGGTCTCGTATATACGGACTATGTAGCATTTGGTGCTCGTGAAGAGGTCAGTAATTTTCCAGAATATAACTACGAAATGCTAAAAAATGGGAATTTTATTCATATTTCGTGTCTTTTAAGTAAGCAGGTGGTTGAGGGGAGGACTTTCGATGAGAACTTATCTAAAAAGTCTCATGAAGATTGGGATTTTTTCCTTGGCATTTGTGAATCTGGGGCAACTGTAGTTAAGTGTAGCTCTGTAAAATTAAATTACCGAATACACGACAGCTCTAGGAACAATAACCTTACTGTATATGAAGATCGAATTAAATATACACAACTGTATAAGTATTTGATAGATAAACATGAAAAAACCAATCCTAAAGATTTTTATTATTTAGTCGGCCGACTATTCGCAGAATGGTATGCTGAGTTGGATACGCATCGCGTTGAGCAGGCTGCTACAATTGCTCATCTAGAGAATAGGCTTGATAATATACTTTCCTCCCGACGCTATAAGGTCGCAGAAAAGTATGGAAATTATTTATCGAAAGCTAGAGCTACTCCGGCCAAGGTAAAGCATATCACTGAGCGTCGAATCAAACGACTTTCCCGTCTACCCACAGATATTCGTATCGATAGAGTTTATAAAAGAGAATTAAGAAAAATTCCTGAAAATGGTAATAAAAAAGCAATTATTTTACATCTTTACTATTTGGAGATGTGGCCATATTTTTCTGAAAAAATCCGCTACATGCTGACAGTTGGCAAGTATGATTTATTCGTGAACATTCCGCACGATAGCAGTCTTATGGCAATCAAGCTGGAAAATGATATTAAGGCCGATTATGCTAATGCGATAGTTCTTCATACACCCAACCACGGTAGGGATGTTCTTTCTTTCTTGAAGATCGCTAAAAAACTCAATGAAAAAGGATACGAGTGGATACTTAAGCTCCACTCAAAAAAATCGCCGCAGCGCGAAGATGGGAAAGATTGGTCTAATGAGATCATAAGTAATTTAGTTGCTTGTGATGAGAAGAAGATGACTAAAATCACACAAATTATGACTTACCAAAATACTGCAGTCATAGGTCCAGCGGGCAGCTATGTTCCTCTAACGACCTTCTATAATGATAATCAACCGAAAGTACACTGGCTTCTAACGGAAATATTTGGAAGGCCTAGCGCCGATGATATAAATGCAAATAACGGGCAGTATGGTTTTTTTGCGGGCACAATGCTTTGGATTCGGCTGACAGCAATTCAGCCCATCCTAAACCTCCCGCTTACCGCTAATAATTATCCTCCTGAGTCGGCTCAGTTAGATGGTACTGTCGCCCATGCGATTGAAAGGCTTCTGTGTGTTGTGCCAGAGTATAGTAAAATGGATATATACGAAGTAAACAATATGAGGGTTAAAAAGATTTCTTACAAGACGGATTTGATTCCGGACTGGTCTGACTATTATCATGTCAATTAAAAACATCAAAAAGCCACTAATTTCAATAATTGCGCTCAACTGGAACGGTAAGAAGTTTATCGATCCATTGGTTGAGTCGGTAAAAAACCAACAACTGAAAGACATTAGCATTGAATTTTTATTTGTTGACAACGATTCATCAGATGACTCGGCCCAGTACTTTAAGGAAAAGTATGAAGACGAGCAATACCGACTCATTCTTAATGGGGGGAACTACGGCTACGCTAAGGGCAACAACCTCGGCATGCTAAAAGCAAAGGGCGACTATATACTCGTATGCAATAACGATCTTATCCTTGATAAGGATCTTGTGCAAAATTTGTACGAAGCTGCGATAGAGAAAAAAGCAGATATCACCGTACCAAAATTAATGTTTTTGAATAAACCAGGGTACATTAATAATGCAGGTTCATCTCTCGACAGAAATAATAGTTGGCCCGTTACCGAAATAGGCCTTAACGAAAAAGACACCGGCCAATACGAAGAGATTAGAGAGATTACTGCATTCTGTGGCGCTTGTGCACTCTTTACACGAGAGTTCTTAGAGACGGTAGGCATGTACGATGATAAATTCTTTATGTATTTCGAAGATAGTGATTTGTCTTGGCGGGGTCAGGATGCGGGACGAAAATTTTATTACGCTCCCAAAGCTATCGCGCACCATCACCATACAGGAACAAGCGTTGAAGGTTCTCCGAAGTTTAATCATTATGTTGCACGAAACCGTGTACTCGTTCTTATGAAAAATGCATCGCTGCGCGTGATACTTGTAGGTTACAAATTTGCTATAAAGGATCATGTAATCAACAGAATTAAGAATATTATAAAAGCATTACTCGGCAGATATCCAAAAAAAGTTGCATTGAAAGAGTTTGCCCGGGGTATTAAGACCTTTATAGCAATAATTACATATACTCCATACGCACTTTTTAAGCGTTGGAGGATAGTTAAGGAAAGTACAATATGAGAATCGGAATATATAATCCCAATCTATCCACTAAGGGTGGCGGTGAAAAAGTATGCCTCGCTCTTGCAGAGGCGCTTTCTCCGGGCAACGTTGTGCTCATCCTTACGCACGCAACCCTTGAGACAAAGGAACTTGAAGATTACTTTGGAGTTAACCTGAGCCGTACTCGGATCAGCGTGATGAAAAAATCAAATTTAAGTCACCGGATACAACGTTCGCGGAAGATTCCTAACCACTTCAAAAAATTTCTTGAGAATTATGAAGTATTTAGAAATGCCAGAAAGCTAAACCTAGATATCTTTGTGAATAATGCTTATAACACCGAAATCCCTTCACCAGCTCCGCAGGGGGTGTATATGTGCATGTTTCCACATAAACTTCTCGATGTAGGTTCTATGCCTTTTGTAAAGAGAGTATATATTAGAAGCGTTAATTTATTATCTAGATTACTAATGTATCCTCAAAGTAACACATGGCTCGAAACCTATCAGACCATCACAGCAAATTCTTTATTTACGCAAAAGTATATTAAGAAATATTGGAATAGGGATAGTAGGATTATATATCCGATTAGTGACGGCATTGATAACAAGACCGATAAGCGAAAGATTATCCTCAACGTTGGTCGGTTTTTTCACAATAACGGGATTACTCATCATAAAAGGCAAGACTTCTTAGTCGATACTTTCATAAAAATGAAGGAATTGCACAGTGAAGGGTGGGAGCTTCATTTTGCTGGGACGGTGAACGAGAATGTTCATGATATGAGTTATGCCATTGATTTAATGCGTCGATCGGATGGATACCCAATTTACCTTCATTTCGATTCACCCCTCAATAAATTAAAGGACTTGTATTCACAGTCGAAGATATACTGGCACGCTACCGGTTATGGGGCTAGCACATCAAAGAATCCGGAACGCCAGGAGCATTTCGGCATATCAACAGTTGAGGCTATGAGCGCAGGAGCGATACCTATCGTTATTAATAGTGCGGGTCAAAAGGAAATCGTCACGGAGGGAATTAACGGATATCTTTGGTCAACGGAGCAAGAACTGGTCGACAAGACCAGGGCGCTTATAAAACTTGACGATGCACCAAGTAAAGAAATCAGCACAAAAGCCGTAGAATCCTCAAAGAAATATGACAAGCGCGCATTCCAGCAGTCGGCAGTTACTGTCTTTGAGCGCCTTTATTAAATTGGTCTAGCGCCCTGCCGTGCCGCTTGACCATGTAGGCGTAGAGCTTGCAGTAGTATAGATTACTAAGTTTGCATCTTGTTGCAGAAGGAGCTCGGAGGCACCGCGACCTGCCGTGCCGCTCGACCAAATGGCTCGGTCATTAAAATCGCTAATCACAAGATTGCCATCAAGCTGGATAACTGCCTGTGCAGAATTTTTTTGGTAAGTTCCCGAACTCCACAGAGCCTTTGTCTTCGAATATAGAACTAAGTTTCCGTCTGTCTGGAAGTCAAGATGATAGTTTCTGTCAGGCGTCGTGAGGGACTGCCCAGGGTGCATCGTGCTATTTGCAGGTAGTTTACGCGCAACTAATCCTGTCTGATCCTGTAAGGCACTATTGGAGCTCCATACAGGTGTCTGGTCTTTATATAGAACCAGGTTACCGTCACTTTGGAGCACTAACCGATTACCGCCTGAGTTATAGGTGTTGGAGCTCCATACCTTATTAAAGTTTCTGTACAATTCCAGGGTGCCATTCGAACTGAGCTTTAAAGCGGACGATTTGTCTGATGAATATAATAAATTGCTGCTTGTCATTGATTGGCCAGCTGTTAGTGGGGTGGTTGATTGCGGTAACATGCTGCTGTCAGGCGGAGTCTGTACCGTAACGTAGAGGCGAAGATTAGCGTCATTGAACCATGTTATGCCTTCTGTGACTAGATTGTACCTTTCGGTATAAAAGCTAGGATTAGACGGAGCTTTAATTTGAAAACGAAAGGTTGCCGTCTCATACGGTTTTACCGTGTCTTGTATGAACGACGCTATACGGTAATTAGCCAGCCAAGAACTATCGGCAAAAGGTGATGGATAGTCTATTGGACTATACGTACCGAGGCGTGTGCTATTTTTTTGCCAAGTAGTCCTACCGGCATTCTGGGCGCTAACTTTAACAAAAGCTGTTTGCAGTGGTGATAGGAATATTTCATTGCCATTTGTGCGGACGGGCTTAGTTAACTGCTCGTCAGAAAAGACGTCAATGGAACCTAGCGCCCAGTAATTATCCGGACCAATTGTGCTACCAAACCAGTCTTTAAAATAAAGATAAAAGTTTCTATTGCCGTAAGCACCACAATTCACGGTACCCCAGTTTGCATCTAGAGCTGCTTGACTTGGTTGGTAGGGAGTGTAGTTATATAGCGCTTGCGTAGCTCTGTTTTCGATATTTACGTTACTACCACCACAGCTCGCGTTGGGATTGTACTGAATGTAATTATTCCCCAGTTCGTAAGGGGTATACCATGTAGGAGAATCATTAAGAATGGCCCTAAACATAGTAGCCGCCCACTTAACTTGATTCGTGAAGCCGTAATATTCTGAATCGCATGCAGCTGTATCAGGGCATCCATACCCAGTAGCACTTCTATATTGGATATTTAGCGGCCAAGTATCAGTAACCAATCCCTGCTCTTTTTGAAGTAAAACGATGAGAGTCTGCGGATTAAGCACGTATTGCTGAGAGATGTCGAAAATAATTTGCGCAGCGCTTTTGCCATTTTCACTGAAGTTTCTTAGGCAGCTGAAGGTAGTCTGGTTGTAATTCGCCTGACCCCACTCCCAGCGCTGCACTCTACCGTCACCGTTTAAATCAGGTCCCCCAAATTCAGATGTTTGAGTACCATTTGTATCGCAACTTGGAACTTTGCTGTTAAGGAAATCTTGAATCTGATTGACCGGCATCGCGTTCTTGTTAGTAAACACAGCATCATCGATGATGCGACCCGCTTGAAACCACTCTGTAGTTACTGCAAATGTTTGAACTGGAAAAAAAATGACGCCTGCGAGCAGTAATACTCCAAAGGCCAAAAAACCGGCAATTCTTCCCCTATTGTGTAATGTTGGTATGATAGATATTAATTTCATAATTTTACTTTATAGTTATCGCTTTTTTCGCTTCGCCCCTTACTGCATCATTTTCATATACAACCATAGCTTCCCAGGTTCCCGACTCCAATTCCGATAGAGGGATATCAAATCCTTTACAGGTTGTGCTGCTCGGTAATGATTGAGCGCCAACGGTTAGAGTGATCGTGTTGGTACCTTGTTTCGTCAGGGATAATGTGCAAGTGCCATCTTTTTGTATTGAATATATGACTGTGCGTATCTCTAGCATAGTATCTGATTCGTTCACAGACGTGATGGTAGCAGCCACAACACTCTTCCCCGTAGGCTGAGGAGTAGGGGCAGGAGGTTGATCGCTACCCGTACCTGTTTTACTTGAAGAATTGTCGATTGTATTCTGCTTCGACGCATTACCGTCACTGATCTGCTCTGCAGAAGGAGTATTCAAGTTAATTGAGGAGGCTTCATCAGAAACAGACTTGGGTGTCCAACCGAAAAAGGTGCCATTGAACGCATAAATGTACAAGAAACTACAAGCAAGTAGTGCCAGGACGATAAGAGCCGTAACTCCGACTGGTTTTTTTAATTTGTTAGTAGAAATTGTTTTCATGTTTATATTGCATACCTTATTCTTTTATTATAAAGCATAAGGTTTAATCTGAAAAGTTAGTGTTTCGAAATGGCGATGTATTTTATTTACGTAAACTTTACTTTTGAACAAAGAAAAACGGCGGGATGTTTCCATCCCGCCGTGACGCCCGAAGGCGTACCCAATTCTTACCGCTGAAGGTAGGTGCCGTAACCTGACTTTTTGAGGGGTTCGGCAAGTGCTTGTAGCTGCTCCCTCGTGAGGAAGCCTTCGTCGTACGCAACACCTTCAGGGCTGCCGATAATTTGTCCGGTTCGCTTCTGAAGAACGCGGACGTAGTCGGTGGCTTCGGCCATCGAGTCAATCGTCCCGGTGTCGAGCCAGACGTCACCGGCATCAAGCGTGGTGACGGTCAGCTTACCACGACGGAGGAATTCCTCGTTGACCGATGTGATCTCTAGCTCGCCACGTTCGCTCGGCTGAACGTTCTTGGCGATCTCGACCACATCGTTGTCGTAGAAGTACAGACCAACGACAGCGAAGTCAGATTTGGGATGTGCAGGCTTCTCCTCGATCGAGATAGCGCGCTTCTCTTCGTCGAACTCGACAACCCCGTAACGTTCGGGATCAGACACCTGGTAGGCGAACACGATACCCCCCTGGGGGTCGGTGCACTTCTTCAGGGAGTCGCTGAGCTGATGGCCGTGGAAGATGTTATCTCCCAGGACGAGCGCAACCTTGTCTGAACCGATGAACTCCTCACCGATGATGAAGGCCTGCGCCAGTCCCTCGGGCTTCGGTTGGACGGCATAGGTGAGGCTGATGCCCCATTCTGAACCGTCGCCTAGGAGCCGCTGGAACTGCGACTGGTCTTCTGGTGTGGTGATGATCAGGATGTCCTTGATCCCGGCCGACATGAGCGTCGTTAGGGGGTAGTAGACCATCGGCTTGTCATAGATCGGAACGAGCTGCTTGCTAATACCTCTGGTGATTGGCCAGAGGCGCGTACCGGATCCTCCGGCAAGAATGATACCTTTCATCAAGTGTGTCCTTTCGGTTAGGGTTGCTGGTGCTCTAAGTACTCGCGAAGCGCCGTATCCCACTCTCGTGGCGCAAAGCCTGCGGACACTATTTTATCGATATTTAAGGTACTTTGCAAAGGCCGAGGCGCGATACCCGTCTTGCCGGCGTAATATTCGGCAGTTGTTACACCGGAAACGCGGTTCTTGTCGTGGCCGCTTAATTCAAATACCCGCGCGGCAATCTTTGCCCAGCTCGCAGGCTTACCGTCGTTGGAGACATTGTATATGCCAGCCTCCGCCTTGCTATCGAGTAAATGGTGCACAGCCTGAGCGATATCTGTAGTAAAGGTGAGTCGTCCAATCTGGTCGCTGACCACGGTAGGGTCGACGCCTTTTTCGGCAAGGCTGCGCATGGTGTTAACGAAGTTGTTACCTTCGCCAATTACCCAAGATGTACGGAGGATGTAGTGATTCGGAACAGTTGCGGCGGCGATATCACCGGCGGCCTTACTCTGACCGTAGACGCCGAGAGGTGAATAAGGCTCTGTTTCGTCATGTATCTCGCGTGAACCATCGAAGACATAATCGCTTGATATATGGACAAGCGTAAGGCGATTCTCGATTGCGAGGCGAGCTAACTCCTGAACGGCATAGGCGTTTGCCTTCCATGCTTCGATGCGACCTTCTGGTGTCTCTGCTTGGTCTACTTTTGTATACGCCGCCGCGTTAATAATTGCTTGATATTGGCGCCAGTTGCGGCGGCCCCACGTCTCTGGGTCTGTAATATCAAATGTCGTTCGGTCAACAAACTCAGCATCAGGAAACTCTACCTGTAGCGCTTTTCCAAGCTGGCCGTTCGCACCGGTGACCAGAATCTTGCGTGGCTTAATCGCGGTAACCTCAAGCAGACTAGGATGATTTTTATCTTTGTCAGAAAGCTCGGCCTTATCAAGACTAATCGGCCAGTTAATTCCGGCCGTCTCGTCCGCAAGGTTTAAGAAGGCGTACTCTTTGTTCTCGGCTGACCAATGGTCATTAACTAGGTAAGTATAAACGGTATTATCTTCGAGTGCTTGAAAAGCATTTCCGACGCCACGCGGTACAAAGATGGCTTTTGAGGGATCAATTTCGGCGCTAAAAACAGCACCATACGAGTCTCCTTCCCGGAGGTCGACCCATGCGCCAAATATTCTACCAGCGCCGACAGAGACGTATTTATCCCAGGGTTCAGCGTGAATACCGCGGGTGACACCACGCTGGGCATTGAAGGAGATATTGTTTTGGACGGGACCAAAGTCGGGCAGGCCGAGGGCCCGCATCTTTTCGCGTTGCCAGTTTTCTTTAAACCAACCACGCTCATCGCCGTGGACAGGAAGATCGGCGATAAGCAGGCCGGGAATTGGCGTTTCCTGAAATGATAGTTCCTTACTAAAATCAATCTTCTCGGGTGACATTGACTACTGTCCTTTCTCTGCGTAAGATGCTTCCACTTTCGCCTTTTCTGCCTGCCACCAGTCAGTATTATCGGTGTACCATTGAATGGTCGCTTGAAGACCTTCTCGGAGGTTCGTATACTTTGGCTCCCAGCCCAGTTCGGTCCGTAGCTTACTGGCGTCAATCGCGTAGCGCATGTCGTGACCAGGCCGGTCGTTGACATGTTCATAATCCGAGGAGTCTTTGCCCATAAGCTCCAGGATCATTTCGACAATGTATTTATTGTTTTGTTCACCGTTGGCGCCGATAAGGTATAGTTCGCCAAGACGGCCGTTATCAATGATGGCATGGACGGCGGAATTATGGTCATCAACGTGAATCCAGTCACGGACTTGTTCGCCGGTGCCGTAGAGCTTTGGTTGAATATCGCTGAGTATATTGGTAACCTGACGGGGAATGAATTTTTCAATATGCTGGTAGGGTCCGTAGTTGTTTGAGCAGTTGGAAAGGGTCGCCTTGATACCAAATGATCGCACCCATGCTTTGACCAGCAGATCTGAGCCGGCTTTAGTACTCGAGTATGGACTCGATGCATTGTAGGGAGTTGATTCGGTAAACTTGTTTGAGTCATCAAGTTCCAAATCTCCGTATACTTCGTCGGTACTGATGTGATGCAAACGCTTGTCATGCTTCCGAACGGCCTCGAGAATGGTGGCGGTACCGACAAGATTTGTCTGGATAAAGGGCCATGGATCACGCAGGCTATTATCGTTGTGACTTTCGGCGGCGAAGTGAACGACGATGTCGGTTTGACTGACGAGCTCGTCCATCAGTTTCTGGTCACAGATATCGCCGGTGACGAACTCGATGCTCTCGAGGACAGATTGCAGATTATCCGGATTACCGGCGTAAGTCAACTTGTCGATGACGGTAATCTCGTATTCGGGGCGGTTCTTGAGCGTGTAGTGAACGAAGTTTGAGCCGATGAAGCCCGCGCCTCCCGTGATAAGCATTTTAGTCATGTACTAATTATAATATCGCTTTTACATTAGTGACATTGTATTATGCCGTAAAACGCTAGAATGTGAATTGCACATCATTATGTACCGTATAATGAAATAATGATTACTGTCATTATCGCGGGCGGATCGGGCACAAGACTATGGCCGCTTTCTACAGCCCATTACCCCAAGCATCTGTTGCAGCTCATAGGCGAGCGCTCGATGTTGCAAGCAACGTATGATCGCGCCTCTAAGCTGGGTGCAGAAGTCTATGTCATTACCGAAGCGAGCCATTCTGAGCACGTGCGGGGCCAACTCCCCGAGCTCTCCCACGATGCAATTATTGTTGAGCCAGGGCGACGGGGAACGGCCAACTGTATCGTCATGGCGCTTGATTATATTTCGAGGCGCCACGATGACGATGAGCCTATCGCTTTTATTCACGCCGATCACCACATACGTGATACTGACGGATTCGTCTACTCGTTCAATGCTGCAGCGAAAGTTTCTCAGGAAAATAGTGAGATTACATTGATCGGTATCGAGCCTGCGTACCCGGCCACGGGATTTGGGTACATTGAACGAGGCGACGTGCTAGACAGCGAGTACGGCGTCTACCGGGTCGAATCATTCAAAGAAAAGCCGGATTTTGAAACAGCGGCTACGTATGTTTCTACCGGTAACTATCTATGGAACTGCGGTTATTTCGTGGGCACGTGGAACGTGTTCTTAAATGAAATAAACCGGAGTGCTCCGGGACTTGCTGAAACGTACCGCAGGCTACGCGATATAGAATTTAATACCGAAGACTATCAAAAAACGTATCTTGCGCTCGAAAATGAGGTCATTGACATTGCATTGATCGAAAAAGCCCAAAGTCTCACGGTCGTCTCGGCTAACTTTGATTGGATGGATGTCGGCTCGTTTAAGGATCTTCATGACGCCGTGGAGCGCGATGAACAGGGGAACCACTTACGCGGTAACAACATCCACGCCATCGATATCGAGAGCGTCTATGTACGCAATGAAGAAGATAAGCCGATTGCTGTTATCGGGCTGGATAATATTGTCGTGGTGAATACACCTGACGGAATTCTGGTGGCTCGTAAGGATATTAGTCACCGGACTGGTGAAGTTGCGAAAAAAATCCAAAACCAATAAGTGGATAGTTTTAGCATGACAGTATTGCATTTATTACACATTTGTGGTATAATGATAGTGTAAAGGTGGAAATATTACTATGACTGAACGTATCCGTTTTTTAACTAGTGATGCGGGAGACAGCTCCCTCATATTTGCCTGTGATCAAGTCAAAGGTGCTTTTCATGAGCACTGGGACGAGATTGAAACAAAATTAGCGATGACCAATCAAACCATTGAAGAGGTTGATATACCGGCAGATCTCAGTGCGCTCCACGGTGAATGCTACGAGATTAAGCCACCGCTCACTGACAACCAAGTGAGAACTTTTGCACGAAAATTCCTTACATATGCCAACAATGGCCACAATGCTGTCATCGTGTATGACAACCGTGAATCTCGTCCTACTCGTCATCTTGAGACCGCCGGGACCGTCCTTACGTATCTTTAAGTCTTAAAGCGAGTATCGCTGACAACTTTTCGTAGCTTGGTGATAAACAGGCCCTTGTCGAAGCGCTTGGCTTTTTGCTGGAGAATGAATGGACGAAACGCCGTTTGTTCTGCACGTTGAATTGCTCCCATGAGCGATTCAACCGTTTGTTCCTTAAATAATGTCCCGCTAATGCCATCTTCGACAATGTCGAGCGCTCCACCTTCAGCATAGGCGATGACCGGGGTGCCGGCAGCCAATGCTTCAGCTTGAACGATCCCAAAATCTTCTTCGCTGGGAAAGAGAAAGCCCTTCGCTCGGTTAAGTGCCGTGGTAACCGCTTCATCTGATGCGTCGCCGTGACGATCGGTATAAAATGCTACCGTCGGACCAGCTATGGCTACTAATTTGTCATGCTCGCTCCCCGTCCCATAGACATGAAGCGGCAAAGATAGTTTTGTGGCAGCTTGTACGGCAAGATCGATTCGTTTGTAGGGGACCTGTCGCCCGAGAGCCACGTAGTAGTTATCTCGTACTTGTGCCGGCGTAAAGCGTTTGACGTCGACCGGCGGATGAATGACGGTCGCAGTCCTTTTGTAGTAAGTCTCGATCCGCTTTTGAACGGTGGATGAATTAGCGATGAACATATCAACTTTTTGGGCGGCATCAAAGTCCGCTTTTTTTAATTTGGGTACCATTATCGGCATCATGAAGCGAACTAGCCAGTTTAGGTTACCAAAGCCTGGATCTTGTTTGTACTCTTCGTAGTGGCTCCAGAAATAGCGAATCGGCGTGTGGCAGTAGCAGATATGTACCTGATCCGGGCGGGCTTTTTTAACCTGCTTACTCTCGGCACTCGAAAAGCTGAGAATTATATCAAATTCGCTTAGATCGAGCTTTTGAAACGCCCGGACGCGGAGCATAGGGAAGTACTTATGCAGGCGGCGGAGGGCCTTCGGTAGTTTCTGGAGTGACGTCGTGCGGATATCGAGCCCGTTGAAGTCGGGCATCGTCTCAGGCGTATAGGTTGAGGTATAAATCGGCGCATCAGGAAAGGCTTCGTGAGCCGCCAGAACCGTCCGCTCGGCGCCTCCCATCGTCGTGAGCCAGTCGGTGACGATGGCGATCTTGGGTGCACTAGCCATCTACCGAGCCCCTTTACCGAGCAGAACAACACTAATGGTCTTGATAAGGATCTTGATATCGAGCCAGAAGGACCAGTTCTGGGCGTAGTAGAGCTCAAGATCGACTCGTCCCTCAAAAGGTAAGTCGCTGCGACCTGATACCTGCCAGAGGCCGGTAATACCGGGCTGTACGCTAAAGAGCAGTGAACCACGAGACTTATAAAAGCCCTTTTCATCAGGTAGAATCGGGCGGGGACCGACTAAGCTCATCTGACCGAGGAGCACGTTGAATATCTGTGGAATTTCATCCAGTGAAGTCGCCCGAAGAAAGGCACCAAATGGGGTAATCCGGGGATCCTTCTTCACTTTGCGCGTCACCGCGTATTCTTTTGCCAGGTCTTCCCTACCCATTTTTTTGAAAATTGAGATGGCATCTTGGCCGCTATACTCGGCTTTCATCGAGCGAAACTTATATATGCTGATTTCCCTGCCGAATAGGCCAAGACGCGTGCTGGTAAAAATTGCTGGTCCGGGGTTGAAGATTTTTTGCAGCACGAGCAGCAGGAGAAAGAGGAGGAGCCAGATGGGACTGGTAATAATAACGACCAGGACGTCGAAGACGCGCTTGAGGATTGCTCCCCAGCCGACGAGGGGAGTTTGATATACAGTAATCATCGGATAGCCTAAGAAGACGTCGACGGTGTTTTTGCCTGAGTAGAACTCTGGTTCACCGGGGATGAAACTATAAGCAATGTGGCGCGACTGGGCGGCATTGAGAACGAGCTGGTTACGGTCGTCGGAATCATACAGATCGGTCTGGATAATAGTGGTGATTTTATTCTTAGTAATATCAGCCAAGGCATCCTCGACATCGCTGTAATGCTGAACATCGAGTCCTTTAGGAATGAGTTTCTTTGGGCCGGCAATCGCGACGATGTGATAGCCACTTTTGGTCGTATCGGCTAGATTAAAGGCGATATCACGCGTGGCATCGGACGAACCGATGATGAGGACGCGACTGGTCCCCTTTCCGTAGCGGAAGAAGAGAGTGCGAAGCTCGCGCATAATTTCACGCTCCAGCAAGATCAGCAGGAATGACCCGGCGAAGGCGTAGACAGCGACTAGTCGGGCCGGAAAGATAACTTTACTGCTGGCATATTCCCAGCCGATGACGATGAGGATGCCGATGAACGCCCCTATGGCAATCTTGGACCATTCAACCAGGCGGCGACTATAAGTATTTGACGAGTAGAGGCCAAGGGCGGCAAAGACAATGATCCAAAAAGGGATAATCAGGAGAAATGTGACGAGATACTCGGTAGCGTAGACCTGGTTGAGGAGCGGACGGGGGTCGTATTGTACCCGGGCAACGTAGGCGAGGATAAAAGCGGCGAGCAAGACCAGCGTATCGATGAGGATGAGTAGTAAACTGTAAAACTTTGTGTTTTTACTCGGCATAGGTGCTGTCATTATACCATTTATTCGTTACACTAAGGGGAATGACAACGGGAACCGGTAGGCAGCAGGCGGGGAATACGCAAGCCGAGAAAAGCGGCGATATGAATCTGTTGGACCGAATCTTTATTACCCTCTTGCTTATCGTCTTTGGCGGTATTGTCCTCCATGCGCCCCTCACGGTCGGATTTGAGACGCTGTTTCCCCATTTTGAGCTCCTGATCAAATCATGGAAGGAAATACTGCTCGGTGCCGCAACAGTTCTCGGTGGAGTAGTGCTGCTCCAAAAAAGGCAGCTCGCTATCCTCAAGCAACCAGTTCTGCTACTGATCGCGGGATATGCGCTCCTCCACCTCCTACTCCTGGTTCTTATTCCAGGGGAAGTAACGTCGAGCCTGGCCGGGATATTGATCGATCTGCGCTACCTGCTCTTTTTCGTCCTCGTCCTGATTGCAGTCAGGTTATATCCGCAGTCACGGCGATGGCTTCTAGTCACTGGTCTCGTCGGCGCACTGGTGGTACTTATCTTTGCGGTCCTGCAAGCGACCATCCTGCCGCCAGATATCTTGAAGTTTATTGGCTACAGTCAGACAACGATTGCACCGTATCTGACGGTCGATCAGAATATGGATTTTATTCGAATCAATAGTACGCTCCGTGGTCCGAACTCACTCGGTGCCTACGCCGTCATTACGTTGACCCTCCTACTCACGATTGGACTAAAAGGCTATCACCAGCAGTTCAAGCGGCCTATGGGAATCGTCGCTATCCTCGGTATCGGTAATATCGTTGCGTTATGGGCGAGTTATTCACGGAGCGCGCTGATCGGCGCTGTGGTGGCCGTTGGTACAGTGCTCATCTACACCTTTCGACGCAGGATAACGAAATGGGTATGGATCGGCATGATCGCGCTCGCAGTGGTGCTCGGAGGTATCTTTGTGGCCGCTCGTAATACTGATTTTGTTTCGAACGTAGTGCTTCACGAGGACCGCGGCGAGGGGAATAATGTCAATTCCAATGATGGGCACGTGTCGTCGCTGATAGACGGAGCTCGGCTAATGCTCACGCAGCCATATGGCGCCGGGATCGGCAGCACTGGCTCAGCCTCGCTCTATGGTGACCAGCCGCTTATTATTGAGAATCAATACTTATTCATTGCGCACGAAGCCGGTTGGGTTGGGCTGGCGCTCTTCCTCGGTATCTTTGTATCGGTACTGATGTCGCTTTGGCGCGGACGAGCCGACTGGCTGGCCTTCGGTGTATTTGCCAGCGGCATTGGCCTAGCGATAATTGGCATGGTGCTTCCCGTCTGGGCCGATGATACTATTGGCATTATATGGTGGGGACTCGCGGCGATAGCGGTCGGTAGTGTGGAAATAGGCAACGGGAGAGGAAAGACCAGAACGTAATGGTTAATAATGAACGATCAACCAAGCGACAGCGTGAACTATTGACCTTTGTTGACGGCTTTATCCAGGGCCACGGGTATGGACCGAGCTATCGTGAAATCATGAGAGCCCTCGGCTATAAGTCAGTTTCAACGGTGGCGATTCATATCGACGGTTTAATCACCAAAGGCTATTTACGGAAGCGCGACAACTCCGCCCGTTCGCTGGAGGTGGTCACAACCAATACGGCCATCAAAGAGACGACAGAAAAGCCGACGGCGGCACAGGAGCGCTGGCTCGTGGCGGCGGTAAATCGCCAGTTTGATTTGTACGATGAAAAGAAGGAGCAAATGGTGCTGGATGGTATCTATGTTCTGGTTGGCGCCCTGAAAGTATTGGGCCTCGACAAGGCGCACGAAGCGGCCAAAGCTCGACTGGGTGACCTCGAACACCTATAATAGACCGTAAGCATGTTCAAGCATTGGTACCTGAGGGCCGAAAAGTGGCTGCGCCGACATTATCGCCACGCCTTTATCTATGGCGGTATTGGCCTTCTTGTTGGCATCATCGCCTTCCAATTCATCTACCCTTCTCAGAAATTACTGCCATTCGAGTCAGTCGAGTCCGTGGCTCTCAGTGGCTGGAATAAGCACGACGCGATAACTCGGCTCGATACGGAGTACAAAAAGACGAAGGTCGGTATTTATTTTGGTGACGTGTCCGAAGCCTACCGCACACCAAAGCTGGCTGAGCTGGGCATTACGGCTGACAATTCTGAGCGTATCAATAGCTTGAACTATCCCTGGTACCTGCGCCTTGTCCCCGGCTCGCTGTTTTGGGCACATGTGCTCGTCACGCCGTCTAAACACCCGACGTATCACCGATCAGAGACCGGTCTAGTGACCTATATTGCAAAGGAACTGGGCTCATCGTGTCAGGTGGCACCCAAAGACGCCTCGCTCAAAGAGAAGGATGGGGCACTTGTCGTCGTGCCGTCAGCACCGGGAGGAACCTGTGATCCAGATGACGTGAAGTCGGCACTGGAGTCGGTCCAGCCGACGCGGAACGATGCACAGGTGAAGATCAAAGTGGAGGTGGTAGCACCAGCGGTAAGTAATGACGATGCTCAGAAGCTGGCTGATAGTTTGACGGATCGCATCGGCGATGAAGTAACGATCACCGTCAATGACAACCCCCAGGTCTTACCAGCAAGCGAGGTCATCAGCTGGCTGGACTTTAAGACGGTTGATGGGGAACTCGCCTATGAATTTAATGCCGAGCGGGCAGCGCCATATCTCGAGAAAGCCTTTGCGCCGAAGGTAACGGTCAACCCTGGCGTGACCACCGTGACGACCGTCGACTTCGTCGAAACCGCTCGCTCTACCGGGCCGAGCGGTCAAGCGCTGGATGTGCCATCAACGCTAGCGCTGATTCGAGATTATATTGAAGGCCAAGTTGATACCGCTGCTGTGGCCACCAAGATCGTGCCGCCGACTGTCAGCTACAACCGTAGTTACAGCGCGACCGACACGGGACTAGCGGCACTCATGAAGAATTATGCCGAAGCACATGGAGGCACGTTTGGTGTGAGCCTGGTCGAACTATCGGACAAGCGCCGTCACGCTGATTATCAAGGAGATAAGCAGTTTACGACGGCCAGCACCTATAAACTACTTGTCGCCTATAGTACCCTCAAACGGGTCGAAGATGGCACGTGGAAGTGGACGGATTATGTGGCTGGTGGGCGCGACCTGACTGTCTGTTTTGATGACATGATCGTGAAGTCGGATAATGCCTGCGCCGAGGCGCTCCTCAAAAAGATCGGCTTCAGTGCGATTACCAAAGAAGCCCAGGCCCTTGGAATGACCAAGACGACATTTCTGGGAAGTGACGGTATCAAGTCAACGCCGAACGACTTAACATTGCTCCTGTCGATGCTCCAGTCCGGGCAGGTCCTGACTCAGCAATCAAACCGTGATCGTTGGATTAGTGCTATGTCTCGCAACATCTATCGTCAAGGCATCCCGGCTGGTGCGACCGGATCGGTGGCCAATAAGGTTGGGTTCCTCGACGACTGGCTGAACGATGCCGCCATCGTCAGTAGCCCCAGCGGAGTATATGTCCTCACGATCATGACGCAAGATTCGAGCTGGGCAACCATCGCCGATTTCACCCGTGAGATCGAAAAGGTCCGTAGCCAATAGCGATTGACGCTTAATTGAGGTATCGGTATAATACATCAAGTATTCCGGCGTAGCTCAATGGTGGAGCAAGAAGCTGTTAACTTCGAGGTTGCTGGTTCGAGTCCAGCCGCCGGAGCCATAGAAAATGCCTTAGATCTTCTGATCTAGGGCTTTTTCTATGTTCTGCTGTTTGATTTGTACCAGCAACCGCAGCGCGGTAGCGATGCTTGGTTGCGGTGCGATAGCGAGGAGCAGGGCAGGAAAGTTTACTTTTCTGAACGCGACGATGATATATCTTGATAGTCCAGCCGCCGGAGCCATAGAAAATGCCTTAGATCTTCTGGTCTGGGGCTTTTTCTATTGTTCTTGTAGGCCTATGAAGTAGCAAATAGATGAAAATATTTGTTATCTTCAATAATCTCACTCTAGATTTGATGTAAAACATGTTTATCACGATATGATGGGAGGTAATGGCAAAACGCAGACGTCAAAACAAGCAACCCGATATCATATCAATATCTGTATTAGCCGTAGCTGGTATCTGGGTCTCATTAGCACGATCACAGTTTAATACCGCACTTCTACTTGCTACTTTGTTGCTTGTAGCTATTGCTATCGCTTCAATCTTCTTCTACCTAAACTACAGAAAGAATGAGCAGGTAAGGCGGTCGGGAATTGCTGAGATAGATCTTATGAGTGGGATACAGTTTGAAAACTACTTGAAATTATTACTCGAACAGCACGGATATGAACGCGTTAGGCTTACGACAACATACGACCTTGGCGTTGATCTTATTGCAAAAAAAGGCGAAAATGTATGGGCTATTCAAGCCAAAAGGTATAAAGGAGCAGTAGGACTAGACGCCATTCGCCAGGTGGTGGCAGCAATGAATTACTATGGCTGTAATAAGTCTATGGTGATAACCAATAGTTACTTCACGCAGAATGCACAAACGATTGCAGCTAGTAGTCACTGTATGCTCGTTGATCGATCGAGTTTAATCGAACTGATATTGAAAAAAGAAAATTGATTTTTCAAAATATTTTGCGCACGAACTAAGTAAAGAGATGATAAGTATGAAAAGGGAGGTAGGGTAAGCACATCTCACTTTCCCCCTGAGTAAGCTTGATGCACAACCCTAGTAGATTGTTCGTCAGAACGAACGTCGTTAATGTGTAAGTACCGTTAACATGCCCGAGGGTAGATTAGGCTCTGTTTTTGTAGCAATATTAAAGCACATATAACATACTTATCTCATAAATAGGTAGTAAGAGCGGGAGATACCGATGAGTGATCCACACAAGCTAACATCTCAAGAACAGATCAAAGAGAGCAGTCAGAATATCAAAGATGAAATACAAGCTACCAACCCTAAATTCAAAAGGGGCATAAAAAATCAGAAACCCTTAACGTCTAAAGGCAAACGATTTTTTAGAAACGTTGGTGTTATTTTGCTGCTTATCTTTCTATTTCCTGTCGGACTAATCGTTATGTTTAGGAAGTCTGGCTGGTCTAAAAAATCCAAGGTAATTTCTAGCAGCATAGGCGGTGCCTTTATTGCATTGATGGCTATAGCTTACGTTAATGCTCCGCCTACGGCCACTCTAGATAACATAAAACTTGACGGTAATCAGTCGGTAAAAAGCGAAAGCTTTAACATAATCGGGTCAGTATATCCCACCGACTCAACAATGACAGTAAACGGGCAGGCCGCTAAGATCGACAGCCAAGGAAAGTTCAACTACTCTGTATCCCTTAGTGAAGGGGACAATGATATTACGATCAGCACAATAAAAGGTGATAAACAGTCCACATCAGTTTATAAGATTCATAGATATACAAAATCTGAAGTGATTGCTCAGGAAAAAGCTGCCGCTAAGAAAAAGGCTGATGCAGCCGCCGCGTTTGCAAAAAAGAAAGCCGATGATGTTGCAGCGGCGCAAGCCAGGCAAAGACAAGCTGATGAAGCCAAAGCTAAGGCAGCAGCGGCGGCAGCCGCAACCGCTGCCAAAGCCAAGGCAGACGCTGATGCAGCCGCTAAAGAAAAGGCTGCTGCAGCTGCCGCCGCCGCAGTGACGGTAAGTCAGAAAAACGCTCTCAGCAAAGCAAAAAGCTATCTGAGTTATACAGCATTCTCCCACGATGGCTTAGTGGATCAGCTGGTGTACGAACAGTTTTCTTTTGCAGATGCAACATACGGAGCCGACAATGTGGGTGCGAACTGGAATGAGCAGGCAGCTAAAAAAGCGAAGTCTTATATGAGTTATTCTTCGTTCTCACGCGGAGGACTGATTAGTCAGTTAGAGTACGAGAAGTTCACCCCAGAACAAGCTGAGTACGGCGCAAATGCAGTAGGCCTATAGCCGAGCTGTATTCTTCCTGGGCTAACAAAGACTTCAGGAGCTCCGATGTAACGTTACTAAATTTGTTATCACGCTCGCACATTTACACTTGCGTCGAATTCCACTGTCCACTCAACACCGTATTTGTCTCTAAACATCCCAAAATAGGTATCCCATGGGCTATCGCTCATATGCATTTCCGATGTTCCGCCAACTGAAAGTCCGTTGAATATCTTATCGGCTTCTTCACGGCTGTCCGCGAAGACCGCTATCTTAGACCTGTTTTCTTCTTCACTTACGGGCCCCATACTTTCAGGAACATCGTTGGCTATTAACGTATTTCCACCGATAGGCAATGTAATACGCATGATTTTATCTGCATCTTCTTCTGCTATAGGAAACTCTGAGCTTTCGAGATCTTTGAAGCGTACAATTGAAGCGAACTCGCCACCGAACACAGATTTGTAAAAATTGAAGGCTTCTTCGGCATTTCCGTTGAAGTTAATGTAAGGATTGATAGTTGCCATAGAATGTTCCCCTTGGTGAGTACTTAGTTTCTCTTTCTATTTTAGCAAACATATTTATTGCCAACGTTCGGGCTCGACAGAATAAGTCGAAAGTACGCTATCAACGATAGTCAAAGAATAAAGTCGTAAGCATGTGCCTAGGACTTTTTTCTACTGTCTATGGCGTTTTACAGAGTCAATACCTGACGTTGAAAAGGCCGATAGCTCACGCTCTAAAGCGTGGGCTATTATGATCGATCCAACTACATTTAGTAGATGAAGGCGCCGAAGGTACCAGGTAGAACGGTTCGTCGGTTGAAGTTACCCGCCTGGTAGTTCCATCCCATCTCTGAGACGACGTAGCTACCATCGCCGTTTACACTTTCAACATAGGCGACGTGTCCGCTGGTAACGGCTACCGCACCTGCTTGAGGTGTTGAGCCAGTTGGTTTACCGGCAGCTTGTGCAGCGCTTATCCAGTTATAACCGGCGTTGCCATAGATTGGCACATCCGGACGCTTGGAGTGCACATAGTCAGTACACCACCAGCCGTTGCCGATATAGGAGCTGCCAGAATTAACCGGCGCACTGGTGTATTGCCGAGGGGCATAGGTGACTGGAGTTGCTGATGCTACAGGTTCTTCAGAAACCACCGGAGTAACCACTGGTGCTAGTTGCGAGAAGCGATCGGGAAGCTCTTTGTCTGCAAGAGGGATAGTGATCTTATTACCAACATCAATCATGTCTGGATGGGTAATTGATGGATTCGCATTGAACAAACGAACATAGGTCGTTTGGTGTTCGGTCGCGATAGCGTCAAGCGTATCACCGCTTTTTACCGTGACCACTATTTCGGTCGCTGCTTCTGACTTTGTATCTATTGCATTGCTTTTTGCTTCCGCTGTAACACCGTTTCCGAGCACAAGCGTAGCCATGACGCCGAGCGCCATAAATATTGATTTAGTTTTCACATTTCTCCTTATAATCGCATCGTTTTATTAACAGGATATTACTATCGATGCGTGTTGTGTTTTACGTAAGTCTCTCATAACTTTAGAAAACACAAGTATCATCTTATTTGTATATGAACATATTTTCAAGATTATAGAAGCTTGTGTAAACAAAAAACAGATACAAAAATGTGGTGTTAAATATACAATATTTGTGTCATTATTCATGTTTTTGGAGTAGGATAGATGCTTACGTTTATACATGCTATGCCACACTGGGTACGCGAGATGTGGAGTAAAAATTTCTTCTATTGCAATGAGATAATGAAATCATGAAGCTAATGAAGTTTACGGCTGACGTACGGCAACAATGATGATTAAGAAAATTGCACGATTACAACGTACTCCCCGCAACTGGCCACTTGTTGTCACGGCTTCCCTTGTCATCATATTTAATGTTGTCTTTTAATTGTCGTCGCGCTCAATACATCATTTTTCGGATGGCGGTCGTTGGTTATAGAATGTGCTAGTTTATTGTCGATATTCTTATGTGGAATGGCTATTAAAAGAAACGACCCAGCCTGGTTATTGCTTGATCTCATCTTGCCAAGTTAGATAATCGCTAAAATATAAGCAGATATAGCAAACATGCCTACTTATTTGCTAAACGGACGCGAGAGTGATACCTTAAGCATAGACACTATGCATCTAAGGTAATCTTGTACTCCGAGAGGAGCTATCAGACAGCCATCAGATGTTCAGGTTGGAGTTGATGGCTAGAGCGTATGAAAAACAAACTAACAGAAAAGGGCAGCCATGCAAAAAACGAGCATTAGATTAATACCGGTAATTGCACTACTTGCGATCTTATCAATATTAATGACACTTGTAGGCGTTAATATCAGAACTGTTCACGCGGCACAGTCGACGGTCAACCTTCAAACCGCTTCACCTTTTGCAATTCTATCTGGAACTCCTGGTATCACCGATGCAGGGAACGCATCTACAATCAAAGGAAACGTTGGGCTAAGTCCCGCGACAGGTGCTGGCATCGGCTTGAACTGTTCGCAAGTTACAGGGACGATATATTCTGTCGATGGAGCTGGTCCGCTCCCTTGTCGGGTTACCGACGGTCCTTTATTGGTTGCTGCCAAGAATCATCTCACTGCTGCGTATACTGATGCTGCTACTCGCACGCCGTTAACAACGGTACCTACGGAACTGGGGGGAACAACCCTAACCGCCGGAGTCTATGACTCGAGCTCGACTACATTTGGCATAACGGCTGGAGCCGGACCGCTAAGATTAGATGGTCAGAATGACCCGTCGTCCGTATTTATCTTTCAAGCGCCATTTAATGGGACTGGTTTAACGGTCGGCTCGGGAAGCTCGATCGTACTTGAGAACGGTGCTCAAGCCTGTAATGTATTCTGGCGAGTCGATACGGCTAATATTGGTACGGGTGCCACGTTTGTCGGTACTGTCCTAGCTCTTAACTCAATAACGGTACAAAACGGCGCGACTGTCAGCGGCCGTCTCCTTGCTCGGAACGGCGCCGTCACACTTGAAAACAACACTATTACGATACCAGCATGTGCCGCTAGCGTTCCTGGTCTGCCAAATAGTGGTGAACTCAAAGGACAATCTGTTCTACTAGCCGCTGTTTCGCTATTTGTTCTGACTGTCGGTTCATTTCTAGGATATGCTTTTTATAAAAAGCACTCCGCTTAGAAAAAGGGCAGTATGCATCCACGAATGATGAAGGTTTTCATCCCCGCGTGCACTTTGCTATTCTCTATGTCGGCATCATTTATCCTCCTGTACTTCATGGCGCCTCTCTGGCACGATCAGACTGTTCGGACTGTCTCCGTGCCTACGGTGGCCCATAATGTCTCGAACGCTGTTGTCATACGAGCACCGGTCCAGCTCGATATTAACAGTATTTCTGTCTCTGCTCCCGTCTATCAGGTCGGACTAAATTCAGACGGGGATATGGCTATAGACGATGATCCAGAACAGCTCGCTTGGTATAAGCTTGGTCCCAAGCCGGGTGAGGTGGGTAGCGCTGTAATCGCCGGTCACTACGGCTGGGAAGATGGCAAAGCGTCTATCTTTAATGATCTCAATAAGCTCAGTAAGGGCGATAAGATCATCGCTCAAGACGCCAAAGGCCAGAAAGTTACTTTCGCCGTAACACACACGTCACTCTATTTCCCTGAGCAGGATGCCACTAATGTATTCATGTCGGATGACGGCGAAGCCCACCTCAACCTGATAACTTGCCAAGGAACCTGGAATAGTCAGCAGAGCACTTATACGGAACGCTTGGTAGTGTTCACTGATCTAGTGAAATAACCTTACTGGAGATGATTCGGTATGAGTACGAGCAAATGGCATATTACTTTCTGTCAGGATAGGTATATATGAAACCCAAACTAGTCGTAGAGCAAAAGATAACCGCGTTTGTGAACCGCTATCAAATATTTAGTGTGAATGACGATGGTACCAAGAAAGAACTGATTGCTTTTGCTGCCCATAAGCGGCTGGCGTTTAAAGAAAAGGTGAGCTTCTTTCAGGATTCATCGAAGAAGCAGCTCCTTTTTACCTTTCGCGCCGAGAAAGTTTTGGACGTGCACGGCAAGTATTTTGTCGAAGACGCAGATGGCAAACTCGTCGGTATGTTTCAAAAGCAATTTGCTGAATCGCTTTTGAATAGCACCTGGTCCATCCTGGACGCGAATGGTAATGCCGGGCTAACCGTACGGGAAAGTAATATGGCACTGGCGATTGCCCGGCGTTATATCGGCTGGGTGCCGTTCGCAGGTGAGCTCCTCGAGATTGCCACAGCTTTCATCCGATATCATTTCTCATTTCGGACGCCCGGAGACGTGGAAGTGGGCGCGTACCGCAAGACGACGCTTATCCGAGACCATTATCTCTTAAGCATGACTGAAGATGCATATACGTCGCAGGATTGGCGTGTCTTCGCCTCGGTAGCCGTTGCGCTTGACGCGCTGCAATCGCGCTGATTAACAGCTCGCTCCCATGCGGAGTTTTCCTCATTTTTAAGCATATGAAATTTACAGATGGCCGTAATAGTGCTATCTTTTACGGTACATGCCAGTTAACGTAGATCGTCCATTATTGCCGCTCGAGCATCAACAACTCCGCGAACACATGCCCGAAACGAATCGGCTCGGTGATCTGAGCATTAAGTGGCGCCGGCTCGGTGAAGCTGCTGTCACGCTCGTTCAGCGCGCCGAGTACGATAAGCTGACTGCAATGGAGCGCAGCGTATTACGGTCCGAAAATCCCGAATCGGTCGCTGCTCGTCTTAAGGCGGATGTGCTGCCGACACTATCGTTGGGCAGTGAGCGGCTGAGTGCAAAAATCTACGACATAGAGTTTTTTGGCTCTAGTCGTTTCTTGAGCATTGCATATATGCTCGACTCGCCAGAACTGGAGGATGAGCGGGATGCGGTGACGGCAGCGCTGGACCGAATGAACGGCGTAAACGCTCGTTGGCGAGAGTATAGGCCGCATCTTACTGTCGCAACGGTCGAACGCGTCAATGCATCAAAGGCTGTCCTTGATGCGTTCTATCGCTTTGCGCCAAAAGAGATTACACTCCTGCCACCTCGATCGATTGCTCGCTAATATTTGCTACACATTGTATTTTCTTATACCATACGCTAATCAAGCAACTGGTCTCCAGAGGCAGAACGCCGATACGTAAAGACTCAGCATAACCTTTTTGCTATACTGACGTTAGCATGTGGGCAAAACAAACATCTAAGGGGTTCACGATCGTCGAGCTCTTGATTGTCATCGTCGTCATCGGTATCTTAGCGGCTATCACTATTGTTGCCTACAACGGCATTCAAAACCGGGCAAAAGCGGGTGCGGCTCAGGTCGCGGTGAGCCAGGCTGCCAAGAAAGTGCTGCAATAACAGTGATTCATACCCGAATGACCAAGCGGCGTTTGATGCTCTTGACCTACCAGTAAGCAGTGCTACCTATCAATACTCAGCTAGTAATAGTACGACGCCAAAGACCTACTGTATTACCGCCACGGCGAATAATGTCAGCTATTTCATCAACAATACAACCAATACTTCTCCGACGACTGGTGGCTGTCCGGGCCATGGTCAAAATGGCTTTGCGGCCATCACCAATCTGACATCCAATCCTGCGCTTGGCGCCAATACGACTGGTTGGGGCTTTAGTACCGTCGCTTCGGGAGCGACCGTCGCTGATACGCGCGTCCTGACGGGCGGTCCGCTGGCAACTGTCCCGACGTTTTGGCGCCGTACGAACTCCACCAGCTTCACGACATCTCCAATGGCTATTAGTACATCTCTGGCCGGCACCAACGCTGTACCGGTTTCAGCAAGCGGAACCTACACCTTTTCGGCATACTTTCGGACAAGCTGTTCAATCGGTGGGGGGCGAATAGAATTCAATCAATACGATAGTACCGGCGCTAGCCTTGGCACAAACTCAACGACGAATAATGCCCTACCTATCAACCAGTGGACACGCATGGGGAGAAGTGCTGCGGTTGGTGCAACAGTCGCTTATGTCCAGCCCGTGCTCGTGTATTCGGGTGAAACGGCGTGTGCCACCGGTTCTACCTTTGATGGTACGGCTGTGATGGTGACGGCTGGGACGACCCTCTATGATTATGCCGATGGCAATTCAGCCAATTGGATATGGAATGGTACGGCAAATAACTCGTCGTCAACTGGCCCATCGTCATAGTCCGTGTTTTTGATTGTAGTATTTTATTGATTGATCGAAGTAGGGGAGCTCTTTCGTCGCGACGACCGACCCGATATGGAGCACGGTGATCGCCGGGTCGTAATAGGTCGTAAAGCCTGCCTGGCGAAGGCGTAGCGATAAATCCTCCTCTTCCTTATAGAGGAAGAACTTTTCGTCAAAGCCGCCGATGCTCTTGAAGGTGGCTGTCCGAAGCAGCATCGCTGCACCAGAGGTCCAGGCAACTTCTCCCTTTGTGCTGCGCGGCTCCCACGCACTCTTCGGTGAGTATGTTCCACTCGATGGATCAAGCTCGCCGTGGTCCCATGCTTGTTGGGTATGATCAAGACTGACTAATCGTGGGCCGATGACGGCGGCTCCCTCGGCTAATTCGAGCGACTGGATTAATCGCTCGACGGTGACGTGCTGGATGACCCGCGTATCGGGGTTTAATAGGAGGGTGTATTGGCTATCATGCAACTGCGCGAGACGATTGTGGCCAGCACCAAACCCGATGTTCTCGGCCGACTCGATAATGGTGACGTGATCTTGTCGAAGCTCGTCTAGGTTATCGCCTGAGGCATTATCGATGACGTAGACATGATAGTTAAGCTTAGATCGTTCGGCGTCGGCCAATACATCAGCAAGACTTTTCTGAAGATAGGTTATCGTCTTGTAATTAACGTATTGGACGGCGACTTCTGGCGAACGATTCATTATTACTTAGTATAGCACCGTAGCAGATACAACATTGACATTTATATACATTTATGCTAAAATAGATAATCTATGGACACGTTGCCACCAAAGCGTACTGATATGATTGACCAACGAGATGAGACCGCTGTAAACAGCGAGCCTGCTGCTGAGCTCGACCCAGCGCTGATTGAGCGCGCTCGAAAACTTTTTGAGGTTGATAGTATCGAGTATGGACACCCCTCTACCTACCTCGGTTACGTATACCTACAGGAACTGGATTCTGTTGAACGACTTGATAAGAACTCCGACGAGGATGTACCGGTCCCAGATGAGCGAGTGGTGATAGGTCGAGCCATCAATGCAGTTAAAGGCTCTCTCGGTATAATCGACGAGCTCTCCTACGAAGGCGAAGACTTATTTACTGATCGTTTTGTCGGTGAGGAGTTGCTGCTGAGATTGTTACAGCGTTGTCGCTCAATAGGCAAGATCGTCGATCAGGCTGAATCTGAACTAGAAGAGCAAAAAGCACTCCATCATTCTGGCAAGATAAGCGAGGATGTACTGCTCGACGCGTATGAGAAAACGCTATTCTTAAATAATCGCTATATTTCTGCCGCTAACACTATAAAGCTTATTGAACTGTTATCAGGGGATAAACATCATTCAAAAATGATGGTATCTATAAGGGGTCAGGAGCGGGCCGACGAAAGAATGGGACGCAGTATTCTTCAAACGAGTGCGACCGACCTGTCCACTAAGACAGAAGCGACCAAGGATTATTTATTTGCACTAGCGGCCCGCAACCCATCGACCATGCGCCGCGACGTTCTCCGACAGGTCAACGTCATACGGAGCGGTGAGCTCGATGCCTTGATATTGCCAGAATACCCAGACGAATCGGAGGAACAGGACGCATTACCCGATATCGATGTCGATTTTGAGTTATTGCGGGGCGAGGAGCTAAACTTCCACATTCTCCCCGGCGATACAAACTTACGCGATCTATCAGAAGACGTATATAAGGAATCGACTGACGAAGAAAAAGTCTGGGTGGATTTGGGCCGCATTCAAGTACTCGAAGAGGTCCGTCAGCTTTTTGGCAAGGACAAATGCTACTTTGCGCGCGGTACTCACTCTGGGGCCACCTATGCACATGGTGACCACGAACGAATTGCCGAGGACTTCATTGTGCTCGTGATGCAAAATCACGATAAGACAGGAACGGTCATTTCTGAAGATGCCCTGGCAATTAGCCCTATCTCACGCCGTCACGCTGCCTTCTATATGCGTCAAGACGCCAGCGAAGGATTGTCATGGCGAGAAGTATTCAGCTTGACCAAAGAAGATGCCAAAGATCTCGGCGTACGAAAGCTGAAGTTCATCAGTCCAGTCGGTATGGACGTGTATGAAGCGATGCGCGAAAAAGTATTTGCGCTGGCGACCTGCCCTCCAGAAGAATTCTGTGACGAGCTTCGCTATGACGAGCGCAGGAAACAATACGTCACTCGGCGTACACACCTCCGGCGCGCCTTAGCCGCCGCGACCAGCCAGATGGTATAACCTGCGTATTCTTTTTCAGTACTTCTGCTAAGATGGAGGTATGAGTACTACTGCACAGAAGATCACCCCAAATCTATGGTTTGACGGCAATGCCGAAGAAGCCGTCAATTACTATGCCTCAGTATTTCCAGACAGCGAGATTATCGCAACGGCCCATTATCCGTCGGAGGGCCTGGCTGATTTCCAACGGGATATGGCAGGGAAGATACTGACGATTGACTTCAGTCTCGGTGGACAGCGGTTTACGGCGATTAATGCTGGACCTGAATTCAAATTCACCGAAGCAGTTTCATTTGTAGTAACGTGCGAAGACCAGGCAGAAATCGATTATTACTGGAGTAAGCTGTCTGCTTTACCTGAAGCGGAACAGTGCGGTTGGTGCAAAGATCAATATGGGCTCAGTTGGCAAGTCGTGCCTAGCGGTATGGAAGAGATGCTACAACGCCCCGATGCCTTCGCTCATATGATGCAGATGAAAAAAATCATCATCGCCGATTTATAACGCTTGAGCAAGTGTGCTGATTGAGTTTGTCATACCCCTTATGGTAGAATGGGGAAAACATACGGGTTAATCGGGAGACAAATATGGATAAAATACCAATACGTACGGTTGAGACGGAGTCGGCACCTGCGCCAACGCCAGTAGTCAGTCAACGGCCGCATAACAACCCGCCTCTTGCGAAGAAATCTCGCCGCAAACTCATCTCGGGTAAACGCCTTGCTGCACTCATCATTAGTTTATTGGTGGTGCTTGCATTTGTTGCAGGTGCTTTATTCCTCTATCGCTCCAATGTTGCGGCGCAAATTGACTCCGGTAAGAGCCAGGCAGTTTTCTTTACAAATGGTCAAGTCTACTTTGGCAAGCTCGAAAAGATTGGCGGAGATTACTTCAAGCTAACAAACATTTTTTATCTTCAAACGCAATCTACTACACAAGACAATGCAACCAACCCGCAGAAATCGGCCACGGATGCTAATGCTAGTGTCGAGCTGATCAAGCTAGGAAGCGAGATCCATGGGCCGGAAGATCAAATGATTTTCCATAAGGATCAATTACTTTTCTTTGAGAATTTGAAGACTGATAGTACGGTAAGTAAAACGATCACTGAATATAACGGACGCACCGCGCAGTAGCTGGTATGACAACAAAGTCCCTGAAGCTAGTCCGCGATATCGCTATCGGCTCAGTGGTGCTGGTGATTCTTGCTATCGCTCTAGGGGTCCTATATATCTGGTATACCGGGCAGCAGGGGGCGCAGGTAGCTGATGCTGCGACAGCATCAGAGGAAGTGTCGCCGGCGTATGCCGCGCCAAATGTTCAGCCTAAAAAACCAAGTGCCGATGCCCAAATCGGAGCTTCGGTGCAGATGTTAACATCTCCCGTTGCCCCAGGCAAGAATGCCTCGATAACTGTCCGAACTTTGCCGGAGGCGACGTGCACGATCGAAGTAAGCTATAACGATGTGATAAGTAAAGACTCCGGGCTTTCCAAGAAAGTAGCCGATGTGTATGGGTTGGTCAGCTGGTCCTGGACGGTAGATAATACCGCGGCTATTGGTGAATGGCCAGTCAAAGTGACGTGCTCACTCGGTGAGACCCGATCGGCTGTGGTAGTCGGTAAACTCACGGTCAGCGCGAAGTAGTTCTAGCTACTTAAGGGCTGCAACGTAGGCAGCCCAATGGTCATTACTCACGACCATGTTTGATTTAATGAGAATCAAGAGCTTATCCTTCGTGAAGATAACTGATTGGGGGCCGTTGGAAGAGGTGCCGATATACACTGTCTCGTTATTGACGGTGATTTTTTGATTAGCTTTATAGCCCATAGCCAGCTGCTGCACCTGTACAGCGGTGTCGTTCTCAAAGTCAGGCGGTAGTGGCTGCTGACTGACGGTGATATGTGCTTCGCCAATCAAGTCAGCGTAGGCGAAGACCGGATTGCGCTCTGGGGGGCTCACCCGTGTCCATCCACCGAGCGATTCAATACTTTTACCAGCGGGCAAGACCGTGTCGTATTCGGGCGTACCCTTCGTGAGGCTACCTGTTAAAGAATGCAAGGAGGTAGGATCCTCGGCGGATACCACGGCGGACTGCTTTGAGCTAAAGATAAGCCATCCAATTGCGCTGACTGACACGACGACTAATATGGTGGTTATTGCGAAACTACGGCGTCTATGGCGGAGTGCCTTAGCTTTAATATCGTAATAGACGCTCGAAAAGAATTGGGGAACAGGCACCTTAATATCAACCGTTTTTGACATGGTCGTCGGTCGTAGCTGCGTACGCACCTTTTGAATATATTGGTTCCGCTCACTCATTACCATTAGTATTATAGCAAACCGTGACCTATTGCGCGTACAGGGGTGTATCAATCGGTTGCTGGAGGCCCCCAGTGAAGGTTCGCCCGTGCATCATGCGTTTTGCTGGATCGGCGGTAAATTGCAAAGTAAGGTCGGTAATAGTTGGACCGCGCGAGACATCGTCGGGGTAACCGAAGGCCTGCGAGCTATCAACGTTGACATTGAAGTAATAGAATCGGGCGCAGTTTGTATTAGCCCCAGCCACACTCTTAGGGGTATAGACTCCCGGTAAACCAAGTGTGACGTCTCCAAAGATCGTATCTTGCCCCCACGTCGTCATGGCCGGCGTCGTACAGCTCGTCGTTGTGTTTGTCATTGACCGGTAGGTGAGGCGCCAGCGCGCACCGATGGAGTTGTCAACACCGTTGAGAAGCCAACTCGTTGGAAAGACATCTGAGTCAGTATCCATCGCAATCGAGTAGCGGGCAACTTGGGGCTGCGACAATAACGTCGTTTGCTGCGTGTTATCTGCCGCCGTCGCAACGTAGGTCAATGCACCGCTTCCACATGCACCGCCAGTGATGTACGCCTTACCAGCGGTGTATGCAACAGCTGATCCGTATCGAGCCCCAGTGTAGCGCTGGTTCGTTTCATACCACTCACCGACGCCAGTTGGATTATTACCATTACTAATTGTGGTATTCGCGCTAATTGGAGCAACCAGCGTTACTGGATCACAGGATGTAGCGGATGCACGCCCGCCGAGTAGATAGACATAGCCATTCGCAGCGAAGCTATCGGCTTGTGCAATCGGAGACGGGAGACTCGTCGAATATGACCAGGTGCCGACTCCTCCGGTACTAGGATTAATCTTTGCGTACTGAGTGTCGCTCAAATAGTTGGCTCCATCATTTCCGCCGAGCAAATAGAGGTTATTCGCGTATGCGACTACCGCCCCACCAAAGCGGCTGATATTAAATGCAGTACTTGTGGACCAGGCGGAACCGATATTCCCACCACTATTGAGCTGAGGGCTCACATAGACAGTGCTGACGTCTGTTGTCGGGGTGGCACCATTGGTTAGCCCGCCGACAACATAAAGACGGTTATTCCATACCGCTGCGCCAAACTTCGTAATGGCGGCAGGCAAGCCGTTAGTAGCGGTTGCCCAAGCGCTCACATTGCCAGCCGACGGCGTCGCGTAGTAGACGGATGCACTTGTTGTGGCAGCAGCATCGGCTTGACCGCCAACGTAGTAGAGACTACCGCCAGCATTTAAAAGTTTGCCCCAGGTTCTATCGGCGGGAAGCGCACCGGTTGTGTCCGCCCACGCCCCAGTGGCGCCCGTCGAAGGGTCGAGCGCCGCGTAGCTAACTGTATTGACTGCATCCGTACAATCACTTGCGGTACTGACGCATCCCCCAGCTACGTACATGTAGCCATTCAAGATAGTGGCACTGGCGCCGAGACGTCGAGGGTTGGTGGCGTAAGTAGTGGCAGTGTTGGTGTAGCCAGCTGGGGCACCACTGTCATTGTTGTATACCTGGAATGTCTGTACAACGTCGGTCCTTGTCGTACACCCACCTGGGCTTATTCCATCGATACAGCCGCCGATGACATACGCATAACTATTGCTCACGGACACGCTTAATCCCCAGCGCTGATTAATTGTTACCGCTGATTCGCGGAAACCTTCAGTGTCCAAGCTGCCGTCACTGACGTTAATCTTAATATACTCGATGTCAGCCAGCACTCCGGTAGATGCTTCGAATCCTCCTACCACGTAGAGATAGCCATTGTAGCCAAAGCCGGCTGCGCGCCGCCGACCGTTTTGGAGGGTTTTTGGTGATTGGGTCCAAGTAGATCCAGTTGCGGCAACAACATTATTATTATCATCGATTTTGGCATATCGAATTGAGTCGAGGTCGGTTAGATTTCCACCGACCCCACCAATGAGATACACGTAATTGGCGTATACCGTTCCGCTCATTAGACCGAGACCGTCAGACGTGGCCCCTGGTAATGTACCAATTTGGAGTTGCCCCGTCGTGTTGCAGCCTGAGATAGCCCCTGTTGTAATTGCGATATTACATTTGTGGACGTCAGGACTATAGTTGGTACAACCTGCTGCTGAGCTTGTCGTGCATCCACCAAATATGAATAAGTTACCCGGACTAGTAGCGGCTGCCGCTGGGTTGGCGCGCGCATAAGCAAAAAGATATGATTGAGCCTCGAGTTGGTTTGTTCCCGAATCGGCACCTGTCATTGTTTGCCGGGTCCAGGTGCCAAGACTGCCGTCACTGTTGACGACAGCACGGTCGATATTATCATTATTACCTGCGCCACCAAGCCCGCCAACGATGTATATTCGGCCATCGAAGACAACAGGGCTTCCGGCGGCGGTTCCGGAGGCGAGTACGTTCGTCGTATTGACGCACCAGGCACCGCCCGTGAATGTGCCACCCGTGCAGACCGCAGGGCGAGATATAATACCCGTACTGCTGATAGCTGCATATGCATGGTTAACGCTCGCTGTGCTGCAGGTATTATTTGTACAACCACCAATAACGTAAAGGTAGCCGTTTGTAATGACGGTTGCCGTCAGCATGTTGCCGACACTGGCCTGTCCAGGCAAGTTACATTGCGTCGGCGACACACCGGTACAGGTGCCGCTATTCAAAGCAAAGCTTTGTCCAACAGTGGATGCATCACCATCCTTATTAATATCCCCTTGATTGACGGTTCCCAGCATAGCGGTGTTACAGTCACCGGTCGTAGTATTTTGCGAACTACAACCGCCGATATGATAAATACGATTTCGCCAGGTTACAAGGCTGGCCCCAGTCCGCTGGCTACTTGTGGTGCCTACGGCATTCCAAACACCAACGGACCCATCGGCATTAATGCTTGCCACTTGGGTGTCAGACAGAATTGTGGTGCAATAGCCGGAAGCGTTGACCGCACCACACCCACCTGTAATATAAATGTAGCCACCCCATATAGCACTCATAGTACCGCCGCCATTGACTCGTGCGGTTGTAAAAGTGTTCGTATTGGTTTGCCATCCACCGGTCATTGAACCGTTGGAAGCGAGACTGATATAGCGAACGGTCGTGCTGGCGGCGCCATTGTAAGTATTTGACCCGCCGAGAACATACATATGATCGTTATACACTTGAACGTCATGACCAGTCAGACCGGCAGGGAGCGCTGTTCCACTCGTCCAGGTCCCTAGTGTACCGGTGGGATTAATATCAGCATATTCGACGGTAGTGACAGACGTACCAGTACCGGCACCGGTCAAGCCACCAAGGACATAGAGCCGATTATTGTACACGACTGCACTTAACATACTTCGACTCGAGCTGAGTGCGGTCGTTGTGTGCCAATATGACCAGTTAGCTTGGTCGGTGTCGGTCGGGTGCCATTTTCGCGGCTCTCCGTTAGCACCAAGCTTTGCGACGTAAATAGTACTGGCGCGCGCGCCCGTTCCGTCGGTGCCGCCGATAGCGTAGAGGTATCCGTTATAGGCGACCATTGATAGATTTGTTCGTTGAGCGGGGAGATTATAAGCACTCGTAGAACACCAGCCGCTACATGTCCCAGAACCAGGATTCGCACCTTCGATATCACCTGAATTAGTATTGAGGTATGACCAAGAGAGTGAAGAGGAAATCGCCGATCCACCGGCGCCGTTGGTAATGAGCAGGGCGCCGCCTGCACCCTTACCGCCGTTATTGTTAGAGGCCCCTGCGGCTCCACCCGTACCAGCACCATTGCGGCCAGTGTCCGTGTTATTGCCGGGAGCTGTGCCGCTGCCTGCCGTGCTTGTCACACTAGTGCTGCCGACTGCTGTAAAACTGCTTCCACCACCGCCACCACCACCGGCCGCTGTATTGACGGTTGTGGTACCGGCGCCGCCACCACCACCAAAAAGACCACTTCCACCACCGCCACCACCTGCTCGAGTAATGTTCAAGTTTGGTGCGCCTCCATTACCACCAGAGGCTGCTCCACCAGCTGCCCCTGAGCCATCCGCTCCCTGGACACTCCGTCCGTCACCACCGTCACCACCAAGAAGTGATGCACCGGCCGACCCGGAGTTACCAGCCGTGTTGCTGTTGGTGCCACCGGCCCCACCGGCACTCGCGGTACCGCCACCACCACCGCCACCATTTGTGCCGATTCCAGTACCCGCGATACCGCTTGTGCCGCCACCGGCCCCACCGGCCCCACCGGCGACGCCTTCACGAGAACCACCGCCGCCACCACCGCCCGAGGCGATAAGTAACGGATTTGAGCCACGGTAGACAGATGTCAAGCCACCACCACCGCCACCACCACCGGCAAGTGTGCCCAGCGCGTTATGCGATCCGCCGATGCCACCACCACCGACGTAGATTGTCAGCGTTTCGCCTGGAGTCACGGTAATCGTCGACTGGACGTAGCCACCACCACCGCCACCACCACCGGTTGTTGCGGCACCACCACCGCCACCACCGCCCGCACCCCATGCCTTGAAAGTAAGGCTCGTGACGCCAGCTGGTACCGTATATGCGTTAGCGCCTTGAGACGTAAATGTCTGACCGTTAAATGTTGTACCACCCGCCTGGTATAAATAGCCTCCAGTTGCGACTGCCGCCCCGCCCCAAGCCGGCGCTGGAAGATTGGTCGAACTCGCGGTCCAATCATCAAAACGAGCGCCAGTTGTTTGCCCTTTTTGAATCAGTTTATCGGCAACATTGAAATCTATGTTTGTCTCATTATTCCCCTGCATAAATTGTTGAGCTGTCACAACATAAATACTTGGATCAATAGACAACGGATATGATGCTCGATCCAGCCCTGTTGTCTTAACTGTCAATCGAGAGCCGTCAAGCGTAAAGTGCGCTACGGCTGACGAGATGCCGGCGCTGTCAACGACGACTGGAGCCGGTATGGAAAAGAGGAGAGTGTCTTTGGGTGCGTTTTGGCGTGCCTTTTCGAGTAGCTTGGCGTCAGCATCCGTACCAGTTGTGACCGACCCTGCGAGTAATTGGTTGCCGTATATACCGACGCTGCCGTTGCTTTGAAGTCGAGCTTCTTGTCCGTCACTCAGCTGGAGGTCAAAACTGAGGTCGTAGTCGTTACCTGGTGAGTTTGTAAGGACTATATCCTCCTTTACTCCAACGCTGTGCATACTATACACGGCCCATCCAGATGCACCAGTGAGGGGATAGACAATGCGATTCCCGTCCTGCTGACCGGGCATAAGACCAAAACGCGGAACCATGGCAAAGTTAACGCTGAGTGCCGGATCACTGACGGCGACACCTTTGCGGGGATCCTTGTAGGCTGTTGCTTTGGCTTGAGTGGGTAGGCTCGTGTTATCTTCAGTTGACGCGGTGTACTTGTTATTGAAGGAGTATGCTTGACTGCTCGCATCAAAAGAAACTCTGGAGGCCATCGCTGTACTAATTGGCGTTAACACGGAGGCGGCTGAAGCAAGGTCATAACTCGTTTGATTGAGGAAAGGCTTCAATATTGTGACAAGCTCGGCTATGAGGTAAAGACCTAAGAAGATGCCCGTTAACATACGGCTACGTCTGGTTCGCGTAAAGGGAAGGATGCCGATTAATCGTATGAATTTGCTCCGCGCAAATTTCATGAAATCTATAATAGTGTTAATTATATATGCACGAACAGACCGCCCACTAGTTGATGTAGACGTGGCAGGTTCTTTATCGGTTTGTATCTCTATTTTCATCCCAATTCAATGTCTGGCTCGTGTTGCTATTTTACCATAAGAAGGACGATCATCTTTGTGCCAACCTAGCGATTAGAGAAGATGAAATTAAGGTTTCCGACGTAGGCATTGGCAGTGTTGCTTGCAGTAACATTGATTTTGAAGACAACGCTATTGCCTGGAGAGAAATTACAGGCCGATGGGTCAGCAGCACCGCTGGCTACACCAGTTTGCCATGACGTTTGAACACCGCTACTAACGGCAACGGCTGAACCGCAGGCGGTGAGTCCGGTTGCATCCGACCGGTAAATCTGATAATTCACCGTCGAGTTTGCACTATCGGTCCGTCCCATTAAGGATGTCTGACCAGAGGCAAACTCTTTGAATGTACTTGGTAACTGGTAAGTAACGTAGATGCCATAAGTTTGCGCGCTAGCCTGAGGGCTTGTCCATTTATAAAAGTTGTAGGTTTCATTCGCGCCGCAGATAGTAGATTGTCCGGTTGAGCCGTCATTGATATTGAGCGTATCGGAACATAGATCCGATGTCATGGTACCGATGCCGGTACCATGAAGGACGGCATTGGTGTATTCAGGTGAAATGGTCACAACGTTATCTGGACTTGACCCACAAGCGCCCCATCCATCCGATTCGTAGCACTGAAGTTTACCAAGTGATGTGTCATAGTACATTGAACCGAGGAGGGCATCATTATCGCTTGCAATTGGTGCCGACGCACCTTTGTCAAGCGTAAATAGGGTGGTAGGTCCGCCGTTAACTCCACCACCAATCTGTACATTTGGCGTCGTCGTTGTCCGAAGCGTCATTGAAAAGGCGTCGACGCTGAAGGTGCGAACTGCTGAGGCGCCCTCAGCAAAGTAGATATGCGGATTCGTAGCAGCTGATGTATCGGTTTTGATATAACACGTTATTTTTGTCCACCCAGTCGTGGTTAGCGTCTGAGTGTTGTAGTCGACACAGTCGGTGTAGTTGCCGACAGCCGTGGTACTACCGTCTCGACTATACCTTACTTTAAAGTCAGTAAAAGCAGCGCCAGAAATAAGACGACCGTACACGGTTACTCGGTAGAGGGTATCGGGAAGCGGGTTAGAGCTCAACTTGTTACGGATACCGGCATTGGCAGCACCGGCCGTGATTGCTACCTGTGCACTGTTACTTGCGTTATAGCCGTCACCCGTATTTCGGGTAATGGTTGTCGTGCCGAGACCTGCAGTCAGCCAGTTGGTTGCAAATGTTGCATCGACGTTGACGTCCCCGTCGCTGGCAAAATTGTAATCAGCAGCAATGGTAACCGAAAGGTTATCGACGTAGAAGGTGCGTGCTGTGGCGGCGGTTTGACGGATAAGAATTGCATTGCTCGTGGTTATGCCGCTTGCCGGTGTGGTAAATGTACAGTTTACCTTACTCCAAACACTAGTCGTTGCGGTTGCCGCACTGGTACACAGGGCGGTGGCTGTTGTACCGTCGGCTGAATAGTATACGTTCATATCAGTGAAGATTCCGCTCAAGAGCCGGGCAGTAAAGCTCACGTTATAGGTAGTATTAGCACTCAGAGCACCGGATAGCTGGTTCTTTGGCCCTGTATTAGCAACAGCGGTAGTCACGGCCGAAGCTGAACCTTGCCCGGTGGCGATATAGTCACCAGCGGTATTATAGCGGCTAATGGTGGTTCCCGTCAGACCACTCCAAGTGGAAGCAGGGAATGTGGTAGGGGTAATACCGGGCGTTTCAGCACCGCTATTGCTGGCATATTCGGTGACGTTACTGTTAACGGAAAGCAAACCTGCGGCCGACGAGGTCTGGACGCTGAGTAGAGTGCCGTTGACCGCACTCGTCAAACTATCGCGAATGGTTAAGCCATTTGTGGTCGACGTCTTACTGACGATGAGCTCGGCGCCACCAGCACTTTGGAGGGTATTATCGTATGCTGATTGCAAGGTGGTTGAGCTAGAGGCACCAGCAGCAGTCCAGGCTGACCCGTTCCAGATCATAGTTGCGGTCGTATTCTGGCGCATGGCAATTGAGTTGCCGGTTCCGCCGCCATTAACGATAAGAGTAAAATCTTTTGAAGCGTTTGCAGCTGTGACGTAAACAACACGCCCTGCGGTGGAGAGGGTGGGATTCGGTAGTGAGGCAGTCTTACCATCAGCGCTGAAACCGACAATGATAGCCGCTGAATTATTAACAGAGGAAGTAGCAATGACACAGCTTGCCGCGACCGTTGCTCCGCCGGTGTAACAGTTTGGATCATTGCTCGTTGTTGAGAAGGTCGGTGTGCTGAGCACGACGAGGCCGTTAACGCCCGTTCCCGTTCCCGTTCCACCAGCGACTGTAATCGAACCGCCATTCGCGTTCCCGACGGTTGCATTACCGCCCTGAATTGTCACTGAACCACCCGTGACGGCGGTTGTTGTACTACCCGTTCCTTGTACGGTGAAATTACTGGGTGCACTCGCGCTAATGCCGTTACCCAGGTATACGCTTCCCGTACGGGTGAATAGTGCGCGGTCGATGCCATCAGTTTTGATCGTAACGGTATCTTCGGCTTGAATCGTCGTTGCGCCCGCTCCAGCGGAGCCACTCGATCCAACCGTCACGTTTGTTGTTCCCGCCCCAGTACTGTTGCCGATGGTTATGGTCTGCGTTCCGCTTGCCAACGTGTCGTTACCAATTTTTATCTGACTTGCCTTACTCGAGCCGATTGTGATTGTTCCACCTACCCCTGAACCAGTACCGGCGCCTGCATCAACTGTTACGTTTCCGCCTGTGCCGTTAACGCCACCGCTATCGCCGCCTTGGAGAACAAGTGTACCGCCGATAGTTGCCGTGGTGCCACCGCTCGCCCCAGCGGCAATCGTGAGCTGCTTGCCATTCGTGCTATTGGCGGCGCTCGCGATACTTAAGGTATGGTTTGTCCCGCTTCCCAGTAAGATGTCGCCCGCGTTGGTCAAGTTAAAAACATCAGCACCACTAGCCTGAAGTGTCATAAAGTTGCCAGTACTCGTTTTATTAATATAAATACTGTTCGTATTGGTTGAGGCATCAGTTTGAACACCCTGGGCAAGCTGAAGGAACTGCGCACTTGTCAGGCCACCAAGTTGTGCAGTATTCATGGCATATGGAGTGGCGGAGAGTCGTTTCATCGGTAGCATTTCGCCGTCGGGGCTACACGCGGTGAACGGTGTACAGGTTGCATTCGTGTTACCGATATTGATAGATAACCATAGAGTATTCTGATTCCAGTCAACCAGTGTACCGAATGGCGTAACGGAACCGAGCTGAACTGAGAAAAAGCCATTTTTGACTTGGATACCGGTGCTACTTGTGTTGAGGTGACTCTCGGTCCACTTCAACGTTCCAGCCGGGCTGCCGGTTGTATCTCCGACGCTTTGGCCATCACCATCCTGGTAAATAGTGAATTTAATATTGTAATTACCGTCTGGTACGACTGCTCCCTGCGCATTGAGGAGCCGGCCCTGAAAGTTCATCTGCTGATTGATATTCGGGACTGCATTGACCGGCGAAGCGTTAACAAAAAAGATACCGCCAAGAAAGACAGCCAGTATGAATGCACTGACGAAAACCTGACGGTATCTCTTTATTACCCTTTGCATGTTTGCTTTTTGTCCACCTTGCAGATAACGCTGTGAATCTCCCAAAATTATCTGTCATAAGCATAACGGTTACAGAGTGTTTTTACAAGGGTTGGACAGGGGGAAGTAACTGGCCACTTTTGCCTAGAATTCGCTTCTCGCGGCGCTCTCCCAGCCAGAAGCTGAGAACGACCGAAAAAGTCGCCGCGTAGAGGGGCCATAGTACGAGTAATTTACTCACAATATCGGATTTTACTTCGGGAGCGACTGCCCCGAGGGCGGACGGCTGTCCGTTAACGATCGAGGCCACGGTAAGAAAGGCAATCCGGCCAGCTGCGTCGCTCGCCTGAATGGAGACCTGGTAGGAACCGGCGCGGGTATACGCGTGGCTCGCGCTAAACGGTGTGTTGTTATTACGTGGAATGACCGTATTCTTTGTATCACCCCACTGCACGTTTACCGCGTAGGGCGGCGAGCCTCCAATAATGCCGACTGGAATCGACAGGTCTTGCTCAGGGAACGTCCCGCGGAAGACAGCATCGGTGGTGAGAAGCAGCTGTTCGCCGCCAAAATTTAGGCCACTCAGTGGATCGGCCTGAGGAGGCAATGCGTTATAAAAAACCGTGACGGCATTTGAATCAGGGCCAGGCTGATTTAAGTCATCGTAGACCCGTGCCAGCAAGGTATTTTGACCAAATAGCAGGTCAACGTTCAGCGAAAAGGTACCCTCACTACTACAGGGGAAAGAGCCCGCAAAGATATCATTTTTGAATATTTCAACGAGTGTATTAGCAGGACAGGTTCCGGCCACGATGACGGGCGATTCACCAAAGTTCTGTTGGTTTGTCGGGGTCTGGATAACGGCAGCCGTCGTCGGCGGCTTGCCGGGCATACTACCACTTAAACCAATTGAGCCAGCTTCTGGACCGGGGCTGACGGCCGCACTGGTGTAGACCAGGAGTGAAAAGCCAACGACAAGCAGAATAACGCCGAGCAGGAGATAGGAGGTGTGCTCATGAGGGCGGATCTTTCCGCTGTGCGAATGGTGGCTTAGTTTGAGCCAGGTTAACATAAGCTATATCATACCATGGAAACAGATGAACGGACAGGGAGCGTACTCACCTGGCGCGGCGCGGTAGTCGCAGTTACTTACGTTTGTTTTTGCTTTTTGCTTGGGTTTTGTTGGCACTGTTGATGATGTGACGGTTATAGCGTTTGACGCCGAAGCGGAGGAAGATGAAGCCGATGACCAGCGCGACCACAATGATACCAATCAGTGTGTAGGGGATGACCCAGAAAGTAATTGTCTGACTGATCGTTTGCTTACTATCGCCGTACGTCACTTTCAATTCGGCAGTGTATCGTCCAAACAGGATACGATTCCCGATGACACTACTATCGAGTGGTTGGCTAAAGCGACGGATACTGTTCGGCAAAACGTTACCTGGAGGTAAGTTGATATTGACGGTAGCGATTTTTGCCCCGAACATATCACTGACGATCACCTGCCCAGTGGGCTGGAGGTGGATTGTACCGGTATTCTTGAGGCGCTCGGTAAAGGTTACTGGGCCTTGTTGAAAGAGCGTGCCTGGTTTGTCGTCTTTGCTGACATTAAATTCAGCGATTTCCATGCTCTCCTTAGCATCTCCCTCGACTCGGACGAGGATTAGTGAGCCAAGGCTTGCCGAGAGAGCGACACCGGTACCTTCAAGCTCTGGAGGGGTAGCCGTAAATCGTACCACGGCAAAGTAGCCGCCGGGTGCTGCGTTCTGAGGAACCGTGATGGTGACTGGTAGACTTTGTATCTCATGCGGTTTGAGGAGCAAGCGGTTCAGGGGCTTGATCCAAGTACGCATGGAATAGGGATTATCATCAACAGCTTCGGTCAAAATTTTTGGAGTACCGTCTTCACCGGCAGCAACGAAATCATTAATTTCACCGGTGACGATGAGTGGGCCGTTCGAGACATCCCTCAGGCTAATTTGGGCAGTAATCGCTTGGCCTGGCTTCAGCGACAAGTTGATTACGGGAGGGGCGATTTCAAGTGCCTGCCCATTGCTGGTTGACTGTGCGTTTGCATTAGGAGCCGGGCTGACTAATGTAAGTGCACCTAGGATAGCTAGTCCTATGATGATCAAAAGTCGATTTTTCATATTAGAAAGATGCGGTGCAGATGTACGTTAGTGTTGTGCTGTAGGTACCAGCTGGCTGGCTACCAGATACATTGACGATATAGCTAGCGGTATAAATTTGTGCATTGGTCGGGCCGCCGCTTCCTCCGAATGCGCTGTTTGCCACTGATTCGCCTGATCCAAATTTGAACGTGTCTACGGTACTGTAATCACCGAGAGCTTGTCCGCGTAAACTCAGCCCGGCATTCGATGTAGGGGCGATCTCAGCACCGACTGGAGTCGTGGACGTTGCGGTTGTATTGAGCTTAAGGTTCATGCCAAATTGGCCCACGCCTTTACTCCCGGTCGCTGCGGTACTCATAGCGGGGATGGTATTGACACCAGAAGTGAGCGTTGGGCCATTGACAGTAATGACGTAGCCAGATCCAGCGTTCGTCGAAGCGGCAAGCTGTGACTTCGCTGTTGCGGTGTCGGTTGGTGAGAAGAGTTGGTTAAACTGAATTGCGCCTGACGTTGCTGTCGTACAGTCAGGAATACCTCCTCCATTGACACTGATGTCTCCGCCTGTACAAAAGATGAGGGATTCTGGCATGACGCCGGAGAGAATGATATCTCGGCTCGTGCTCGCAGCGACTGATCCCGTGTCAATCAAGCCAGTTGTCGCATTGGTGGAAGTGTAGGTCGAAATACGGACGAAGAATGTTTTATTCTCTGTAGTAGGGTTAGTGATGCTGTTAAGCCGATAGCTGACAGCGCCAGGAGTGACGGCGCTTGCGGTGCGCGTAAGGTATGGTGCGCCGTTCGCTGTGTTAACTATTGAGAAGCCCGTAGCGCCGGCTTCGCTACCAAGTGATGCAGTTGTCGTCACTAAACCAGTAGGCGTGACACAAGCGTCTACACTGGCGATCGTACAGTATTCAAACTTAATCGAGCCGAGTGAAGTTGAGCTTGGGAGGGTAAACTGAAATAGGTGGTTAACCAATCCGCCAGCTTTTGCTCCGCCGTCGATAATGCCATCGCTGTTTGCATCGCCTGTACCAGATTGTAGCGTCAAGCTACGACTCGTGATTTGAGCGGCCGAAACCATCTTCGGTTGTAATATTGTGGTGACCGTTGCCGCAACCAATATGCCACTCAACAGGACTCGTACACTTAGTTCCCTCACGTTCATGTGAAAATTTTAACACAAGCGCGATAGAGTGGCAACTAGTTTCTAGAAGGTTGGGGTGCAGATGTAGGTTAAAGTAGTGGTATAGGTACCGGCAGGTTGTGAACCCGGTACGTTGACCATGTACGCAACGGTGTAAATCTGGGCGTCTGATCCACCGGTGCTATGGGCGACGGGATCACTCGTAGTAAACTTGAATTCTTCAGGTGTATCGTACTTTGCGTCTGGAGTACCAGTGTACAGAGCTCCACCGGTCTGAGTAACTACTGCTCCAAATGGATCGGTCGCGGTAGTGGTGTTAGCTACTAAGTTAAGGCCAAACTGCGGGGTACCGCGGACACCAACGGTACTTGTGTCGCTGAGCCCTACCATGCCGGCAATGGTGTTTGCACCCGAGGTGAGGGTTGGGCCATTGACCGTAATGACATAGCCAGTTCCCGCGTTGGTCGATGCGGCCATTTGTGATTCTGATGTGGCGGTGTCGGTTGGTGAGAAGAGTTTATCGAAGGCGATGGTACCGGTAGTGACTGTCGAGCAGTCAGGAACCTGTCCAGCATTGACGCCAATCGTCGCACCGGCACAGAAGACAAGGGATTCTGGCATGGTTCCGCTCAGTTCTATGGCTCGAGCGGTTGCAGCAGCGACGGTGCCTGCATCGATATCGGCATCTAATGCGTTAAGTGCATTATGAGTTGAAATACGCACGAAGAATGTTTCACCGTTAACTGAGGTTGGGTTTTTCACGCCATCAATCCGGTAAGAGACAGCTCCGGCTGTGACGCTGGCGGCTGAGGCCCGAGCAAGGACAACGGTATTTGCGGTCGGTGTCGTGATCGTACCAAAGCCAGTGGCGCCCTGTTGATTGCCAAGGACTGCGCCAGTCGTGACCAGTCCGGTTGGTGCAATACAGCCAATACCACCAGGTACTGGTGCAGCTGTCGTACAATATTCAAACTTGATAGATCCGACGGTACCACCACTCAACGAGAAGTTAAAAAGGTGATTAGCAATACCGCCAGGCATCGAACCGCCATCATTGACGCCGTTACTGTCAGTGTCAATGCCACCCGACATGAGGGTTAGCTTACGGTTGGTAATTTGCGCTGCTTGTGCGGTGCTTACAGGCAGAGCCTGGACGATAAAGGCCAGAGCTAGTATAGAGACACTGGCGATACGCGTAAATGAGTGGTGGGTTTTTTTCATTTTGTTTATCACTTTTTTTGTTTGGTTTTTTATTTGTTACATAAGGTACTTACCTTGAAATATACACAAGCATTATTCGCCTGTCAACAATTTTATCAAAGATTTTTCTAATAACGTCCGGTGACTATCAGCGTCTGGTTGCTCGTATAGATACCACCAGGAGTAAGATTATCTACATTTACGAGGTAACTGAGGGTATAGAGTGTCTCACCTGAGCTTTTGGGAGCCAGAGCGATGGTCTCTCCGCTGACATATCGAAACATATTAGCGGTGCTGTATGAGGGGGCAATCTCCCCAAAACCAAACGCACCATTTTGGGGATTTGCACCAATTGATTGGGGTGACGTATTTGCAACAAGGTTGACACCGAACTGTTCTGTGCCAGGTAGCGAGGCAGTCGTACTCCCGAGGGGGTTAATGACGTGAGTACCGTTTGTCGGTGCATTGCCAACCAGTTGCACGACGTAGCCATAGCTGGTGTAATTTTTGACAGAGAAGGTTGCCGAGGAAACCGCAGGGGTACTGGCGCTAAATTTGCCAAAATTCACATCCATATTTTGTATATCAAAACTGAGCGTCGGATCATGGGTCGTTTGAGATCCAGCCTCGACCTGAAAGTTGGCCGATGTGGCATTACCGACGGCGAGATCATTGACTGCATTACTGGTCTTGAAATTTGTTGAGCTGGACTGAATGAGACCGCCACTTCCGACAGTCGTCTCATCAAGTTGGTAATTGGTAGATTGTGGAGACTCAGCAGTGACAATTGGAGTCGAGGCGCTAGCTATCAAGGCTATAGCCAATAATAGCAATCCGCCTGATGAATATCTCCCTCGCATGCTCTATATTGTTGAACATATATAACTATTTTGCAAGGATAAGCATGAGCGCTCTGATTGTCTTTTTGGGACATAAGCGCTATAGTACAACGTAATACAACAACAAAAGCAACATGAGTGCTATGGCAGATAAAGACAAGACAAACGCTTCTAGTGAACCGCCCGCTCCTGAGGTATTGAAACCGCAGTCTGCTGAAAGTACGCCGGCCGCCGGCAGCGCGCCGTCGGGAGTTCAAAAAGCTGTTTCGGCACTCCGTCGGCGAGGAACCTATCGGCCGAGTCACAAGGCTACCTTTATTGGTCTCGGCGTTGTCGTCGGCATCTTGGCTATCAATGCCGGTGTAATTGCTTTTTTCATGAATCAGCAGCCGAGTGAAGACAAAGCGGTGAGTAATAGTGAAGTTACCCTCAGTAGCCAGTCGCTTGATGAACTGGGGGTGAGCCGGAATCCGGTTGGCTCAGCGGGGACTGAGTTGATTGTCGGACCGAATTCTCGATTTAACGGTAGTGTGACGATTGGGAGTGATGTCAGTATCGCCGGACAGCTCAGCCTGAATAGTCGCTTTACCGCTACCGACGCCAGCCTGGCGAACCTGCAGGCGGGACAAACGTCGCTACAGGATTTGAACGTCAATGGTAGCGGAACCATGTCAAACTTAAACGTCCGCAATAGCTTGATCGTTGCTGGCGCCACGCAGCTACAGGGTGCCGTGACGGTGAGCCAACTCTTGACCGTTAATAATAGCGTTAATATTACGGGGAATCTGGCGGTCGGCGGTATTCTTTCAGCACGCGGTTTCCAGGCAAGTACCCTGGTCTCTGATACGACTTTGACCATTGGCGGGCATGTCATTACCCGGGGATTAGCTCCCAGCGTTTCAGCTGGTGGAGCCGTCGGCAATAACGGAACGGTATCAATCAGCGGCAGCGATGCAGCCGGCACGGTTGCCGTCAATATTGGAACGGGCGGCGGCAATGGAATACTAGCGAATATCTCCTTTCGCCAAGTGTATGGGTCAACCCCTCGGGTCGTCGTCACGGCCGGGGGCCGCTCAGCGGGCAGTGTCTATGTTAATCGAAGTGCCACCGGCTTTAGTATCAATGTCGGCAACTCCCTGCCGCCAGGCGGCTACTTCTTTGACTACATCGTCATGCAATAACCTACATATTGACGAATAACATCGCTTGATTGTCCCGGACGGTCAGGATGCCATTATTAATCGTAAAACTGACTGGCTCTCCTCCCGTTTCGATTACAATCTCACCGGGGTTTAGTACTGAGAAAAAATCAGCATGGCCTGGAAGGATATCAAATTGACCGACTTTATTTGTCGCGGACAATGAGGTCGCCGGGCCTTCATAGTAGAGGGTGAAGGGTGCCCGGGCAATGACGTGCAGCTCAGTTGTTACCTCAGGGTGCTTCATGCTTTTGGCGCCGCCACTGCCTTTTCTTCTTTGCTCGGTGCTTCCTTGCCACTGAGGATAGCTTCGATGCCATCAAGCGTCTGTTCAAGCGTGTAGTATTCGCCGGGGCGGCCGGTAAACTTTTCAGCCACCGAAAAGTCTTGATTGAAGAACTGGATCAATTTTTTAGCATTCTGATAATCAGCCCGGTCGGCAGGACTGAGCTCATTCTCGCCGACGATGGCAATGATGTTCTTGAGGCTATCATACTTCTGCATGATGGACTGGACTCGGCCAGCCAGTTCATAGTGGCGCTGACCAACAATCTCGGGGGTAAGAAGCGAGCTGGTGGTTTTGAGGAGGTCGACGGCCGGACGAATACCAGTTTCGGCGACGGAACGAGACAAGACGAGAACTGAGTCGAGCTGCTGAGAAATAGCCTGTACCGCTGGGTCGCTTAAGTCATCGGCTGGGATGTAGACGGCCTGCACTGACGTAATCGTACCCTGTTCGGTCGAACTGAGACGGTCCTGGAGTCGTCGCAGCTCTGAAAAGACAACGGGGGAGTAACCACCCTCAGATGGCGTCAGGCCAAGATTAGTCGATAGCTCCGTCAAAGCCTGGATATGTCGATAAATATTGTCGACAAAGAACAGGATGTCTCGGCCCTCTTCGTCACGGAAGTACTCAGCAGCTGTCGCGGCGGCTGGCCCGACCATCGAACGAATCGCTGGCGTTGAGTCCATTTGCCCAAAGAACATCACGGTGTTCTTGAGGACATCGGTGTCTTTCAGCGTTTCATAGAGCTCGTTACCTTCACGAATACGCTCACCGACACCGCAGTAGATGGAGAGCGATTTGCTGGCACCGTCTTTCTTGCCTTGGGTGACATTGTGAATCATCTCCATCGTCAGGACCGTCTTGCCAACACCGGCTCCACCGACAACACCAATCTTACGTCCTTTCACAAACGGCGTCATGAAGTCGATGACTTTGAGCCCGGTCTCGAGTAACTCCAATTTGGCGGAACTGCGATAACTTTTTGTTCCGGTCGGCTCACTGATGGGGCGTCGGTTTTCCAGCACGGGAGCGCCCTTGTCGAGTGGTTCGCCTAGGGCGTTAAAGACTCGACCCATCGTTTTAGGCCCAACCGGGATGGTTACTTTTTGATGACTGCGATGCACTTTTTGGCCACACCTGAGTTCCTGGCTATTTGCGAGGTTGAGGCAGACGGCGGCGCCGCTTTTGAAGTGGTTTACCTCGAGGAAGACATCAGGGAAGCCTTCGATCAGGAGCAACTCTTTTTCATCAGGCTGCTCGCCGGTCAGCAGTACTTCGACCATCAGGCCGCGGAGTGAGCGAATAGTTCCGACGAGCCCCCCTGAACGAGATGCAGAAGAGGCTGTCATATGAGTTCTCCTTGTCGTTTATGTTTCTTCTTGAGCGTTGTCATGACTTCACGAAGTTGGCGGTCGCTTTGAGCTCGTTTGGCGCGGTGGAACTCGAGTTGGTAGTCCCCCAGCAGTTCACCGGCTCGCTTCTTCGCCACCGCCATGGCGTTGAAGCGGCTAGCGGCTTGGGCGAGACTTGATTCTAGAATGGTCTGACTGAGCGCCAAGTTCATCATAGTAATCTCCATCTGGTCGGCAATTTCGTTAATTGAGGGTTCGAAGATGGTTTCGGCAGCGGTCATCGCATCCTCGCTCGCCTCTTCACTCATATCTCGGAGGCTTGAAATAAGGTCGATCGTTTTGATGTTCTGGACACCAAGCGAAACATACTCTTCGTAGTAAACAATAATCTGTGTGTAGGGCAGGACTGCCTCAATGACCGGACTGACGTCAATGTAACTGTCAGATTCAGGTACTTGGAAGAAACGCACGTAGGGGATGCCGCGCTGGGTCAGCATGCTGGCACCGTGCGACCCAAGTACGATGATGTCAGTTGTCTTTGGATCGTAGTTCTGTTGCATCGTTTCAATGAGGCGAATATCAATATCTCCACTCAGGCCGGCCTCCGCAGAGATGATGACAAGCACTTTACGGGCCTGCTCGTCGCCGAGCTCGCGGTTGGTAATTCGGACTGCCGGATCGACGCGGATGGAGCTATACCGCTGCCACAGCAGCCGGAAGAACTCCTTCGAGAGTTCTACTTTGCTTTTGACTTTGGCGACCTGGGTACTAGCGAGGCTCTCGAAGACGCCCGTCAAATCTTGGACAGTCTCAATCTGCCCAGCTTCTTTTTCAATTGCGCTAGGCCGCCGCATGAGCTGGCTCCTCCTGTGGTTTCGCTTCCTCTTTGGCCTTCAGCGGCTGAGCCGAGCATTTCTTCAGTAGCGCGGCTTCAATCCGATCAAAATCTTTGTCATCCTTGGCGTCCGGCGCTTCTTTTCTGGCCTGAAGCTTGAGGGCGGCGATGTCTATTTCCACTTGGCCAGCTCCAAGCATGACCGTCTCCAGCATCAGCTGTTGTTCGGTCAGTGAAAAGCGTTCTTCGGGCGGCTGTTGCATAATCTGAAGGATTTGACGACCTAGGGTCAGGTCGATGCGGGCGTCGTTGGAGAGTTGAGAGCCAAAGTGGGCGAACTCTTCTGCTTGGTGGTAGCGCGCCAGGGTCTTAAAGAGGGTACTCGACAGCCGTTTTTGTCGGCCGGTCTGGGCTTGGCCACCGACACGTGAGACTGACAGACCGGCGTTGACGGCGGGACGGTTGCCTTGACGGAAGATTTCGAGGTCAAAGATAATCTGACCGTCGGTAATCGACATGATACTGGTCGGCAGGTAGGCGGTAATGTCATTATTTGGTGCCAAGACGACAGGCAGAGATGTCAGCGTCTTACCATTAGACAGCAGCTTACCAGCACGCTCCAGCAGGCTCGAGTGGGCGTAGAAGATATCTCCTGGGTAAGAATCGCGGCCAGGATCGACTTCCTGCAGTAAGGAGAGTTGTCGGTAGGCTTCGGCGTGACTTGACAGGTCGTCGTACATAATGACCACATCTTCGCCGCCGTACCAAAGGTATTCTGCCATGGCACAGGCGGCGTACGGTGCAAGATACGACTGCGTTAAGGAGTCAAAGACGCCCGCTAAGACCACGATGGTGTGTTCCATGGCACCTGACGATTCCAGGCCGGCCAGCAGGTGCTCAATATCGGCTTTGCGTTTACCGATCAGCACATAGACGGCGATACGCTTGGTGCCGGTTTGGTTGGCACTGAGCTGACTCAGGAAGGTACTTTTACCAGACTTACTGTCGCCGAGGATAGCGATACGCTGACCCAGGACGACAGGGAAGAAGCTGTCGACGGCCGTGACACCGCTGGCCAGCTGTTCATTCAAAATACTACGGTCCATGATGCCTGGCGCTGGGTTAAATATACCGGACGTGGCGGTCGTCTTCAACGGCCCTTTGCCGTCTAGCGGCACTCCCATGGGCGATATAACACGACCGATCAGTTTCTTGCCGACGGGTACGCTGAGGGTATCATTTTCCACCACGGCCAGCGTCCCAAGGGACATTTTTTCTGAGTCGATATTAAACAGGATGACTTTATCGCCGTATGCTTCACGCACGAGCCCGCGCTGTCCATCTTCGAAGAGGACCTGGGTACCGAGCCGGACGCCTTCCAGGCCTTTGACTTCGATGATAAAACTATTAACACCTACGACTTCACCGGTGAGATTGTCAGCGTCAATCAGGCGTTGAAAAGCTGCGTTATCAAACATGCCGTAGTACCTCGGGGAATTTGGCGCGATCGGCTAGGAGCTGCCGCCGGAAGGACCAATCAAAGACGCGGCTGCCATAGCGGATAACCATGCCACCAAGGATGGTGCTATTAAATTGGAAATTCACGATTAGTTCTGAGTTGAGATGCTTGCGAAACCAGCCAACGAGCTCTGTTTTGATACTGACTGATGCGGGCGCCGCCAAGGTGATAGTGACGCTTTGTGCCGTTTGGCGGTAATGCTCGAGGCTGGCGGCCAGGGCGTCCATGCTGGCTGAATCAGGCTCATGTTTCCCAATCCACTGCAATATCAGATTGTCCGCTGCTGGGCTCATCGTCGGGCCGTAGCTTGTACTCTTTTTGCCAACGCGCTGCTTCAGAGCTTGATGGTTCAGCCACACACTATAGTCATGGATTTCGGCAATCAGTGCCGTAATATCCTGAACGGAAGCGATGGTCGGAGGTAAACTAAACTTCACCGCTCACCCCACGTTTCAGCTCATCTTTATGCTCTTCGAGCATGGCTGTCAGGTAGCCTGCTTGAGCGCCGAGGTCAACGTTATGCTGTAGCGTTTCGGTCAGAAATGAAACAACGGCATCAGCCAGTTTGGTATCGAGTTGGTCGAGCAGTCGCTGCTTTTCGGCAGCCATTTCATCGGTCAATTGCTTCTGCATTTCGGAACGTTTGGCGACCGCTTCTGCCTCGAGCGCCGCCCGCTGCTTGGTGAGCTCCGCCGATGTATCGGTTTGTTGACTGACGATAGTCGTCTGCGCATGGGCCAGGGTGGTATCAAGCTGCTGGGTCAAAGCCTGTAGTTTTGCTTGATACTGCTTTACTTCCGCATCAATTGCAGCAGAACTTCCTTTGCTCAGATGCTCCTGGAGCTGCAGACGGGTACTGGCGAGGTCACCAGAGAATTCGGCCGCTGCCTTATCAAGTACGGCTTGGAATTCGGCCTGTGATTTCTCGATCAGCTGTTTGCGGACTTCTCTCGTCAGGCGAACCGTCTCAGGAACGGCTTTATGGACTGGCTCAGCGTCGTGGTGCGGCCGAAAATGGGCGATGGCATGCTGGATAGCAATTGTAGCGACGACACCAATGAGGAAGACGTTGATGAGGAGGAAAGCGAATAAAAAAGGATTGTCTATCACGTTATAGCCTCGTCAGTACTAAATAAATGGCGATAACGCCAACTGCCAGGATAGCGAGCACTAAAGCGGACAACTGCACCATATCGCGGTATATCGCCGACTGCGACATGGGATTACGGCCGACGGAAATGATACTACTTTTGACCATCGAGTAGACGATGCTGGCGACGACAATCAGCATCACAAAAAAGATGGCGGCGCTAATGAGAATAGGCAGGGTATTAACAGATTTACCGGCTATGGCGTTAGCAAGGTTCTGAAAAGCTGATGGAATCAACGTCTTATCCGGTTCTTTGAAATAGTAGGAAACATTAACCAGCACTGGCACCTCGCCAAGTAGGATGGACTGTTCCTTGCCAGAGCTGTCTTTGACGGTCGCTGTTTTGCCATTGTTAACGTTTAAGCTGCCTTGGGCTATACCGACGACTCGAGCGTTGTTGGTAGCTTTCATGCCAACGCCGCTGATGGGCGATGTGGTGATATGGTCACCTCTTGCAATCTCGCCATTATAATTCGATACGAGTACCGGGACCGTGCCTGTCGTTGCCACGGCAACTTGATTGGATGCGCCACTCGTCAGCGTGATGAGCGAACTCTCGGCATTGATGACGACGCCGAGCAAGCCATCAACATTATTGATTGATGCGGCCGCAATTTCATCGGGGGTGTCTTTGCGGAGGCTGACAAGTGCACCGACAGCCAATTTGTCAGTCGCGGTATAGCTGCCGGTAATCGGCGTGAGCGCTCTGACGGAGGTGACAGCCAGACCAACTACGGTAATCATTATGACGCCGAGCACGACCAAGAGTACTCGCTGAGAGACACGCCTGGTGAGATTGTTTTCTGTTATCATGTTGGTCTATTCTCTTTATGCTTAAGTATAGCAAATAAACTGGCGATACGAATAATAAGCAGTGGTATTATAGACTTACAATGCAGAGAACAGACCTTCGATCGAAACACTATCAAGCGGGTTTTACCGCACTTGAGCTGATCGTCGTGATTGTTGCTCTGATTATTCTCGCATCAGTCGTTATTTTCATGATGGGGAGCTAGGTACCTTACCGCTGTGGCCCCCCGCTAACTGATACCTTGAAGGGCGAAATCTACCACGAGTTTTGTCAGTACGTTAATCTCACGGTTGACCAGCTCAGTACGTGGCTCGAGACTGAGCAGTCGCAATCGGTCGGTATTGTCATCGGGACAACGCACTTGAAGAAAACGCTCAGTCAGCCGCAAGAATCGATTGGGCATGCTTCAGGACGGCGCATCGTACAAATCCTGGCAACTGACCGGGCGCAGCTCGACGCCGATGACTATCGGCACATGAAACGAGTCATCGCTTTTATCAAACGACACTCGGCACAAGTGCCGCAAAAAAGTGATGTTCGGACGTCACGCTGGCGGTATTCGTTGATGAATTGGGGACATGACCCGCTCCTTTAACCGTTGCTCAAATAAGCAAGCTGGGACGATCAGAATTGTCGTTACATTCTGCTATAGTAAGCAGTAGTTATGAATATCGCCGGTTTTTTTCGAGTAACACGTTTGACCTTCGTCAAAAAACAACAAGAACACGGCGATACCACCACCTTCTTGTTTGAGCCGTCAAAGCCGCTGGTACATAAGGCCGGCCAACACGGACTCTGGATCCTCCCGGGCTTCCGAGGATTTCATCCTTTTACGGTTTCTTCCGCCCCGAGTGAGCCGTATGTCGCCGTCACGACACATGTCCGGCCGCAGAGTCGCTATAAGCAGCGGTTGAATCAATTGAAGCCAGGTGAGAAGATGACATTTTTAGGGCCAGTCCTTGATTTCACTTTTCAGTCAGGCGTGGATCATTATATTTTTTTGGCGCAAGGCATTGGTGTAACGCCATTCCGTTCGATGCTTGTCCAGGCTCATCACGATTCGCTATTGGCATCGACCACACTGATCCATGTCGATAACCCCGAGCACACCTTCCGTGCTCTTACCGAAAAACTGGCCACGGCCGCCTATTACCCGACGAGTCCCGCTGAATTTACTGGCGTCGTCACGGACACGAAAAGCGATGCCGCCACCTACTACATTTCGGGGAGCCCTCGATTTGTTGGTGCTACTAAGCAGACGCTGAAACGTCTTAACGTGAAACCCCACCACATTCGTACCGATAGCTTCCTCGGCTATTAGTGCTTGGAGGCCATTATTGCCCGCCCCACACTGAGAAGTCCCAGGCAAGCAATGACACCGTAGCCTATCAATGCCAGGGGAGAAAAGAGCGCGAATGTTAGAAGCGCTAAACTTGAAACATAGCATGCTGACGTGCCAGCAAAGAATTGAATGCACTGCCATCCCAGTATGTCGCCGATAATGCCAATAGTTATGCCGACGATAACAAAGAGCGATATGACGGCCAAGATGGTACCAGCCCGCCACGCTAGTCGAGGGATGTGCGCAGCACGGTTAAAGGCGGCGTAGGTAAACAGCACAGAGAACGCGATGACAAGTAGCATAGTAATCGTGGTGAATATCCGCCAGGGGTATACATCCGAAAAGCCGCTACCCCCGCTGCGAATATAAACGTATATAAAAAAAAGTGAAAGCAGGCTCAGGAGTATGACGATGACCAATTTGCTCGCGGGCTGGTTTTTTTGTGTTTGTTTCTTGTTTTTCATGCGATTAGTATATCAGCTTTGATATAACCGTTCACGAATAGAGCTCTAGGTGAGGAATGGCCTCAAGGCTTGATTTTTTTATTGTACGTATATCATTTTCGATGTACAAATACCGAAACTGGGAATATGATGAGGATACAAACACATACATGTGAGTCTTTAACAAATAGTGGGGTAATTAATGAAGGAGGAGTATATGAAAAAAACAATCCAAACGTTATTACTAGCTATTCTCGGGTTCACTACCCTAGTAGTGGCAAGCAATGTTTCAGCCGTCAGTACCTGCCAAATCGGCTATACTGGACCTGATTCTAACAACAAGTGTGTTGCAGAGACGACGTATACATGCAGCATTAAAAATACAAACACAGTTACGATCGATAATGATAATACACAAGTTGCCGTAAGCGGTAATACTGAGAGCTCTGGCAGTACAGGTGGCGGGCTAGCTCAGACCGGCTCGGCTACAAATACCAATGGCGTCACCTACAATGTAACCGTCACGAATAACGATGTGTGTAAAGCAGTCGCAACAGTGCCAGCGACAGAGACACCAACGCCAGGTCAGGGAGGGGCGGGAAGTGTCCAGGGCGTATCGGTAACTGCGCCAGCAAAAACCACTCCAACCGTTTTGGCAAATACGTCGAGCGATTGGTCACTCGCTAATTTAGCCGTAATAGCCGGTTTAGTAACGGCCGGCGTGCTCGTGATTCGTAGTGTTGTCGCTGTATATAGCCGCCAGCAGCGGTAAGTATTGCAGTCGGTCAATCATGAAGTCCGCGGGTAGAAAACTTTTATTTTACGGCTTGGTTGCCTTGCTGAATATAGCAATTGTCGGCATGTTCTCGGTAGTGAGTCTGCAATCATTTCGTCCATCGAGTGGTGATAGTGCGCCAATCTTGATCCGGGCAAACCCCCAACCCGCACCAAAGATTGGCACACCTACCCGCATCATCGTGCCAAGTGTCGGGATCGACCTTGGGATTCTTCTTGGCACCTTCAATCCGAGTGATGGCAGTTGGACGCTGGATCAAGACCATGCCTTTTATGCCGATGCGTCGGTGCCCAGTAATGACAGCAACGGAAACACGGTAATCTACGGGCACGCTCAAGCTCAAATTTTTGCTCGTCTCAGTAGCATTCCCGTGGATGCAAAGGCATATATTTATACGGATAGCGGGTTGCTTTTCATTTATGCGTATCAGTCAAAAACTGACGTAGTGCCAACCGACACGAGCGTCTTTGATGTAACAGGCCCCCCTACGTTGGTATTGCAGACATGTACCGGTCCTTGGGATGTTTACCGTGCGTTATACAGCTTTAATCTAGAGGTAGTCGCTACGATATGAACCTCTTGCAACTGATTGAGATTATGCAGGTGGTGCTATATATGAGCGTCGTAGCCGCATTGTTTTTTGTTGTGGCATCTCTCATGTACGATAGTCTGAATTTATTCAAACGAACCAACAAACATCGAACGGACGATACATCAACGCACACCGTTTTGGTGTATGCCTGCAATAATGTCGATACGATCCAGGGTTGCCTGGAAAGCCTCAATATATTCAATGAAAAAGGTGTCGACATTGCGGTCGTTGATAACGGATCATCCGACGGTACGGCGACAATACTACGGCGCTATCGTCGCAGCCACCCGAATCATGTCGTCTATCTTAAAAAGAAACCAATACCATATGAAGATGCACTGCTACAGATCTACCGAAAAAGTCAGAAAGGGGAACTCGTTTGGCTATGCCGAGCAAACGCTCAGATTGATAGTAGATGGAATGTGTCAACGGTCGCTAGTCGGTTCAAGAGCATGCCAATTCATGCTCTATTACTTAATACAAGCTTTAAGCATTGGCAAAGTATTGATGGGATGTTCTCACTGTTTATGAGGTTGAGTCAGACAGTGGTATATAAGGCGGGTGATTTTCTCGGATTGCTATACCTTCGCTCGCAAATAGAGGGAGTCGTGTACCGGAGGGAAATCTTTCTTGCGGCCCGTAACAGTAAGCGTCTTAAATTCGGTTTTGAGTCGCGCGTTTTCTACCTGCAAAAGCCGTCGCCTATAACAGTGCCATTTGTACGACACATAGGCGTAAAAAAAGCGGCTCGGCAAAAGGTGTCACTTATCGCCGTGCTGGCCTGTGTCATCATGGTTCTGATGATAAGTTTTAGTTTTATTCTTGCCTCATTTTTCATTGATCGCCAGTTCCTCTTTGTTGGATGGCTCCTGGTTAGCTTGTGGGCCTTGATAGCAGTTTTTACGAATCATGCGTTGACTCTTGGGACCAAGGTTACGTACCTATTCTGCATCCCGCTCCTTTATTTCTTGCTTTATGTCTATGGACTTGGCTTCATTATTGGTATGGATCGTTCCCCAAAGTATATAAATGAATGATGTGGAGAATACTACGTCTAGTTTTCCCCTTTAGCAGAAGCTTCTCACTATAACTTTCAATTGTACTTCCTCCTAAAATCTAGTTTGTGAAGTATTTCACATACATGGATTTTTCCCAGGTATATTGTCAGCGAGTAGACTGCTTCTCAGCAGTTGGAGGTAATGGTGATGGATACGTATTTTGTAACGACAAAACGTCGGACGCAAAAAACAAAACAAAACCAGAAATTCCTACTCAAAAAACGACATATACTTTTGAGCCTCCTCCTTTTATTCTACTTTCCGGCTTTTATAGCGGTCATTGCTCGGGACTCTCTCTCAGAGCCTGCTTCATCGATGCTCCCTGTCAGGACGGATGAGAAAGAAAATTCTGTGAGCGAATCACCACTGACTAAGCCCCCTACAGTTATAGAGACTGTTCCTCCTGAGTCTGGGACGGTATTGACGTCAATATCGAGCGTTTCATCTGGAGCAAACACGACGGTTGAGATAAACGGCCGGGGAGTATACGTACCTGCGGGCGAGGATTATCAACAGAAGATTGTTGAGGATTCCGCTCAAACCACCGTTCACATTACTTCTCAGTCGGATGGTGAGAGTTCATCAAATTCCTCTTCGCATATTAAAATTAACGTTTCTTCTCACTCCACCAAGCAAGGAGTTTCTCCTTAAGGGATGCCATTTGATCCACACTCGTGGTCATACGACCTCTGGACCCCGCAAGGGTGAGATCCATCGGGTCGGGTGAACACCCGAAAATAGAACTAATAACCTAAGCGAAAGGAACATGCTCATGAAACAACAAGCAAAAAAAATATTTGGTGCAGGGCTTACATCGCTCGGTCTAGTGGTTGGTCTCGCTAGCTTTACAGGAGCGGTGCCTAACTCCATTGAGACGACGGGGCCTAACTCGACAAATGAGATCGAGGTCAAGTACGACAGTGACGTCGATGTCGACAATGACAATGATGTCATGCTCAAGAATGACAATGATCAACGGGCTTCTTCAGGCGATGCAACCGTGAAGGATAATACCGACGCAAGCGGTGACGCAATGTCGGGTAATGCATCGAATGACAACAGCACGGATATCAATGTGGATATCACCAACGATAGTAGTTGGGTAGCTGGCGCCGGTGCTGCTAACTTGGGCGGAAGCGGACTAAGCGGTAACACAATCAGCGACACAGGTCCAAAATCAACCAACGAAATTGAAGTACGATATGACAGCGACGTCGACATAAACAATGATAATGACGTCCACGTATACAACAATAATGACCAACATGCCTATTCTGGCGATGCTGTCGTTAAAGATAATACGCACGGTGGTGACGCCGTTAGTGGAGATGCCTCAAACAGCAACTCGACAACTTTGAGTGTTAGTATTTCAAATTAAGTACGACGTCATATTTAAGAGACTCGTATCACCCAGGGAGGTGCAGCCAACTACACCTCCTGCCATGAATTTATCTTAGGGAGTAAGGAAGGATCACCATGCAAAAGGTAGGTATTATAATTCGACGATTTACCCTGTATGCAGTAGCAGGAGTAGTGATTGCCTGCTATCCCGCTACTGCCTATGCAGAAACAAGTGATCTACCGAGCGCAGTGATCGCTGAGCCGATTATCATTAATGAAGAAGCAGCCGTCCCTCCGCCAGCAGGGCCTGATGTGCCGCCCGAGCTTCCGCCCGCCCTTCAGGCAACAGATGTACCTATTCCAGTGCCTCCAGTAAGCACGGCAGCTAATCAGGACACTGCCATTATCGAAAAGCCCGATTTGGTCTATACCTATAACCCAGAGACAAAACACTGGGATAGTAATCAATGGCGTTACAATGAGACGACAAAAAAGTACGAAGCGGTACTGCCACCTGTCATTCCTACGAGCTTAGTATCCCCAGCTACGTCCGAACCAACGGTTACCATGACGAGCGATACGCAGGCAGCAATCCTCAATAGCCTCAATTCTATTGCTACGAGTGGCAACACAGCAGTAAGCGGTAACACGCTTGCCGGGAACGCTATGAGCGGAGATGCGACGGCAGTAACGACAATATTCAATAATATCAATTCGTCCATAACAAACGATACCAACCAAAAAGCCGCCACGTTCGTCACTGACGTCATGGGCAATGTTGAGGGCGATATTATGCTATACCCACTTTTACTCAAGGCGATGATGGAAGCGCAAGTTCAACAGAATGCAGCCACTGCCGTGAATGTCTCTAATGACGCGGGCATTACAAATAACGTGAGTCTTCAAGCAACGAGTGGTGATGCGGCAGTCATAGACAATAATCAAGCAGGGAGTGCAACCACCGGTAATGCTCATACGGTTGCAAATGTTATGAACCTAATCAATTCGATGGTTGCTTCCAATCAGTCATTTGTTGGCACTGTTAACATTTACGGTAACCTTGACGGGGATATACTGATCGCACCAGATTTTATCCCACAACTCCTGGCGGCCAATCCTCAAACCCCGCATTCTGCTAGCACTTCCATTGCCTCAACGGATAAACAGGACATCATCAACAACATAGTACTTGCAGCTGATAGTGGCTCGGCTACGATTGCCAATAATACCCAGGCAGGGAGCGCAACGACCGGTGATGCTTTGACAAACCTTGTACTATTCAATTTATCGGGCCATCAGATTATTGCTAAAAATAGCCTGCTGGTCTTTGTGAATGTATTGGGTCAATGGGTAGGGGTGATTGTCGATGCGCCAACTGGAGCAACAGCCGCGGCTATTGGGAGTGGCGTCATGGCAAATAATGTTCAGCCCGACCTTGTCCTTACGTCGTCAAATACCGCACAAATAATAAACAATATCGATCTCACCTCTCGAACGGGAGATGCTTTAGTAGCAGGGAATACTCGGGCTGGAAATGCCACCAGCGGCACGGCAACTGCGTCGGCCAATGTCTTAAATATGACAAATAGCCAGCTCGCGTTAACAGATTGGTTTGGCGTCTTGTTTATCAATGTCTTCGGGACATGGAATGGGAGTCTGGGCATAGATACGGCGCAAGGTAATAGGGGAAAGCCGGCGCCTGATACTTTCGCGAGTGTTCCTGCCGTTATCCAATTTGTACCGCGGGGTAAGCCAGTTCCAAAAACCGCACTCCATGCCGGTCGTCTTACTATCATAGATCCATCAGAAGCATCGCCAGAAGGAGCCGCCCTGGAAACATCTACACCTGCTGTACTTGGTAAAACGTCCATTAAGGAGCCGGCGGTGACAAAGAACGAGTCATTCAAATCGGCCGGGTTTGATCCACGTTATGTGACGGTTATCAGCGCGATGCTATTGCTCGGTGTCGGCGGCGCTGTTATGAGGAAACGCTAAGGATACACACCTTACTACGTATGGCTGAACCAGGGGGATCGGATTCGTACGGACAGTTCTTGGGATATTACGGTTGAGATATCTGGGGTGGAGTGAGGTTATGAATGTCCTCATCAAGCCGCCACGTCTTTTTTCCCGTTTCTTTAAAGATACGGGTGAGTGAGCCGTTATCCAGGCTGTAGTTTCTCCACTCTGCCGGATCTTGCTCACACAGATAACCGATTGCCGATTGAATAGGGTTATCGTGACTGACGATCATAGAGGTATGTTCTTGCCTACTTACTAGTAAGTTGACAAAACTACCGACACGTTGGGCTACGTCAACATAGTTCTCGCCGCCGGGAGGACGAGTATAGATTTTTTCCTCTGGTGTCAGTGCATTTTCTATTTCTAGTATCTCGCTGACTGGTCGGCCATGCCAGTCGCCTTTCTGAATTTCGATCAAACGCTTATCAAGCACGATACGCTGTCCTTGTCGATCGGCGATAATTCTTGCGCTTTCCCGTGCCCTTTTGTAAGTAGAGCTGTAGATAGTAGACGGGATTGTTTCAATGACACCGCGTGCGGCTAGCCGACTGACAAGGAGTGAAGTCGAGCGGATTTGTGCTTTGCCTTCAGGAGATAATCCGGGATTGCTCCCTACCACACTTTCAGCGGTCAGTATGTTATTAGGTGCTTTCCCGTGACGAATAAAAAACAACTCGTTCATAACGCTAGCATAGCGAGATATGGTCTTTTATGGCAAGCATAAGCGGCCAGTATGAAAAGCTAGCGCGTTGGTCGGTTGGCCCGGAGGGAAGGGCGTCGGTACATGACATAGGGATAATTATAGATTTCACTGTCGATGTGCCACAAGCTATCCGTTTTGTAGATTCGGGTGATCGAGCCGTTGGTAACGGGGCGTGTCTCCCATTCGTGGACATCTTTGCCAAGTAAGTGCCCGATTAACATTTCGATGGGGTGATTATGACTCACCAGAATAATAGTCGACTCGTGTTGAGCCTCTAATTCATCGATGAGCGCGGACATCCGATTAGCCACATCAAACCAGTTTTCTCCTTCTGGTGACCGAAATTCAGGTCGGCGCACATTGGGGACTGCTTCTTCCATGCGCACGACGTCCGCCACACGCATCCCATGCCAGGCCCCCTTTTGAAATTCTTTGAGCCGATAATCAACGATGACATGGCGAGATAAGGCTTTGGCAATGATTTCTGCCGTCTGGCGTGTGCGGTGGTACGGCGAGGTATAAATCGTCGTAGGTATAGAGCCGATACGCCCGTCCAGTGACAGCCGCTCCAGATATTCAGCCGCACTTCGGGCCTGCCATTCACCTTTTTCGGTTAAGGGCAGATCACTGCCAACAACGCCTCGCTCAAGAGAACTTAAGTTAGATTCAGCCTCGCCATGTCGTATGCATATCACTTCCAGCATAGTTCTTATTATAATCCTCGTTTCATGGCTAATAAAAGCAAAAAGTCTGTGACTGTTTATGCTTGCGAGAAGCCAAAAAGCGGTTCATAGTTATAGGAGCACGGTAGGAGGTGCAGCGTGAAAATTACCGATATTGATCTACTCCCAATCAAGAAACATTTTCCCCTGAACGCCAAACGGGTGCGTGCTCGCGCTCCTAAACTCATTGCCTCCGTTATTAATGATACCGATGTTATCAGCTCAGTTCCGTCGATACGACATTTACGACCCGAGCATATTCAAGCGCTCAGTGGCGGCGTCGATGCGGCAACGTATCTTGTGAGCCTGCCGAAAGAGCAAGTCATTATCAAGCTGAGCTATATCGGCGTCGATGCCGAAGCAGAAGCGATTGAAGCGTGGCGAAAGCGTCACGTGCGGGTGCCGCGCATGATTAAGACCGGTGTCGTGCCATCAACGCGTAACGACAAATACCCTGTCAAATATCTGGTGCAACAGGCGCTTCTGGATGATACGGGGCGTTTGATTGAAACCTGTGCAACGTATCTGACACGGGCACCACATAAGGCGCGCAAGATTGGTGTCCTGCTAGGCCGTGAACTAGATAAGCTACATAGTTGTGTCAGCGACCGTCGGTTTGGAGACTTCAACGATACCCGAAGGCGCCCGACGGCCTATGACACCTGGAACGACTATGTCTATACGGCAATAAAAAAACAAAAGGATTATCTCGTCAGCATAGGAGTGAGCCGCGAGGACCTTCGGGCAGTTCTGCGCTTTGTGAAGTCCTACGATTTTGTCAGAAAAGGTCGGTATTTGCATGGTGATTTCAGTATCCGCAACGTTGCGGTCAAATCCTATGATCCCCTCAAGATCAGTGTCTTTGACCCGAATCCGATCATCGGTGATCCCACGTGGGACGTCTCATTTATATGGAATAATTATCAGTTTGAAAAACGCCGCATTGCCGTTGATAAATCACAGCATGATTTATTTGTTCGTAATCAGCAACTATGGATTGGCTTTAAGCAGGGGTACAACCGCACCATTGATGAAGGCAGCCTAGCCGTATCAAGTGTGATACAGGCAATCTATCAGGCCCAGTACACCGAAGGCATTAAAGATGCTATCGGCGCCAAAGTGCGTAAAGAGTATATCAAAGACCGCATTGCCTTTTTGCTTGAGCAAGCTGAAATATAAAAGCTCCCCAGCTGAGGCTGAGGAGCTTTTGATGGAACTGTTCGTTAGCGTCGGACTGAACGGCGAGCGTTATCGGCAGCCGTCGTAACTTGTTCCTTAACGCTGTCTTGCCGACTGCGGGCTGCATCCGCGGCCTGATCGAGCAAGCCTTTTGCTGCATCGCGTCCACCAAGACCAAACGCCAGGGCAAGACCAAGCGCGGCCGAGCCGACGATGGCAGTAAAGAGGATATTAACGATATCGGTGGCCACTTCGAGCTCATTTAAGATCATGAAGATAGCCAGGCTCATAACGATCACAGGGATACCAGTAGTGACGATTTTCGCCAGGCCACTGCGGCCCATCACTCGCTGCACGAAGCGGGCGCTTCCCGCTGAAATCGCACTCGCAACCAAGAAGATGGCGACCGCTGCAATGATGTGAGGTACGTAACCGTAGAGGCCATTCAAGAGGTTGTTGAGCAGTGGCAAGTTCAAGGCGGCGACAGCTAGGCTAATGGCGCCGATGAACACCAGCCAGAATACGACACGCCCGGTGAAGCGCGACGGGCTGTCGACCACTCGCGACACGACCGTACCAGCTGGCGATGAATTGATGGCGCGGTCAAAGCGGAGTCCCCGCAGTCCCCGTCGGGTCAAGCGGTCCAGTCCCATAGCGATAAAGTAGCCGATCAATAGTATCAGCAGGGCAGCAATTAAGTTTGGTAAAAATGCAATGATGTTGCCAAGGACGTCTTCAAACTCCTGACGTAGGTCGATGCCATTTCCGTTCATAGAAACTCCTTTATTAAATGGTTGCATCCTCAGGATAACCAGATTTTATATGGGTGAATGTGAAAATAGTTACAAATGCTAGGGAATGTGTCGTGGCATACTAAGTAGCAATGGTAAAATTTACGGGAGGCCAATCGGTGCCCTATAATAAGCAAGCAGTAACGAGGAGAGCTAGCGTGGCCGATACGAGAGACTTGGATTATGAGCGCCTATTCATGGCAACGCCGGGCAACTACGTCATTATCGGTGCCGATGTGCCGACATTTACTATTCTAGCCGCAAGCGACGGTTACTTGAAGGTAACGGGTAAAGAACGGGCGGAGATTATCGGAAAGCCAATGTTTGAAGTCTTCCCCGACACGTCACCACGTGCCCAGAAGACGGGCAAGGGCGAAGTTCAGCTTTCATTTGAGCGGTGTATTGAATCAAAGCAGTTAGAGCACACCGGCGTCATCCGCTATGATATCCTTTCGCCTGGTGGCAAACTGTCCGTGCGCTACTGGCAAGCCACCCATTATCCGATTATCAATGACGGCACCGTGACAGCGATCATGCAGTCGACTGATGATATTACAGAAGATATCTTTGCTCAAGACCGCTTGCAACTGGCCGAATTGCAACTTGATCAAGTCCTGGCCGATGGTTTAATCGGGTCATATATCTGGGATATCCAGAAAGATGCAGTCGTTGCCGACAAAGGACTGGCATATATGTTCGGGATCGAAGAATCGGTGGCTCGGGAAGGACTGCCGCTTAAAACCTTTACGGATGCTATTTATCATGACGATCGCAAACGCGTCGAGCAATCCATCGCCGACAGTATCAAGGGCAATGGCCGTTTTATGCGCGAATACCGTACGACGAACGCCAAAGGCCAAGTCCGTTGGGTGATTGCTCGAGGGCGGGTCGATTACGATGCAAACAAACGGCCACTTCGACTAGCCGGCTTACTCATAGATATCACTGAGAGAAAAGAAAGTGAAGCGGCGCTGGTACGCAGCGAGGAGCGGCTACGCTTTATGGCCGACGCTATGCCGCAGCTCGTCTGGATTGCGCTTGGCGATGGGACGATTGAGTATTACAATCACCGTTGGTTTGAATTTACCGGTGTTGACATGATGGACCGAGCCGCGACCTCTAAAGCGCAGATAATTCATCCTGATGACCGTCCTGAAGTAGAGCGGAGCTGGAAAAAAGCGCTTAACAGCAGCGAGCCGTATGAATATGAGTATCGTATCAAAAATCACAAGACCAACTCGTACTATTGGTTCGTCGCCCGCGCCGAACCGTACAAAGATGCGAATGGTAACGTCATTCGCTGGTATGGAACCAGTACAAATATCGACGAACAAAAACGAACGACGCAGATCCAAACGTTTCTAGCCAAAGCATCAAAAGAACTTTCGTCCTCGCTGGAGTATAAAAAAACCGTCGATAGTGTCGGCAAATTGGTGGTGCCGGAACTAGCTGATTGGTATACGCTTAACCTGTACGATGAAGCGAAAGGCTGGGAAGAAATAAGTGTTGTCCATAAGGATGCGAAAAAACTTTCGTATGCCAAGAAATATCGCTCGCTTAACCCGACACATATCGATGCGCCGACTGGTCTTGGCAAAGTGGTCCGGACTGGAGAACCGGAGTTTTATCCCCGTATCGACCCCGATGAGTATAAAGGATTAATTTCCGACGATGCCTATCAGCTGCTCAAGACGCTCAATATCCGTTCGTTTATCATAGCGCCGATTACGATCGGCAGTAAACCAGTTGGTGGTATCACGTTCGTGTCGTCTGATTCTGGTCGTTACTATACCGATAGGGACTTTGAAATGGCTCAAGAGTTAGCTCGGCGCATCTCACTGACAATGACCAATACGACATTATTTGAAGCTTCGCAGGAAGAGGTCAAACAACGCCGTCAGCTTGAAAAAGAGCTGCGTAAAGCGACTCGTGAGCTGGAAGCTCGCGTCAAAGAACGCACTAAGCAGTTACAGGAGACGAACCAAGGCCTGTACGAGGAAATTGCTCGACGCCAAGAAATTGAAGATGAGCTTCAAACCTATAGCAAGAGCTTACAGCTGAGTAATCAGGAGTTGCAAGACTTTGCCTATGTTGCGTCACACGATCTTCAGGAGCCACTGCGCAAGATTCAAGCTTTTGGTAACTTGCTTGAGTCAGAGTATGCTCGGGAACTCGGCGACGGTGCCGATTATCTCCACCGTATGCATAATGCCGCCTCGCGGATGAGCGTGCTCATCCAGGATCTCCTGGCATTTTCACGCGTGACGACAAAAGCAAAGGATAGCGAATGGGTCGATATGAACCGTATTGTCAAAGAAGTGCTCGGTGACCTCGAGATGCGAATCGAAGAAACCGATACAAAGGTGACTGTCACTAAGTTGCCGAAACTCTTATCTGACCCAACGCATATGCGCCAATTGATGCAGAACCTTATCAGTAATGCGATCAAATTCCGCACGCCCGACCAGGCTCCCGTCATTAAGATATCGGCAAAACATGACACCCAGGCACATACCTATACGTTCTTTGTGCAGGATAATGGCATCGGCTTCGATATTAAATATCTGGATCGAATCTTCTCCGTCTTTCAGCGGCTCCACGGTCGAGACGCCTACGAAGGAACTGGTATTGGTCTCGCCGTGTGTCGAAAGATCGTTGAACGGTATGGTGGTACAATAACAGCTGATAGTAAACCGGGCCATGGAGCGACCTTCATTGTCACACTACCTGATAATAAGGAGAAAAAAGCATGAGTGAAATCAAAGACCCGATCGTAATATTAATGGCCGATGACGATGATGACGATTACGTGCTGACCGAAAAAGCACTCCGTGAGAGCAAGCTACTCAACACACTGATTCGTGTGCAAGACGGCGAAGAGCTGCTTGATTATCTAAATGCTGAGGGCAGCTATGCTGGCCAACAGACGCTCCGGCCAGGCGTCATTTTGCTTGACCTCAACATGCCGCGCAAGGATGGCCGAGAAGCCCTCAAAGATATTAAGTCAAACGAAAATTTACGAGACATTCCGGTAGTGGTATTTACGACCTCGAAAGCCGAAGAGGATATTTACCGCTCTTATAAATTAGGTGTCAATTCCTTTATTACCAAGCCAGTGACTTTTGACAACTTGATAACCGTCATGCAAGCGCTCGGTAAGTACTGGTTTGAGATTGTTGAACTACCAAAAAACCATGATGAAAGCAGCTAGCAGGAAGATCCGCGTTTTACTCGTCGATGATGACGAAGATGACTACTTGATTATCAGGCAGATTTTTTCCAAGATTCCGGAGGCTCCCTTTTCACTTGAATGGTCTGATGATTACGATAAAGCTTGGCGCCTTATCGGGCAAAGGAAGCACCACCTGTATTTAATTGATTATCGACTGGGTGAAAAAAGCGGCATGGATCTCATGCGGGGCATGCTGCCGCAGGCACGACCCGAGCCGTTCATTATTCTGACGGGCGCAGGTGACCGCGATCTTGAACGACAGGCCATGCGTGAAGGAGCATCTGATTATCTGGTCAAAGGATCGTTTGGCCCTGAGCTTCTATCGCGAACGCTCCAGTATGCAATCGGTCGTAAAAATGCCGAACAGCAGCGCGTCCAGTATTTAATCGAATTAAATCGATCAAAGGACGAGTTCATTTCAATTGCCTCCCACCAACTTCGCACACCAGCAACCGGCGTCAAGCAATATCTCGGCATGGTACTTGAGGGCTTTGTCGGCGAGGTAACTGATCGCCAGCGGGATATTATTCAAAAAGCGTATCAGAGCAACGAACGGCAACTTCGCATCGTCGCTGATCTTTTAAAAGTTGCTCAAGTCGACGCGGGTAAAATACGCCTTCATAAACAAAAAGTGAGCGTCGGCGAAATGCTCGGTGATATTATTGGCGAACAGGCTGACACGTACCGAATGCGTCAGCAGTCAATTCGCTTTACGTCACCATCGAAAGCTACCACAGCCCATATCGATGTCGATGCCGTCCGTATGGTGCTCGAGAATATTATCGATAACGCCAGTAAATATTCATCCGAAGGAACCACTGTCAACGTCGCCGTAAAGGAGGATGATCATAGTTTTGAAATCACGGTCGCCGATCAAGGTGTCGGTATCGCGGACGACGAACACGCCAAGGTTTTTGAAAAGTTCTCCCGGATTGAAAATCCCCTCTCAACCAAAGTAGGGGGAACGGGACTTGGGCTGTACTGGGCAAAGAAAATCGTCGATCTGCATGGCGGCAGCGTCCGCTTCACTTCAGAACCGGGCGATGGTACCACGTTCTATATCACGCTGCCAAAATAAAAGGTGTGAAATAAATCACATGAATATGTCGTGACTCCGTCGTATTATTGGTTAAGAAGAAGGGACATAGAGACAATATGGCTGAAAAAAGCGCGCAGACTATTTTTATTGTTGAAGATGATCAGGACTTGAACGGAGCCTACCATATGATCTTAGAGTCAAGTGGCTATGATGTCACCGTTGCCTTTAATGGCAAGGAGGCCCTGGAGAAATTATCATCGATGGTGGAGCCGCCCCGAATTATTTTTCTTGATTTACGCATGCCAGTACTCGACGGTATCGGCTTTCTGAAGGAATATAACGCCCCTGCGCACCCCGAGACAACCGTTGTTGTCTTTAGTAACTACGATGCTCAAAAAGAAGTTGATGAAGCCTACGAGCTCGGCGCAAGCCGCTACGTGTTAAAAGCACGGGCAACGCCCAACGAATTGGTACGAATTGTTCGTGACATTATGTCAGATTAAGATTGCGGAAGCTGTCTTCGCCGATGAAGGCTTCCAGTTTCGCCTTGTTGACGAAATAGGTAGAATGTTCGTACGTGATGATGCCTTTGGTCCGAAGGATCTTTAAGTTCTTAGTGGTACTTTCCCGGGTGAGTCCAACGAGGTTGGCAATCGTCAATTGACTCAGTTTGAGATTAACGGCATAGATACCGTTTTCTTGTTCTTCGCCGTAGCGGAACAGCAGGTAATACAAGGTGAAGCCGATTTTCTCAACGGCACGCGACTGCTCAAGTCCAGTAATCCGAAGGAGCATCGACGTATATTGCTTGCTGATGAATGTGAGTAGCAAGCTCATCATCTGCGGATCGTTCTTGATGCAGTCTTGAAACGCTTCTTTAGGAATCGCGACTAAGCGGACGTCGGTCACTGCCTCGTAGTAGAACAGCGTGTTGGTGGTTTCGCCAAGGAGCCATGATAGGGGGAGGATATCACCTTTGGCGTAGAACGAGACAATCCGCTCTTCGCCGGTACTGGTGATCGTATATGCTCTGACGACGCCGTCGCGTACCAAATAGCCTCGACGAGGTACCTCTCCCTGGAATAGGATGTTGGCGCCTTTTCGAATGGAACGGGGGAGGCCGTGCGGTCGCAAGCGGATAAATAATTCTTCCATTACCCTATAATTATACCTCTCAGACGGTAGTTATGTGAAATTAATCACTAATTATCAGTAACTTAGAGCACATATTTCTAAGCATGAACTTCTTATACTGAGGATACCTAAGTGGAGGGGGAATAAATGAGCAAATATAGCGACGCAGATTTAAATACAAGAATTGACTCTTTTTTAGAGGAAAAATATGATAAATATCCAGATTTACGTGAACGGCGCGTGAAACGACTCTGGCGCAAGCACGGTCTTAGCATGAAGTTTCCGCAAATTTTATTACGAGATGGATTACCGAAAGGAATATAGAAATGTCACGCACGCGTAAACAACTTGCTACTATCTTCCGAAAACGCACGTTGAAACCGTACCGCCGAAACGAAGAGCGACGAGAATTACACCAGCTAGCCTCATTCTAAAAACCTGCACCTGACTCTCCCATACATCCGCTATCCTAGCGGATGTATTTTTTATTTTAGTTCCTGCATCACCTAATTGCGGATTAGTAAAAAATATCACAGAACAGTTACTTGATACCTTATATGCTGGGTAAAGAATAGGAGGTAGCCATGACAAAATTCTTATTAGTCGGAACAATTATATTACTCGCTCTACTGTTCGTTGGAGGAATCTTTTCGCCGAGCAGTCCGCTTATGTGGCTGGCGTCGTCAGATCTGCTTTTTGCGTTCATCCGAGCAGCCTTAATCGCCGTATTAACGGTACTGATTGTGACTAATCCACCACGCTCAATGATGTTCCGAGTCATCATCGGTATGTTTAGTATTGTGCTCGGTGGACTGACCGTTGTGTTCGCACAGCTTTATACGATCGGAATCGTCGATGCAGTCGCATTTCTACTCGTATCACTAGCCAGCGCGGTGGAAGCGCTCGAAATGAATGTGGAAGATTTCAAACCGAAACGTGTCCGCATCCCTATTAAACAAGCATAAATTATTCCTAAGACCGATGTAACTTTTTGTCCAGTTCCCTGGAAGAGAGACCGAGCAAATATTTATGGAGACTGCCATACCAACTACTATCGTCATTACCGGCGCATCAAGCGGTATTGGCCGGGCGCTCGCCGAGCGAGTCGCGAGTCACAACACTCATCTCGTCCTGGTTGCGCGCGGTGAAAAAGCCCTCTCGAGCATAGTCGCCCTTTGTCGACAAAAAGGAGCGGTGGTATCGCCGGTCGTGGCTGATGTGGCTATTGCCGAAGATGTGGAGCGTGTCGGTGTCGCCGCCTCGGCTCTGACCGGCGCTATTGATGTGTGGGTCAATAATGCCGGCGTTTTTCAGCACGGGGCAGTCGACACCATTACCCCAGACAAATTTGCCCGCATTATAGCCGTCAATACCCTCGGTACTGTCTATGGATCACAGGTGGCTATCCGTCAATTCAAGCAGCAATCCAGCGGCAGCCATCTGATCAATGTTGCTTCGGCTCTCGGCGCCGTGCCACTGCCGTATGCCAGCGCCTATGTGACGAGTAAATATGCCGTCCGTGGCTTCACGGCTTCGGTGCGACAAGAATTAAAACTCGAAAAGCATCAGAATATTGCCGTATCAACGGTGATGCCGGCAACAATCGACACACCGATATATCAGCATGCTGCCACCACCATCCATCAACCAACGAAGCCCTTGCCGCCGGTTTACTCAGTCGACAAAGCAGTCGACACTATTATTCAGGTCATGGATAAGCCTCAAGACGAAGTCTATGTTGGTGGAGTGGGGCTGATGACCAAGCTCTATGGCATATCACCGAAAAGCGCCGAAACGATTATGGCAAAATATGCTAAGCGGGCGATATTCCAGTCATATGACGGAAGAAAACATGAGGACCGCTCGGGTAATTTGTTTGTTTCGAGAAGTGAAGGGAAGGTAAGCGGCGGCTGGAAGCACTCGAGTGATCAGCTGAAGCAATTTGCAAAACTTGGCGCGGTTGTCGGTAGTATTGGCATCTGGCTGCTGTTCCGCCGGAAGGAGCGGGTATGACGGATATTGCCGTCATCATTATCCATGCTGCCGTTGGACTGACAATGGTCCTGTTTGGTGTCAACCAGCTCATCTGGCCACAGCACTGGTTTAGCTACGTACCGCAGTTTGTGACCAAGCGGCTCCCCGGTATCGTTGAAGCATGGGGAATGCGTTTTCATGGCCTCATTAATATTACCCTCGGCGCGTTATTCGCACTTAGCTTGCTGACACCGGCCTTAACCTGGGTGACCTTTGCCTGGTGGATCTCGGTCGTTCCGTTCGCTTTCCTGCATGATTGGCGGGATGGGCTGAGAGATATTTGTATTGTGACCGGCCTATTTTTCATTGCCGTCCTCGGCATGTAATAACTAATGAAAAGGAGAAATGTATGACCCAAAATACGACACCAGTTGACCCACGTGATGATGAGATCAGAAGTTATCAAGAGGAATTATCAACTGATGAATCAGCCGTCGACGAGGTAACGCACGCGCAAACCGATGATCCGACTCAGGATCTCGGCGTGAGCCCGCGGAAATTTAAAGAAGAGCTCGATAACTATGCTTTTGATGACTCCGGGCACGGCGAGAACGAAAAAGCGGACGATGATATGCTTGAAACGCTTGAAGATTTGGACGATCAAGGGAATGATGACGGTGACGCCCGCGGTAATTAGTATCGACACACTTGACATACATTTCATACCAGCAGTATACTAAAGAGTAATGCATCGTAAAAAACTGTACGGTACCGCCACGGTAGGTACCAAGGGACAAATTGTTATTCCGGCGGAAGCTCGGGCAGAGCTTGGTATTGTCACCGGTGAGCGCCTGTACGTAGTGGGCTCAGACGAAAGTGGCGTTTTGATCCTCCTTCCTGAAGAAAAAATCGAGGGATATATTGACCAGGTTAACATGCAAATAGAATCATTTAAAAAGTTAAAAGAACAGGGACAACGGTAACCTCTTATGCATCACCATCTCAGCTTGCGTAGCAAGATTATTATTATGTTGTCAGTCATGGCCAGCTTATTCTTAGTGGCTCTTGATCAGACGATTATTGCCACGGCGCTTGGCAAAATTGTTGAGGAATTTAATGCGTTTGATGCGCTGAGCTGGATCGTGACGGCGTATTTGATTACGACGACGTTAACTGTGCCGATCGCCGGTAAACTGTCCGACCTTTTCGGCCGCCGGACGATGCTGCTCGTCGGCGTGGCAGTGTTCACCCTTGGGTCGCTCCTCAGCGGCGCCAGTACTTCCGTGATTGAACTAGTTGGTTGGCGGGCGCTTCAAGGCATCGGGGGTGGTATTATTACCGCTAACGCGTTTACGATTGTGGGTGACCTCTTTGCGGCCCGCGAACGGGGAAAATGGCAGGGTATCATCGGGGCTGTCTTTGGCCTCAGCTCGGTCATTGGGCCATTGCTGGGTGGCTGGCTCACCGATGGACAATCAATCTTCGGCGTGACGACAGATTGGCGCTGGACCTTCTTTATTAATGTTCCTGTCGGCATCCTGGCGTTTATCATTATCGCTATCTATAGTCCGAAGTTGAAGCATGCCATTCGACCAGTTATTGACTACTTAGGAGCCGGCTTATTAGCGGTCGTGCTGGGCGTCTTGATATTAGCAGTGGATAATACCGAAACTATTTTTTCTGGCTTTCTGGAAGCGACAAGTATGAGTCTCGCCACCCTGCGTATTATCATGTTTAGTATTGTGGCCGTTGCGACTGCTGGCCTGATTGCGGTCGAACGACGTGCGGCTGAGCCTATTTTGCCGTTGGCATTTTTCAAGAACCGAAACTATGTCCTCATCATGATTGTGGCGACGTTGTTCGGTGGTGCCTTTATGGGCTCAATTCTTTACCTAACGCAGTTTAATCAGCAAGTATTTGGGGCAACACCGACTGAGTCGGGTCTCATGCTATTGCCAATGGTCGGAGGGATTATGTTGACCAGTATCGTCTCTGGACAAATCATTTCTCGGACGGGGAAGTACAAGATATTCATGCAGATTGGCTTTGTTGTGGCGACGCTGGCGATGATACTACTGACGACCCTGTCGCCTGAAAGCAGCTATGGGTACGAAGCAATAATCATGATAGCGCTCGGCCTCGGTATGGGTGTCGCACTGCCGGTCATTAACCTAGCCGTTCAAAACGAATTCCAGCAACATCAGCTGGGGGCCGCCACGAGCTCCAGCCAGCTCTTTCGGAGTCTGGGCTCAACCATAGGCACGGCTGTCTTTGGCGCCATGCTGACGGCCGGCATTGTCGCTCAGATCGGCACCATTCAGCAGTCAGCCTACCTGACCAGCCTCAAAGCCAACCCGGCGGCGGCGCAGATTGGTGATCTCAATGACGCCAATACCTTACTGAACCTTAATATGCCGACCGTCAAAGCTGAAGTAACATCAGCAGCCGAAGCTCAGTTTGCCAAGAATCCCTCGGCTGAACCGGCACTGAAGCAGGCGTTTAGCGAGCAGCAGACAGACTTTTCAAACCGCGTGACTCACGCCTTTAGTGATAGCCTGCGCCAGATCTTCTATGTTGCCGCTGGCCTGATGGCAGCTGCTACGGTCGCGGTCTTTGCGGTCAAAGAGCGGCCACTGCGGTCAGCTCGTCCTACCGAGACACCCAGCGAAGCCTGATTAATTGTTGTATAATTTGCTTTTTAAGCATAAGCCCCTTGTCGCCGTCTGGGAAATTAGATACTATGATAATCACAAGCGTGATATCACGCGTCTTACTTGTGTTTTAGCATGTGATTTGCTAATATAAATGATGTGCCTAACGCCAACGAAGTTTAATTAAAGGTCGACGCGCGTGAGGTTGTACATAGTACAAGGAGTATTAAATCACATGCCAATAGCCATCGAGTTTGTGCCTAGCGGGCGCAAAAAGATAGCAGTGGATGTGGTGCCTGCCGAATGGCAAATCTATCTAGCTCACTAGAATCAAACAGTCTATAAAAAATAAAACACCCCAAGGCACCGGGGTGTTTTTTCATATTCGTGATGTTATTTATTAGAGCTTTGAGTCGAGGAGCTCTCGGAGGAGATCTCCGTTGCCTTGGATAGCGTCCTTCGATATATCGGCTGAGACGCGCTCGCCATTAACGACAAAAATTGGTGTCTCCATTTGATAGCCAGTTTTCTTAAACAGCGCCAGGTCGTAGGCTAACTTCTGCTTTACGGCGCTACTGGATAGGGCAGTGACAAACTTGTCGGCATCGATACCGATATCGGAGGCATACTGCTTGAATACATCAGTCCGCTCGTCAGTCCCAAGCGTGCTCCAGCGGTCCTGCTCGTCGAACAGAAGATTGTGCATTTCCCAATATTTGCCTTGTAGGCCGGCAGCTTCGGCCGCTGTCGCAGCAGCGTTGGCATTCGGGTGGACAGTCTTGAGCGGCAGATTACGGAAAATGAACGCAATCTTATCTTTGTATTCATCGCTGATCGCCTGTATCTGTGGGTGAGCGGCACCACAGACCGGACACTGAAAGTCGCCGTACTCGACTAACGTGACTGCGCTGGTGGCCTTGCCGAACGTATGGTCGGCGATGTTACCATTTTGTTCATTTGCCGTCTGAACTTTAGATAAATCGACATTGCTGACGTCGACTCCGGGGTTGGCGATGCGTGACCATGCCACTAAGCCCCCCAGTAGCGCGATGACTACCACGACAAATATGATCCACGTACGTTTGCTCACAAAAGTATCTCCTTCAACTTACTTCATCTATTGTAGCAAACGCCGCAAGTGATACGGTACAATAAGCGTAAGATGTTTACATTCTTGGTGATACTCAGCTGTGCTGTCCTAGCCGCACTCATCATTTCGACAGGTATGAAGCCGGAGCATGGCCTTATTAGTGTCTTTGAACTTGAGCGCCGTGAACAAGAAGGCGATCATTCGGTCAGGAGCGCTTTGGACCGGGAGCGTTACTTTGCGGAGATTTGTTCGTTACATCGCCTTCTGACAACGCTACTCCTCGTCATGAGCGTATATCTTATTGTGCTGGCCTTCGGCTGGCTGGCTGGTGTTATATTGGCCCTGGTCGTCGTCCTGGAGTACGGAGTCATTGCGCGTCTCCAACCTGTCTTAAAGGTTTCACGTTCGCTGTACGTTAAGCTTGAACCGGCCATTATCCGCTTGATTGAACGATTTCCGAAACTTTTTCAGCTTCTGAGAAATGTTCCTTATGAATCTACCGACCAATTCCGCCGGATCGATTCACGTCCAGAGCTGGAGCGACTGATTGAGCGGGCCGAAAGTGTGCTGACGACAGATGAGCGAGCCGTCATCCGTCATAGCTTGGCATTCGATCGGACACTGGTGAATACCATCATGACACCGCGGAGTATGATCAATGTGATTGATAAGAAAGAGCTACTTGGTCCACTGGTGCTTGATGACCTTCATAAGCATGGGCACAGCCGAGTACCGGTTATCGATGGTGATATTGATCATACGGTCGGTATACTGCATCTACAGAGCTTACTCGCTCTTGATGTGAAGCGATCGACGACGGCAGAGAAGGCGATGGAACCGAAAGTGTTTTATATTCGAGAAGATCAAACGTTGCAGCACGCACTGGCCGCCTTTATAAAGACCAAACACCATCTTTTTATTGTGGTGAACGAGTTTCGGGAAACAGTCGGACTGCTCTCACTGGAAGACGTTATTGAGGCGCTCCTTGGACGGCGTATTATCGACGAGTTTGACACTCATGAAGACCTTCGGGCCGTCGCCCTACGCAATCCTCACGATAACAATTCGCCCCGAACCCACCGTGACGTCTAGCACCCCAGAGGTCAGGGTGGTACACTAAGAGCAATGAACGACCGAATTTTAACACGTGATATCGCCGCGCATGCGGGGCAGCACATCACGATTCAGGGCTGGCTCCACAAAAAACGACTACTTGGTGGTCTCAACTTCATTACACTCCGTGATCGATCCGGTATCGCTCAAAGCTTAGTCGACAACAAAGATGAGCTGGAAAAGCTACGCGGACTACAGACTGGAACCGTGCTGGCGCTCAGCGGCATGGTGGTGAGTGACGAAAGAGCTCCGGGTGGTGCTGAGTTGCATGACGTTACCATTGACGTCATTGTCCCGGTTGAATATGAGTCGCCGATTGAAATCGATAAACCGCTTGATCATAAATCAGAGAATCTTGATACGCTGTTTGAACATCGGGTCATCGGCCTACGCAACCTTCAGGAGACGGGTATTTTTAAGGTGCAAGCTGGCATAAAACAAGCCGTGCGAACTTATCTCAATGACTTAGACTTTACTGAATTCAACTCGCCAAAGCTTTTGCCAGAAGCGACCGAAGGCGGTGCCGAAGTCTTCAAGCTGGATTATTTTGGCAAAGAAGCAACCTTGGCCCAGAGCGCCCAATTTTATAAGCAAATGATGGTTGGCGTATTTGAGCGTGCCTATGAAATTAACCCAACCTACCGGGCGGAACTATCTGCCACAACGCGGCACATGACAGAATTTATCCATATTGATGCAGAGACTGGCTTCGTCGATTTCCAGGAGCTCTTAGGCGTCGTCGGCGGACTACTTAGGTCAGTTACCACCAGTATCTGGCAGACACACGGCGAGATACTGACCAAATTGAACGCTCACCCAGCCGTACTGCCTGAGGCTATTCCGCAGCTGGCCCTTGAGGAGATTCACCAGCTATACAGTAATGCGACTGGCCAGAACAGTATCGGTGAAAAAGATATGCGTCCCGACGAGGAAAAGTGGATTTGCGACTATGCCAAGAAAAATCTGGGGAGTGAGGCGGTACTCGTAACGCAGTGGCCAGCTAGTGAGATGAAGTTTTATCACCGTACATCTGCTGACAACCCTGAGTTTGCTGAGCGCGCCGACTTAATTTTCCGCGGTGTCGAAATTGCCACTATCAGTATGCGAGAACATCGCTATGATGTACTGGTGCAGCAGCTGAAAGATATCGCCGGCGGCGATCCAACGGCTGATGGTTTCCGCTATTATCTCCAGGCGTTTCAATACGGCTTGCCGCCGCACGGTGGCTTTGGCATGGGCCTCGAGCGCCTTACCCAGAAAATCATTGGACTGAGTAACGTCAAAGAAGCAACCCTCTTCCCGCGCGATATAAACCGCTTGACGCCGTAGTTATTCGTCGAGTGCTTGACGCAGTGCGTCCAGGTCGGATTTGAGCGACAATGAATGAACCAGGAGTTCTTGTAAGGTTCGCAGCTCGCGGTGAATAAGTAAGTCCTTCACCGATACCAGCATAAAGCCCGGCACGCCCATGCCAGCGCCCTCGATTAATGCTTCGATCTTTTGTACATATTGCCCGAGCAGTGACTTATGTGACCCGGACAGCCGCTTCGGGTACAAGCCGTAGATTATCAACCAGATGACGACACTGATAATACCGACGATAAGAGCGACAACAGCGGTTGGAATAAGTAGTAGCCACCACCAGCCGCTGAAGCTGGCCGCCAGAAGCCATACGACGCCGACCAGCAAAAAAATGATAATAGCGATCAGAAGGAGCGCGGTACGAAAGAGCCGTTTAGCATAGAAGGCGGATAAGGCGCGTAGAACCATTAATCGTGTCACCATACCTCAAGTCTAGCACGGTCTGAGGTGGTGTATACTTGTAAGCATATGCAAGAAGCTCCTATCCCACCGGCTCCTTTGGTAGCAGCACCCGTATCGGTGACCCCGCCTCAGCCTTCTCGGCAGCGGCATTTTTTGGCTGTCTTCTTCTTTAGCTTTATGTGGGGCACCTTTGGGGTAGACCGCTTTTACCTTGGCAAGATCGGGACTGGCATTTTGAAGCTCATATCCTTCGGTGGATTCGGTATTTGGACCTTAATCGACATGGTACTCATCATGTCTGGTGCCATGAAGGACAAAGAGGGGCGAGACATGGTAGGCGTGCAAGAGTATAAACGCTTCGCTAATCTGACGGTGCTGTGGTTTGCCATTATCTTAGGCGCCTTCATTTTGATAAACGGTCTTTTACTTATCTTGGGCGTCGTTCAGTTGTTCACCGCTTTTCAAGATGGCAGTTTTAATCAATTCCAGATTCCCGGTTTGAATGGAACCGACCTGAATCAGCTGCAGCAATCGAATCCCGATCTCCAAGGTTTATAGCAGCCGGATTATGATTTGAGCGTGATGGTCTTGCCATCAATCCGCTCATACTGAAGCTGCAAGTCTTTGGCGATATTACCTATCATCGTGTCAACTAGCTTCTTACCCGTGTCCGACAAAATAGCGTCATGCGTCGGAAAAACCATTGACGGCTGGATACTGCGCAGAAAGTCGATACTCTCACTGAGCTTGAGCCAAGGAGCTGCCACGGGCAGTGCCAAGTTCTTAACCGGTCCATCTGGCGAGGCGAATGAATCTCCCGGATAATAGAGATTATCATTGACCACCACGCCGATGTTAGCCATAGGGGGAAATGAGGGGTGGATCACGGCGTGAGCGCCACCAGTGAATCGCAACGAAAACGGCCCGACCTCAAACGATTCGCCGGCAGCCACGGGCTTTTTGTGCGGAGCTGATATATTTTCCAGCACAGTCTTATCGGCATAGACGACGGCATCGGGACTTTGTGCGATTAAGGCTTTGAGCAGGTCAGTATCAATATGGTCATGATGCTCATGGGTGATAACAATGGCGACGATATGCTTGGACGCGTCGAGGTCAGTGGTATATGCACCCGGATCAATCACCAGTTTATCTCCATCAATGTCGATGACCAGACAAGCGTGTTCATATTTCGTAATGTCCATACTACTCCTTAAACCAGGTTTGAAAGGCGCCGCGCGCTTTACTTAGTTTAGGACTGATAATAATCTGGCAATAACCTTGATCGGGGTGCTTCTCGAAATAGTCCTGATGCTCATCCTCGGCAGGATAGAAAGCCTCGAGGGGGCTTAGCTTGGTCACTATCGTCTGGTCCCAGTGTGTCTGAGCGCGCTCGCGGGCAGCTTCAAAGACGACCTTCTGCGTATCATCGCTGTAAAACATCGCTGATCGATACTGAGTGCCGACGTCAGCACCTTGTCGATTGAGCGATGTTGGGTCGTGTATCAAGAAAAAGATATCAAGAATGACTTCCGCCGGGATTACCGTTTCGTCGAACGTGACGCGGACCACTTCGGCGTGCCCCGTTTCACCTGAGGATACCTCGTAGTAGCTAGGCGTTTGTGTTTGCCCGCCGCTATAACCGCTGACCACTTCTGATACGCCTTTCAGGCGCCGGTACACTGCGTCCAAGCACCAGAAACATCCACCAGCTAATACGTAACTCGTCATATACCTATTATACGCCGGTATAATAAAGAGATGAATGAACTCGAGTTCCGTGAGCTTGTCTGGGAAAAAGGACGCGAACTGTTTCGGCCGATGCCGTGGCGGGATGACCCGTCTCCTTACCGCGTACTCGTCAGTGAATTAATGCTCCAACAAACGCAGGTTGAGCGAGTGGTTCCTAAGTTTAATGCCTTTGTGGCGGCCTTCCCTGACGTGCATACTTTAGCAGCTGCGACCCTGGCGGACGTACTCACTATGTGGAGCGGACTGGGCTATAACCGGCGGGCCAAATTTCTGCATGAAGCTGCCAAGCGAATCGTCGGAGAGTGGCAGGGAGTCATACCTGATGACACGGCGCTACTCACGACGCTGCCGGGGATTGGTCCGAATACGGCCGGGGCTATTAGGTGTTATGGCTTCAATCAACCGGCTGATTTTATTGAGACTAATATTCGGACCGTTTATATTCACCATTTCTTTGATGACCAAGAAGCTATTGCCGATAGTGACATTATCGATGTGGTGAAGCGGACAGTCGATAGGGAACATCCGAGGCAGTGGTACTGGGCGTTGATGGATTACGGGAGTGACTTAAAGCGTCGTGGCCTAGGGAGTATCCGTCGAAGCACTGGGTATACCAAGCAGTCGCCGCTCAAAGGAAGCGTCCGTGAAATTCGTGGCCATATTCTCCGGCTGCTGACCACGGGAGGGCTTGCCGAAGGGGACATGCGTCAGCAAGTCACGGTCGACGAACGGTTTGACCGGGCCTTGGCTGGGCTTCGCCAAGATGGTTTGGTGCAGGAAACGAATGGCCAATTACATTTACCGCTTTAGACGGTATAATAAAAGGATATGAAAAGTATGCTCCGGTCACTGACGGTTGGCTTGCTCAGTGCGGGCGTATTACTTGTCGTTGCTGTTTTTCCGGTTCAGGCGCAGTCGACTACGCTCAGCGACGATCAGTTACAGTACATCCGGGCCAATTGTCTGCCGATCAAGAACACGCTGAAGCAGTTGCATGCAACCGACGCATTACTCCGCGTTAACCGCGGTCAGCAGTATGAATCAATGACGACAAAGCTGATGGAACGACTCGGTACGCGACTGGTCGCCAATGGTCTGACGGTCGCGCCACTGAGTGACGGCCTGACGGAATATAACAAAACGCTCGCCAAATTCCGGACGACCTATCAAAGCTATGAAGAACAACTTGCCAGTACGCTCCGTATCGACTGCACGAAGCAACCAGCCTCATTTTTCCAAGCAATCGAATCAGCCCGTACGAAACGGACCGCCGTCCACGACGCGGTACTTGATCTCCACAAGGCAATTGATACCTACCGAGCTGCCTTTAACGCCTTCCGAGAAAGTTTTCGACAGGTGAGTAAAGATGAATAACGATATTATTCCTTCAAAGGGCGCATTTTGGGAGCACCGTCGCTTGCTTATTCTCATTACACTGACGATTACCGTCGCCCTCATACTGGTCAGCGTCAGTATGGCGCTCTATTCAGCCAGCGGTGCAGCGCAGCTTGACCTGAGCCGCCCCGGGTATCGTTCAGTGAGTGATCAAGCGATTGTTGACGACAAAAGCTTTGGTGAGTATGCTCCTCTCGGAACAATCAATGAGGACTCGCTCGACGAGTTTGAAAAGCTGTACGAAAGCCAGTCAGCCAAAGCCAAAGCTGTCGACGCTTTTAGTGGCGATCCATTGAACCCTGAAGTGCTTCTCAGCGGTTCGACAGCCACCGAATAAGGGTTACCGCCACGAGGCCATTAGGGCTGGAAGGTTACTTCAAACAATTCGCAGAGGAGAGCGTGGTCTTCGACTAGTTCGGGGAACTCCGGGAATGACTCGGCGATTCGTCGGTGGAGCAGGACGTGACAGCGCTGGAGTTGTTCGGTCGTGGTTATATCGAAGTCTTCGCGCATCACTCTTTCGCCGTCACCGATGATATCGACGACGAGGGGGAGCAGCTTATCAACCATACGGACGAAGCGAGCTTCTGGGTCAGACTGGGCTTCATAGGCCCTGAGGAGGCGCGCAGTGTAGGGTGGCAGCTCACGAAGGAGTGACTCAAGCGCATCATGTTCATTTTTCTCTTTATCGGCAAGTTCCTGGGTATTGAGGGTCAAGGTAGCGACGTCACCAGTTTTGAGCTCTATTAAATCATGGACAATCGCATACTGACTGACAAGTGACGGATTTAACCGATCGTGGTACAGCGCATCGGCTAGCTCGGTCGCGACGAGCGCCAGCATAAAGCTGTGCTCGGCATCATTCTCTTGCTCGCTGTCCTCATAGCGCGGAACACGCTCAACTCGCGCAAATTTCATAGCTGCTGCTCCAAGTGAAAGGGTGATGACTGATGAATTGATATACGGATGCGCCTCATTCAACCGTTCTTTTTCTTGTGAAATTAAGTCAAACTTTCTTGTATGGAGCTTTTCCATGACATTTGCCCTTCTGTCCTCTATCGTTATGTAACAGAGAACACTTTCACTATATAAACTTGTTAAAAGCATGGATAGAAAGTATAATTTGAGTCAAATATGTTTGAGCTTGCATCAATCGACCATCACATCAAGCGTCACATCATGGCTGTGCTCATGTATCAAGAGACGGCCCGTTTTCGCGATCTACGGCCACCGCGTACCGATACGAACCTCTTTAGCTATCACCTGAATGGCCTGATTCGAAGTGGCATGATGGAAAAAAACGTGGGAGGCTATCAGCTCAGTGCGAGCGGACTCGCCTATGTCGATCGGGTGAGTACCGAAAAAAATACCATACGCTCTCAGCCCAAGATCATCACCATGCTACTCGTTCAGAACAGTGATGGGGATGTACTGATTCAAAAACGCACCAAGCAGCCATATATCAATGCCTGGACCCTGCCGTATGGAAAGGTCCATATTGATGATCGGTCTGTTGACGATGCGGCAAGTCGAGAAGCATATGAAAAGCTCGGACTTACGGATCAGCCGAAGGTTCATATTGGCGATTGTTATATTAGGGTTACAGGCGATGATGCCATCATGTCCACGACGCTGGCTCATGTGTTTCGATTTGACTCGGATGATGTCGTGACGTCAGATACCATCCAGTGGGCTCGTCCTCACAAGCTGCGGCAGTATCGGCTGGCACCAGCCGTCGAATCAATCGTTGCTCGAGGTTTCTTCAACGATCCATTCTTTTTTGAGGAGTTTAATGAACACTGGACGACACCCAGTTAACGTTTATTAATAAATTGTGTGATGGTCGTTACCGGGATATCCGATGGCTGATAATCCACGGTCGTAAAGTACGCATTCCCCGCAATCATGGCCGACAGCATCGAGCGAGCAGCCGAGTTAAACAGGCAAAGAATCGGTTTATGTAAGTTCTCGGCATAAGCAAGTTCATAACCGACTCCGAGAGACGGATTCGTCACCTCGGCAATGACAATATCTGCTTGGTTGATCATGGCGATATCGCGGGCATAGATCTCATCAACAGGGAGTGGACTGCCACCATATAAAATCGCGTCATTAACGAATATCTCACTAAGCACGGCACCGCCCGCTTCTTTAATGGCAGTAACGATTGCTTGATATGACGACATATCACCACCGCCCCGAATAGAGCAGGCGAAATATACCTTAGGCTTTGAGCCGGTCACGCACCCATCCGTCAATCGCGCCGGCGCCCATACATATGACCAGTTTTCCATCCGCTCGGGCTTGCTCGATCGCCGCCCATAATGCGTCATCAAAGTCGGCAATGATCACCCGGTCTTTATTGGTGAGGGTCTGTATTAATTCTTCGGGGGGTAAGATAGTCAGTGAAGGGTCTTCGCGGGACAGGTAGGTCGGTAGCCAGTAAACCGTCTCCGCCGCTTCAAACTGGTTGGTGTACTGGTCTTTGATTTCATGCTGCCGAATATTCTGGTGAGGCTGATACACGAGCACCACCTGATGATTAAGCTCACTTGCCAGTTGTAGGGTAGCAGCAATCTCGGCTGGGTTATGGCCGTAATCACTATAAAGGTTCTCGGCGAGCTTCTCGAAGCGACGATCAGTGCCCGGGAAATTATTGAGAATACTATCACTCGACTCAGTCAGTCCCAGCTGGTGCAGTCCAGCCTGGACGAGGGTGGCGTTGCGGCGATTATGCGCTCCCGGCAGGTGCAGTTCATTATTCACTTCATCAATGCCAAGCAAGGTGGCATGAGCAAGTCCATCAAAAATCTGGCCCTGCTCTTGTTGCCAGGCGATGACATGGCTGGACTGTTCGGCAAATTGACGAAACGACGTAAAATAGTCGTCTTCGGTCGGAAAAGTATCAAAATGATCGTGTTCAATCGAGGTAATTAACGACAGATACGGCTGGTAGCGTAAGAAATTCTTATCAAACTCATCACATTCATAGACAAAATATTCGCTCGTCGGCTCAAACAAGCCGCTTGGCCCAAAGCTGATAGTCGTACCGATAGAATAGCTGACGGTGATACCAAGCTGTTGGAGCGCCCAAATCATCATGCCCGTGGTTGTTGTTTTGCCGTGTGAGCCCGATATAGCAATCAGCTTCAGCTGCTTTTCGGTGATGATGTGTGCGAGTAGATCATCACGTTTCCCAGTGCGGATACCGAGTTCGCGGGCTAGGACAAGCTCCGGATGATTATCAGGGAGGGCTGCGGTGTAGATAAACCAGTCAATTGACTTGGCGTGATGCGAGGTACGCAGGAATTCACCGTCCTGTGGACCGATGTGAACCTGTGCGCCGCTGTGCTCCAGTTGCTCGGTCATAAGGCCAGGGTAGAGGTCAGAGCCGAGGATTTCGTAGCCAGCATCACGAGCAATTTCTGCCAATGGGCCAATGCCGACACCACCGATACCGGAGAAATAAATATTCATTGTGCTTAGTATATCACTTGTTTCTACCTCTGTTGTATGGTGTAATGGAAATAACAGTTCTAAAAACAAACATTATGATTAAAACCATTATCCATAAATTATATGAGAGTCGCCATTTTTGGCGAACAGCCACCTTCAGCGAGGTGGCGGAGCTGTATGCATCGCGTACACTTCGGACGATGGCCATTTATATCGGTGGTGGCTTTGCCTCGGTGTACTTGTTTGAAGAAGGGCTGAGTCTGATGGTCATCGTCAGCTACTGGGCCTGCTACTATCTCCTCAAAGTCCCCGCGACCTTTATCGCGGCGCCAGTGACGGCATACTTTGGCCCCAAACACAGTATTCTCTTTAGCAACATCCTGTATATCCCGGCGATGATTGCTCTTGGTTTTTACCCTCAACTTGGCTTTGCATCGGTATTGATTTGGGGATTACTCAACTGCATGTCGATGGCACTGTATCAGGTGGCCTATCTCGTCGATTTTTCACAGGTAAAAAGCATGGAACACGGCGGCAAAGAGCTTGGCTATATGAATATCTTAGAGCGGGTCGCGATCGGTATCAGCCCGCTCATCGGGGGAGTGATTGCCCTCTTTTATGGCGCCCCGTCGATTATGTGGGTGTCGGCCGCCGTCTTTTTGGTCGCTTCTTTACCCCTTATGCAAACGCTTGAGCCCACCCCGACCAGACAGAAGATTCGCATCGAGGGTTTTCCGTGGCGTTACCACCGCTCAAGTATCGTGTCACAGATTGGACTTGGGTTTGATGTGCTGGCGTCTGGTACAGTTTGGAGTTTGTTTATTGCCGTTGTCATTCTTCCAGGGGCTGGCGATGAGCTCTACGTTACCTTAGGAGCATTATCATCGGTCACGATCCTAGTGGCCATCGTCACGTCCTATACGTTTGGCCGTTTGATCGACCGGCGGCGGGGCGGTGATCTTCTCAACATCAGCACCATTGCCAACGCCATCATTCATGCCTTTCGCCCCTTTGTCACGACGCCAGCTGGAGTGGTTGGGGTCAATGTCACCAATGAAGTTTCCACGACTGGCTATAAGCTGGCATATACGCGGGGGCTTTTTGATACGGCTGACATCTCCGGCCAGCGCGTTTTTTACTTGGTCGTCACCGAAGCCTCGGGCAATATGGGCGCATCAATCGCGGCCTTCATATTGGTTGGGTTGCTTTATTTCCTGCCAGATATCACGGCCATGCAGCTATTCTATTTCATCGTGGCGCTTGTCGTCCTGCTGATTACCACCGTTCATTTCCGCATCTATCGCCGTTAACCCCTTATGCTATACTGATAGCACAAATAGGTAGGTGGGTAGGTGGCTGACAAACGAACCATTAGTCGGAGTATTAAGGAGCTGCAGCGGGTAAAGACGTGGCAGCTTGTTGTTTTGCTCATCTTGGCTTGTTTCCTATCGGCTACATTCCTCCGACTCAATAACATTGGTATGGTCGAACGGCGTAGCGCCGTTCAATTCGCCGACGAGGGCGGTGATCAAGACACGATCATTAAGCGATTGTATGAATTACAACGCTATGTCTCGAGTCACATGAACACTGACATGGGCCGGGGGATTTATCTCGAGCAAAGCTATAAGCGTGATGTCCAAGCCGCCTATGATAAGGCATCAAATGACCAAAATCCTAATGGTAATATTTATAAAAAAGCTCAAGAGGTTTGTGCACCGCAGTACAGTCGCTACTCCAGCGCCTATCTGGCCTGTACCACTGGTGAATTACAGAAATATCCCGCAGCACAGGACCTCATAAGCTCGGTCGCACTACCGCGCGCGGACAGTTATTTGCATGCTTTTGCTTCACCGCTTTGGTCACCAGACTTTGCCGGCTGGTCGGTGGTGCTTTGTGGCGTTATCCTGCTCGTCATTGTGGCTCGCTTGCTTAGCTTGCTGGTCCTGAGGGCGCTACTCCATCAGCACTACCGTAGCGTTTAGGTGTTGACAGGGGCGGGCGCTCGCGGTACGCTAACACTCACAAGCACTAATAGGAGGTATAAGAATACTTATGGCTTACAGTCACACAAACTCAAAGGGCGTTACATACTACTTGCACAGCACCGAAGTAACCCTTCGTGGTGGCAAACCACAGACCATCTTCTTTTTCGCAAAAGTAGAGAAGAACGAAAAAGGTACACCAGTTGACCTACCATCTGACCGCATCGTCAAAGAAAATCCTCGCAATGGTTTCTTGACGGTTTCTAAGAAAAAGTAATTCAGATTACTATTGCAGCATAAGCACCATACGGAGTATAGTAATACCCAAACAAACAGGTGCCAAAATTGCCCCCTCCCCGGGGGCATTTTTTGTTGGTGTTTACAGGGGTATTTTCTGCTTGGGTCATAGTATAGCCATGCCAATAATGGCCTGTATGTAACATTTATCACATCAGTTTGCTAATAATCTTTGAACTAACTGCTGGCAAAAGTACAACGGCGCTCGAGAGGTGTCATGATTGACTAAACATATAGCTTGTGCTATAATATAAAATAATGAATTATAAAGAAACACTCATCGATGGCGTCAGTTATGAATCCGAGGACGGTGACGTTCTGCCGCACGCTGGTGATTTCGGGACTATAAAGATTGCCGGTGGTCCGGATCCGACCGAGTATATGGTCGAGCGGGCTGTGTCGTCTGATAAGTTAGCGATCAGCTATGCTCACTTACCGAGCTACGACGGGATGACTGAATTCTTTCCAGCGACGCCGGAAGAACAGGCTCAGCCAGTGCCAGCGGAACGGCCTGGCGAAATGACCCGCGAGCAGAAGCTCTATTTACTCAAGCAACGGGAAGGCTTTTATCCTCAGACAAATGATGAGTTCGTCCGGATGATGGTAATGACCGGTAATACTGAGGGTCGATTCCCGGCGCTGTCCCACTTAGATGAAGTCTATGCGCATCAACGCAATCACAAAGTAGAAGAGCCGTTTAAGGCCCTCCGCCATATTATGAATGAGTTTCATAGCTATGCACGCGATGCTCAGCTCACCAGCCATTTTGTCGAAGAGTTGCACGATAGGATCGAGGCTTGTGGCGTGAGCAACTTTACTGCCTTTTCGAATATCCCGGATCTTCGTGACTGGAAATATGAAGATACGACCCGCCGCGCCCTCACGGTGCTTGCTAAGCACATAGAAATTGATGCCTATGCCCGCGAAGAGGGCACTGACCCCCTTAGTAAAAAGACATTGATTGATACGGCTCGGGATAAGGATAGCCGGATTGCTCATCGTATTGGTTCACTGCGCGTTAATGATATTACCCGGATAAGCGCCGACGTCATACTCGAGCAGGAAAAACGGCTCGACTATTGGATCACACGGATCGAAGAAGCCAAGCGTCATATGGCGGTTCGCGGCCAGGGCTATCAAGCGCTCCGTAATCTCGGGATCGAGAAGTATAAAAAATAACCGATCGGATTGATCGGTTCTTTTTTATGGTGGGGGCGGTTGGAATCGAACCAACTACCAAGTGGTTATGAGCCGCCTGCTCTAACCGATGAGCTACGCCCCCGCGCCTCGATATTATAGCCTACTTACCCCCGCTGGGCTATAATAGGAACGGATCATGAAAAAAATAAACATCCGACGCGTCCTTTATCATGTCCGTCACAAATACTTCACCATGAATAATGTCGTGATTGCCGTGGCGTTTATTATTGCTGCCAGTTGGATCTGGGGCGCACTCGGAATGATGGAGCGTAATTACAAATTGCAAAAAGTACTTGATCTCAAAAAGCGAGAGCTTCGGCTTGTTGATCTCCAGACGCAGAATCTTCAGTTTCAGAAACGGTATTATCAGACCGATGAATATAAAGAACTCGCCGTCAGGCAGTCACTGGGGCTGGGTCGGCCAGGGGAAAGTGTACTCGTCCTACCCGCGAATAGTGAGGAAGCCAAGCGTGTGGATGCCCAAGCGGCGGCACAAACGGCGGCATTGCCGGCCACCAGCAACCTCGAGCAGTGGGTGAACTTTCTGTTTGGTGGCTATAGTCACAGTCTTGCACAAGACAGTTAGCTATAATAAAAGAGTATGCAAAATAGTGAAATTATCCGTGAACTGCGGCAAGTCCTGGAAGACATGGACTATTTTAGTGTCTATCCAGCGAGTGGCAAGCGCATAGGCAACGCTCTGAGTGACGCCACGACCGACGGCGACCGTATCCGCATTATTCTCAGGGACGATGCTGTCCAAGAATACTTATTTCCCGATTGGCGCACGGTTCGGTCGAAGATTTTCGACCCGATTGATTACTATGTGACGCTACGCAGGAATGGTACTATTCCGCCACGGTAAGCCTAGCCCTTTTGACCCCATATGGCTCATGCTTTATACTCATATTCAACATGTTGACACAGAGAAAGCATCGGCCGGGGTTCACAATTGTTGAACTCCTCATCGTCATCGTTATTATTGGTATTTTAGCGGCGATCGCCATTGTGGCTTATAACGGCATCCAAAATCGAGCCCGAGCTGCTAGCGTGTCAGCAGCGTTATCGCAGGCCGCTCGTAAGATTGCAGCATTCCAGGTGGACAATAGTGACGCGTATCCCACAACATTAAGTGACGTTGGTGTGACGGATGGTAGTGCGGTGACGTATCAATACTCGGTAAACAACACGAGTAGTCCGCGCACGTATTGTATTACGGCAACGGCAACGACGATAAGCTATTTTGTCAATTCAGCAAGTAGTACTCCACAAGCCGGTGCTTGTCCTGGTCACGGCCTGAATGGCGTATCAGCTATCACCAATCTAGCAACAAATCCTAGCTTTGAGACAAATATGAATGGCCTTGCTTCCGGCCGCGCATTTAGTACACGAGATACGAGTTGGGCCACAAGTGGCACGTATAGTTTACGCATTACTCCAAACGGCAGCTTGACGGATGACGACTCGTTCATGGCTCCTGGCGGCGATACGGGCGGCATGCGTCTTGGCATGGAAGCGGGGAAGACATATACCGTGTCGGCATCAGCTCGTTTACCACTTGACCAAGTCGTCAATCAAATAACTAATCCTAGCTTTGAAACCGATTGGACAACCGGACCAACAGTTTCATATATCACGACAGACAAGCATTCTGGCAATCGTTCAGTCGAAATAAATAACGTTACGGGTGCGACCGCTGTCGTATATCCGCAGACAATACCTGTGACGGCCGGCCAGGTTTGGCGAGTCCAGGGATGGTGGAAGACGAGTGCTGACAATAATGGTACTCCGGCCAGTCAAAAAATTCGGATTGGTGATCAATCAGGAGGTCTTATTAATGCACTCCCGACTAATGTACAAGTCAACTGGAACCAAGCCTATATTGACGTCACAATTCCAGCGGGAGTCACTGGTATCCGCATCCAGGTCGGTAGCGACTCTACTGTGGGCTGGATTCGTTACGATGACATCAGTGCATTGAATATCACCGGAAGAACGAATTTGCCAACTTCTGCCAGCGAACTTGGCAGTATAGACCCGCGTGCCAGGCGCATTCAAGCGTATTGGAAGACGAGCGCCGGTGCATATATTGTTGCGGAGTCTGCACAATTACCAAACACCACCGGTGCAAGTCAGCGTCTATCGACTACCTTTACCATCCCTGTTGGTGCGACCGAAGCCTTCATCCGTCTTTATGATGGAGCGATCCAAGGAGGAGGCGATATATTATGGGACGCACTTATGCTGACCGAAGGTGCGTCGCAGCCAAACTATGCCGATGGCTCATCTGCCAATTGGGTATGGAATGGCACCGATCACAATTCAACGTCGACCGGCCCGCCGCTATAAACTGTATTGTGCTTGTGTTTCGAAAGTAGTGGGGTACAATTGGGTTATCACATCAACACGGGAGACAAACATGAGCGAAGTAGTCGAAAACGAATTTATTGATAACAATAGAGATATTGATTCGCCTTATTGGGAGTTATATCGGAGTAGTGACTATGCCGATGAGGAGCTCTACTCGACAGATCGATTATGGGAGATAGGTCGCTACTGGAAGAAAGAACTCGACGCACCCGATCCTCGACGGAGCGAGCGGAGCATCCAGGAGATTGAGTCTCTCGTAAACCGAATTGTTTTCGAAATAGAATACCGTAAACGTGATTTTAAGATAATCTGTGAGCAACAGCTGGCGGATGTCGCTCTGGTCGGTGTTCGTATTTTCCAAGAAACACCTGAAGCCGCCTGATATCTGCGAACGCTTGCATTTTATACCATAAGCGGTACAATGTGGCTATACCAACAAGGGAGACAAACATGAGCGAGGCAGTCAAACATGGATTCATCAGCGATGGTGAGTCCGGTGACGTACCGGCATCATCGATAGAGCTAATTCGAAGCACCAGCTACGGCGATCAAACGCAATATAGCATCGATGACCTGTTGTGGCTTGGCGCGTATTGGGGTACCGAAATGGAGAATCGCGACCGGTGCGAAGCGAGTCGACAAGAAATCCATCTCATTATTGAACGGATTATTGAAGAAACCGATACACGTCATGCTTTTGAGCAAATTTGGCAGCTGAATCTCGGTGATGTTGCGCTCAAAAGCGCTAATATTGTAGCAAAGTTAAGCTAGCTAAGTAGCTTAGCGGTTGAGCTTGATTTTGATCGACTTTAGTTTCTTTTTTAAGAGTCGTTTGCGGGCGGCGCCGTGCCAGTTCTTGTGCTTTGCCATACTATTTCCTGTACTTATATATTAATTAATGCGGGTCATGAGCCGTAGGTTCGACATGTACTCATTTGGGTTCACTTTTGGGTGAGTACTGAGATATGTCATGTGCTTGTCAACGAAGGTTATGTCTTCGGTTGATTTTGGTGAATAGGTCGAGCGGGTATTAAAGCTCGGACTTTTCATCATTTCATTTAGTCCAGTTCGGATCACATTTGCTTCCTCTGATTTGTAAAACTGCTGCGCGTTTAAGGTTTGCATCATATGTCCTTTTGGAGGTTAACATAGGTTTTTATTAAAACTATTACTACTATTATGCGCTATTTTGCGCAAATATCCTAATCCGCCCCTGTCGAAGCAAAGAAGGTATGGGGTAAATTGCTAGTATGGTCACGTAAAAATGAGCAGTATATTGCGATAAGGACTACTTCTAAGTCGCAGAATTATATGACGGCGAACTCAAAAGGGAGATTCTACGCGAGCTATTCCTAGGTTAAGCCTTACGGCTCTTGATAAGACTATTTAGTTTATAACCAACTATTAAGCCGAAGACTGCTCCGACGACAAAGTTTATCCACGAAGAGGCATCCGCGTAGGTACCGATGTTACCTGCGACGAAGGCAAGAAGAATGCCTATGACTCCACTTACTAGCGCGGCGATAATGATTGTAATAACGATCTCTACAATGAATTTTGAAGTATTGTTCATGGCAGAAGTATAGCATAACGAAGGATAACCAATAAAAAAACAGCGGAAGTTAATCACTATGCAACTCGTATTCATGTTTAACGTATAATTGTGCGTATGGATCCCAAAAATAAATACAGACCAAACAAAGCGCTAATCATTCTAGCCGTATTCATCTATATAGCTGGTCCAGTATTGGCGTTCGTAATACCACCATTCTTGCATCCGTTAACTTGCTATGAAGATGCTATTGGAGATTTTATTCGGACAACCTGTAATGATCTTGGGCCGGGCCTTATTATAAATGCCCTCGCTCTCACAATCGGGACAGCCTTGCTCTTTATCAGTCTTCGAATACCAAAGAAGTAAATGCTCATGAAATAAGAAGAGGATTAAACAAATATACTAAAAGCATGTATGGCCAGCAACGCCACTCCCAGCAACAAGAATGCGAATATGACCGTTCCTATCTTCTCTTTATTTGTCATCTCCTGCCGGTCCATGAAGGAAGGTAGCCTTATTCCGATTATAATTGCCGCCATGACGAGGAGCATTGTGTAGATCATATTCTTATGGTAACAAAAAATACTCTTTTGAAAATCAGATTCTACTGGTATAGATAGCCTGTTGTTTCGGCAATATAAATATCATATGCTGCAATAATACTTGCTGTAGCTGCTATAACAATTGCAGCAACTCGCCAGTACTTTGAACGCTTGCTTCTTAGAATAACTGCACGAATTTCATACGCCATTCCAGAAAAAACGAATAGGTATATTATCATACCGAGCAAAGATGGAATGATGAAATTTGGCTCAGCAGCACCGATTGTTGCGTTATTTATGTATTCCCAGATAATAACGAGTGATACAGCCGCTGTAAACAAAAATAGATAGAGATACCAAGTTTTAAAATTATACTTGATCGTCTTTTTCTTAGTCATAGCTTGAGTATAACAAAAAAAGTCTTTTGAATGAGTCGTGTCATCGGGACATAAAGGAAAGGATGCCAACAACAGAGTAGCCGACTGCTGAATAGATGAACGTAAAAACAATTGTGGATAGTATATTATGACCTCGTGGCTTGTTGGGAAAGAGCCTAGGTACAGTCCCAAGCGCTATTAAGAACCCAAATATTATGAACGGAGTCATAATCAAATACTGCGCATTATTGATGGCGCCGTAGCAGTCATCCCTGTTTAATTCACAAGGCAGATTGTGCACCAAGTCGCCGCTAGCGACAACTATCATCCATGCTAAGATTCCTACTATTCCGGCAATCAAGAAAGCAGTGGCAATATTCCGGTTTTTAACTAACTGAGGGCTTTTTGATTTTGACATATCACCATAGTAGCATGGCCAATTTCACTACCAAGTCACCAAAACTGGAAGCAACTATGGCCTGTAGCTGTTATTCTAAGACAATTGGCTCATTACACTGAAGTATTGGGCGAACAGATACATCATAACTATAGCTGCGATAAGTGCAATTCCACACTTTATAATAAGCCTTTGACGTGAGAAAAGGCTGATGCCAATACCTAGGAGCAGGGAAGGAGGCAACAGACTGTAAGTCTGTATGTCGCCCATCGGACTCTGCCGACTTTCGAAGATGAATACCATGATTAGGTATGCAAATCCGGTAGCTACGACCAAAATGCCGATAAGCTTATCTCGATTCTCGTTTTTTGCTGGCTGTTTATTTTTAAGATCTGGCATATCTCGACTCTATCATATATAGCAAAGCTTCTGAAGCTCAACAACTGAACCACTTTAATCATGATAATATTTATGCATGACTTCTAAAATAAACAAAAAGAGCAATACTCAAATTTCGGGACGGTCATTAGTCGTAGTATCTGCAGTATGGATAATCGTTTGGGGAATTTATCTAATAAGTTCAGATGCGGCTGAGTCACTAAACGATATCTTCACAAACACGGGTGACTATGTTTCAGCTGGCGCCTAAACTACGATATTATTCTACTTGCCATTTGTCGTAGGTGCTGTCGGATTGGCAACCGGCGCTAGCCTGTACAGATTGAAAGAAAAAAATAATATTATCCTTTCTTCATTCTTAGGTTCCGTGCTGATTGCTTTAGTACTTTGCAGTGTTGCTAGTGCTATAAACTTCGTCATAAATTATTAAAAGAGAGTGTTCCCTCAAGCTTTATTGAGCTCGGGGTTACCCGCCAATCGCTAACGAGTAGTCCACGCCAACGAAGGATCAACTCAGCTCACCTATGTGCGACCGCATCGTCGTTCTGTTCGTCACCAGCATGAGTACGCGTGCTGTGGTGCAGGAGGTCGGCGTCGCGAAGTCGAGTGTACTGCGGGTGATGACTACGGCAGGCATCAAGCTTCGGCCAAGCGGAGGACGCAACTATTGAACGTTGTAAAAAGAACTGTGGATTTTCAGTGCTGCACCGGGATGGTCGTTTTGCACCTCTGGTTCTCATCTGTCAGTAATAGCAGCAAATAGTATTGACAATAGTAAACCAGTTGTAAACTAACCTTGGAAGACGGCTATTTACATTCAATCTCGTGAATGTCAAATTGGGATCTATAGCTACGGAATGATTAATAATAGCTTAAGCCGGGAGAAGGAATAGGCCAACTTATGATACAGCCAAGTAACATCGTTATCGACAAAATCAAATGGATTGTTTATCAAACATCACCCGGCGTGCGGGAAACACAGCCCCTATGTCCGCAGCATTACTTGCGACTTAGGCCTAGCCCAGACCAGATTTACAGCCAGGTTAGCCATAAGTACATTTCTCGTCCGGACTCAACCGCCACACAGCTCCAATGTGCGGAAGGTCCTCATTTCTTGGATATCAAACGAAAATATTCAGAAGAGAAGCTGTATGTGATTGATCGCCTGGATGCTCTAACATTCGAAAAGGCAACTTACATATATTTAGACGATAAGGCTATACCGCTTGCCACCGATGAACATAAAGGTAAGGATAGTCCGGTATGGGTAAAAGCTAAAGTCACAGAGTCGAAGTCGGGTCTGCGACTCATCGTCTGGGCGGGAGATCGATCGAAGAAGTCGAAGGCGCAACTTTTCATCGAACCCGAAATACAACGTATGAGCTTTGATCAGAATGACGACCATCCATTGAAAGTATTCGCCAAGGTTGACGCGCTCTTTGCTGGAGGCGTGAAGGCTCAAATTAGAAAGGGGTAGGATGCCGAGCGGAGTTGTACGCGTGTGCAATTTCGTTCGCATTAGGGTCACGAATGAACCTTATTACAACCAACGATAGGGGTAGGATCTGGTCACGTTCCGCGACCCCGCAACTTCACGATTGAAAAACCAGTTTTCATCGGAAGATTTCCTTGCAGACTGCCACCGGCAGTCCTCACCTCCGACCTTGCAAGGTCGTATATTCAACCAGACTCATAACCAAGAAAAAATCCCTATCTGTCGATAAGGATTCTTTCTTGGTTGTCCTAGCGCATGCCAAAACCAACCCCGTTATCGGGGGGACGGGGTCTACCGCTCGCTCTCGCGTAAATCCGCCAACGAAGGCTCGACTTACCTCATCGATGCGCGACCGCATCGTCGTTCTGTACGTCACCGGCATGAGCACTCGTGCCGTGGCTAAGGAAGTTGGTGTCGCGAAGTCGAGCGTGCTTCGGGTCCTCAATACGGCCGGTATCACGCTACGGCCGCCGGGAGGTCGCAACTACTAACTAATGAGTCGCTATTAGCTAAGCAGCTTGAGCTTCTCAAACACTTCGCTGTAGGTAAGGACAACTGTGTGACGCCTATCTTTGCGGTTTAATTCAAAGGATCGGCGCTTAACTGGCATATTAAGTTCGTCTGAGTTACCGACAATCACGTATGTAGGTATGTTAACCGCATCGAAGTCTTCAAAATCTTCTGTTGCTGCGCGAAGGTTCTTAAGTAGCTCGTACTTGTAGTTTTGAACCTGGACAATTGCACCGCTCAATTCATGTGATGGTGGGTACAGACTTCTGTACTCCGGACCCAGGAGGGCAGTTAGGGGAGTCTTTAGTTCCACGAGTGCCGTGTTCATGGTTTGTCGGTTGACGAGTCCATAGTCGACTGTTTTGCCACCTTTAGCGGTAGCATTCGTACCCCCTACGTACATCTTCGACTTGAGGATTACAATTGGCTCGGCAAACAAAAGCGTCAAGATCCAAGGACGACTAGAGAAGAATTTTTGCCACGCTTCCTCGCTTGCGTCGGTTTTGTGTGTCTCCCAATATTTTATTGCCTCCCGAATACGCGCCTGTAGTACCAGGTCATTTAAGCGTAATCCTATGTCTGCGCCAAGCCGCCCAAGCTCTGTAATAAGCTCCTCGTTGGTAGTAGTCTCGACTAGTCTCTTCAAGATCGGGGCGATCTCTGTCTTCGTAGGAACGTAGGTTGTATTGGTTGCGCCTTCATTGACTTGTTTGGCAATTTCTTTGATCTGCATTAGACCTTCGACTAGTTTTGACACCGCGTCGGTCGAAAGGTCAAGTTGATATCCTTCTCCAGCCTTGAGCTTGGATAGTGATTGATCAGCGATGGTTACTTTTTCCCACTCATCTGCCTTGCGCTTACGCTGATACACGAAGGTACCTCTTACGGCGCCATTCTTATCTGCATTATCATGGATAAGAGGAAGGAACACGAGTCGGCGAGTATTATCGCCGGAGACTGATAACAAGATCGGATCTACCTCCGACACACCTCTTGATACCGATTGGACATGAACCGACTCCATATACTGATGATTATCCTCCACGTTTGAAATATTGCAAAGGCTAGTGCGGTGCCTAGGGAACATCGGAAAAGCATCCAGTAAGATTGGAGGGTGAGTAAAGGCACTATAACGGACGATGTTCTGATCGCTTTAGCGCCCCGACTGGACCTTGTTAGAACCAGAACCTAGGGGTGGAACAGCGGCGCAATACCATAGCGACGTTTACAACGTTGGACCTTGTGAATATAATTGCAGCGAAACGTGCATGTGCACGTAACAGGGGTAACAAAAAATCTCGGAGCAAAATGTTCCGAGATTCTTAAGAATTTCTCATGGTTGCGGGGGTAGGATTTGAACCTACGACCTTGTGGTTATGAGCCACACGAGCTGACCAGACTGCTCCACCCCGCGGCGCACGTACTATCTTAACAGATAGAGGGGACTTATTCAACCCGTAAAAAGGGCTTTACAGCTTATGCTTGTGGGGCGTATGATTCGAATATCAATCATAGGAGGGGATCATGCCAGGCGAGATCATATCATTTGTAACCGATACGGAGCAAAAAGCAGAGACGAGACGGGCTGATATGTTAACGACACCAGGTCTAGCGTTTGACCGACTCTTGCCACGATTTCCCTTTTTAAAAACGGCCGAGCTTGCTCGTGCCGCATTACAATCACTTCGTCTTGATGAACAAATTGAAAGCTAGGTGAGTTGGGTGGGAGTCGGCGATGAAGCCTTCTCCCACCTGAGTGAACCCATCCGTGAGTGCTCGACTCATCTCCCGGTTTGTTGCTGGAGACGATCGCGTCGCCGTTGCTCCTTCTGGATCTCCTTGTTCAGGAACCAGTAGATGAAGCAGCCCATGGCAATTGCTGCCCCGAGAAGTGCTCCGATGACTGGGCCACCGAAGAAGCTCCCGATGAGGGCGCCGACTGCTGCACCAGCTCCCATGTAGAACACGGGGATGATGAGAAGCGGCAAGCCGGCAACTGCCGAGGCGAGGACGATGATCAAAAAGATGATCAACACCCCAATCAGGGTTACTTGTAAATCTGTTGACATCATTGTCTACCACCCTTCAAGCGAAAGAACAGATTACCGTATCATTTTACCATAATTTATAACATATGTCAAATTAGATGAGGCGGTTGGCAGCGACGCGGATAGCTTCGCTCCAGCTCAGAAATGCATGGGGAGTGGCCGCTAGTTGTTCGGCGGTAAGGTTATATTTGACCGCCAGGCCGATCTCGTGGATCATCTCACCGGCACTTGGTGCGGCGATCGTACCACCAAGTAGCACGCCCTTTTTATCGGTAATGAGCTTGACGAAGCCGTTACGGAAGTCTGACGTGTTGCTGCGAGCGATGATGTTAAGCGGCGCGATCGCCTTATTGATGGACAGATCGCGGCGAATGCAGTCGTCTTCACTGAGGCCAACGTGAGCGATCTCCGGTGTGGTCGAGATGATGCCTGGCATGGCGGTGTAGTCAGGGACGATTTTGCCCCGGTGCAAAATATTGTGAACGGCAACTTGGCTTTCCAGTAAGGCAGAGTGAGTATATCGCTGCCGGCCGAGGACGTCACCAGCTGCGTAGATATGTTTGGCAGTGGTTTGCAGGTGATCATTGACGTCAACACCTTTTGGCGTGTATTTCACAGAGGCATTTTCAAGGCCAAGGTCAAGTTCCGGTTCACGGCCAGCGGCGATTAAGACTTCTTCGACTTTGATACTTTTTTCGACACCGCCGCGGGTGTAAAGGACGGTCTTGGTGATACCTTCCTTGACGACCGAGAGAACCCGCGAATGGGTGAGTACAGAGACGCCTTTTTGCTCCTCGAGCGTTTTTTCAATCAACTCCCCTACTTCCTCATCAAGCTTCGGCAGCAGGCGACCGGCTTTTTCAGCGATGTAGACACGAGTACCAAAGGTAGCCATCAGCTGGGCAAACTCAACGCCGTGACTGCCGCCGCCGATAATAAACAGGCTCTTTGGCGGGCGGATGAGATCAAGCAGCGTGCGGGGAGTCTGAAAACCAGCATCATCCAGGCCCTGGATGTTCGGCGTAGTCCATGATGAGCCAGTTGCTATCAGGAAGCTCGCCGATGATAGATGGCGACGATTAACCGTAATTTCATTTGGTGAAAGGAAATGCGCACTGCCATTAAAAGCACTAATGCCGTGGCTTTCATAATAACGGCGGTTGTTGCCAGCACCAGTGCGCTGGACAGCCAAGTTTTTCCAGTTGCGGACAAGGGGATAGTTATACCCCATCATTGAACCGCGAAGACCAAACTTCTCTCCATGCTTGGCCTCGTCGTAGAGGCGAGCCGCATGAATCAAGGCTTTTGTCGGTACATCGCTCCAGTTTGGTGAGTCGCCACCAAAGGTTTCAGCCTCGACGATAGCGACGCGCTTGCCTTCTCGGGCCGCAATAGTCGCCGCCGCGCTTCCGCCAGCACCGCTGCCGATGACGATGAGGTCAAAATCAAAGTTGGATGATTGTGCCATAAGCCCCCTTACAAGGTCACTCGATGTTGTTGATAAAGATAGGCCGCGTCGGGATGGTGGGCTTCAAGGTGGCGGCCAGCAACGAGGCGCAGGTCACGACTTGTCACTTCCGGTTTGCTCTCGAGCCATTCAATCACCTTTTTGCAAACGTTCTTGGCGATTGATTCGGCTTGACCGATCGGGCTACGGACGCTGAGACAGGCAGCGACGAGGCTAGCTTCAAGCTTAGATTGCGAGAAGGACTCTGTTGGTCGTTGACCTTCACGTTTGATGACATCACTGAGGACACTTGCCATCCTACATTCCTCCTACGGCGGTTGATAAGACCTTGCTGACGTATACGAAGATGCCGAGGATCAAGAGGCCACTGCCGGCGGCAAACTGCAGAAAACGTTTGTTCGACTCGCGCCACTTCTGGATGCCGCTTAGGGCATGGCCACTGCCGATGAGGACCCAGACGATGATGAGGGATAGGCTAGCGATGACCGTATAGACCGCGATGCCGATCAGCTGCCAGAGCGCCGGGAGTTCGACGAGCACCAGGGCACTGACAAGCAGCGGTGCAATGATAAAGAGCAGTTCCGCGATAACACTCGTTAAGCCCAGGCTGAAAGCTTCGGCGGGATGCGTCGTTGCTTTGGTCCGGTCACTAAGGAACCGCGCGGTACCTCTCGGCAGCCAGAGTGATGTCCCCTGCTCTCTTCTGTAGTAAAAAATCCATACGGCAATGCCGACACCTGATAGTAGTCCGCAGGCCACAGCCCAGACAACCAGCGGTACCTCGGTCTCATAGACTGAAATGACAACGAGAGCGACAAAAGACAATAGCAGCAGTGTCATGACAGCAGCACCGATGACGAAGCTGGTAGTGAGACTAAGCAAATTCTTAAGTGGCCGCTTCGACCCGATCGAATGACTCGAAAGAAGCGTCAAGACACTCACGCTCAGTTGAAAGCTGGCGTGAAGGAGAGCGGCGAAGGCCACGATAGCGAGGGAGGTAGGGATATCCATATTGTTTATTTTTTGTTAACCTCTATGGCTATTTATAGCATAAGCACCTCCTCTGAGTCAAAAGATTAAACATAGTTATAAAAAGGTATTGCTATTTAATAAAGTTTATGCTAATATAACGTTATAAGAAACTAAAACAAAAAGAAAGCAAACACCAACATCATGGAAACCACCCAAAGCAACATCGAACCAGTCACAATGAGCGACGTCTTAGCACTTGCCAGCTGGGAACGAGAACGTAGTAGTGATGAACTACTTAGCTTTATTAGCCGCCGCGAAGCCGTTGTCTCAAGCCTCGTCGAAGAATAATCTCCGTTGTCCACGCACCTTTACAACTAGTCGGTATAATAAGAGGGCATGTTGATTCAGCCCCTCCAACTTAGCCGTCACCGCGTCGTCGTCACGTCCTCGCTAAATATCAGTCGTCCATCGATTCTACTCGTCCATGGTATTGGTGTGTCGAGCCGATACTTCACGCGACTGGTCAACGCTTTGGTGCCGTACTATGACGTTCACGCCGTTGACTTACCGGGCTATGGCAAAGCACCGACTCCCCCACGGCCGTTATCAATTGAAGAGCTCGCGGATTTAGTCCACGAGGTCTGTGATCGATTACAGCTGAAAACGCCGACACTCATCGGCCAGTCCATGGGTTGCCAGATCGTTGCCAACCTAGCGCATCGGAAGCCCGAGGTTATGAGCCGCTTGATATTGCTTGGGCCGACGGTCAATAAGGCTGAGCGGCATCTGCTCATTCAAGCATGGCATTTATGCCAAGACACGTTCCACGAACCGCTCAGTGTCAACCGGATTGTTATCGCTGATTACTTACGAATGGGCTTCCGCCGCTATCTGCAGACGTCACGATCGATGATAGCGGACCGTATTGAAGATGCGCTGGCAGATAATCCCGTGCCGACGCTTGTCATGAGCGGCTCGCGCGATAAGATCGTCCCAAAAGAGTGGGGAGTGTACCTCGCTGAGCTGCCGCAAATAGGCGAGTATGCGCTCATAGACGGGGCGCCGCATTTATTGCAGTGGACTCATACTGATGAGGTGGCGCGCAGATGCCGCGAATTCATCGAAAGTTAACCAGGCTCGCTCGGCGTAGCTTGGACTGGTCACTTGATTATCAGTATGTGGCGTGGCGGCAATTAGTAGGCTTCCTGCGCCCGACGAAGCTGGTCAAGCAGGGGAAAGGTGAGCGGGAAGTATCGGTCCTGCTTATTCCTGGCGTCTATGAAAGCTGGCAATTTATGCGACCGATTGCTGATGTATGCACGGAGGCTGGCTACGACGTGCACGTTGTCGATCAGCTGGGGTATAACCGCGGATCTATTGAAGCAATGAGCGAGGTCGTGCGTCGTTATATCACGGAGCAGGGGCTAAAGCGCTGTGTCATCGTGGCGCATAGTAAGGGCGGGCTGATTGGGAAGTATCTCCTGGCGCAGCAAAATGAAGGCGGGGAGATCAGGGGATTAATTGCTATCAACTCCCCCTTCGCTGGCTCCATTTACGCGTACCTGATGCCCGTCAAAAGTCTGCGTATCTTCCTCCCCCACTCCCCGCTTATCGCTCGCCTCGCCGCAAACCGCGAAGTCAATGATCGAATCATTTCAATCTATAGTTCGTTTGATCCGCACATCCCAGGAGGAAGTTACTTAGAAGGGGCCCAAAATATCGAGCTATCAATCAGCGGTCATTTCAAGCCCGTCAATGACAAGGCCGTACACCAGGCGGTCATCGAAGGCATTAAGAAGTTGTCGGCGAATTAATCTTTGACGTAGTCGTAGAACTTGACGCTTTGGACTTCCAGGCGCGCTTCATTGAGAGAGCTATCGATTTCCTGGCCTCCGCTCCCGCCCATGGCGAGATTGAGGATAGCGTAAAACTGATTTTTGCCGTCGATTGGCCACTCATCGAGATTGTCGGACGGTTTATCAAAGGAATAATACGGTTGGCCATCTATCGTCCAGACCAGACGAGTCGGCGTAATTTCAATCCCGTATGTATGGAAAGCGTGGCTGGCATCGGATAGCGTGACTTTGCTATCATGACTTTCTAAGTAAGTGTGTAGCGTGGCTTCCACGACTCCTGGTGTATGGCCGTACGCTTCCATAATGTCGATCTCACCATCTTTCATGTATAAACGATCCTGGTTCAGATTGCTGTCCGTCACTTGTTGGGTGTTGGGCTCGTTTGCCGATAGCAGCCAAAAGGCAGGCCAGGTGCCAGCGCCCTCGGGGAGCTTCATTGTGGCTTCAAGTTTGCCGTACGCAAAGGTAAGGCTGTCTTTGGTATCGATTCGGCCGGAAGTGAATGCGTACTCTTTTGAGCTTTGTGAGTAGCGGTAAGATTCGCGGCAGGCTTCGAGGATGAGATTGCCGTTCTCGATGCGAACGTTCTTCGTACTATCAGTGTAGGCCGCAGCCTCATTATTATAAGTCGGGACGTCGGCATCAAGCTCATAGCGCCAGACGCGCGAATCGATTGGCCCATCGGGGAGCTGACTGAAATCTTGTTCCCAGCTCGGTTTGGCACTGAATTCGCCGCTATTTTCAAGTGATAGAGTTTCCGGTGTCTGAAAAGTTTCGGCTACTTCCTGAGTGGCGCAAGTAGCTTGTGTTGAGGGGGCTTCGATACACGTAGCGAGAAGGCAGGTGAGTCCGATGCTACCAATGACCGCCATCAGCCGAACGCCGCTCAGGCGGTTTTGACGTTCAGATTGTGGGAGGTTGCGCTCAACCATATTGATTATGACTCCAAAAACTTAATTCAATGTATTATACCACTAATTCGATAAAAAAGCAATAGCGACAGCGATGCGCAGTAGACTATCCCCTATTTCCATTGCCGCCGGGTCCTTCTTTCGACCTCGTAATAGCTGCACATGTGTGGTATTACAGGAGGAAGGAATAACGCGACAATGATATCACCTGATTTTTATCCAGAGCAGCGACCACATGGGGAAGATCTCTTTGAGCGCGAGGTGACACATCTCACGCAGATGACACTGGCGAGCTTGGTAGAAGAGATTGCACTGAATGGAAAGCAGGCCAGTGATTCTTATCAGCCACTAACATTCCAGCAGTCAGTAGTGCTTGAAGACCGGAGCGATCTATATGCCACCCGGCATTTCACCGCAGATGCAGAGGAACTTCCTCTTGGTGAAAAGTTGATCGATATTGTCATTCGTAGATACCGGCCGATTGACATAGCCTCTCGCCAAAAGCCGGCGGCGATTGATTATGAATATATTAATTACTATTTCGTTAATGATGGTCAGGATGAGAACGGCATGCCGTTGTATCGGGTAGAAAAGCACTGTTTTTGGTGCCGTTCAGATGATTTGATATATATCATTGCCGGCAACCATCTCACCTCGGACCCGGAGTATGTGATGGATAAAGCCGCCGGTGTGAACATCGTTTCCGAAGGGGAAGCGGTCGAACTGATAAATATCTTGGCGCCGTATGCGGATCAAAGCGTACATACAGTATAAAAAATAGCGGACATGTCCGCTAAAATTCTATATTTTGGTAGCAGCGGCAGGAATTGAACCTGCGACCTTAGGCTTATGAGTCCTACGCTCTAACCAACTGAGCTACGCTGCCTCGTCAAAATTTACTTCAGGTTTTCACTTCAACAGCAGGCTGTTAAAGCTGGCACCTTTCGTTGTTTTTCCTCTCGATTGCCCAAACAGCTGAAGCTTGGTTTGACCAATCGGATTTATCGCACGAATGCAGGGATGATTGTACCAAAAAAACGGTTAATATTCCAGAGAGGTAATCTCAGAGAATGTTTTCGCCGCGAAGGTTATTGATGTCGCGCGTCAGTTGCGCTACCTTCGCGGTGTGCTGATCGTTTTCTTGACGTAGCTCGTCTTCAAGTTCTTTCGCTTTCTGCTCAAGCTGTTCCATTTCGGTGCGTAGTCGTTCAATCTGCTCTTCCATATCATCAGACTGCTCATCAAAGCGGTTGCCGTCAAGGCGCAGGCGGGCAGCCTTATTATCGTTAACCGTATCGTAACTATTAGCATTGAGTCGGTATGACTGGGCCATGCGTCTTTTGTGATCACTATCAATCTCAAGTCGCTGGATTTCAGTACGGAGGTGTCGGATATCTGCCATGTATAATGCTCCTTTTAACTCTCTCATTATAATCCCAAAACTTTTGCTATAATAGAGGTAACCGCGTGATACACACCGACTGCCTCCTTGATGGAGCAGCCAAGCGTCCCTCACGAACCGGTCATTCATCGTCTTCGGATTGTCTCGTTAGAAACGGATAAGACAAAACGGGCGAACAGTTCAACATCGTTTCTCTAGAAAATTTTAGAGGATTATTGAAATGAATGACGAACTCTTTTTGAACGAACGAATTAAAGTAATTGCTGCTTTTGGCGACGGGCTGAATCCAGCTCGTCCGATCAGATTCCAGCGGGCCAGCGGGCGGGAAGTGGAGATTACGGAAATAGGCCTGCGGCATCCGACATCAGCGGGTAAGCGGACGGTACACGTCTTTGACGTGACGGATGGGGGCGCAGACTACCGGCTGGAATTTGATAGTGAGCGGCTCACCTGGCACTTAACGATGGAGGCTGATCACTATGCGAACTGATTACAACTCGGAGCGTCCGTTGATCATGCACATTGACCTGAACAGTTGCTTTGCGACCGTCGAACAACAGGCGCGTCCGCTCCTGCGCGGCAAACCAATCGCGATCGTCAATCGACGAACCGACAACACGGCTATTATCACCGCCAGTTATGAAGCAAAAGCACTTGGCGTGAAGGTGGGTATGAAATTCCGCGAGGCTAAGCTACTGGCTCCTGGTATTATTCCGCTAGAAAGTGATCCGCCAAAGTACCGGTTTGTTTACCATAAATTGCTCGATATCATGCGGGATTACTCGGCGCACGTGACGATGAAGAGTATCGATGAGGGAGTGATTGATTTTCATGATACCAGCGAGGTGATCAAGGGGCGAGAGCTGATCGACGTTGGCCAAGAAATTAAGCAGCGGCTTAAGGACGAAATCGGCATCTGGATGCGCTGCAATGTCGGCATCAGTACCAATCGCTTCCTGGCCAAGACGGCAGCCAGCTTGCATAAGCCAGACGGGCTGGATGTCATTACCGCTCATAATCTCCGGGATGTGTATAGTACGCTCAAGCTTACCGACCTGACTGGTATCGCCCGCCATAACGAGCAGCGGCTTAATAGTGTCGGTATTTATACGCCGCTCGAATTTTTGGACGCCGATCCCGTAACGCTCGAAAAGATTGTGTTTAAAAGCATTGTCGGGCAGCAGTGGCACCAACGGTTGCGGGGCTGGGAGGTGGATGACCGAGAGTTCGACGTCAAGCGAGTCGGCCGACAGTATGTTCTCGATAGTCCGCGTTTATCGTATGACCAGATATTAAAACGTCTTCATCACCTCTGTGAGTCGGTCGGTAGCCGGTTGAGAAGTCAGGGGAAAGCGGCGCGGGGCGTCTACGTTTATGCCAAGACGTACGAACGGCAGTATTGGCATGCGAGTTTTGTTGCCCAACTCCCCTTCTATACTGACCAGACAATTTACGAACTTGCTCGCCAGCTGTTTGAACGAGCACCAGATCAAATGCGAGAAATCGGCGTGCATTGTTATGAGCTGGCATCAATCGATGATGCCCAGTTGAGTTTATTCCATGATCAAATCGTGCGTGAGCGTCACCGGACGGAAGCGATTGACGCGATCAATCAGCGCTTCGGCGATCGAACGGTTCACTCTGCGGATACGCTGGGAACAGGCATCTACGTCAAGCAGAAAATTCCATTTGGCAGTACGCGGTACTTATAGGTGAAAGGGTATGATCGTCACTGAATTATGCCGGGCCGAGCTATAATATGACATATGAAGACAATCATTCTATTATCGGTAACTATCTTTAGTATTGCCGGCGCATATATTCCATTCCTCTGGGGGGATACTGATATGTTGGGCGGCTGGAGCATTATACTCGGAACGGTCGGCGGACTATTTGGCATTTGGGTAGGTGTATTGGTGGCGAGGCGATGGCTGTAAAGGAGCCACCTCGATACATCGTTGCAGTCAGTGGTGGGGTGGATTCGGTCATATTGTTGCATATGCTTGTTCGGCAGGCGAAATATGAATTGATCATTGCTCATTTTGATCACGGTATCCGGCATGGTTCAGCGGCGGACGCAACCTTCGTTGAGGAGCTGGCAGCGAAATACGACGTGCCAGTCTATGTGAAGCGGGAAGAATTAGGCGAAAAGGCGAGTGAAGAACTTGCTCGGACGCGCCGCTACCAGTTTCTACGTAAACTCGCCGGTCAGCATCAAGCCAAAATTATGACAGCGCATCATGCCGATGATGCGATTGAATCAGTCGCCATTAATCTCACCAGGGGCACTGGCTGGCGTGGCTTGGCCGTTATGGATTCTGACATCATTCGTCCGCTCCTCACCTTTACCAAAGACGAGCTGCTGGCATATGCGCGTAAACATCAGCTGGAATGGCGAGAGGATCACACGAATGCGAGTGATGCTTACCTGCGCAACCGGCTCCGACCAAAAACCATGGTCTTGGATACTGATATAAAACGGCAACTACTGGCGTTACGGGCGGCACAGATTGACATCAAGCAGCAGATAGATGAGCTGATAGAATCTATACAATTTTTGAACAGCCGCTATTATTTAACAGCCGCACCCGTCAAGGTGGCCGTAGAAATCCTCCATGCACAGACGAATAGGCGTCTGACTGGTCCACAGTGCGAACGAGCGCTGCTCGCTATCAAGACAGCAAAAAGCGGTTCTATATTTGAAGCCGGTGGAGGGGTTTCTCTCCGTTTCAGTACTCGCAATTTCACGGTAGAACTGGTAAAATAATAGTAAAGAGACCTTCTCCATAACTCAGCCCGAAAGGAAGATATTTTTATGGCATTGAAAAACCCGGCCCCGATTAAGAAACCAGGAAACTTTTTACGACTCAGTTTATTTTGGGCAGTCTTAGTGATCGGTGTACTCGCGACGATCGCGGTACTCAGCCCACAGGACAACCTTAAGCAAGTGCCGATCTCAAGTGTGATTGAGCGAGCAAACAAAGGCGAGATCGACAAAATCGAGATTCAAGGCAATGAACTCAGAATTACTCCTGATGGTGCCGATAAGCCAACCGAGAAATCTGTCAAGGAAGCGGATAGCAGTATCTACGAGCAAGGACTCAATCCGAATACTGAAGCTGAAGTGGCCGTCACGCCACCGAACACGTCGGGTGATGTCTTGTGGAATCTGGCTATCATTATTATTCCCGTCGTCTTAATTGCGGCTTTCTTCATGTTTATGATGCGGCAAGCTCAGGGACAGAATAACCAGGCACTCGGCTTTGGTAAGTCAAAAGCCAAGCTGTATGGTTCGGACAAAGAAAAAGTTGTCTTTACTGATATTGCTGGTAACGATTCTGCTAAACAAGATCTGGAAGAGGTCGTTGACTTCTTGAAGCACCCAAAGAAATATCAATCGCTCGGCGCCAAAATTCCAAAGGGTGTCCTGTTGGTTGGTAGCCCAGGTACTGGTAAGACGATGCTGGCGCGAGCTGTGGCCGGTGAAGCAAATGTCCCCTTCTTTAGTATCAGCGGTTCTGAATTCGTTGAAATGTTTGTCGGTGTTGGCGCGAGCCGTGTGCGTGACTTGTTTGCGAAAGCAAAGAAAAATGCACCTGCCATTATCTTCATCGATGAGATTGACGCGGTCGGCCGCCGCCGAGGAAGTGGCATGGGCGGTGGACATGATGAACGAGAACAGACTCTAAACCAAATCCTGGTGGAGATGGACGGGTTTGAAGTAGGCACGAATGTCATCGTCCTTGCGGCAACCAACCGTGCCGACGTACTTGACCCTGCCCTACTGCGACCAGGCCGATTCGACCGCCGCACCAACATAATGCTGCCAGAGCGTCGGGATCGTGAAGCAATCCTCCGGGTACACTTCAAGAACAAGCCGATTGACGACACGGTGAATATTGATGCGCTGGCTGCTAAAACCGCCGGTTCATCGGGAGCAGACCTGGCGAACATCGCGAATGAAGCCGCAATTATCGCTGCCCGCCGTGATTCGAAGAAGATTAGTAATGCCGATCTCACCGAAGCGTTCGAGAAGGTAGCTATTGGTCCTGAGCGCAAGACCAAAGTCATGAGCGAAAAGGAAAAAGAGATTACTGCCTACCACGAAGCTGGGCATGCCATCGTCGGACACATCCTTCCTGACAGCGATCCTGTCCACAAGGTGACGATTATTCCCCGCGGTAGTACTGGCGGCGTCACGTGGTTCCTCCCGCCGGAAGATAAAAGCTATACGAGCCTGATCGAATTCAAGGACGTCCTTGCCCGCGCACTTGGTGGACGTATTGCTGAGAAGATCATTTATGGCAATGACCGTATTACGACTGGAGCTGGTTCGGATCTCCGTAAGGCAACTGAGATCGCCCGCGACATGGTCATCGAGCAGGGAATGGGCACCAAGCTCCGCGATCAAGTTTTCCACGAAGATAATGGTGGCATGATGTTCGACCGTATGACTCATGAGCGGCCATACAGTGACGACACGGCGAAGGAAATCGATGCCGAAGTCGCTACCTTGATCAAAGAGGCGGCTAACCGAGCGGAACTCGTGATTAAAGGAAACCTTGACCACCTGCACAAACTGGCGAAAGCCCTCCTGAAAGAAGAGACGATCGAAGAAGAGGGTGTTGTCCGCATTTTGAAAGACACCATTTTGCCGAAGGAGGCTCGCCTCTACTAAGCGCGGCGCGAATCCTTAATGGGTCCAATAAAAAAAACAGTAGAACGAGCGAACAAGAAGCTCACTATCCAGCTAGCAGCCTATCTGCTAGCTGGTTCTACACTACTATCGAGTCTGGTCGGTCTGCTCCGCGACCGTTTACTGAACAGCCTCTATATCGATACCTATCCATCTGGTATTGATGCCTATACCGTCGCTTTCACCGTACCGGATTTCATGTTTATTCTGCTGGTCAGCGGCGCCCTTAGCGTCACGTTTATTCCCGTCTTTAACGAACGGCTGGCAAAAGGAAATAAGAATTCTGCTTGGCGGCTGAGTACCAGCTTACTCAACCTGATGGCGCTTGCAACGCTGGTAGCCAGTATTCTGATTATGATTTTTGCCGACCCATTAGTCGGATACGTGGTCGGTCCAGGGTTAGACGAAGCCAGCCACGCATTAGCGGTCAGTATGATGCGCGTCCTGGCGGTCAGTCCATTCCTCTTTGCTGTTTCCACGGTCATCACGAGCATGCAGCAAGCGATAGGGCGCTTTACGTTCTTTGCGCTGGCGCCGACCATCTACAATATCGGTATTATCTTTGGCGCGCTGGTCTTTACCAATGGCATTAATATTTTTGGCTGGCAGGTGTTTGAAGGTGGCATTATGGGCGTCGCACTCGGTGTCGTACTCGGCGCCGTGATGCAGCTGGTCGTGAGTAGCATCGGGCTATTCGGGATGGGCTTTGACTATCGGTTTAAGATATATTGGAAAAACAAAGGCTTTCGCAAAGTACTCGGTCTTTTACCAGCTCGTTCCTTCGATCAGGGCATCGATTATGTGAATAGCATCGTCGAAACAAACCTTGCTTCCCGTATGGTAGCCGGGAGCATTCGTGCCTATCAGCAGGCGACGACCTTGTCATACGTACCAATTAATCTTATCGGTGTGGCTATCAGTACGGCGGCGTATCCGAAAATGACTGAACGTATCGCCCAGGGACGACCCGATCTCTTTAAAAAAGAATTGCAGTCAGTCCTGCGTGTAATTATCTGGCTCGCGCTCCCTGTCAGCGTCGTGACGTTTTTCGGACGTGGCTATCTCATCAACTTTATTAAAAACGGTGGTAATCAAGTCATGGCCAGTATCCTTGGTATACTAGCGCTCACCATTCTGTTTCGCTGTATTTATCATATTTCGGCGCGAAGCTTTTATGCCCAGCAGGATACGAAGACGCCGCTCTATATTTCGATATTTGCCATCGGTCTCAATATTGCGCTGGCTGCGTACTTTACCTTTGCCGTGAAAATGGGAGTCCAGGGATTAGCTTGGGCGGCGGTCACGTCTGCCTCGATTGAAGTGGTCATACTTTTCGTCGTGATGTCTCGCCGAATTAAGGGATTGTTTGACGCGGTGTTTGTCCACGCGGTTGCTCGCATGGCGAGTGCCACTGGCTTCATGGCAATTGTCACCTATATATCCGTACAACTCTTTCCCTTGAACGCGACCGACCAAAGTTTCGTGGCTACTTTTCCAAAATTCGTCCTGATTGTCTCGATTAGTGCACTCGCCTACTTTGTATTGAGTTACTTACTGCATCTCCCGGAGGTAAAACCGGTCGTTTCATTTACACAGAAGGTTCTCTTTAGCCGGGCGGGGAAGAAATAATGGACCAAGCTCACATAAGGAATTTTTGTATTATTGCGCATATCGACCACGGCAAGTCGACACTGGCTGACCGCATGCTGGAAATCACTGGTACCGTCTCAGCTCGCGATATGAAATCACAGTTGCTGGACAGTATGGATCTAGAGCGCGAGAAGGGTATTACGATCAAGTTAGCGCCTGTTCGCATGGCCTACAGCTCACAGGATACGACGTATGATCTCAATCTTATTGATACGCCAGGACACGTTGACTTTAGCTACGAAGTTTCGCGCTCACTTGCCGCCTGTGAAGGCGCCATCGTAGTCGTCGATGCGAGTCAGGGTATCCAGGCGCAGACGCTGGCCAACGTATATTTGGCGATCGCCGCCGACCTGGCAATTATCCCAGTGATTAATAAGATTGATCTACCGGCGGCTGACGTCCCGAGAGTAAGTGCAGAGATTATTAATCTGCTCGGATGCACCGATGACGACATTTTTAAAATTAGTGCCAAGACCGGAGAAGGCGTATCGGAAGTGCTCGACGCAGTCGTGGCCCGCGTCCCAGCTCCAAAAGGTCATGCCGACGAGGCCACACGCTCCCTTATCTTTGATAGTTATTTTGATGATTACCGAGGAGTTATTCTGTATACTCGCGTGGTCGACGGGACAATTAAGAAAGGTGACACGATCGAGATGTTGGCGACGAGTGCTAACGGCATCGCTCTAGAGGTTGGCTCGCTGTGTCCGACGATGCAACCGAGTGACGTCCTGACGACCGGAGAGATTGGCTATATTGTCACGAACCTCCGTACCACCCGGGACGCGCGCGTGGGTGATACGGTCACAACGAAACGGGCAGTGGCCTCGAGAGCCCTGCCTGGCTATAAGCTCGTAAAACCGTTTGTCTATGCCGGGTTCTTCCCAGTGAGTAATGATGACTACCAAGATCTTAAGGATGCAGTCGAGAAATTAAGCTTGAGTGACTCGGCCCTTCAATTTGAGCCAGAGAACTCTCCCGTCCTCGGCTTTGGCGTCCGAATTGGCTTCCTTGGACTCCTGCACATGGATATTATTCGAGAGCGATTAGAGCGCGAATACGATCTTGATCTCGTCGTGACGAATCCCTCGACCGATTATCAAGTGAGTTTAAGCAGCGGTGATGATATTGATATCAAGAGCGCTAGCGATTTACCAGACGTCACGAAGATTACCGAGATACGTGAACCCTGGATTAAAGGAGAGATCGTCGTACCGCAAAACTATATCGGCGGCGTTATCCAGCTGATCGTCAATAAACGTGGCCGTCAGGATAACCTCAGTTATATTGATGAACGAGCACTGATCAGTTTTGAAGCACCACTCGCGAATCTCTTAACTGACTTTTATGATCAGTTAAAATCAATTACCAGTGGTTACGGCTCCTTCAATTATGAGCTCGATAGTTATCGACCGGGAGATCTTGTTCGAGTTGATTTTTATGTTTCTGGCGAAACAATCGACGCGTTAAGTGTGATGGCGCACCGCACCGAAGCTCAGAGCCTCGGACGGGAAATGGTCAAGAAATTAAAAGAAGTTATACCCCGCCAAAACTTCCAGGTCAGCCTCCAAGCGGCGATCGGCGGCAAATTCATCGCCCGCGAAGATATCAGTGCATACCGTAAAGACGTTACGACCGGTCTCTATGGCGGCGATGTTTCCCGTAAGAAGAAAGTCCTGGCCAAACAGGCAAAGGGAAAGAAGCGTATGAAACGCTTTGGTAAAGTCGACATTCCATCCGAAGCCTTCATGGTGATGCTTAAGCGCGACTAAAGTGTTAAAATAATCAAAATGCCCATTGCCCCGACTGGAAGAAAACATATCATTACTATTGCCGGAATGCCTGCTTCCGGAAAGTCTACTACGGCGCGATTGCTTGCTGAAGGTCTGAACTATCGGCACTACTCAACCGGGGCCCTGTTTCGTGAAATTGCCTCGTCAAATCAAATGGATGTTCTACATGCTAATTTGGATGCTGAAAAAAATGCGGCAATAGATTTTCAGGTCGACGAGCATCAGAAAAAGTTAGGTGAGACACAAACTAACTTTGTGATAGACGGTCGTCTCGCATGGCATTTTATTCCTCAGTCATTTAAAGTCTACCTTGGTCTAGATACGGCAGTTGGTGCACGGCGCGTTCTGGCAGACATGGACGAAGCTCGCCGTCAGAGAGAGGATGTTCCCAAGGATCCGGCAGAATATGCAAAACTCCTCGATGCTCGTTTGGAAAGCGAATCGCGACGGTATCGGAAGCTGTATGGCGTAGATGGTCATGACCCTCACAATTTTGACCTTTTCTTGGACACATCCGACAGAACACCCGAGCAAATAAAAGAAGTTATTATTACTGAGTACAGAAACTGGATGACTACTGGCACTCATTGACAGCGAGTGCTAAAAATCGATATAATACCACTATGACGGAACGACAATTCCAAATCCTGGCGGCTATCATCGAGCAACACGCCGAAATTGCCGCACCAATCGGTAGCGTGCTGCTGGCAAAGCTTTTTAATGTGTCGAGTGCGACCATTCGCAGCGAAATGTCCCGGCTGGAAGAGATGGGCTATATTGTACAGCCGCACACCAGTGCTGGTCGTATCCCCACAGATACTGGCTACCGATATTACGTCAACAGCTTAACCCAAAATCCGCCAATCGTGGATAAGTTAGCGCCGCCAGACCGTGGAGCCCGGGCGATTGATGCCCGCGTGTCCACGCACGTCAATCGAGCCGATCGAGCAATCAGGAGCGCCGTCGATAGCTTGGTGGAGCTCACTCACAATCTTGGCATTGCTACCATTGGTGATGAGCTTTATATGAGTGGGATCGGCAATCTTTTCTCACAACCAGAGTTCTTGCAATCACAGCATACGCTGGCCGTCGCCCGCTTGCTTGATAATCTGGAGCCATGGCTTCGGGAAGCCGCGCCCAATGAACCACTCAACGTCTACATCGGCAGCGAAAATCCCATTGGTAAAACGAGCGGCGCCACACTTATCATTAGTCGTTTTCGATCACCTTATAGCGACCGCAGCTATATCGGCGTGCTAGGTCCAACGCGCCAAAGCTATGCCAAGGTAATGAGCCTGGTGCGCCATACGGGCGCAATGCTCGAGGAGGTCCTGTAGTGAATAATTATGTGAAGTTTGGTATCGCTATCCTGCTTTTTCTCATCGGCTCTTCACTGGTTATCGGTGCGTTTGAGTCAACCGGCACGCTCTGGCGGCTGATCCCGGGCATTATTTTAATTGGCTTAGCCTACCCCTGGGGGCATATGCTATGGGCGCGGCTCCAGTCGGGATATAGGCAGAAGACGGATGAAGAAATTTTAGCAGAAGCAAGAGCAGCAATAAGGAGAAGTGATGGCGGAAAAAGCGAAGAAAAGTAAAAACGAGATAGAACTTGAACAACGCGTCGTAGAATTGACGGGTGATCTGCAGCGGACGCGGGCTGATTTTGAAAATTACCGAAAGCGTGTTGATACTGAGAAGCAATCTGCTCGCGAAGCAGGGCAGGCTGGCGCTATTGTGAAGCTGCTCCCGGTCATTGATAACATCGAGCGGGCTATTATGTATACGCCAGAGGAAATCAAAGATAATGCCTGGGTGAAAAGCGTCGAGGGACTCGTTAAGAATCTTGAAAAGTCGCTAGAGAGTCTCAATCTCAAGCGTATTGATGCGAAACCGGGAACGGTGTTTGATCCTCAGCTCCATGAAGCAATTCAGTTTGACGATGATGCAACCGGGGAACAAGAAGTGATTGCCGACGAGCTACAGGGCGGCTACCAGCTCGGCGGACAAGTCATCCGGCACGCTATGGTCAAGGTAACGCGTCAGTAGGCGCACACTTCACACTCAGCTATACTATCGATATGCCGCAACCAACCTACGCAATTATTGCCAAAAATTTAAAGAAGTCATATGGGAAAAATCAGGTCCTCAACGGTATTTCATTGAAAGTAGAGCGGGGGACAATGCTTGCCTTGCTCGGGCCTAATGGCGCTGGCAAGACAACGACGGTTCGTATTCTCAGTACTCTGCTCAATTTTGATGGCGGGACTGTCACGATCGAAGGCTATGATGTGGCTAAAGAAGGTGATGCGGTACGGGCGATTATTGGACTGACTGGACAATCAGCAGCCGTTGACGAGATGCTGACAGGACGGGAAAACTTGATAATGATGGGTCAGCTCTACCATCTTTCGAAAGCGGATGCTCGGCAACGAGCTGAAGAGTTACTAAAAGAATTTAATTTAGTTGATGCGGCGAGTCGCCCGCTCAAGGACTATTCAGGCGGTATGCGGCGGCGGCTTGACCTAGCGGTCAGCATGATTGCAACGCCACCGATTATTTTCCTTGATGAACCGACGACCGGCCTTGATCCACGTTCACGAATTGCTATGTGGGGAAGTATTAATCGTCTAAAGGAGAGCGGGGCGACCATTCTGTTGACGACACAGTATCTGGAAGAAGCCGACCAGCTAGCCGATCAGATCGTGGTTATTGACGGCGGCAAGGTCATCGCTGAAGGAACCGCTAAAGAATTAAAGAGTACCGTTGGCAAAGACCGGCTTGAAATTATATTTGATAACAAGTCGGCGTATGCGGCCGCGCAAGAAGCGCTCGGTTCACGGGTGCTGGAGAAAAATGATAAAGACTTGGCTGTCACGTTGATGATCAACGATACGAATAAAGACGTACGGAGTGCACTCGAGATTTTAGCGGACGCGAAGATACATTTTAGTACGATGAGTATCCATAAACCGACGCTTGACGATGTGTTTTTATCGCTCACCGGTAAAAGCAAGCACGACGAGGAGACAGCATAATGACCGCCACACCCATAAAACGTTCGAAACTTTGGTTTGCGATCAGCGACTCACTTATTATGATTCGGCGCAGCGCTACCCATATCATCCGTAACACTGACCAGCTCCTGGGAACATTCTTTCAGCCAATCATGTTTTTGGTGTTGTTCACTGCTGTGTTTGGCGGCGCGATTAAGACGGAAGGTGGGAGCTATATCAACTTCCTGATGGCCGGAATCATTGTACAAACCCTCGCCTTTGGCTCCACGACAACAGCGATTGCGGTTGCGACTGACCTCAAGAAAGGCATTGTTGATCGTTTTCGTTCGCTGCCGATGTCAAACCTCGCACTGCTCACTGGGCATGTTATTTCTGATATCTTCCGCAACTTCATATCAGTCATCGTCATGATTGTGGCCGGTCTTATCATTGGTTTCCGCCCCAACGCGAGCTTGACGGACTGGCTGGCATTTATTGGGCTGGTGACACTCTTTACGCTCGCTCTTTCCTGGCTGATGGCTATTATAGGCGTGGTCGCCAAGAGCGTTGAAGGGGTGCAGTGGCTGACGTTTATCATTATATTTCCACTGACATTCGCCAGCAGCGCATTTGTTGATACCTCAACAATGACGAGCTGGCTAAAAATATTTGCCGAGAATCAGCCAGTCACGCACATGGTCAATGCCGTCCGCTCACTCTTAATTGGGACTCCTATGGGTTCAGCCGGTCTTTGGTCGCTTATCTGGAGTATCAGCATTCTCATCATTGCCATGCCTCTGGCAGCGTACGTTTTCAAGCGAAAAACGTCGAATTAAATGCTTAGCACTCTTGACATGAGAGTGCTAATATTCCTATAATAGAGATAGTTAGCAATTGCACTCGTCGATTGCTGGTGATATACAGTATTGCTAAATCGTGAAAGAAAAGGAGAGTATCAAAATGGGAAAGATTATCGGAATTGACCTCGGTACCACTAACAGTGCCGTCGCGTACATGATCGCCGGAAAACCAGAAGTAATTGCCAATGCCGAAGGCAATCGCACGACGCCGAGCGTTGTTGCCATTAATAAGAGCGGCGAACGATTGGTCGGCCAAGTCGCCCAGCGCCAACGCGTCACCAATGCCAGTAACACTATCTACGGCGTAAAACGCTTAATCGGTCGTAAGTTTGGTGATAAGGAAGTCCAGAAGGACCTTGATATCATGCCATATGCCATCGTCAAAAAGGGAGACGGCGTAGCGGTTACCTTAGGCGATAAAGACTATACGCCAGAAGAAGTATCTGCCATGATCCTCTCCAAGATTAAAGCCGATGCTGAAGCCTTCCTCGGTGAAAAAGTCACCGAAGCAGTCATTACCGTCCCTGCCTACTTCGATGATTCGCAGCGTCAAGCCACGAAAGATGCGGGTAAGATCGCCGGCCTCGAAGTGAAGCGTATTATCAATGAGCCAACAGCGGCTGCCCTCGCCTATGGTCTTGAGAAGAAGAAAGAAGAAAAGATCGCCGTGTTTGACCTTGGTGGAGGTACATTCGACGTTTCCGTTCTTGAACTCGGTGATGGCGTCTTTGAAGTCCGCTCAACCAACGGTGATACGCACCTTGGTGGTGAAGATTTCGATAACCGTATCGTCAATTTCTTTCTCGATGAATTTAAAAAAGAGTCTGGTATCGACCTCAAGGGCGACAATGCTGCTATGCAGCGCCTGAAGGACGAAGCCGAGAAGGCCAAGAAGGAATTATCTTCAACGACCGAGACCGACATCAACTTGCCATTCTTGACGGCCGACGCTAATGGTCCAAAGCACTTCGAATACAAGCTGACCCGTGCCAAGCTCGAAGAGCTGGTGAAAGACCTCATCGATCGCCTAGCTGGACCAGTTGAAAAAGCTATTAAAGATGCCAAACTGAAAGCCAGTGATATTGACGAAATCGTGCTCGTTGGAGGCATGACCCGTATGCCCGCCGTTGTCGAGAAGGTGAAGAGTATCTTTGGTAAAGAGCCACTCAAGGGTGTCAATCCTGATGAAGTTGTGGCCGTTGGTGCCGCTATCCAGGGTGGTGTACTGCAAGGTGATGTCAAGGATGTTCTCCTGCTCGATGTGACGCCACTGAGTCTCGGTATTGAAACGATGGGCGGCGTGACGACGAAGCTGATTGAACGTAATACGACAATTCCTACGAGCAAGAGTGAAACGTTCTCGACTGCAGCCGATAATCAACCGCAAGTGGAGATCCATGTCTTACAAGGTGAGCGGGAAATGTCGAGTGACAATAAGTCTCTCGGACGTTTTGTGCTCGATGGTATCGCCCCAGCTCCGCGCGGAGTACCGCAAGTCGAAGTGACGTTTAACCTGGATGCGAATGGTATCTTGAATGTTACTGCTAAAGATAAAGGAACGGGTAAGGAGCAATCGATTACCATCCAAAACAGCGGCAATCTTTCAAAAGAAGATATCGAAAAGGCACAAAAAGAAGCCGAAGCACACGCCGAAGAAGACAAGAAGAAGCGAGAAGCGGTCGAAGCCCGCAACCAGCTCGAGAATGCCATCTACCAAGCCGAAAAGATGCCTGATGAGTATAAAGATAAAATTAGCGATGATGACAAGAAGGCAATTCTAGCCGCCGTCGAAGAAGCGAAAAAGCACAAAGATGCTACCGACAAAGATGAGCTTGAGGCAGCCGTCAAGGCACTCAATGAAGCCATCATGCCAATCGGAGCAAAGTTGTACCAAGCTAAAGCTGACGAGGAAGCACCTGCCTCGGACAGTGACAAAAAGACGGATGAGCCGGTAGAAGGCGAAGTCGTCGACGAAAAGAAATAGTCAAACCTGAAAAAAGAAACCGCCCGTATCGAAAGACAGGGCGGTTTTTATGTGCTGTGGAAAAGGCCTGCAGACGCGTTGTCTACAGGCCTGATCCATGGCATTCATTGATGGAGACGGAGCACGATGTCGTAGTGCGGGGTGCCGTTCGGGCGACGCGTGGCCTGGGCCTTCTCGTTGATCTTCTCGAACACATCCGACGGCACGTTGAGCGCCGTGAGGACGTGCCGGCTGAGGTCGGCGCCCGATCCGTGGTAGCCGATGGCGGCATCCTTGATGTGGATGACGACCGTGCCATCTTCCCGGCGGAGCAGCGCTCCGCAGATGTACAGCTCACCGTCGTCGCTCACGCCGCGTGCGAACTCCACGATGTGGATCTCGTCGCGGAGGAGCGGCAGTAGCACGTCGAACAGACGCTCGCTGCGGCCCGTACCGCCGTCGAGGACCACTTCCGCGGCCCGGACCGGCAACTGGTGATGGTCCTCCTGGAAGTGGGTCGGCGTCAGCTCGTCGATCTCGGCAAATACCATGGAATCGAAGACACTCATAGTTGAGTTCCCTTCTATCGAGCCTCGTTCACCGCGGATGCAGGAACATAAGCTATCTATATATTATAGCAAAAAAATCAACAAAAGTCAAGTTAAGCGGGGACTGGCAGTTCAAGAAATAGCGCTACCCAGACCATGCCGGGATCTCCGCGGTAAATCGGAGCGTAGTACCATGAGCCGTCTTTATTAAGCATTTCTGGAAACGTTTTATGACGTTCGACCATGGCCGCAAACCGCACATACTGTTCGTTGTATTCAGGCCGTTGATATTTTTTTAGAACATGCAGGTAGTATTCGCCGTGCCAGCTCCAAACTGACTCGCCGGCATAATTTGGCATAAACGGAGCCGTCATCCACCAGTGATAGGTAAAGGCATGCGGTTGGTTCGTATAAATGAGGGGATAGGGCTCGTTCAGCTTGTGCTTATTGATGTATTCAAATGTCTTGCTGGCCATATCGGCATCATCAATAACGTCGAGGAAGAACGGAAAGAGCGCGCATTCGGCACTGAAAGCGGTGGTCTTGCGATCGGCGCTAAAGTAATTCCCATTCCAGTAGGTCGTGGTTAGTTCTTTTTGGTATAGCTCGACACCAAACGGAAAGTTGAGGCCGAGCTGTTTGGTGCAGCGGGCAAGACGGGCGACCAGGCTGACGGCGTATGCGCTGCGGTCGTAAATGACGGCATCACGCATCTCGGCGTACTTCATTGACTTGAGCCGGCCATCTTCCTTAAGGAAAATTGAGCAATACTTTTTTAACTGTCGATTTAAGAATTCATGTTCGGATTTGTTCAGCGGGTAGTGACTGACCACCAGGCAGTGGAGAAGCCACGGTAACGTATCGATGGCTCGGCCCGGGGCCTCAAAACAGTTACCTGCCTTATCGATACAAGTACTGATAATGTTTGCTCGGCGGTATTGCAGAAGAGTCCAGCGGAGCGTATGATGCACTTCTTTTTCATGACCAAGGCGCACGAGAGACTGACAGACTGTCCCAAAATCACGCATCCAAAAGAAGTCAAAATGCCCGAGGCTGGTGCGGTAGAAATCACCTTGCCAAAGCCGTTCGAGAATTTGATTGCATATTTCCCAGGCATTGCCGTCAAAGCGTTCAATCGTACCGAAGTAGCGGTTCGCTAATTGACGGTATTCGGCGCGGATTGTTCCGAAGATCACGCCAGCGTAACGGATGAGAGGTTTCATTATTCACAGTATAGGTGTTCGGGTGCGGAGCGACAATAGCCATTAGGGGAATGTGCCTTCGCAGGTTCCTGCCAGCTTTTGCGTGTACTATAATAGTACTTATGGATGAAGCACCAAACACCGAAAACCCGATCTCGCGCCAGACCCCTCATTCTCCCACGAGGCGAAAAGTCCCGGCTTTTTTATTAGTCCTGGCCGCAGTTGTTATTGGTCTGACGATTGCCGCAGTTGTTAGCTGGCTGGTGTATGTCGGATCCGGCCTCTATGAATACGATAGTCTTGATTCAGCACCGACACATCTCCTCATCCAAGCGCTTGCTTGGATCGTCGGGGGCACGTTTGGCGTACTCTATCTGCTATCTCGTTTCCTTAAAAAAAGTAGTCGTCGATCCGCTCGTATCGGGCGTTGGACGATTCATATTCTCAATGCCACTGTTCTCGTACTCGGCGGTGTAGCGATTATACTTTTAGCGATCGCCACTCAGTTCAGCCAGGCTGTTAATCGATCGACGCCACTCCCGGCGACGTCGACAGCCCCGTCGGTGAGTGTGTCGGACAAATCCAAATCTTCGAGCGATACGACTTGTGACATGGAGACAACGCTCGAGAAAGCCATCGGCGCGACATATCCCGTGGCGACGGAAAATGGCACTGGTACGGCTTTTGCGATTGATGCCAACGGGACACTCCTGACCGCGTATCATGTCATCGAGGGCGCTCAATCGATCGTGCTCAACCTCGAAGACGGGCAGGTGAAAGTCGATGTCGTGAACACAGCGCCAGACTATGACCTGGCGCTCCTAAAAGTCGACCGCGCGACACCGGAGTATTTGGATATCGTGACCAATTACGATCTGGCTGAAGATGTTTACGTGCTTGGTTGGCCGGGGAACACCTTCTTTACGGGCCAGGTAACGTTAAGCCAGGGTATCGTCTCGCGTACGGTCAGCACAGTAGATGTTCAGTATGTCGTTAAATCCGCGCCTGACGATATTTCCTTCGTACAGACGGATGCGGCAGTCAACCCAGGCAACTCCGGCGGGGCCTTGGTCAATGCCTGTGGAGCAATCGGGGTCATTAGTGCCATCTCAACATCGTCATATTACAGTGGGCTTCCGCGAGAAGAAGGCATCACGTACGCTATCAGCGGCCAATCTGTAAAGAACGCCTTTAACAGTCAGTAAAACACTGTTTTATTGACCTTCCTTATCTTGTGACATTTCTCACAGCGTGCAAGTCCATCGCTCTTTACAATGAGGGCGTAATCAATAAGTAAATAAGGAGAATTACATATGGACGCAATGGGAATAATTAGTTGGATTATACTTGGTGGTTTGGCCGGATGGGTCGCCTCAATGATTGTGGGTAATAATCGTGAACAAGGTGTCATTGGTAATATCGTTGTCGGTATCATCGGTGCATTCCTCGGCGGATTCATTGTTAGCCTCTTTGGTGGTAGTGGCGTAACAGGATTTAACCTTTGGAGCTTCCTTGTTGCTCTTCTCGGTGCAGTCGTTGCCCTCTTTATCTGGCGCGCTGTTAGTGGCCGTAGCCACCGTGTGACGCACAGCTAATCGTAAGGATCTTCACCGTCTTTACCGAGCATTCTATTAATCGGCGTTGCTACTAAAAGGAGGTTATTATGGACGTAAAATTTATACCAACAGCAGTACATGGTGTACTCGACTATATTGTCGCCGTCGCCTTGTTCTTCGCTCCTGTAATCTTTGGCTTTCAAGAGCTCGGAGGTGCGGCAGTGATCATCCCCATGGTGCTCGGTATAGGTTTGTTCGTCTATAGTCTCCTCACTCGCTATGAGCTCGGCTTGTTCAAGGTCATACCGATGCCGATTCACCTTGCCATCGACTATGTCGCTGCAGCATTTTTGGCACTATCCCCCTTCCTCTTCGGCTTCATTAACGAAGCACCTAATGCCTGGATGCCGCACATCGTTGTCGGACTTGCCGTGTTGCTTGTGACGGTCTTTACCCAAACCGTACCAAGTCGTAGCGCTGTAGAAAGCTAGCTCGTCGACGACACTTTTAAGAAAAGGAGCCTTCCCCTAGGCTCCTTTTCTTCGTCAGGAAGTGCTTGGCACTCTGGACAGTGAAGTGCTAATTCAGTACAATTAGTGTAGATGAGTAAAAGAGATTATTACGAAGTTCTCGGTGTTTCCAAGGACGCCTCGGCCGATGAGATCAAGAAGGCGTTTCGTCGCATGGCCGTTAAATACCACCCCGACAAGGAAGGTGGTGATGAAACGAAGTTTAAGGAAGTTAATGAAGCCTACGATATCCTTAAGGATGCCCAAAAACGCCAGCGTTATGACCAATTCGGTCACGCCGGTGTCGGTGGTTCGGGTGGCGGAGGCAGCGGCTATGACGGCAATCCGTTTGAAGGCTTTGGCGGCTTCGGTGGCCAGAACGTTCATTTTGATTTCGGTGATGGCGGCCTCGGCGATATTTTCGGACAATTCTTCGGCGGCGGTAGTCGGCAGCAGGCACCGCAGCGCGGACGTGACCTTGAAGTCAGCCTGCAACTGACATTCGAGGAAGCAATCTTTGGCGTTGAACAAGAAATAGAGCTTGAAATCGATCAAGAATGCCTCCACTGTAAGGGGACACGGGTCGAGCCTGGTTATGAGCTGGAGACTTGCCCGACCTGTAAGGGAGCGGGACAGCAGATTCGCGTCGTCAGTACGATGTTCGGCCAAGTCCAGCAAAGTGTAACGTGTGCCACCTGCCACGGACGGGGGAAGGTACCGCAAAAAGTCTGTAGCGTTTGCCGCGGTAAGGGCACGGAGCGACGCAAGCAATCAGTCAAGCTGAAAGTCCCTGCTGGTATTGATGACGGCGCCACAATTCGTCTGAGTGGACGTGGGGAAGCGATTGCCGATGGACAACGGGGTGACCTCTATGTTCATATTCGCGTCAAGGCTCATAAGCACTTCACCCGCGAAGGCGACATTATTCTCTCCGAAGAGCATATTGGCATGGTGGAGGCTGCCCTAGGAACTGACATTGATGTTGAGACCGTCGACGGCATGATCCGTATGAAAGTACCGGCCGGTACGCAGAGTGGAACGGACTTCAAGTTATCCAGTCACGGCGTGCCGCACATGAATGGGAACGGCCGTGGGCCACATATTGTCAGTGTCATTGTGGATACGCCGACTAAACTAACAAAGAAACAAAAAGAGATTTTGCAACAGTTTACTGCTAAGAAAAGCATGTTCTAATGAGCGCCTATCGTCTCAAAGATGAATTGGTCCTACGCGGGTATAGCGTCAGCGACGTTATACTTGAACGTACCTACCAGCGGTACATTTCTCCGAACGGGAAAGCCATTCTTTTTAAAGGAGCTTATTATGACTACCCCTTCGTTTCTGCGCTTGCCAAAAAAGTCAGCAAAGATAAGACGCTCGGCTACCAGTTCGCCCAGCAGTTTGAGGTTCCGGTACCGGTAACCGTCCAAACCACAGACATGCACGTAGCATCTCAGTTTCTCGAGAGATATAAGCAGGTCATCGTCAAGCCACTCGACCGGAGCGGCGGCAAGGGCTTAACGTTAAATATTCGGACCGAAGATCAGTTGCGCGAGGCATTACCGCTCGCCGTTCATAAAGGACAGGCCCCGCTGATTCAGCGACAATTTATTGGCCAGGAAATTCGGCTGACGGTTATCGACGGGCAGGTGACCTCGGTGATTCTGCGACAAAAACCTCAGGTTGTCGGTGACGGATGGCGCACCGTACAAGAACTAATTGCCGCTGAAAACAGTAGTCGCCGTAGCCTTCAGTTTCCGCTGCTGGCCTATCCGGAGCTGGACATTTCGAATATCCCAGCTCATTTCCTGACCGACCAGCAAATACTAGTCGAAGGGGACATCCTTGAGCTTTCGCAGACGACGATGATCGGAATGGGGGCATCACTCTATGGTGTGACTGATGTTGTGCACCCGAGTTATCGTGATGTTGCACGGCGGCTAGCGGGTGAACTCAGCCCCCGGTTTCTCGTCATTGACCTTATGGCAGAGGATTACCAGAAGGCAGCCAGCGACGACAACTATATCTTTTTGGAGTTTAATACCTCACCGGCACTGCAGATGTACACGTCGTTACGGGATGGCGATACGCCGGACGTCATCGGCGCATTGGCTGACCTTATGGACCGGACTGCTAACGCGTAAGAGGCTATTGCTTTTTTATCAAGTTTATGCTATAATTTAAGTATGAGTATCGAATATGACCGAACGGCCCTCCTCGCTCTCCCCGGTATACGCGACGGTAATCCTGAAGAAAAAGGGTTATTGTCGTGGTCTCGACCATATCTAGTCAACGAAATCCGCCAGCATGGCGTTGATGTGGCTGTTGCCAGAGGGCTCGCTTCGTTAGATGAGACAGAGGCGATGGCGCATGACGTCATACGACCAGTCTACGGCGATCACGACCGCCAGGTCACGATAGAACGCCTTGGTTCTGTCGGGGTAGGGGAATTTTCCGTGGTTCGGAATATTCTTCGGCCGCTTCATATGGAGACAGATACACCACTTCTGAACCCAAATAATGTACGGGCCCTCGCTCGTGACAAATATCAGGTCGCCCAGACGGTGTTCGGACCAAACGATATGTATGGCAGAGAAGCGACGTTGATTGATAGAGAAGATAGCGGCTCGGATGTACAGGCGAAGCTTGAATCGCTCCCTGGAGACCTTGTCGTTGCAAAACCGATTAATGGGCAACGCAGTAAGGGTGTGTATGTTGGCACGAAGGAAGAGGTTAGTCAGGCACTAACTGAGAGGACAGCTGGCTACATTGTTGAGGAAAAACTTGATTTCAGTTCGCCACTCCCGCATCTTCGTGGTGTCGACGCAGAGCAACAGTCACGCCTCGAGCACGCCAACCAAGAGGGCGTGAACAAAGAGGTGCGCCTGTATTATTTCGGAAATGATCAATGGGATGTTGTCGGCCGGGTTGCAAAACGCGGTGAAATCGACTTCCGCAGTGACGAGTGGCTCTATCTTGATCTTGAGTCAACGCCTGGCTACCTGGTAGAGGGTGCGCGGCAAGTGATTGCTCGCCTCCAGGAGATTACCGGCAGCGACGAATTCAATATTGCAATCGACTGGGTATACGCCAGTTCAGCCTCACGTCCCGAGCCTGAATGGAAGCCGATGGAGTTGAACGCCGCTGAGCCCCAGCTTGTCCAGCTCGGTGAACATGATGAAATCGGTCGCCGACATCACCGTAAACTTGCGGAACAGATTAGCCGTATCGCCCTGAACAGGTATAATTAATAGAGAAGAAGGAGAACCATATGGCTACTGTTCCTATTATTTCTGTCACTGGCACAAAGGGCAAGACAACAACTGTCTCTGTCATTGCTGACGTGCTATTGCAGCTCCAGCACAACGTTCTCAAAGTAGATACGACGGGGCATTTCATGAATGGTGAACGTCGCAGCACGCTTGACGATTCCAAGTCAGCCTGGCGACTCGTACCCAGTGTCGCGCCTGGTCGCTATTTGTGGGAATTTCACGCTCGTCCCGAATTGAAAGAAAACGGTGTTGCCGTACTTGAATGCTCGCTTGGCTGTAGTGCTTCATCTGGTTTAGCCTATCGATATCACAAGGTGGGAATATTTTTGAACGTGTTTGAAGACCACCTTGGCTCGTCGGACCGTATCAAAACCAAGGAAGATATCGCTCATGCCAAAGAATTTATATTCTCCCGCCTCCTCCACCAGGATGCGTATGCCGTATTCAACGCCGACGATATATTGGTTGTCGATCGACTGGAAGTCAGACCGAAAGTTGGTGTCACGCTGATCCCGTTTGGTCTCACGTTCAGCCACTTTGATATTCAGAGGCACCTGGCGGACGGCGGTGTTGCTGTCACGATGACTGAAGATAAGCGGATTGTACTACGCCGCCAAGAAAGCGACGAGACTATCCTCGACCTGAGGCAGATCCCTTGGACGTTTGACGGTAATTTCTTACCCTCAGTCTGGAACCTCATGGCAGCCGTCGGAGGGATATATGGTATGTACGACGGTCAATTACCCGCAGGCGTCAAAGCAGTCTTCGAAGCAGTCAGACTTGACCCTTATGGCGGCCGCCTCACTATGCTCCGTAATCAAAATAACGTTCAGGTTCTGGCAGACTATGCCCATGAAAAAATATCACTCGGTATGGTCGCCGACTTAGCCCGGACTAAAATTGGTGATGGTGGTAAAGTTATTGGCGTGGTACGTTTAGCCCACGACCGCACCGATGAATTGATGCGAGAAACGGGGACGGTTATCGGCCAGGCGTTTGATCAGCTGGTGGTCTACGACAAGATTGACGGCTATCTCAGGAAGGCTGTCACCAAGCATAAAAGATTCGAAGAAGTAGAAGGGCGCACGTCGCAGATACTGACCGATGCCATCGCTGAAGTGAACCCGCATGTCGAACGTATCATCCGTGAAGACGAGGCAATCGCGCGAGCTGCGGCCATAGCAAAGCCTGGTGACGTGGTCGTTATCATCGTGAACGACGACATAGTCCGCTCGATTAATTTCATTAAAAAAGCGTTTAACGCGGAGTTCGTGTGATGTCGGAGAGTCAACTTACTATTATTGGTCGCGCCGAGAAGGTAGCTTTTCCAGAACTTGGCGCCAAAATGGTTCCGACGAAGATTGATACCGGTGCAGACTCATCCTCAATATGGGCTCATGTCACCAAGGTAGAGGATGAACGTCTGAAGGTCGTTTTCTTTAGTCCTGAGTCGCCTTATTACACCGGTGACGAACACGTTTTTGAAAAAGGTGACTTTGTCATTACGCGCGTGTCTAACTCATTTGGGCAAAGAGAACTTCGTTATAAAGTCACATTAAAGATTAAGGTTCATAATCGAGTCATTAATGGAACGTTCACGCTTGCAGATCGATCAAAAAAACTTTATCCTGTGTTGATCGGCCGTTCACTCCTGAAGAAGAAGTTCCTCGTTGACGTCTCGCTGGGCAGCCCACTGCGCAAGGAAGAGAAAGAGCGTGCCGACCGTCTGCACGAAGAACTGGTTAATACGAAAGAGGTTACTACATGAAAATTGCTATTTTATCGAAGGGAAGTGCTAACTACACGACCAAACGGCTCAAAGAAGTTGCTAAAGCTCGAGGCCATGAAGTCCGAGTCATCAACTATGCCAAGTGCTATGTTTCAATTGAAAAAGATAAGCCAGTCATCCGCTACAAAGGGGAGTCGCTGGATCATTTTGATGCCGTCATTCCTCGTATCGCTCAAAGCTATACCAAATACGGCACAGCGATGGTTCGCCAGTTTGAGAGTCAGGGCAGTTTTACGACCGCCAGCTCGATCGCTATTACGCGGTCGCGCGACAAGCTGCGTGCCTATCAGATTCTCGCAAAAGCCGGAGTCAGTATTCCAAAGACCGTCTTTGCGCGTGAAACTGCCAATTTCGAGGACGTCATTGCACTTGCCGGCGGCACGCCGCTCATTATTAAGGTAGCCCGTGGCACCCATGGCAATGGTGTAGTGCTCGCTGAAACACCAAAAGCTGCCAAAGCAGTTATGCAGGCGTTCTATGTCGAAGGTGTGAACTTCTTGGTTCAGGAATTTATCAAAGAATCAGCTGGTGAGGATATCCGTGCGCTCGTGGTGGGCAGCCGGGTCGTTGCCAGCGTGAAACGGCAGAGTCTCGATGATGATTTTCGCTCAAATACTCACCAAGGCGGCGTCGGGACACCGATTAAACTGACTGATGAAGAGGTGAAGACAGCCATAAAGGCTGCTAAAGCGATGGGGCTGCCGATCTGTGGTGTCGATATGATGCGCAGTGAGCGTGGGCCGGTCGTTTTGGAAGTGAACTCATCGGCAAGTTTGAAGACGCCGGAAGCAATCACCAAGCGTGATATTGCGACCAGGATCATTGAATACATCGAGCTGAATGCGAAGCGTCACAATAAAAAAGATAAAGTCGGCGCCTAAGAACCGCCTGCTATAATGGTGCTTATGGCACCAGCTCACTTTTCTCTTCGTCATAATCATCTTGTGTGGTTGGCTGTAATTGGAGCGGTACTTATTGTTATTGCGAGTGCCGTTTCTATTATCATCAACAATTTTGGTGGCAATACGACGCAGCTTCTCATTGGCAATGCCGCCTTTGACGCGCGGGTAGCAAAGACGGAGGATCAGCGCGTCAACGGCTTGTCGGGCACGCCTTCGCTTGGCAACCGTGAAGCCCTTCTTATGGTCTTTCCGTCGAACGGCGATTGGCAAATTTGGATGAAAGATATGAAATATCCAATCGACATTATCTGGCTTGATGACCAAAAACGGGTCGTGTATATGGTTCAAGACGCCCAGCCGGAAGAACCAGCCTCAAAAATCTATGCGCCCGACGTAGATGCGCGGTACGTTGTTGAGCTAGCGGCTGGGACAATCCAGAAGATATCAATCCGCAGCGGTCAGGCTGCTATTTTTGACGTAGGAGAGCCGTCATGAACGTTCTCGTCGTCTTTATCGCCCTCGCCGTTTTCTTATTCCTTGCCGCCTTCCTGACAAAACGTCGTTTTGGGCTTCTGGGCCTGGCGCTGGCCGCTGGTGCCACACTAAGCATGCTATGGATAGATGAAGCGGGTGAGTTAGTGGCAATGATTGGCCTGTTCCCGATTTCACCACTAACCAACGCGGTCACCCTCGGGCTTTTGGTATTGCTTCCAGCAATCCTGCTCCTGTTTCATGGTTATAGTTACAAGCGCCTCCCTGGGCGAATCATTGGCGCGACACTGTTTACCCTCCTGGCCCTCGCCTTCCTGGTAGACCCCCTGCAATTTGCGCTACAGCTTGATGGAGTGGGCGGTACCGTGTACCGCTGGCTGCAAGAGTACAAAGACGTTATCATTGGCCTCGGTATGGTCATTGCCGTGGTCGACCTTTTTCTGACGAAGCCCGCTCCGGCTCCTGAGAAAAAGGGCAAACATTGACTTTCGACCCCTATTAGCCTATAGTTTTTTGAGTACTTTACTATTATTACGGGTCCATAGCTCAGCTGGTTAGAGCACCTGCCTTTTAAGCAGGGTGTCGTGGGTTCAAGTCCCACTGGACCCTCCAAGAAATAATACTCACCTTGTGTGGGTATTTTTTCTTGGTTGAGATCGATGCGTGACTTGAATCCACGACACCCGTTAGGTGGAGTGGGTGAGAATTGCCAGTGGCAGTCCGCAAGGCAACCTTCCGATGGCAACTGGTTGCCGATCGCGAAGTTGCGGGGTCGCGGAACGTGACCAAGTCCCACTGGACCCTCCATAGAATTTAAAAGAGCCCGGATGGGCTCTTTTTGGTACTGAGATTAATGGCTAAACGAGGCTATTGATTCGGCGTCTTGCTGTTGATGCTTTCCAGCACATCTCTGATGGCGCGCAGCTCCTCGAGAATTTCTTGTACATCTGAATGTTCCATGGGACCTCCTGCTTATGTGTTAGGCAACAGTACGATTATATATATCAAAGCTGGTGATCAGCTTAAATTGCTTATTAGTCCACGCCCCGCGGCTATAGTGTTTATGTTGACACGGCTCGTAGCTGGGAATACACTCAACTCATAGCATTCAATAAGGAATAAACACAGAATGAAACAAAATATAGTACAGACGACAATAATAAGTCTGATAGCTGTCTTGGCACTGTCTTTCATCGCACTCATGGTGATCAGTAGCCAATCAGTTCTTGCCAAGGACGGCTCGGATTCGACTGAGGTTGAGGATAATACGAGCGGCAGCGGTTCAAGTGGAACGAGCGGTAGTGGCAAAGCTGAGGGAAGTAGTAATAGCGGCAAATCTGTCGAAACGACCGTTCGGCAAAAAGCCGAGGATTCGCAGCAGCTCTCCGAAGATCGGGTGACGACGCAGCGCGTACGACTAGGGGAAGCCAAATTAAAGATTTGTCAGAACCGCGAACAAAATATCCAAGGCATCATTACCCGTATCACCGATCGTGGTACAAAGCAGCTCGCCGTCTTTGATAAGATTTCTGACCGTGTCCAACTGTTTTATACAACGAAGGGAAATATCTGGAGTGGGTACGACGCCCAGGTCGATAAAGTAGCAGCAAAACGGGCCGCAGCTACGGCAGCCATTGACTCAGTTAAATCCACAAGCACGGAGTTTACCTGTGACGGTGATAATCCGAAGGGTGTCGCTGATAGCTTCAAGCAACAACTACGCTCAGTGAAAGCTGCCTTAAAAGAATACAAAACAGCTCTTAAGGACCTGATCGTTGGCGTGAAGTCAGTTCAGCCAGACGACACCGCAGAGACTACTGAAGGGAGCCAAGCACAATGATATCACCTATACAACGTGGCTTTACTATTGTCGAGGCCGTCATCATCATTGCGATCATCGGCGTGATCGGACTCGTTGGCTACGTCGCGTACAATACGTTTCAGAAACAGGCGGCGAATGAATCGAGCAGTCAGGTGTCAACGGCCAGCGATGTGCCAGAAGCGCCGACGATTGAATCTAAAAGTGGTTTGGACGCTGCATCAGCAACGATCGATGACATCAATCTTGATGATGAGAGCGATCTCTCTCAGCTCGACAGCGAACTCGACACTTTTTAAAGCAGCTATCTATAGATAGGTTACCTTGACCTGTACCGGTCGCTAGATTGTCGGTCAATACAGGTGGTATACTCAGCGTATGCAGTGGTGGGTGCTGAGGCGTCGTGTGCATATATCGTGGATTATTGCCATCGCCTCCCTGTGCTTTGTGATAGGCGTGGCTAGTACGCTTTATATCTCGCTTAACCCATCCCTTCTTCTCGCTGTCGTTGTTGTAACGGCGCTGACGCTGCCTATCGTCGTCTGGCGCCGCACGTACTACCTCTTGCCTCTGCTTGTGGTCTTTGCCGTCAGCTTCGGCTTGTGGCGCGGCACACTCTCACAGCAACAGCTTGATGAGTATGACAGCTATTATGGTCGACACGTCGTTTTAGTCGGGACCGTGCTTGATGATGTGGAAGTGAATCGTCGAGGAGAACACACGGTGAGGCTGGGCGATATTATGTTAGACATGAAAAGCATGCCTGGGCAGATATGGCTGTCATCGTCACCGCGTCAAACAATTAAGCGGAGCGACACGGTATTGGTAGCCGGTGACTTGTCTCAGGGATTTGGGAATTATGCGGGTTCAATCTATCGTGCTGACATTAGGGAAGTCTTGTCTCCAAGACCAGGTGATGTTGCCCTCGGCGTGCGTGATTGGTTTACGAGCGGAGTGCGCCGGGCGATTGATGAGCCCCAAGCGAGTCTTGGCATCGGCTACGTCGTTGGGCAGAAAAGTGCGTTACCTGATGAACTTGTTACATCCCTGCAAATTGCGGGGCTGACGCACGTGGTGGTCGCGAGCGGGTATAATCTGACGATCCTGGTGCGATTAGCGCGTCGGTCACTCGAGAAAGTGTCTAAATATCTATCATTTTTAGCAGCCGGCTTAATGATTGTCGGGTTTATTGCTGTGACGGGCCTAAGTCCGAGTATGTCACGGGCAGGACTGGTGGCGGGGCTGAGCCTTTTAGCGTGGTACTACGGCCGCCGCTTTCATCCCTTGGTGTTGTTGCCTTTCGCCGCCGCAATCACAGTCGCCGTTCAGCCAAGTTACGCATGGAATGATATCGGCTGGCTACTCAGCTTTGCGGCGTTTGGCGGCGTGATGTTACTGGCTCCGCTCATGCAGCGCTATTTCTTCGGAGATAAGAAACCCGGCATTGTTCGGCAGATTCTTGGTGAGACTATCGCTGCCCAAATTGCCACGGTACCGATTATTTTATTGAGCTTCGGCGTCTTTTCAAATGTTGCCGTACTGGCTAACCTGTTGGTCGTGCCGCTTGTACCAATCGCAATGTTGTTGACATTCATTGCGGGCATTGGCGGGCTGGCGGTACCGGCACTGGCTCATATATTTGGCTATCCAGCACAGATGCTCCTATCATATATGACGTCTATCGTTCACTTTTTTGCTTCATTTGACTGGGCACAAGTTGAACTTACCTTCACTCCCTGGTTGTTGGCGGCGCTCTACGTGCTCATTATCGGCGGGGCACTCTACTTATGGCGAGTCACTAAATATAACTTTAGAGAAAGTAATATTGTTGTATGACATAGTTGCTTATGATAAGGTTCTCGTCAAATCTTCTTGTTAAAAAGATGAAAGTTTTGAGCGCTTTAGTATGAGGACGACGTATCTGGAGGGCATCTCATACTTCTGGTATAATAAGTAAAAGTTATACACTAAAAAAGTGGAGATGCTGATATATGTCAGGGCATAGCAAATGGTCAACTATTAAACGTGAAAAAGGCGCCAAGGACGCGAAGCGTGGTGCTGTTTTCACGAAAATCGGTAATCAAATTGCCATTGCAGCGCGTAGCGGCATTGATCCTAATATGAACTCCTCGCTGGCGCTGGCGATAGAAAAAGCGAAGCAAGCAAATATGCCTGCGGCCAATATTCAGCGGGCAATTGACCGTGTGGCCGACAAGAACGCTGCAGTACTCGAAGAAGTCACCTATGAAGGCATCGGACCGGGTGGCGTCGGTATTATCATCGAGACGGCAACCGATAATAAGAATCGTACCTTTCCTGAAGTGCGGAGTGCTCTCACGAAGAATGGTGGACGTATTGCTGATGCCGGTAGCGTCATGTTCCAGTTCAGCCGCAAAGGTGTGATTAATGTCGAAGCTTCGGGCGAGGATGCGCTGCTCGCCGTACTAGACGCTGGAGCGGAAGATGCAATTGAAGAAGACGGCGAACTCATTATCTATACCGATCAAAAAGAACTAGCCAAAGTTCGTCGGGCAATCATCGACGCCGGGTTGACTGTTCGGAGCGCTGAGCTGCAGTATGTTCCGAACATGCCCGTACCGATTGACGAGAAAGAAACGGCCGAAAAGGTAATCCGTGTGATGGACGCCCTCGATGATCTTGATGACGTAGTTAACGTCCATACCAACGCTGATATCCAAGTCGAACTCAGCTAAAAAACCTATTGTATTTAGGGCAACAAGGCAGTACCCTGGAGCTATGCACAGGCTGTGGGTGGGAGTGATGGTCGTGGTAGCGGCCCATGTATATGGACTTGGTATATCAAATGTCCATGCCGAAGCGGGCAATGTGGTAATCAGCCAGATAAAGCCTGCCAATATCTCCACTGCCAGACTGATAGAACTTTATAACAATAGCACCAGCCCAACTGAAATAACGGGCTGGTGCGTTTTTTATAGTAGTGCTTCTAACCTTTCGCTAGCTCAGGCCACCTGTTTCAATGGTACGTCGGTGGCTGAGCATCTTTTTCTGCCATCGTATTCATCACTTCTGGTGGCATCGGCCGAGCTAAATATCGTCTCGGACTCTGTGCTTGTGATTGGACTCGGGACGGGCACCGCTGGCCATATCTATCTGAAAGATGCTAGCGGACAAGAACGTGATCGTGTAGGGTGGGGAACGGCGGTGAATCCTGAAGGAGGTATCCCGGCAACAATCGGGACGACAAAAGTCATTGAGCGAAAGGGAGTAATAGGCAGCGCGCTCCAGGACACAAATCAGAACAGCAATGACTTCTTCCAATCTCAGCTACGGCCAATATACCAGACCGGTGCCCTCTACGAAGAATTGGATGTATGTCAAAATCTGAATGGTATACAGACAATGCCGCCTGATGGTTTTAATACCGACGGTACTAACTGCACACTCCCAGCGGTCGATGACTGCAGTAATATCGATGGTGTCCAAGTCCTTCCGCCAGCTGGCTACGGTGCAGACGAGACGGGCAAATGTTTCGTTGACCAATGTCTGAACATGAACGGCTTGCAGATAGATATACCAGCGGATTACCGGCAACTGGAAGGCCAAGACTGCGAACAAATTGACCTCTGCGACAATATCGATGGTGCGCAACTCGTGGTACCGGAAAACTTCGGCATGGACGCATCACAGTGCTTTTTTATAAGTGCGCCTCTCAAAGTGACTGAGCTACTCGCCAATAAGGACGGTACTGATGCAAATAATGAGTTTATTGAAATCTATAACTCATCGGATCAGATGGTCGAACTCGATAATTATCTTTTGCAGCTCGGAACGGCATTCGACAAGTCGTATCATTTTCCCTCAGGAGCAGTCATCGGGCCCCATGGCTATTATGTGCTTTCCAATGCCGATGTCCCCTACTCACTCCTCAATACTTCTAGTCAGGTCAGGCTCGTGACGATTGATGGTCAAGAAGTGGCCCGATCCGACCCGTACGTCGATCCAAAGGAGGATGAGGCCTGGGCACTGATTGATGGACAATGGCAGTATACGAATCAGCCAACCCCAGGATTACCAAATCTTGCTTGGCTTGAAGAGACTACAGTAGGAACAGACGATACTACTGCCTTAAAACCGTGTGCAGATAATCAGTATCGTAGCCCGGAGACAAATCGCTGCCGATTAATCGCAGTCGCCACCGTACTGGCTCCCTGTAAGGATGGCCAGTACCGCAGCGAACAAACGAACCGCTGTAGAAGTATTGCCAGTGATATCATTTCTCTTGTGCCCTGTGCCGAAGGGCAAGAACGTAATCCACTGACCAATCGTTGCCGGCAAATGCTGACTGCATCGACCGATCTTGTCCCGTGCAAGGAAGGTCAAGAGCGCAGTCCAGAAACGAATCGTTGCCGTAATATCGTCAGCATGCCTGATGTGGGATATCCGGTACTGGGTGCGCAGACCTTTGCTCAGCAGGGGAGCGGTATGACATGGCTGTTCGTCGGTGCGGGCTCACTTGCCGCAGGATATGGCGTCTGGGAGTGGCGTGTGGAACTGGTTGGTGGAGCCAAACGGATCTGGTCGTACCGGAAGTTTTTGAAGTAGCCTATACTAAAGACATGAGAATTATTGGCATCGACCCTGGTACGGGTATTATGGGCTTCGGTGTTATTGATGTGCTGAAGGATAAGATCAAAATGGTAGATGCGGGCGTTATTACCACACCGGCACATACGCCGCACGCTGAACGCCTTGAAGATATCTTTGATAGTTTGACGGAAATTATTGCCGCCTCGCGTCCTGACGTCATGTCAATCGAACGGCTGTTCTTTTCACGGAATATCACGACGGCAATGACCGTGGCTGAAGCACGTGGCGTCGCTCTGCTCGTCGCACGAAAGGCTGGACTTGATGCAGCTGAGTATACGCCTCAACAAATTAAGCAGACGCTGACGGGATACGGAAAAGCCGACAAGAAGCAAGTGCAGGAAATGGTGCGGATACAACTGGGTCTTAAAGATGTACCGAAGCCCGACGACTGCGCTGATGCGCTTGCGGCGGCTATTACGCATTCAATGATGATGCGTACCAGCGAGCTCGCGACCACATAACGGCCATTGCCTCTGTTTTTATGGATATTTGCTATAATAGACAGGATGGTTCGTCAAGAAATCCACCGTAACAAACCGAGTATACTGCGACGTCTGAAATGGTCTATCAGGAAGAAGTGGCGGTGGTTTTTGGCACTCAAATGGTGGCAAAAAGTTCTTTTGATTGGTCTGCCGATTTTGGCCTTTTTGATTATCGTTCCCCTTATTACCTACGCCATCTTTGCCAGTGATATTTCCGACCAGGAACGCCTCATGAACCGGAACAATACGGGCATCGTCATATATGACAAGAATGGAAAAGAACTATATACCAGCGGACGGGCCGTTCACAGTGAGCTTGTTCCGCTTGATCAGATTAGTGACACTATGGAGCATGCCTTGGTTGCCAGTGAGGATAAAAACTTCTACAAGCATGGCGGCTTTTCGTTTACCTCTATCCTCGGGGCACTCTATGGCAACTTCGTCTCGGGCGGCAATAACTACGGAGGATCGACCCTCACACAGCAGCTCGCTAAAAACACGCTACTGACCAGTGACCGTAATTTCCTCAGGAAATACCAGGAGCTATCGATTGCCCTGGCTATCGAACAGACCTACTCCAAAGAACAAATTCTCGATATGTATCTCAACTCTGTTTTTTATGGGGAAGGAGCCTTCGGCATTAAGGACGCCGCCGACATTTATTTCAATAAGTCCCCAGCTGATCTTGATCTCGCGGAAAGCGCCATGCTGGTTGGCGTCTTGCCGGCACCTTCAGCCTACTCGCCAATCAGCGGTGATCTTGAGCTTGCCAAAGAACGGCAAACCACCGTCCTCACGCGCATGGTGAATAATGGCTTTATCACTGAGGCAGACAAAAAAGCCGCCCTGGCTGAAGAATTGACGTACGCCGAACCGGAAACGACAACCGGCAAGGCGCCCCACTTTGTCGAAATGGTGCTTGACGAGCTCTATGACAAGTACGGAGAAGAACGGGTAACGCGCTCAGGCTTCCAGGTGACAACCACGCTCGACAGTACCTTACAGGATCAACTTTTGGCGAATATCGATAACCGCATAGCTTACATTCAAGCAAACGGCGGTAGCAATGCGGCTGGTATTGCGATAGACCCTACATCAGGCGCTATCCTGGCACTCGCTGGTAGTGCCGATTGGGATAATGAGAAGTGGGGTAAGGTCAATATGGCAACGACGCCGAGGCAACCGGGGAGTAGTTTTAAGCCAGTCTATTATTCGGAGGCACTCGCGAAGGGCGTTATCACGCCAGCGACAATCTTCAATGATGCGCCCATCGATATCAACGGTTACTCACCACAGAATGCCAGCCGTACCTACAGTGGACGAATCACGGTACGTAACGCACTTTCGCGTTCACTGAACATTCCAAGTGTTCTTGTCATGCAAAAACTGGGCATCGATAACGCTGTGTCAGCCGCCAAGCGTATGGGGGTTAGTACCTTGAATGATACGGATTACGGCCTCTCGCTCGCGTTGGGATCAGCTGAGGTCCCACTGGTTGAAATGACTAATATCTATTCCGCCTTTGCCAACAAGGGAGTTCAGTATGAACCATATACGATCCAGAATGTGAAGGATAAATACGATGCAACATTATTCCAGGAACGGCCAAATGCGAAGCAGGTGATAACTGAGCAAGGTGCGTATCTTATCTCCAGCATCCTGTCGGATAATACCGCCCGCGCACCGATATTTGGTTCGTCATTAACCGTCTCTGGACGAACCGTTGCGGTAAAGACGGGTACAACCGACGAAGCACGGGATGCCTGGACTATTGGCTATACGCCGCAGCTTGCGATTGGCGTCTGGGTCGGCAATAATGACAATACGACCATGCTCAATGGTGGCTCCGGCATGGCCGGACCGATTTGGCGACAGACCATGCAACAGGCGCTGCAAGGCAAAACAGTTGTCAGCTTTAGTGTGCCAAGTGGTGTTGTTCAGCGGTTTGTCTGTATCGGGACGGAGAGTATTGCTTCGACTCAGGGGGCTAATACCTTTAGTGAGTATTTCTTATCATCCGCCCAGCCGTCAGGGCGCTGCAACACGCAGCAAGCTCCCGTTGAAGATACAAAAAAGGATGAAGAGCCGACTGATGATACGACCGATACGCAAACGGATACCGGCACGGGAACCGGAAGTGGCGCTGGTACGGGGTCGGGAAGCGGTACCGGGACAACCTCGGGTGGGACGGGCTCTGGTACGGGGACGACTACTGGTGGATCGGGCACGGGAACCGGAAGTGGCGCTGGTAATGGTTCCGGCACGGGATCGGGTAGTGGCACGCCGGCGAACCCAGGTTCGGGTGGAGCAGGCAACTCGCCTACGCCGTAGCAAAAACTACATCTTACATCATGGTTATGACTTTCTTCAAATTGTGGCATAATAGACCATATGATTGCGCATGTTTATGGGGTAGTGGCTGAAAAGTTTCAGTCGTCGGTCATCGTTGATGTTCACGATGTCGGTTATGAGGTCCAAGTTCCAGCGGCCGACTTTGAAAAAGCGATCTTAGGTGAACCTATTAAGTACTTCACCTACCATCATATCCGCGAACAATCTCAAGAGCTTTTCGGCTTCATCTCCCTGACCGCAAAGAAATTATTTGAAATGCTCATTACCGTTCAAGGAGTTGGACCGAAGGCCGCTCTATCGATCTTGAGCCTGGGTGAATCTGAGGTCGTACGGAGTGCCATAGCGAGCGGAGATACCGGCTACATATCAAAAGCGAGCGGTGTTGGTAAGAAAACGGCAGAACGGGTTGTTGTGGATTTATCAGATAAAGTTGGTGTACCGACTCGATTTGCTTCCGCTACGACCAGCGAGGCTGAAATAAGTCTGCATGATGAGGCACTCGAAGCACTGATGGCGCTTGGCTACACCTTAAATGATGCCACCCAGGCCCTCGTTGACATACCGAGCACGCTTCCGACGGCCCAGCGAGTGACGCTTGCCTTAAAGGGGAACGGGTAATATGGCGATTGAACGGATTGTTGATACGTCAATTCCTGAAGAGGACTACGACGAACAACTCATTGAGGTGACATTACGGCCACAAAGCTTTGCCGATTATGTTGGCCAGGAACGGCTTAAAAAGAACCTACGCCTGGCGATTGACGCCGCAAAAAAACGGAGTGAACCGCTGGATCACATTCTGCTTTACGGACCCCCTGGTCTTGGCAAAACGACGATGGCATCAGTTATCGCTCATGAGATGGGGTCGAGCATCCGCGTTACGGCTGGGCCGGCCATAGAGCGTGCTGGTGACCTGGCTAGCATCCTCACCAATCTCACCGACGGCGATATTTTGTTTATTGATGAGATCCATCGTCTGAGTCGGACGGTCGAAGAAGTCCTGTACGCTGCGATGGAAGACTATAAGCTGGATATTATGATCGGCAAAGGTCCAGCCGCGCGCAGTGTCCGGCTTGATCTGCCAAAGTTTACGGTCATCGGTGCAACGACTCGTACTGGCGCCTTAGCTGCACCGCTTCGGGACCGTTTCGGGCACATTTATCGGCTCGATTTTTATACGCACACGGAAATTGCACAAATCATTCTGCGCGCTGCCTCAATTCTCGGTAGCACCATTCACGAGCAAGCGGCCCAGCTCTTATCGACGCGAGCTCGTTTGACGCCGCGTATTGCCAACCGTCTCCTGAAGCGGGTGCGGGATTTTGCTGATGTCAATGGCGATGGCATTATCGATACGGTGACGACGACCAAGGCATTGGAGCTTTTGGAAGTCGATGAACTGGGGCTTGATGCCGGTGACCGCAACTTATTAACGAGTATGATCGATCACTATGGGGATAATCCGGTGGGTCTCACAACAATCGCCGCGCTGACAGGTGATGAAGCGACGACCATTGAAGATTTTTATGAGCCATACTTACTGCAAATCGGATTCATCGAGCGGACACCGCGCGGCAGACGCGTGACCGTAAAGGCCTATCAACATATGGGAAAAACGCACAGTCAGGCAACCGAGGAATTGGTATAATAAAGGCATGAAGCAAGCGCCCGATACCCGTACACCCGATTACGCTGAACCCGTTGCCTACGATACTGATGGGAGGCCACTCTACGCCCATCCTCAGAAGGCCCAAGAGCCGCAGATAGTTCATATGACTCGTCCACTCGAGCCAGCAAAACCTGAACTAAGTGAAGAGGTGCGAAGAAAGCACGATGATTCAGCGCAGCGCTATCCACATATCAATCTGAGTGAAGGTGAGTACGTACTCCGGGCCGTGAAGCGGCACCCTATCGGCTTGTTCTTTCCGATGGGGCTCGGCATCTTTATGATAGCGCTGATATTAGCGCTACTTATCAACTTTTCTGCCCTGACAGACACCTTAGGTCTCAGCGACGTCATGAACGTCAGTACGATTATCATTCCAGTGCTGCTGTTTGTTATTCTGATCGCGCTCGGCATGTATATTGTGTACTACGTCTATACCAGCAATGAATTCTATCTGACGAATGAAAGCGTTGTTCAGCAAATACAAACAAGTTTATTCACCCGCAGTGAGCAGACCGTAAGTCTGGCAAACATTGAAGACGCGAGCTTTGTTCAGAGCGGTATTCTTCCACAGCTCTTGGATTACGGATCTATTCGATTAAGTACGGAAGGTGATGAGACGACCTACCGGTTTAATTATGTAGCGCGTCCCAAGGATCATATCGAGACCTTGAACAATGCCGTTGAAGCATTCAAGAATGGCCGTCCGGTCTCCGATAATTAATTAATCGTTTTTACGAATGAAGTCGGCTTCATTTTCGAGGCTGGTACGAAGTGTATAGCTTTTGCAGGCGTTATCATTGCAATTGGTAGCTTCATAGCGGTAGTCGCTTTCGGCCGTACCTATTTTATGACCCTCTGGATCAGTCAGCAGTGCAGGGTCAAGTGCGCGGAACGTCTCGTCCGTCAGTTGTTGTGGGTAGGAGCCATTTTCAGCGAAATACACTTTCTCAAGATTATAGTATATGGCGTTGATCGCTGTCTTGCGGGCTTGATCGCGGCCGATGCTCTCGACGGTATTCTTTTGAACAAAGAATAGGATACCGGCGCCGGCTATAACGACGATGATTAAAAGTAATTCGATAACGGTGAAGCCGTGAGAACGATGAGTCATTACACTGATTATAGCAAATTACCCCGCCCAGACGTATAATAGAAACAGTAGAAAGAGAGGGAATCATGGCGAAAAAATCTGAAAAGACTGAAGTTACTACAAAGCCGATTGCTACCGAAGGAAAACTCAAGGCACTTGGACTCGCGCAGGAGCAAATTAATAAGCAGTTTGGCGATGGCGCCATCCGCCGACTCGGCGATACAAAAACGGTTGATGTTGAGCTGATTAGTAGTGGGGCATTAAGTCTCGACCTTGCCCTTGGTGGCGGTTACCCGAAGGGACGCATCCTTGAAATATATGGTCCTGAAAGTTCAGGAAAAACGACCTTAACACTCCACGCCATCGCCGAAGTACAGCGAGAAGGTGGTACGGCAGCGTTCATTGACGCTGAGCACGCACTCGACCCAGCCTATGCTCGTCGTTTAGGCGTCGATACGGATAATCTGCTCGTTTCGCAGCCTGACAATGGTGAGCAGGCACTGGAGATTGCAGAAACACTTGTTCGATCGAGCGCCGTTGATTTGGTTGTCATAGACTCCGTTGCCGCGCTGGTGCCACAGGCCGAAATTGAAGGTGAGATGGGTGACTCGCATATGGGTCTTCAGGCACGTTTGATGAGTCAGGCGCTGCGTAAACTGACTGGTATCATCAGTAAGAGCAAGACAACCGTCATCTTCATTAACCAGATTCGTATGAAAATTGGTGTCATGTTTGGTAACCCGGAGACAACAACCGGTGGTAACGCACTGAAGTTTTATGCATCAGTCCGGTTAGATATTCGCCGAACAGGCCAGATCAAATCAGGTGAAGAAATCATAGGCAACAGAACGAAGGTGAAGGTGGTGAAAAACAAGATCGCGCCGCCATTCCGAGTAGCTGAGTTTGATATCATGTACAACGAAGGTATTTCAAAAACGGGTGATGTCCTTGATCTTGCTGTCTTAAATAATATTGTCGGCAAAAGTGGTGCGTGGTTCGACTACGCTGATGCCAAGATAGGACAAGGACGTGAGGCGACAAAGCAATATCTCGCAGAACACCCTGACGTACTGGCGGAGATCGACAAAAAGGTTCGCGCTAAGGTCAAAGAAGAAGAACGCTAAATACCATTAATAAATCGCCTCGTGAATGAGGCGATTTTTGTGTAGAAACTTATGCAGATATCCGCACTGACAATTCAGGTACGTGACAAGAACCGCGTTAATGTCATGGTTGACGGCAAGTTTCGCTTCTCGCTAGAGATTGGTCAGGTCGGGGAACTTGGTATCAAGGTCGGCAAAGAATATACCGACGCCGAGCTGACTGAGCTAGAGACAGAAAGCACCTTCGGCAAACTCTATGCTCGGGCGCTCGAGTATTCAATGATGCGTCCTCATAGTACTGCCGAGCTACGGCAGTACCTTTATAAGAAAACCCGTGATACCCTCCAGAAGAACGGCGAGATACGTAAAGGCATCGCACCGAGTGTGACGGACCGAGTATATGATCGGCTCGTCTCAAGAGGATATGTGAATGACGAGAATTTTGCCCGTTATTGGATTGAGAATAGGCAGTTACGTAAAGGGATTAGTCGGCGCAAATTGATGATGGAGCTACGGGGAAAAGGCATTGATTCTGCTGTTGTCGAGTCACTACTTGGTGAAACGGAGCGGAGTGACCAAGAAGAACTGCAAAAGGTGATCGCAAAAAAAGCAGCTCGCTATGATGATCGTCAGAAACTCATAGCTTATTTGATGCGGCAAGGCTTTCGCTATGATGATATTCTGTCGGCCCTGGAGAGCGATTAGCGCTTAATTTGCTCAGGCTGAGGAGCTGTGGATCGGAACGGATTGATATAAGCAGTCGTCCGTTCATTCTTCATAACGGGAGTCAGTTTCTTGGCGGTCGTATGAACGATGATATTCTTGTCATTAATTTCGACGATTTGTGAACGGTGAATGAGAGCACCTGTGTCGGTAAAACCACGGAGGATGCCGCGCTTGATGTGAAGCTGTTGGATGACGAAGCTTTCGGTCTCGATGGTGTAGTCTTCGACCTTACCGATTTTTCGCTTCATTTCGTCAATGACGGGCATCCCAATGAGCGAAAAACCAAGGTTATATAATTCTTCAAGCTTGATAACGTCATTCATGCCGACGAATTCATCGCTGCTATCGACGATGAGTCCGATACTACTTAACTCACGGACATCTGCTGTCCGAAGAAAAGATGGCTGTTCACTCAAAAGCGGGCCTTCGAGTACATACGCCACGATTTTTAAGTTTGCCGGGTCGATTAAGGGCGCCTTAATACTGGCAAGGCGAGTCCCTGTCTGCAGGCTCATGACAGCCTTGTCGAGTATACGAGAACCAAGCAGTAACATGACTTTAGTATAAGCGTTTTTTTAGTTTGGCGCTACTGATTACCGAAGGGGTTGATTGAACCAGCTGGAATTGAACTAGAGCCTTGGCCATTTGTTGCCTTTAGATGATTGATACGATTGACAGTTCCTTGGTCAACGGTGGCTCCACTTAAGCTCGAAGTATAGCCATTGGCTTCGTGAGACTTCAGAATGATTTGGTTCAATGTCAGGATGCTCAAGGCGGCGACTCCGGCAATGAGAATAAAGAAGATGATTTGTTGGTATCGTGCTAAGAATGAGCCAACAGATTTTCCTAGTAGTGATATGTTCATATGTTTCATAATTACCTTGGGTATACCTGTAGGGTTATCGGATCAACAGTCGCTGCACCAGTCGACGGATCGTCAACTGCAGTTATTTTAAGGCCAGTCAGCTGCATTCTTGGCAGTGTCGATTCAATGTCGGCAATAAAAGCCACTAACTTCTTATACGGTACGGGATTCGTGAAGGTGACGATAATGATGTTTGTTGGAGCGGCTGGCTGTAGCTCTTGAGGGGTGGCTGGTGTCGCTCCTGGGGTAGCTGGCGTGGCCGAAGCCGCCGGTGTTGCTTCGTAGCTATAGGTCACCTTGAGTCCGGCTTTGTTGGCATACTGTGTCAAAACTGGCGTGAGCTGAGCTCGGTAATCAGTGCTAGCGAAGACACTCGACGAGGCTGCGATAATATCTTGCTGCTCGGCGAGCGTGCCGCCAAGTTGTCGCAACGTCTGAAGGTTGGTGGCGCTGGCTTTTGCATCTTGCTCGATCTTGCTAACGGCGAGAGCATAACTATCAAGCCATTGGTACACGAAGTAAAAGCCGGCTCCGGCAACGCTAAAGATCAATAGGAGGAGGATGACGAGGGTTGCTCGTAACTTGGTTGCTTTCATCGTCTTCATGGTGTCACACCTGCTTTATTGATTGTTACGGTAAGCTTAACGCTGACAGGGTATCCAGCTGGCGCCGTAGGATCGTTATTAATCATTCCTTGTGATACAACCGATGAAAAGACGGGGGCACTCAGGTATTGATTTTGAAGGGCCGTCGCGTCTTCAGCCGTCTTGGCGTAAGCCTGGAGGGTCATCGGTGCTGTAATTGCAGCGGCAGTGATATTAATTTCTTTGATGATCGCACCTTCGGGTGTCGCTTGGCCGATGGCTGTTAATATTCCCGAGTAAGGTATGTCTTGATCAAGGATGGACTTTGCGGCGGTGATGTTGGCGCTAAGCGTATCTGCTTGAGCTTTAACGTCGCTGAATTGAGCAGCTTTCTGTTGATTTTGCTCAACCGTGTCTTTTGCATTGAGCTCAGATTGGAGGAGGACGAAATACGTACCGCCTATGAATGCACCAACGAGTACGAGGGCTCCAAGGCTGATAAAGATATAACGAACCAGTAGGACGTTTGCGTGGGCTGCTCTCAGCTGTTTTTTCTCGGTATCGGGCAAGAGATTAATCATGACAGGACACTCCTCGGTTCCACTAAAGCCTGTCCAGCAACAGCAATATAGCGGGAGCGGAACTGCCGCGGTGGCTCAGTCAGCTTGCCAAAGTCGAGCTTCTGCCATGGACTGGCAACACGGGCGGGCATAATAAGTGCGTTGGTAAAGTACTCGCCCATTCCCGGTACATTGCTCCCACTTCCCACCACGAGCAATTGCTCAAGCTTACGAGTCGAACTAATTCGTTCGTCGTAATACCGCATGACCTTCTTGGTTTCTGCTAACATACGGCTTAAGCTTTGGTCGAGAGCAGACGCAATTTTTTGTTGACGCGGACCAGCATTCAGGCCATTAAGGACTTTGAGTTGGTGGGCATTCTCGAGGGTGACATTGAGGTGCTTGGCAATATCAAGGGTAAATGTATTGCCGCCGATAGCGATGCCACCCGTGACACGGATTGCGCCTTTATCTAAAATAGCGATATCAGTGCTGGCTGGGCCGATATCAACAATGACAGTCGGTAAGTCGCCCTCTTCCGTAGCTGTGAGGACTCTTCCGACTGAACTGATACTTGGCTCCATCATCACCGCCTGTAGGCCTGCGCCCTCCACGGCGTCAATTGTCCGATCAATAATGCGGCGGGCCACAGCGCTCATGAGCACCGTAATCTCCTTGTGATTCCGTTCCACGACTTCATAATCAAGATAAAGCGTGGATGAGGGCAGCGGGATATACTGCTCAGCCTCGAGGATGACCGCATCCTTCAGATTCTTTTCGGTACTGGCCGGTAGCGTAAAGGTTCGCGAATAGCTCCGAGCGGTCGGTACCCCGATCACCACATGGTTGCTGGCAAGGGTGCCAACGACGCCGTCTTTAATTAGGCTTCTGATGTTGTCGGCAAGGTAAGGGCTATTGCCTTCGAGAGACTCTTTGACTTTAATCGGCTCCAGGTCCATTGACCCATATCCAAGAACGAGCCATCGTTTGCTGTCAATTGACATGACTTTGATGCCCGTATTTCTGATGTCGAGACCGATGATTGGTTTGTCTTGATAAAATAGTTTAGCCATGATGCCCACTGTAGGTAAACGCTTACTCACAATTATAGCATGAGCGGAAAAGGGTGCCTACGACTGAATATTTTGTGCGAGGCCGGCAATCGGACCCATCACGCTGGCGGCGATCAAACCGACCATGCCGCCCATAACGACAATCATTGCTGGTTCGATAATTGAACTGAGGCCATCAATGGCGACATCGACCTCTTCTTCATAAAAGTCTGCTACTTTGACGAGAACCGTATCGGTCTGTCCCGTTTCTTCACCGACGGCGAGCATTTGGGCAACGATAGCCGGGAAGAGCGGATTATCACCAAGGACACTTGAAAGTGACCGGCCGTTCTTTACTTCAGTCACTGCCTGCAGGAGAGCTTCCTCATACAGGACATTACCGACCGCTCGTGATGTCACAGTCAGGCACTCCAGCACGGCGACTCCTGCCCCCATCAACGCCGAGAAAGTGCGCGCAAAGCGGGCAACTGCCACTTTCTTAACAATGGTATTAATCGCAGGTATTTTGAGGATAACTTGGTGAAACTGCCTGCGACCCCGCTTGGTTTTGATGTAGCGGAGCGTTCCAATAACGAGTCCTACTACCCCTGGAATAACGATATACCAATATGATGTCATGAACCCACTAATGGCGAGCATTCCTTGCGTTAATGCCGGGAGCTTCGCATCTGGGCCGCCGAGATCGGTGAGAATTTCTCCAATCTTTGGAATTACGAACAGCATCAGGCCGAAGAACGCCGATACCGTAATCACAACGAGCACCATCGGATACGCCATGGCGCTGCGGACTTTCTTGCGGATTGAAGCGCTTTTTTCCAGCTGAGATGCGAGCCGCTTTAAGATATCGTCGAGAATACCGGCCGCTTCGCCGGCGCGCACCATGTTGACGTAAATGTCATTAAACGTTTCTGGGTGCTTGGAGAGCGCATCGCCAAGTGGCGTTCCCCCTTCGACATCTTTGACAACTTCCGACAAGATCTCCTTTAGGGCCGGACTCTCCGAGTGACCTTGGAGGGAGGTGAGCGCACGAAGCAGCGGGACGCCAGCCCCAACCATAACGCTTAATTGCCGCGTCATGATAACCAAGTGGTCGTGCTTGACCTTCTTGCCACCAAGTGATGCATTTAAGCTAAAGTGACTTGATTTTCCGGCTGACAACTCTTTTATGCTGACCGGACGAAGGCCTTGCTTGACGAGCGCGGCGATGACAGCGGCGCGGTCAGTTTGCTCAGTCTTGCCGTTGACTGCTTGACGGTTGGTATCAATGGCGACGTATGAAAAATTTGCCATGCTAATCTTTGCTCACTCTCATTACTTCTTCAATTGTCGTCTCACCGCGGAGTGCCTTAATCAGCCCATCGATCTGCATCGTAATCATCCCCTCGGTTATCGCCTGCGCTTGGATCTGTGCGCTCGTGGCGTTACTCATAATAAGCTTTTCGATCGCTGACGAGTTATCGAGTACCTCATAAATACCAATTCGGCCACGGTATCCGTCGTGAACGTCTTCATCGTTAAAGCTTTTATCGGGTCGCCATAGGGTCTTAATGCCATTCTCGTCGGTGCTCAGAGGTGTATCTCCACCAACTCCTGACGCAGCTGCCTGCTTCTCTAATTCATGAATAATCTTAAGACCATTGTCTGCTGGCAAATTGAAAAGGCGCATGATGGCTTTTTTCTCTTGTTCACTCGGAACGTAGCTTTGACGAGAGTCTTTATGCAGTTTACGAACAAGCCGCTGTCCAACGACCGAGCGTACCGTGCTGGCAATCAGAAATGGCTCAATGCCCATGTCAATGAGGCGGGGGAGGGTGGTGGCGGCATTATTCGTGTGAAGTGTCGTGAGTACCATGTGACCGGTCAAGGCTGCTTGCACACCAAGATTGGCCGTCTCGACGTCACGGATCTCACCGACCATGATGATATTTGGATCTTGTCGGAGGAGCGCCCGGAGGCCGTTCGCAAATGTCATGCCCGCCTTGCTATTGGTCTGTGTCTGATTGACGCCGAGAATCTTATACTCGACGGGGTCTTCAACAGTCGAAATATTGACATCAGGTTTATTAAGAATGGTGAGCATACTAAACAGACTGGTGGACTTACCACTTCCGGTTGGCCCCGTAATAAGAATCATGCCATTTGGCTCGACCATAGTCGTATTGATAACCTGGAGCGAGTGCCCCCAGTAGCCAAGTTGTTCAAGCGTCACCGCTTGGTTGGACTCATCAAGAATACGCATGACAATCTTTTCACCGTCAATGATCGGCAGGGTGCTGACACGAAGGGCATATTGCTTACTACCAACTTTTATCTTGAAGCGGCCATCCTGAGGGACGCGGTGTTCGTCGATCTTGAGGTTACTCAGGATCTTGATACGGCTGACGAGCGCTCCGATCACATTGCGGGGTACACGGTTGACTTCTTTGAGCACACCATCGACTCGGTAACGAATTTGGACGTATTCTTCGCGCGGCTCAATATGAATATCGCTGGCATGAGAGCGGATGGCGTATTCGAGGAGCAGATTAACCGTTTTGGCGATAGCTGAATCCTCGGCAATACTTTCTTCGGCGGTCGTGTCATTCTGTGTATCTTCAGATCGTTGGATGTCGATCACTTCATTCAGCTCTTTATTGACGTCGCCGCGGTAGGCTTCGAGGGCGGCAAGGATATTCTCGGTCGTTGCTATGTAAATACGGGTGTTAGTCCCTAGTTCTTTTTGGAGGAAGTTAACCGCCTGGACATCATCGGGATCTTCCATGGCTAAATGATGAGCCCCGTCGGCATCTATCTGAAAGAGGACGGCATTATATTGTCGGGCGACTCGTTCAGGGATGACGTTTAATACCTCTTTGGGTATTGCCTGGGGGTCAAGTTCGATGTAGGGGATTTGCGCGTAATCGGCAAACGCTTGAGCCAGGATCTTTTCAGTGGCAATTTCGCGCTCTAAGACGATGTCTTGAAGGGGGCGCTTGAGTCGAACACCTTCTTCTTTGAGGGTGGAAATTTGTTCAGCTGGCGCCAAGCTACTGCGTTCAAGCAGCTTTTCCATAGTGACATCTGGTATATGCATAATGCTTACGCTCCATTGTAAATCAGACATAAGCAAAACGCTAGGGAGTCGGGGTGGTATAATATGCATCAATGATAGTGGAAATGAATAGCGAACAAGAGACGCTTAGCTTTGGGCGGCGAATCGGTGAGATGCTTCGCGGCGGCGAAGTTATTGAGCTGGTTGGGGACATGGGAGCCGGTAAGACAACGCTCACAAAAGGTATCGCACTGGGGCTGGGTATTACCGAGGATATCCAAAGCCCAACCTTTACGATTAGTCGAGTCTACGACACGCCTGCCCAGCTACGATTATTCCACTATGACTTTTATCGGCTGAATGACCCCGGCATTATGCAGCTTGAACTCCAGGAGTCGATAACCGATCCGAGCGCCATAACGATCATCGAATGGGCTGGTATCGTACAAGCCGCTCTTCCAGATAACCGCTTGAGGATAACCTTCACCGCTCCATCTGAACTATCTCGCCGACTGGAGCTGAGCGGGCATCTGCTAGAAGGGCTGATGAGATGATCCTGTTAATCGATAGTTCGACACCAACCTTTACCGTGACTGTTGTCGACGGTGAGCACAAGCGATGTCATTTTTCATGGGAAGCGGGCAGAGAGCTGGCACGGAATATTCTGACTTATCTCAATGAAGCCCTCGCGAGCTCCGAGGCAACGTGGGATGATATCATCGGTATAGGAGTATTCGAGGGACCCGGAAGCTTTACCGGACTGCGGATCGGTATTACGGTCGTGAATACGATTGCTCAGGCGAACAGCGTAGCAATCGTCGGTGCTCGGGGCGAGGCCTGGCAAGATCAGGCATTGAACAAGCTAGCCGCTGGTGAGCACCAGCAGGTCATCATGCCATACTATGGGAGTGAGGCCCATATTACGTCGCCGCGTAAATAAGCTTGCGCTGTAGACATTACAGCAGCTACAATATATGCAGTCAGATATGTGACTTTTTTGTAAAATTTTGAATGTTCAGTGCAATTTGTGATAACGATACGCCAAGACGAACACTTGGCCAAATTGCCTGAGGAAGGAAGCAACCATGGGAATAGAAATAATTGCCGCAATTATTGGGGTACTTGCTGGTGTTGGCGCGGGAATTGGTGGTAAATACACCTACGACAAGAGCCGAACGACTGGTGGCAAGACCAAGGCCGATCAATTGGTGGCCGAAGCGAAGACCAGGGCGAGCGATATTGTACTATCGGCTAAGGATGAAGCAGTGCGACTGACAAACGATGCTAAAAAAGATGAAATCGACCGCCGTAAGACATGGGAAAAAACCGAGAATCGGCTGGCTGAACGCGAAACAGCCCTCGATAAAAAGCTTGATGAACTTGACAAGCGCGCCGAAGGATTACGGGCACAAGAAGATGAAGTCGAAGACTTGAAAAATGAGATCAAGCAGATCCGTGTGAAGCAGCAAGAGAAATTAGAAAAAATTGCCGGTCTCAAAAAAGCTGATGCCGCCGAAAAACTGATGCAGATGACCGAACGGGACATCAAAGATGACCTGACCGGTCTTGTGGCGAAGCTGCAGAACGATGCTATGGAGACCGCAGAAGAGCGCGCCCAGACGATTCTTGTCACGGCCATGGAGCGTATGAGTAGCGAAGTGACTGCCGAACGGACCGTCACAGCTATTCGGCTGACAGATGATGAAATGAAGGGCCGGATCATTGGTAAAGAAGGACGTAATATACAAGCACTCCAGCGGGCGACTGGTGTTGATATTCTTGTCGACGATACGCCAGGCATGATTATTCTCAGCAGCTTTGATCCTTTGCGCCGACAGGTCGCACGGCTGAGTATGGAAATGCTAATGAAGGATGGGCGCATCCATCCGGGCCGCATCGAAGAGGTTGTGGCAAAAGCAGAAAAAGAAATTGATAAAGAAGTTACCCGCGCCGGCGAAGATGCAGCACGTGAAGTTGGTGTCGTGGGGATCCCTAAGGACATGTTGCAGCTGCTTGGCGAGCTCAAATTCCGGACGAGTTACGGGCAAAACGTGTTACTGCATAGTGTAGAAATGGCTCATCTGGCTGGTCTTATCGCGGAAGAAATTGGTGCCAATGTGCGGATAACCAAGATCGCGACATTGCTACATGATATTGGTAAGGCGGTGACGCACAAAATAGAAGGCAAACATCACCACATTGGTGCTGAACTTGCACGCAAGAGCGGCATGAGCGAAGAGATTGTTCACGCGATTGAAGCGCACCATGATGATATTGAGGCAACGACGCCAGAAGCGCTGGTCGTCCGTGTCTGTGATGCGTTGTCGGCCGCCAGGCCAGGCGCTCGTAATATCAGTGCTGAAAACTTTGCTGAACGTATGCGCGACCTGGAAAACATTGCCGTTAGCTTCAAGGGTATCGACAAGGCATACGCCATTAGTGCTGGACGGGAAGTCCGCGTCATCGTGTCACCCCAGGCGATTGATGACTTGAGTGCTATCAAATTGGCACGCGATATAGCGACAAAAATTGAAAGTACGATGCAGTATCCCGGCACTATTAAAGTCAATGTGATTCGTGAAACGCGCGCGATTGAATACGCGAAGTAATCAGACTTTTAGCAGGATATTGGCTGTAATCGCCCGGTGATCCGAGAGGGTGTCAGGCGATGGCAGTAAGTCCACGAACAAATTGGATTTCGGCATCAGGAAGTAATCTATCCGTTTATTTTCACCAGGATAGCTGATATACGGCTCGCTGATCGAAGCGGTATATCCATGATTCCATAAGTCCGAGTAATCTTCGAGGTGCGGCATATTGAAGTCTCCAGCGATGATCCGACGTTCGTGACGTGAATCAAGAATGCCCAGAAGCTCTCTTAGGTGGTCAACAGCCATCTCGGGCAATTCTGCGAAGTGGACGTTTGATAATTTGACGGTGTAGCCATGGTAGTTGATATCAAATAACTGGACGATACGTTGTAGGTGGTCTTTTGGATCCTGCTTCAATACCAGTGTTTCGCTTTTGGTAATGGGGTATTTACTCAGGACACTGAGTCCTTCTCGGTAGGCTGCATAATGCGGGCTCTCCTGGAGTCGGCTGACGACAGTCTGCTCATAGGGATATTCCAGGTGCCTATTGAGTAGTGTCGTCTGCGTATAAGGCGATTCTTCAGGAAGATAGACCACTTCTTGAAAGAGAATAATGTCGGGGTCTTCTTTTTTTATGTAATCAACAATCGCTGTTTTGCGCTGTTGCCAGTGATTAAGACCGTAGAGATTGAGACTTGTGATTTTTGTCATATTTGTTTCTTGATGCTTACGTTTTTATTATAGCGCATTTATACAAAGTCTATAAAAAGATAATAACCTGTCAAAAACAGGTTATTATTCTGGTCGGGGTGAAAGGATTCGAACCTTCGACCTCACGGTCCCAAACCGCGCGCGCTAGCCAACTGCGCCACACCCCGATAAACGGTACTTGTCAGATTATACGACATATAAGGTAACTTTTCCAGGGGGTCTACCTTGGTTGTCAGGATGCCTAGTGACGCGGTATCATAAGAGTAGCGATATGATAGAGAAAAACGAAGCAAAACAGCTGAAACGCAGCTGGCTACTCGACGGTATAATTATTGTCAGCCTGTTAGCGCTATTTGCTGTCTTAACACTGATTGGCATTGAGAATAGCTCAATCTGGTTCGATGAAGCTTTTAGCGCCTACATCACGCAGTTTAATTTTGTTGACATTGCCCGCTACACGGCTACTGACGTCCATCCCCCATTGTATTACTGGCTTCTGAAATCGTGGGAACTCGTCTTTGGTGACTCTGCATTAGCACTCCGTTCGCTCAGTGTGCTATTTGCCATGGCAACGGGCATCATCGGTTATTTTCTATTAAAACGATTCTTCGGTCTTAGGACCGCCGCCGTCGGTTTATTGCTGTTCGTCTTGTCGCCGATGATTATCCGCTATAGTCAGGAAGCTCGTATGTATATGCTTATTTCGCTGATCGTCATGAGCGCGGTAGCTACGCTCATCAAAGCAGAAGAGACGAAGCGTCGGTCACTGTATGTATGGTATGGGGTTTTATTGGCGCTTGGTATGTGGACGCATTATCTTGTGGCTCTTGCATGGCTGGCAGTATGGGTCGGACGTGCTCTGGTGCTATGGAGTAAGGGCGAGCGGGGGAAGCAGCTGCTTCGGGCTTTCTTCTCAAAAGACTGGATTTATGCTCACGTCGTTGCCGTGGCGTTATTCCTGCCCTGGCTTCCCTACATGGCTATCCAGCTGACAACCATCCAGGCAACGGGATTTTGGATTGGGCCGGTCGGCGTTGATACACCGGTCAACTACCTTACTAATGCTTTTTATTATCTTGAGCATGGTGAGGTGCAAGGCTGGCTCGCGCTACTACTCATGGTCGTTTTAGGACTACTTTTGACGTCAGCAATCCGGACATACCGGATACTTGCACCAGCAAAAAAGAGAGTATATCTTTTGTTATTTGCTATGGCAGTAGTTCCGCCACTTTTACTGTTTCTTACATCGCTGCCACCACTTCGTTCGTCGTGGGTAGAGCGGTATCTTTTCCCGGCAATTATTTTTATTCCTTTGCTGCTCGCTATTGTGACTACCTATGGTCGCCATTGGAAAAGGGTTGGATCGTTGGCCCTGCTTGGCTTGGTCATTACTATGTTCGCGATCGGCATTGGTAACGTCAAATACTATGGGAACTTTAATAAAAATTCTGGCGTGACAATCCAGACCAAGCAGCTCATGGAGAAGGTGATAGCTCATGCTGCGCCTGGAGAACCGATCATCGCAAATTCGCCGTGGACATTCTATGAAGCGGTCTTTTACGAAACCAAGGAGCATCCGGTGTACTTTATTGATGCTGATACGGAGTACGCCTTTGGTTCACTCGACATGTTGAAGTATAACGATATGCACAAGATTAAAGATCTCAAAGCGTTTACGAGCGAACATCCCGTCGTCTGGTATATCGGTTTTAGTAGTACGAGGCTCGCGCCGCCACCAAATACCTCATGGAAAGAGCTTCGCACCGAAGAGACGTTCGATACCATAAGGCAGGTCAGTAACTATAAGGCAGTGCGCTTTTCGACCGGTACTAGCGCGGAATAAGTTTCATCAGGATCTGGTAGTGAATGGCTAGTCGAATCAAAGCAATAACGCCAATCGATACCACGAAGTTGAAAGGCAGCGCGCCCGGATCAACAAAGAGGTGGACGAAAAATATAATAATTGCCTGCATCGTGTAGACATACAGTGAGTTTGTTCCAAAGGCGAGTAGCAACCATCCGGCGTATTTAATAATGACCGTTTCAAATTTTCGCACCAGCCAGAACGCGGCCATGAACCAGCTCATAAACATCAGAACTCGGGGCAGGGGCAACTGCTCTTTATCAAACAACTGGGCATGTACCAAGGTGCCAAAATCATCAAGTTGCATCGCAATATCAGCTGGTATGGGAATAACCATTTTGGCGCCAAAAACAATAAAGATATTAGCAAGCAATGAACCGAATCCAATGGTGACGGTGGTACCGATAAGAATCTTGCGTACTCGCTGTGTCCGGCTCAGCCACCAGCCGACAATCGTCGGCCAATAAAAGCCGATTGTAAAGCCACCAAAAAAGAGCAGTTGCCATGACAGTGGCTGGAGGAGATGTTGAATATTCTCGGGAGTAGTCGCTGGGTTCGGGAATAGTAACCAAAGGATAATACTGACGGTGAGCAGAACATACCACCAGCCACGGCGCAGCAGCCAAAGGGCGAAGGGGCTCACAAAAAGAAATATACTGTACAGCTTGAGATAATCAGCCCAGCCATAGTCGTATTGGAAGGTGAGGGTCTGCCATAGTAGAAGCGGCAGATTCTCCATGAATGGCCAGATGCCTTCTTTGAGTCCGTGGTGATCATTGAAGACAAACCAACCAAGCGCCGTAAAGATAAGCGTTAAAATGATCGAGAGAACGTAGAGATGCAAGCCCCTTTTCAGGAGGAGTCGAGCCGCATCTTTGAACGGCTTATCGATCAGTTTGACGCCCCGGACGATGCCAAGTACGATACCGGATATTAAGAAAAAGCCCTCTGCCGCGGACACGTACAGATTGCCTTGCATTGCAACCCAATCTAAGCCATTGGGGTAAAAGAATAGGTGATCGAGGACGATGGCAAGCAAAAAATACCCGCGTAGTAAGTCGAAGGTGGCGATCCGGGTCATCTCAATTTTTTTCACTCGTTATATTATACCCGACCGGGCAGGTTTATCGCGGTGGCTGCAGCGTTTATTCGTCTTCGTCGCCAAGTAGGTCGGGATCATCTTCCGTATCAATGTCCTGACTACTGACGATGCCAGTTCTTTTTCGTAACTCCTCGATACGGGTCGTGGCCTCGGCTCTAGTCATTGAATAGTCTGGCACTGGTTCGCCGGCCTGGTCAGAAAGAGTCTGCAGGTATACTCGCTGTGCATCCGTTATCGGATCTTCAGTGGTCTTCCATTCATCGGAGTCTCGAAGCATTTCACTGCTAGCACTGTTGTTTGTCATCGTGGCTGCTCCTTTTAGTTAGTTGCGATGGTCGCAGAGAGAAAGGATTACGTGTCCTTATTCGTGTGTCCAATATTCAGTATATATAGTTAACAGAGGTCAATCTGTGAGATATATTACCTTTGGCAATAACTATCGTGGTCGCTTCAGCGCAATTTCGCGGGCAGGCTCAATCAGATGGTCATCGGGAGTGCCGCTTGGTTCGAAGCTACCATAGCGATTGGTCACTGCAGTCGTAATCAAGAAATCTGCGAGACGGGGGTTTTTTGGCAGAATTGATCCATGTAAGTACGTACCGATGACATTGTTGTAGCGGGCGCCCTCGCTCGAGTCGGCCATGTTGTTGCCGGCGCCTTTTATGACGCTGCCAAACGCGGTCGCGCCTTCGCCAATGAAGGTTTGTCCGCTGTGATTTTCATATCCAATGACATCGCCAAACTCTTTCGTCCTGACAATGATATTGCCGATGAGTCGTTCTGGTTTTGCGTATGTTTCAATATCAAGGAGACCAATGCCCTTTATGATTTCGTCGTCGCTCGTTTTAAAGAATTTACCGAATAGTTGGTAGAGACCGCACACCATTAGCATGGGGACGTTACTATCTGCGAGTGTTTGCAGATGGTGGACAATGGTATGGAGGTCATCTTGAACCTTACTCTGACCGCTATCCTGACCGCCGCCGCCTACGATGATGTCAACGTTATCTGGGAATGAATCACCTGGGTCGTAGGTCAAGACGACCGGCGTATAGCCGTACCATTCCAGCCGACGCTGCAATGTAAGAATGTTGCCGTGATCACCATAAATATTCATATCCCGCGGATAAAGATGGAGCAGCTTTATGGGGCGGTTACTATTCATTCGATAGCTCCTACTTTGACATAGTGGGCCATTTCTCGCCGGAGTTCACGCATGGCCGTGTATGAACAGAAGATGCGTTTTGGCGTATCGGGATGAGACGCGAGGAACTGCTTGAGCGCCTTAGCCCGGTCAGGCTCGATACGTTCAACCGGGACTAGATCATATTGCAAACGCAGTGCCATGTCGTAGGCACGGATACCCGTGACAAGATTGACGCCGGAATTCCGAAGACCTTCAAAGTCAACGTCCCAGAGCCACGACATATCACGCCCGTCGGCGTAACGGTCATTGATAGCGATCATGACGGAGTTGCCGCTAGCGGGGAAGGAAGCGAGTGATAGCCGAAACCCTGAAGGATTCTTCACCAATACAAATTCGATTGGCTGACCTTTATACATAAACTGTTCGCCGCGGCCGAATGCCGGTGTTATTGTCGAAAGCTTTTCAAGTAGCGGCTTCGGAGAAGCATCGGGCAGGATTGTCCGAACGAGCGTCAGTGCCGCTGCCGCGTTAAAAATATTATAGATGCCATGAAGTTCAAGCGTCGTTTCAAAAGTCTGTTCGCCGATACGGAATTTGGCACGATCGCCCTCGAATGACTCGAGTATGACGTCGGCGGCCAGCTTATTTGGTGTTTGTTCTGCGCGCTGTCCGTGCAATTCATCATCGGTGGGAAATTGTTGGCGCAGCTCAGGGGCCAGTCCGAAGTAGCGAACCAATCGACCATCGAGTGTACTGGCAATGTTTGCTACGCGGTCGTCCTCCCGGTTTAAGATGACACTATCGGTGGTCGCATCGGCGATTGTTCGTAAAAGTTGAGCTGTCTTATCAATTTCTCCGAATCGGTCTAATTGATCACGCATGACATTGAGTACCAGGCAGTATCGGGGGGCCACTCTTTTGACGAAATGAACGCCGTGAGCTTCATCGAGTTCAAGCACCGCAATATCAGCCGGGAGCTTGCCGTTTAGTTTAACGGCACCGAGGAGCGATGCGGCGACGCCACGCACAAAATTGCTACCACTACGATTCGTAAAAACGCGAAGTCCTTGGCTCTCGAGGAGCTCGACAACCATTTTGGTCGTCGTCGTCTTACCATTAGTACCGGTCACGACAACCACGCCATGAGGGAGTTGTTGGAGCGTTCGGCTGACGAAGCCAGGGTCGACTTTTTCGGCAAATAACCCTGGCAGCGCCGAACCGCCGCCACGCAGTCGCGCCGCATGACGCACGAGCTTGCCAGCGATGACGACAAAGGGATAAGGCATATGGTCTATTATAGCCCAGCCTAGTATAATGATGATATGTTTCTGGTGGGCATTTTGTCTTGGTGGTACGGTAAAGGGTTACGGCAGCAAGCGGTCTTAATCGTACGTCGGCTCCAGCGTCTTGCCGACGATTTTTCGATTGTCTTATCCTTAAAGACATTGTTTGCGCCGTTTCGCCAAATATCAGCTAGCCGTGCCAACGGATCAATCGCTGTGATGTGGCAGGCGTTTGTCGACCGTATGGTTTCAAGAGTTATCGGCTTTATTGTTCGTAGTATGACAATTCTTGTCGGAGTGCTTCTTATGGTACTTCTTATGTTCTACGGCGTCGTCCTGCTCGTAGTTTGGTTGCTTATCCCGCTTTTTCCTGTCGTTGGCTTAATACTTTGGGTCATTGGTAAGGTGCCATCGTGGCTGTAAGCTTTCAATATAAACATCCTCGAGCTGAGCGTGCTCGGATGGCGACCCGTTTGCAGCCGTGGGTGGCCACTCTGGAGACCCTCACGATCTTAGCGGTACTGCTTGGTATGGTAGCTCTTGGTTTCGGACTCGCGATCGGCTGGGCGCTCGTCGGCTGTGCCGCCCTTCCCGCCATGGCTGCCACCTGGTATAAAGGTGAGCTCATGAAACTACCTCCTGCGAAAGCCGCTGAGGCAATTGATGATATGCTCGATTCGACAATCCTCGGACAGCTCCGACCGCAGCCCTCACCTTATGATCTGGCAACAATTGTTGCCACGAGTCACGGTGGCCAATTTATGGCAGCCCGTTTAGGTCTGGGATCGGGGTTCCTGCAACAATTAAGTTCGCATGACTCCAAAGATGCTGAAGAAATCTGGCAAGAAGCGTTGCTTCTCAAGCAGGAGACTGGCTCGCCAGATATAAATGGCGCGCTACTCGTCGCCGCGATTGTGCGAGTTATTCCAGCGGCCGAAACATTGCTCGCTCATTTGCAGCTCGATCTTCACGATCTTAGTAGAGGTATCCAGTGGTATGATCATATCGAATCAATTATCCAGCACTTTAAAACGCAACCTCGGCGCAGCGGTGGTATCGGCCGCGACTGGGCGTTTGGGTGGATTCCGCTCCTCGGCCGTTTTGGGCACAATTTAAGCGACGGGCGAGACGAACTAGCGGCGGCCGAACTGGAAGCTCATCAATCGGCGATAGAGGATATGCTGAAAGTACTCGGTGGCAACGGTCGTAAAAGTGTTGGACTGGTCGGATCGATTGGAGTTGGTAAGAGTGAAGTAGTGCGGGCATTTGCCCATAGGCTGATGAGCCAAGCTAGTTCCGTGCCGAGTAGCCTGGCATTTCGACAGGTATTTATGCTTGATGCGTCCTCGCTTATTGCGGCTGCCCCTGGGCGCGGTGAGCTGGAGCATCTCGTCGAACAATTACTGGCTGAGGCGTATGCTGCAAAAAATATTATCCTTTGTCTGGATAATGCGCACCTGTTCTTTGAAGATGCGATTGGCTCGGTGGATCTGACGAACCTTTTGCTACCTATTATTGAAGCGGGCAGGCTTCCGATTATTCTCACCCTCGATCAGCAGCGATTCATCGAGATTGCTGGTCGTTCAGTTACATTTAGCAATGCTTTCCACCGGATCAATCTTGATGGCGCCAGCGAAGATGAAGTCATGCGCGTGATGCAGGACCACGCAATCCTCCTCGAATACCAGCATGGCATCGTCTATATGTACCAGGCGCTCAAAGAAGCGTACCGGTTAGGCAGTCGATATATTTCGGAGCTCGCTATGCCGGGCAAGGCAGTGACTCTGCTTGAAGCAGCGGCGCAGTTCGCTGATGGCAAGCTCGTATCGGCCGCATCGGTAGGTAAGGCGATTGAGAGTAAGTACGGCATCAAGGTACGTTCGGTCAATGATCAAGACGAACGTGATAAACTTCTCAATCTTGAACAGCTGCTCCACGAGCGAATGGTCGGGCAGGATCGAGCAGTCAGCGTCATAAGCGATGCGCTTCGACGAGCCCGCGCCGGTGTACGTAATGAGAATCGCCCGATCGGTGCCTTTCTCTTCCTCGGTCCGACTGGAGTCGGCAAGACGGAACTCGCCAAAGCTTTAGCGGCTGTCTATTTTGGCGGTGAAGAACGAATTATTCGCCTCGACATGAATGAGTACGTCACGAGTGATGACGTCACACGGTTGATTGCGGACGCCGGGGGCAATGCGATGAGCCTTGCTGCCCAAATCAAGAAGCAGCCATTTAGCGTGGTACTGATGGATGAGATAGAGAAAGCGCACCCCAATGTACTGACGGCTCTCCTGCAGCTGCTTGACGAAGGAGTGCTTCGTGATGAGAAAAACCGGGAGATTAGCTTTAAGGACGCTATTATTATTGCCACCAGCAACGCTCATGCCGACCGCATCAGGGAATACATTGACCGCGGATATCGACTGGAGCAGTTTGAGACGACGCTAGTCAATGAACTCCTCGACAGTGGTGCTTTCAAACCAGAATTCATTAACCGTTTTGATGATGTCGTCGTCTTCCAGCCGCTCACGAAGGATGAGTTACTCGAGATTGTTGATCATATCATCGGCTCCATAAATAAGACGCTCGCCGGACAAAAGATCACCGTTACCGTGTCCGATGACGCCAGGCGTTACCTGGTTGAAGCGGGCTATGACCCACGGCTGGGTGCGCGTCCAATGCGCCGTGTTGTGCAGCGCGCTGTTGAAAATACGGTAGCAAAACTACTCATCGCTCAGGCTGTTGCACCGGGTGGTACGGTCATGATTGATCTCGAGCAGGTCCGGTCCATTCTCGAATCGAAACAGCAGGCGGAACAAATTGCTGCCGATAGTGCGGAATAGAGCAAATAAAAAAGAGGAGGCACATGGCTTCCTCTTCTTTTCTTGGGGCGAATAATGGGGATTGAACCCACGACCTCCGGAACCACAACCCGGCGCTCTAACCAACTGAGCTACATTCGCCATCATAGATTAACTTAGCCATTGTAACAGATTAGAAGTTATATTTGAATATGGTATAATGGTGTAATCTGCGGGCGTCGTATAACGGCTAATATGTCTGCCTTCCAAGCAAACGATGCGAGTTCGATTCTCGCCGCCCGCACCATGAGATTATGAAAGCTCCTCAATACGAGGAGCTTTTTGTTATAATCACGGCATGAGTGAACTTGGCAAAACAGTATTAGTCGATATGGACGGCGTCATGGCTGATTTCGATAATGCTGCGTTAGTGAGTATTTCAAAAAAAGATATTGTCCTTAGGTCAAGCTTTTATGTCGCACATGATTATCCTGCCAATCTGCAACCTGCAATAGAAGATGTATATAATGCACCGGAATTTTTTGAGAATCTTGAGCCGATGCCCGGGTTGAAAGAAGCCTGGCAGGAGATGATTGATAATGGCTATGATCCACGAGTGGCTTCAGCGCCACTCGCGAGTAATAGGTCGGCCGTAGAAGGAAAAATAAAGTGGCTGGACCGCGTAATGGTGCCTGATTTTGGACCAAAGATTGTTGAGGAAGCTATCATCGATAAGCAAAAGTGGAAATACCGCGGCATCGCTTTGATAGATGATCGGCCTGACGTACCTCGGGGTGAAAATGGTGCGGAAGATGCAGTCTGGCAGCATATTTTGTTTGGGTGGGCTCATATGAGTAAGGTTCCACTAGCCGCAACGGCATTTCGCTTATTGAGCTGGCGGGATATAAATGGATTGTTATCCACGCTGGAATCTATAGAGAAGGGTTAAGACTGAGCCACTGTAAACCGCGGTGATTACCGTGATATAGTAATATCATTAGCTTAAATAAGGAATAAGATATGCAAGAAGATCGTCAAACCACAGAAGTCCGTAAAACTGATGAGCAAGTTGGTGATACAAATGTCCAGCGACAAAGTGTCGAAAAGCGGACAGCGGTACCAGGCGTGGTCATTGCACAGCGAGTCGTTTACTACATCGGCGGAGTGATTATTGCGCTACTACTAGTAAGATTATTGCTCCAGCTACTGGGCGCAAATCAGGGTAGTGACTTCGTCGGCTTTGTCTACGGAATAAGTGGAGTATTTGCCGCACCATTCTTTGGCATCTTCGGTGAACCGACCTTCGGACAATCACACTTCGAAACATCAACGCTGGTAGCTATCGTTATCTACCTACTACTAACCATTGGTATCGCGAAACTCCTGACAGTCACTCGGCCTCACGACGAAGTCTAAGCCGACTAGGCTTCGCTTTGTTCATTCGGGTCACTGTCTGCATCTTCCTTGGTATGGTGAACCGTGCCAGGAAGATGATCGGGTGGCCCATATACCGTATATAACTTGAGGGTATCATCCCCTTTATTGACGAGATTGTGCCAGGTACCTGCTGGGACGAATAGCGCATCATCAGCTCCGGCGTCCCACGCCGTTAAGTTATCTTTATCTTTTCCGGTGTATACCGTTGCTACGCCTTGTTCAATGCGTATGAACTGATCATGGGTCGGATGAACTTCAAGTCCTATGTCATCACCTGGCTCGATTGCCATGAGCGTCAGTTGAATATTCTTACCTGTCCATAGGGTCTGGCGATAGTCAGTATTGTCTAGTGTTGCTGTCTCGATATTGACGAGAAACGGTTCGGGACCATGATCGGTAATGTGAGTCATTTACACCTCCTTGTACTTCTATTATACCGAGAATGTGTGAATGATTAGCCTCTCTCCCATAGATTCGCTATAATAATGCTCGCGCCCCGGTAGCTCAGTTGGATAGAGCAGAGGACTTCTAAGCCTAAGGTCGCAGGTTCAAATCCTGCCCGGGGTACCACAACATTCCAATCTGTGAATTTTTATAGACCAAGTTGGAAATAGGAACTTCGGTCTATTTTGTTTATCATAAATATATGAAGAGAGTCATATTGTTACATGGAAACGGAGGTGGTAAAGGAAGCGATAATTGGTTTCCATATATTCAAAATGCTATGGAAGAGCTGGGACCAAAGGCTATCATGAATCGTCTTGGTGGTGCGGCATTTATCGACTATCTACTGTTTGATGCGTTGCATGGGACTGGTACGCGTCTCGATACTGATGCTCTTCGGCCATTTATTGATAGCGCATATGAAAGTACCGAATCATTTCAAACGGGCATCGCGATTGCAGGCGGTTTAAATGCCGAGGTGGTTACAGAAGACTTGCCAGCACTGCTAAAAGATTATCCCAACTTATCCTGGGACGCCGAAGGGCAGCTTCATCCGGTCGACGCGCAGGGTAAGCGACCACTGGATATTGAAAAAGCCCGAGCGTATCTGTACGCATCGGCTTCAATATTACCAGCACCTACGCATGAACCGCTTTCGACGCAACGAGCAATATTCGCCTCTGAGTTTTATTGGTATGGCAGCCTCCAAAAACGAGCACCATTCCCGTACGATTGATTAAAATACCCTAACTAGCGGAACGATTACAATAAGACTCCATTGGTGCCCGCGTATAATGGCGGTGCACAAGGCCTTTCGTGCTTGTATGCTTTTTAATATATACTAGCTGTATATGAAAGATTCAAAATCATCCCCCAGCAATATCCCCCATCGCCTTGATTATATCGCCGGTATATCATGGCGGCTCCTCGCTATCATCGGCGTCGTCATTGTCTTTATTTTTATCATTATTGAGTTAAAGATTATTGTCATACCGTTTCTCGTTGCGCTACTGGTGACTGCATTACTATTTCCTCTGGTGCAGTGGCTCAACAAGAAGGGAGTGAAAAAAGGGCTGGCTGTAGCGATAAGCCTGGTGCTTATGATCATCATTGTCTCCACACTGGTCTTTATCGTCACCAAGCAAATTCAAGGAGCGTATCCGGCATTAAAACAGCAGTTTGAAGCATCCCTCAGCGGTGCACGTACGACGTTATCAAACGAACCTTTTAATATTGATGCTAGCCAGATCAATCAATATCAGCAAGATGCGCTCAACTATGCTCAGGAGAATTCGAAAGTCCTACTGTCGGGCTTATCGTCTGTCGGTGTCACCGCGGGACATGTTTTGGCTGGTATATTCCTCGCTCTTTTCTCGGTTATATTTCTGCTGCTTGATGGCAAGAATATCTGGCGATGGGTCGTTAATCTTTTCCCGAAGACCTCACGTGAGCGTATCTTAACAGCAGGTTTCAGAGGCTGGCGAACACTCATTAGCTTCGTCAAATCGCAGGTAATAGTGGCGGGAGTCGACGCGCTGGGTATTGGCCTTGGTGCATTAATTCTCCAAGTACCATTAGCCATCCCGATAGCTGTCATGGTATTTCTCGGTTCGTTTATTCCTGTGGTTGGTGCTGTCGTGACGGGTCTTATCGCGGTCGTCGTCGCCTTTATCTTCAACGGCTGGCTTGCCGCTCTGTTGATGCTTGGGGTTGTGCTCATTGTGCAGCTTATCGAAGGTCACGTACTTCAACCGTTCTTAATCGGCAAAGCCGTAGAGATTCACCCGCTCGCGGTAGTGCTAGCCGTTGCTATCGGGTCACTACTGGCCGGGATACCAGGAGCGCTGTTTGCTGTGCCGATTACGGCAGTGTTGAATGTAATGGCTGTCACGCTGCTCGGTGACAAAACTTCCAGCAACAGTGCCAAATCCGCATAATTGCATAGGTTCTCGACTAACCACTAGTCACCAGAATCATAGCTTCTTGATGATGCATTCTTATCGCCGTATCGCTGTGGACGCTTATTCGCTTGTCTGTCTCGCTCCGTAGTCTTAACGGTCAAGATAGATAACTCGGCCTTCATCTTCAGATAATTCGCGTAATGTTTTTTATCGAGACTGCCGTCTGCGAGAGCCTGTCTGATGGCACAGCCTTCTTCGGTGGTATGTCGACAACTCTTGTATTTGCACTGTTGGGTGATGTCGACGATATCATCGTAGTTGATATCTAACTCGCTTTCAGTGCCCCAGAGTTGCAGCTCGCGTATTCCCGGCGTATCAATGAGCATACCGCCACCAGGGAGCTGAAATAGCTCTCTATGGACTGTCGTATGTTTACCCGTTGAGTCTGATTCGCGTACGTCGTTGGTACTTTGTGCTTCGCGGCCTAATAGTTTATTGGTAAGCGTTGATTTACCGACGCCCGATGAACCCAGGAGGATGGCTGTATCACCTGATTTTATCCAGCCAGCAATTTCAGTGACACCAGAACCGTCTGTTGCCGTGCTCACCACGATAGGCAACTTAAGTTCATTAAGCTGAGTGAGATACGAGGCAAGGTCATCGGTCTTGTCGGCTTTGTTTAATACGATCACGGCTTTAACGTTGCTAACGGACAACTGGTAGAGGAATCGTTTGAGGCGCTCGACACTAAAATCATTATCAAGTGAGAGGAGTACGAAGGCGATATCGACGTTGGCAGCAGCAATTTGTTTCAGGACTTGTTTGCCTGCGACCTTGCGGGCGATTTCGTTTGACCTGAGTACGACTGACTCAACGGTAGCAGCGCCACCATCGGTAATGTTTACCGCTACCCAGTCACCGACCTTTGGGGTTTCGTCGCGGCTCGCATAGTGCGCAAGCTTACCCGATAGCTCAGCAGTGATAATGTGCGGCGTGGCAATCTTTACGGAGGTGCCGAAGTCTGCGATGACTCGAGCTGGCCGAACATCAGAAAGCTCTAGCTGATCCCAGGCCAATTGTTTCGCCGGTGTCCATCCAAAATCAGTAAGAGTGCTCATTGGGTCTATTATGGCATGTTCTGCTGAGCCGACGTCTTTTTGTGAGCGTTTAGTGCCTTAATCGTATTTCGCTATCGTATTATTGCAATACCTCATATAATGAAGGCAATGGTGTGGCGTTTTTCGATAGCTCTTATCCTTGTGGTCGTATCGATCGTAGGTTTGAGTAGTGCGTCACAAGCTCGAGCAGAGGAGGGGAGACTGATAACCCTGTATGACAGAGGCGTGAAGACAGTTTTTTTGGCAAAAGAAAAGACATTAGGCGAGGCATTGAAGGTTCAGCATATTACTCTTGATGCGAGGGACATTGTTGAGCCAGCTGCGAGCGAAGAACTCATCGCCCCCGCTTACCACGTCAATATTTACCGGGCTCGACCGGTCGTTGTTGTCGACGGAGCTATCCGCTTAAAGACAGTATCATCACATCAAACCGTGCAGCAGATTGCAAAGGACGTTGGGATAACCGTCTACGACGAAGATATTACCACGCTTAAACCATCAAGCGATTTTATTTATGACGGCGCCGGATTGCTCCTCACGATTAATCGAGCAAAGACTTTTATCCTCGACCTTTATGGCAAGAAAACGGAGGCTCGGACACACGTGGCGACAGTTGGTGCAATGCTACGAGAGAAGCAGATTACGCTGGGGCCAAATGGCCGGGTATCGGTGCCAGAGAACACGCCAATAACTCAGGGTATGGAAGTGCGGGTGTGGCGTGAGGGAAAACAAACGGTCACGCTCGACCAGGAAATCCCGTTTGCTAGTCAGCTCGTCTACGACGGTGATCGGCCGCTCGGTTACCGCGCGGTGCAAAGTAAAGGTGTGCCTGGAGTCCGAAGTGTGACGTATGAGCTGGAAGTAAAAGGCGGCGTCGAGGTTTCGAAAATAGCAGTAGCCAATATTGTGACGCGGAATGCGGTTAAGCAGGTCGAAGTCATTGGCCTTCGCAACGACGGCAGTGGACTGACCCTTTCTCGTGGTGCCCTATTCCACGTCGACAGTAAAGGGGTGACACACCGTGAAACGTACTACGATCTTAATATGAGGGTTGTTATGCAAAGCTGCGGGCAAGGCGGGTACTACTCAGTACGGCCGGACGGTGCAAAGGTAGATGCACAGGGCTACATCATTATTGCTGCCAATTTTGCACGCTATCCGAGGTGCTCCTTCGTAGAAACAAGTATAGGTACGGGGAAGGTTTATGACACGGGCGGCTTTGTTGCCCGGTATCCTGACGGCTTTGACCTGGCGACTGACTGGTCACGGGCTGACGGCATTTAGTACATCTCGCCTTTTATGCTTTATTCATCGGTACGAGGGGACTATGATAGAGCAATGAATGAGCGCCAAAGCCCCCTGCTTATTGTCAGGGCAATTATTACTGACAGTGAACGCCTCCTAGTTCTGCGGCGTGCGCCGCCTGATGTGCATAACGCCGGTCTCTGGGAACTGCCGGGCGGGAAGGTCGACGCAGGCGAAGAACTCCCTGTAAGCCTGGGCCGTGAGGTACAGGAAGAGACGGGACTGACTATCCACCAGGATCCACAGATCGTTCATGTCGAAAGTGAGATTATCCGTAGCGGCAAATATGAGGGAAGGTTATACGTCGCATTATTTTATGCAGCCCAACTCCTCGATGGCCATCTGCGACTCAGTAGTGAACACGGCGCATCAAGCTGGGACACGCCCGAACAAGCAATGGAACGAGAGCTGACGGTCGAGAGTCGACGCGCGCTGAAAGCGTTTCATACCCGTGAAGCTTTTTATACTATCTGAAAATCGTTGACTATGAGGCCCTAAGGCCATGATGTAGTATAAGAGTATGAAAACGCAGCAACTCCTTAGTGGGACGGTGCATAAAATGCCGGCAGACGTACGGGATGCCTTGCTGAAGGACGCCCCAGCACTTACCGCCTGGCATGATATCACGCCGCTTGCTCGTAACGAGTGGCTCTGCTGGGTAGAGTCGGCCAAGTTAATCGAGACGCGGGCGAGGCGCGTTGAGCGAACGCATACCGACCTTGCTGAAGGCATACGCCGGCCATGCTGCTGGCTAGGCTGCATCCACCGCGAACGAAATGGTAGATAAAATATAGCTCCGGAGAGGAGCTATAATATCATGAGCTGGGAATGTCTTACTCGTCTTTTTTCTCGTCGTTATGATTCAGGAAATGTTCTTTGGCTTGATCAAGCGTCAGGCCTTTTTCCTTGGCGATCTCCTCAATTTTTGCTCGCTTATCAGGGTCGTCCATAACGTCCCCCACTTTGTCCTTGATGTCATCTAGTAAACCCATATAATCTCCTTTGTTACTTATCTATGGTAGCAACCAGAGCACATGAATGTTATGAAATAGTTCACCAAGGAGGAGTATCATGCACAAGCATTATGAAGAGTGGTATATTGGAAACATATGACCATTCAAAGAAACAATAGCAATCTGGCTGTGCGGGGTATAGTCGGGTGGATAGGTGTGTTACTGGTGCTGAGCGCCTTTATCCTGACGACGTTTGAGATTATCAGTGCGAAAGATTTGCCTTACGGCGTGCTCAATGCCTTGGGGGCCGTTGGTATCATCATTTCTTCACATGCTAAACGAGACTTTCAGCCGATAGCGCTTAACGCCGTATGGTTATTAGTGGCCGCTTTTGGCATACTAAAATCCGTCATCTAAACCGCCTTACGCAAAGGCACGGGACGCTCGTTCTGCCGCGCTCATACGGTGTTTGGCTACAGCAAGTAGGTCGTTGGCATTGAGTTGGCTCATGCGTAGCGCCTGCGCGACTGAATGCTTGCCAAGATGGAATAGTCCAGATAGGGCAAGCACCGATCGTGATTCTTGTTTAAGGCTCGGGAGTACTTCTAGGGCAGTTTGTACATCGTATGTTACTGCGTGGCGCGATTCGGCCAAGGGTTCGGCGGCATTCTGTCTTCCTAGGGTGATCTGGAGTTCATCACGTAAACACGCTTTCATAACTTCATCATACGCTTGGGGCCTGGTGAAAGGAACGTAGCGTAAAGCACCCGCTTCGATGTCGCGACTGACTCGCTGGCCAGCCGATCGGATAGCGTGGGCCGCTTGTTCGTCATTGAGGCCAGCGCCAAGCAGTGAACCATGGTAGCGGCTGCTGACGCGCTCAACCCATTCGAGTAAACCGTCTACTGTCGCTTCATTTGATACCGGTTCGAGAATATCAGCAAGAGCATGCTTGGGCTCATGCTCAATAATAAGCGACGAATGTCGGTCATCATGAATGGGGGCGGCAACGTATGCTCCACTCAAGGCGCTGTTTTCAAGTGTTAATCGCGCAACACGAGACTCAGATTGCAATAACTGGAGGGCTAACTTACCAGACGCTGGCACGGGAAAGGCGATGACGTTTTTATCAAGTGATTTATCAGTTTTCTTAGTGGGAGATTGGGATTCGTAGCCAAGGAGCGCTTGCCAATTTGTTTTCTCGATGACCACCTGCACCAGGCGCGCATCCTTAATGTCATGGAGGAACTCTACTACGCGGCGTGTATCATCGATCTTAAGGTTTTGCTTGATGACGACTTCGCTGATGAGCTTTTGCTCTTCGTGGCGATTCGGGAATGCTTTGGCGATGACATTGAGATGTTCTGGGGTTAGATTGGTTAGCTCGTGACCACTCCGCCGTCTACGTACCTGTTTAATGAGCTCCGGGTCTGAGATTTGAGCCGTCGCCATGACATTGTGGATGACGGACGGTGCTTTCCGCCACCGTTCACTTTTATCAATAGCCCAGGCCCTAATTGCCTCGGCCTCTTCCATTTTTAATCCAAGGTTACGGCCGGTCATTTTTTTATTAGATGCGAGACGGAATACTTGCGCGACGTCAATGCGCCTCGCCCATTCGGTTTTTTGCCATGCATCGCTCACCCACTCGTACGTGCGCGCAAAGCTGACGTTCGTATGAGCGTGAGCCGTCATAATGCGTAAATCAAGTACTTCTTCAGCGCTCGTATTAATCTTGATGGTCGAAAAGATATCAGTAGCGTTTAATTGCTGCTGAGCAGCATCACGGTGGAAGCCATCAATAATCTTGAAGGTCCGTTCTCCGGGTATATGTCCTAGCAGAATCGGGGAGAGCTGGCCGTTAACCGAGCCTTTCTCAATCTCTGCCGCCATGGAAAGCGCTAGCTCGTCAACGTGGCTTTGATCGACCGGTACTTCGGAGCGGTCGATGAGTCCTATCGGAACCATCGCCTCCATCAAACCGCCTTCACGTTCTTTGTATACTTCGATTTTTGATAACAAATAGTCGTTCGGCGCGGTATCGCGCGGATGTGCTCGTTCCATAGAATAATTCGTCCCCTTAGCTGTATGTCATGATAGGCGAGGTTATTTTTATACGCAATACGTACAATGCACAACGCTATGTATATTATTGTACAAAAACAAATAGCGCTCCTTAGTAAGGAGCGCTACGATCGAGTGTGTAATGTTTATTGTCCTGAGCCGGTTGTCGGAGTGGTTGTCTGGACTTCCAGGTTGGTCGTGTCCGTGCTTGACTGTCCCCCCTTGAACAGATTAAGGCCACCAAAAGCGAAGAACAAGATGAGCAAGACGACAATCGCTACAACTGCGGCGATCCAGGCACCACTTGAGCGCCGTTCACCGTTATCAACTACTACTGTTTCACGTTCAGCCATACTAAACTCCTTATATTAATTGTGTCATGACAAGTGTAGGGGAGTCGGGTGTATATATCTGTGAAAAAAATTACTAACTATGACGGCGTTTCTTATGCCCGACAGAACCTTTGATGAACCGATCAAAGATGTCGCCGAGCCAGAAGCCCGATACGAGTGCGACCAGCGTCCAGTAGATAGGTAGCGTCACCTCGATCCAAGGCCTCACTGTTTCAGGCAGATCGCTGGTACTGCCTGCACCGGCGGCAGGATCACTGACTTGGATAACGGTTTGTATTTGATATGACGAGTTGCTATGATCGACCAGCTTCAGCATAACTGAGTGTACGCCACCAGTGTGGTAGGTGTGCTTAAACGATACTTTGCCTGGTTCGGAGACGCTATAGACATCATCTGTAGCATCGCCCCAGTTAACGAGTAGAGCATAAGGCTTGAGGCCACCGCCTACGTAAAGCGGAAGCTCAATGGTCTCACCAACGTACGACGACCTTATGATGCAGCCAACGCTGACAGAGAGATTTTCAGATGAGGACGGAGCAAGGGCACAAGGATCAGTTGAAGTTGCTGGTTGAGGGTCCGGGAGAGCCGGAGCGGGCGGTGTTGGTGTAATGGGGATAGCGGTCGTGGGCGTAGTGGGAGAGGCCGGCGTGGTTGGAGCTTCTGGTACAACCGGTGGCGTGTAGTAAACGTATACAGGGCTCGTCGCAGGGCCCGGTTGGTTGACGCCGTCATAGTTCTGGGCCTGAAGGATATTCAGTCCAGAAAGAAGCTGCACGTCAAGTTCAAACAATCCCGACGTCGAACAAGTAATCGATCCGGCGCTATCGCCATTGCGGTAGACGACGACGAGCGTACCGCTTGGGCAGGTACCCTCGACTGCCTGAACTGCCGAGGGCGCTTCATAGTTATTGACCGGTGAAATTATGTCCGCACCTTCCGATGGCGGCGGGCCGGAGACGACGGCGGTGATCACGGATGACCCGGAAGTCGTTAAACTGCTGGCTTTGATAGTCAGGATGTTCGCGAAGAGGACAATACCTGCCAGTATAACAATGAGCAGTAGTGCACCGTGCGACGTATGGCGATGCGTCAGCCGTCGACCAGTATGGTGGTGGGCAGAAAAAGACACCGCACCAGCAAGAATATGGCGAGCCAGTGAGCGCTGCAGACTAGACGCTTGTCGCTTAACGCTTCTTTTTTTTGCTGCTGTCTTTGCCATGGTTGCCCGTTACCTGACTGATGATGTAGCGATTGTACCGTTTGACCAGCAGGCGGATAACGAAGAAGAGAGTGACAATACTGAGGAGCCCAAGCAAAATTGGCTTGTACGGTATTACCCAAAACGTGAAATCTTCAGTGATCGCCTGACCAGCTGTGCCGTAGCCAATACTAAGATGAGCGGTGTACGGTCCGAATAGTGGTTTGTCCTTGAGTGTTGACTCAAATCGCCGCACGCTACCAGGGAGGACGTTGCCGAGATCTTTATTGACGTCCAGCGTACCAGCCACATTACCGAATATGTCACGTACTTCGATATGACCGGTCGGCTTCACATGAACATTACCGGTATTCTTAAAACGCGTGACGAGTGTGACTGGGCCCGACTCAAAAAAGTTCGAGAAGGAATCACCCTTTGCGCCGCTGAATGTAATCAAATTGACTTGTTCCTTGATATCACCAGCTACTCTGACTAAGAATATCGTTCCAGCACTCGCCGACAGTCCGACGCCGTTGCCGCTGACATTAGGCTCATTGCCACTGAAGCGGACGATGCCGTAGTGGCCGCCTGGCTCAGCATCAGCGGGGACTTTAAGGGTCGCATCAAATGCAATCTCTTCTCCGGGTTTGAGGTTGAAGGTGCTGATAGGTTGCACCCACTGCTTAATCGAGGCACTACGTGGCACATCGTCGAGCATTATATTTGGCGTACCCGTCTCGTTCTTTTGCCCAAAATCGTTGACGACGTACGTAAAGGTCAGATTACTACTAGTGACATTGGTTACTTTAAGCGGGACCGTGTATGTCTTGCCGGGTTCGGCGTTCAGTTCGACGCGTGCAGGGCTGATCTGCATGCCTTCGGTCGCCGTAATGCCCGATGTCTGGTTCTGAGCGCTTTGGGCATGAATCGTATGAACTTGTAGTAAGCTCGCGCTAACGACACCGAGAGCAAGCATGAAGCTAATGATTGTTCTTCGCTTCATGAGGACCTCCTTCTAGAAGTTGGCAGCTGCTACGTAGGTTAGATTCGTTGAGTATTGACCAGCAGCCGTCAGTCCGTCAATGTTCGCGATGTAGCTGACGGTAAAGGTATTGCTGTTGGTTGGTCCAGTTGCAGCGGCAACCGTATCACCAGTGACAAATTTGAATGAGTTGGCGGTGTTGTACCCTGTTTGCGGCGTACCAGTACCGGTACCCGATGCGGCGGTACCGACGCTAGGGGTGGCGTTTGCCATCAGGTTGATGCCGAATTGCTTGGAGTTTTGCGTGGAAGCGGTCGGGGTCGTAAGTGCCGTAATATTACCACCCGATGAAGTTAAGGTTGAGCCACTGACGGTAACAGAGTAACCGCTGACGCCATTTGTCGATGCAGTCATTGATGATGTACCAGAGCCAGTCGAGCTGGTTGTTAAACTGCCGAGAGCGACTGTCGCCGAGGCGAGCGTAAAGGTCAAAGCTTCACCAACGGTTGCTGTCACTTGGATCGGACCAGCGGTAGAAGTAGCCACGGTACCTGTATCGATAGGAGTGGTCCAGGCGGCGTCGGAGTATGTCGTAATACGCAGGAAGAAGGTTGCGTTGGTTGCACTTGGGTTAACAACACTGTTGAATGTGATTGCTTGGCTACCTGTTGGAGCTGTCGAGTTGCCAGAGTTTACTGCACGGAGAGCAGTAGCAGTACCAGTGTTGACGGTCCAGCCGGTCGCAGCACCTAAGTTGGTTGGCTGAGAAGCAAGCGTAGATGAGGAAGAAGAGAAGCCTGAGACAGGTGAACAGGCGCCAGTAGAAGTCGTACAGGCGTCAAAACCAATTGATTTGATCGCCGTGGCACTTGGAACAGTAAACGTAAAGGCATACGAGGTACTTGCACTAGCTGCTGAATTGCCGATGACAACCGAGCGGGCAGTTATTGGTGATGCGTAGGTGCTGCTGGCGAATGAGGCAACGCTCACCACCGCAATCGATAAGATCAGAAATGCTTTTTGAATTGATTTTTTTAACATTATTTCTTCCTTTTATGTTTCGTACGTTTTACTGCTATTATATGTAGCATAAACATTATGTTTAAACCAATTTTAACACTAGTGGCATTAATTACAAGCGTTTTAGCTGTTTTCATTGCGGCGCCGTTATTGATGGCTGCCCCATATGGCGCCGGCAAATATAATAGCAATGTACCGTATGGTGCCGAGACTCAATTATCGATCTCAACTAGTGGCCCGATTTCTTTGGAGATTACCCCGTCTGATACCGGTACGCTCGGGTCGGCGAGCGGTACGGTAACGGTCGTGTCGACGGACGTCGTCGGGTACAAGCTCTATATTAGAGCACTCAACGCGACAACCATGGTAAATGGAACGGCAAACATTCCGGCGTCGAGTAATAACGTTGGAGCGGCACTTGCTAACAATACCTGGGGCTACAACCTGGATGCGAGCGCCAATTTCGTCGGTGTTACCAGTAGTGATACCTTGATTCGTAACGCGACGCAGCCGTATACAACGGGAGATGTGATGACGGTGACGTATGGCGCTAAGTTTGATCGGAGCAAGCCATCTGGCAATTACAGCACAACTGTCATCTACACCGCAGTCCCGCAGACGAATTAGTTAGCGGTCTTTATGCGTTTATTACGATTATGTCGGTATACGCGGTAAGTAATGAATAATGCAATGAAGGCGAGTAGTACCCCGAGTTGCACGGGCGGAAGGTATAAGAACCAATGAGTGCTTTTTACGGCAGGGCTGTCGCCAAGGCCGATACTGTAATCAACTTTATAGAGACCTATCCACTGAGGTGTTGGTGTGGTGTTTGATACCAAACGGACTGATCCTGGCAAGATCAAGGCAGTATTCTCATATGATGATATCGACTTTCCAAATAATGATTGCAAGGTGATATTGTAGACACTCCGAAAGTGGGTTGACCCGCTATTTTGAATGGTCGCACTCCACGTGCCTTTCTGCAATACTACGGATGGAGTTTGAAGGTCGAGAAGTGCCCCAGTTCGTGAAATATCACCAGGTACCGTCACATAGACGAGTGAGGCAATGCGCTCAAGCGGATCAATGCCTGTCGTCAGTTCTGAAGGGCGGCTGCTGGCAAAAAAGCTCAAATAGTGTCCACCAGCCTCAGCTCCCACGGGTACGCCGATAGTATATTCAATCTCCCTCGATTCGCCCTGCTTGAGGTCAACTGATGCGGGCGAGAATGTCACCCATTTTGATTCAGGGCTACTTTCATCAAATCGGTAATCGTACGCTTGATTGATGACTCCGAAACTTTCAGCCGACATTTCTACAGTGAGCGGCGTTTGCCCGTTGTTAGTTAAGGATAGGCTACTCATAAACGAAGTTCCGGCAGCGATTTCGACTTCACGACGAAGCGGTGTGACGCTCAAGCCCTGCCTGCTACCCGTCTGGGCCCTCGCCGGCACGGCGAATACCGATAGTAACGACGCGAGTAACAAGACGCTACAAAAAAGATAAGATACTGTCTTTGGACTCATGAAGTTATTATAAATGGCTGCACCCTTTTTAGCTAAGCGAAAGCGTTTCCATTCGGGAGATACTCTAGTATACTGGGCACATAAATATAGCGGGGTAATTGGGTGCCACAGCGTCTGCCGATAGTAAATAGTGACGATGGTCAGTGGGGGACCATTCTTAACCAGTATCTAGCGAAAGAGCACTATGACACCGGGACAGACAACGCCGCTAACGGCGGCCACAAAACGGTAACTATCCAGCCCGGGACGGCCACTGCAGGTACTGCCCCACTCAAGCTAACATCAGGAACATTGATGTCGGCAGCGGAAGCAGGTGCTGTTGAATTTGATACTGATAATCTCTATTTCACCATTACCACTGGCACCGTTCGCAAAAAAGTAGCCCTGTTCGATGATACGTCCGGGGCTGCAGGTGATACGTACTACAGAGAGGCCGGCACCACCGGAAAACTGATAACGTTGCCAGCTGGAACCGCGAATCAACAGTTAACGATGGTAAGTGGCTATCCCGCCTGGCGAGATACGACTTATCCTACATCAGCAAAGACCAGTAACTACAGTATAGGAGCGAGCGATACAGTCATCTTTGCGAACGCGTTTAGCGCAGCGGTAACGATCACATTACCTACCCCAAGTTCGTTTGCAGGTTACCGTTTCTATATCAAACGCATCGATAGTGTCTATGCCAACGCTTGTACGGTGGCGACAGCGGGCGGATCAATAGATGGGCAACCTACTTTTACGCTTAATATCCAGTATATGTCCGTCATGGTGGTGTCTGATGGTACCGGGTGGTTTATACTGTAAGGAACATATATGGCTTATATTCCAGGCAAAATTAATTTTCAGATTTCAGGTAATACCTCCGGTACTTCGGCTTCGATTTCGTCGGGCACCATGGTTTTTGCTGGCGGTAATAACATCACTTTGAGCCAGCACAGCAGTAATTCAAATGCCATTACGATTGTCGGCGGCTCTGCGGGATCCCATACCTTTGGTATGAGTAATCTCGGTAATGTCGCCGGTACTAATGGCGTTGTGTCGGGATCAAATGTGCGGGTACTCTTTGCTGGCGGTAATAACATTACTTTGAGCCAGCAAATAAATAGTGGATCCGCCACGCTCACCATAGTAGGACCTCCTATGTTCGATGCTGGCGTTTCGAATATCGGTAACACCGCTGGTGTTACCGGTACAAACACCAATGGTCTGTTTCTTGTCGGAGGAAACAACGTCACGCTTTCGCAGAGCACAAACGTATCTGGCGCGTATGTGTCCATCAACGCCGGTGGCGGTATAGCTTTGGCCGGTGGGGGTACGACATATGCGACCGGGACGGCAAATATTTCTGCTGCTGGTGGTGCTCTGACGATCGCTAGTACCACGGGACAAGGACTGAACTTTTCGGTACCAGCCACGTCTCAAATCATTGGTACGAACGGGATATCGATGTCTAGCTCCAGTGAGTCCATCAGTATCGGCCTTGATCTTCCGAAACGTTGGCATGAACTTTACGTGAGGCCAACACTTACGAACATCACTAATCTCACGGCTATAAATGGGCGTCCTATTTTTCAGCCCTTTTTTAATCAGGGTAATCTTTCGATTAACCAAATGGACATAGAACTAAGCCGCTCAACCAGTGGTAGCAACCTTTTCACCATACGGGCGGGTATCTTCAGCTATGTAAACGATACACAGGTATCTTTGTTAGCAAGCTTGTCGAACTCATACTCCAATACCCTAACAGCGAGCGTTAGCGGTATAGTCAGGTTAGCAGTCTCAAATTTCAACATTACTACTTTTGCCCCAGGTGAGTATGTGATGGGTATGTTATTTACGGCAGCCGCGACTGCTTCTATGAACTATTCACTGAGGGGCGGAAGCACTTTGCCAGTGCAATATATACAGCCAGGATCTGACCTCTATATTATTAGTGGCTCTAACGCGGGAATTCCATTTTTGGGCCGATACACGACTACGACGGCGTCGATGCCTGCATCACTCGCGGCAAGCCAACTGTTTGGATTTGGAACGGCAACGAGCGTACAGGCAATAAATTGGTGGCAAGCGATATAACCTACGTTATGATGATTCAACGGGTTCTACGCACGAAAGAGCTTTTCTAAATGGCAGCACCACCTTATAACTATGACTATACGGGCACAGATGGTGCAGCTTGGGCTGGTTGGACAATCCAGTCAAGTGGTGGCACGGTTGATATACAATCGAATCAAGGTCGGTTACTAACCAATGTAGGTACAACTACCTGGGTCCGCGCCGACTTACTGGGCGTGCAAACGACGACCGGTAATGTTGACGTTACGTACGATTTCTATACATCACAGCCTTCAGTGTCAGGCACCTACGGAAATCTCGGCTTTATGATCAACAGTGACAATAGCGCCCCTGGTACTAATGCAGGTGCCGGGTATTATTTTTTCTATACGCCAAACTACCAATCGCACCTTAGTAACTTAAACGTTGGTCTCGCCACCAGTACTTCAGGTACGACGATGCAGACAACGGTCGTTCCCCTTTATTATGGACCGAATAATAACTTCTCAGTCCGTTACCGGGTGCTTAGTGACGTCATATACTACAAGGTGTGGTATACAGATGGTACTGAGCCAAACGCGTGGGCAAATACGTACACTCCTGGTGGGACGATACCGTCGGGCGTCGCAGAGTTTTATACCAATGGTCTCGCCGCTGGCGCAACTACTTTTTTGGTTGATAATTTTGCTATGTACGACCCGTCACTTCAGACTACTGTGCCTGGGAGGGTGCCAAACGTCACCGTTTCAGCGGGTAATACGAGCGCCACAATTAATTTTGCTGTGCCGCCATGGGATGGCGGTTCTGCTATCACGTCATATACTGCGACGATTAATCCTGGAGGCATTACCGTATCAGGTAACGCCACATCACTACGAGTCACGGGATTGACGAACGGAACGAAATATATAGCAACAGTTCAGGCGCTTAATATAAACGGAGCTGGTCGTGCCTCGCTAGACTATCCGTTTACCCCTAAGACGGTGAATTCATCTTCTTTACCATGGCGTGGAATGTAAGAAGGTGCCCGTATGACCGCACGTCTTTTTTCTCCATGATATAATCTTAAGATATGGCGTTACCGCAAATCCTCGTACCTGATAACACTGGCATTCACAATGCCAGTGATTATTCCTCTCGACTCGAAAAAGAGAAGACATACCGAGACCTCTCTACGATTATCGTTTGCCCAACACGGGGTTATATCAGTGCACGTATCGTACAGAGTTGGCAGGGAATGATTCGGCCAATGAACCAAAAAGTAATCGGGCCGATCTTCATGGAACAGATGGAAGTCGGGGAAGCGTACAATCAAGTGATCAAAATGATTCTTGAGAATGAAGAGTTAGCTAAGTTCAAGTTTATTCTAACGCTTGAAGAAGATAATGCACCCCCTGCAGACGGTCTAGTAAAGTTGTATGAATCAATAGATGATTACGACGCTGTCGGCGGGCTGTACTGGACAAAAGGCGAATCGGGTCAACCGATGTGTTATGGCGATCCCAGTGTTATGCCGCTCAATTTCATCCCGCAGATTCCGCAACCTGACACGGTGACGCCTTGCAACGGCCTCGGTATGGGCTTTACGCTGTTTCGCATAGAGATGCTAAAAGATAGCCGGTTTGAATACGGTAACTGGTTCAAGACAAAACAGGGGCTGAATGCGAACGGGCATGCTGAGGTCTTCACTCAGGATCTCTGGTTCTTTCAGCGAGCGCGCGAACTTGGTTATAAATTTGCTTGTGACTCGCGCGTAAAAGTCGGCCATTATGACGCCGAAAATCAGATAATGTGGTAAGGAGAAGAAATGGCTGAGAAGAAAGAAAAGGTACTGAAATTATCCCTCGCGTGTGGCGACAATAAGCCTGAAGGGTTTAAAGGCGTCGATATCGTTAAGACGGATTCGACTGATTATGTCCAAGACTTGATGCAATTTCCGTGGACACAGTTCAAGGACAACTCCGTTGATGAGATCGAATGTTCGCATTTTGTCGAACATATTCCACATGGTGATGGCTATCACGATCCATTCCTGCAGTTTTTTGATGAAGTCTACCGTATCCTGAAGCCAGCCGAGTTCGATCCGAGTAATCCCAACATACCGACTAAAGGCTTCATGAGTATCGTGACTCCGTACTACTCGAGTATGCGTGCTTGGCAGGACCCCACACACCAACGTGCCATTTCTGAAGCCAGCTATCTTTACCTCAATCGACAGTGGCGCGTAGACAACAAACTCGACCATTACGACATCAGCTGTAACTTTGACTTTAGCTACGGCTACGCACTCGACCCAGTCTGGCAAAGCCGTAGTACCGATGCCCAGCAATTTGCTATCCGTCATTACATAAATGTCGTTAATGATCTTCAGGTCACTATAATCAAGCGCCCGTAGACAACCCCATTGCGTATTCAACAGATATCGCTTATAGTTTTAGGCAGAACATCTAATGTGAGGGAACCAGTATGTCACTTGGGAGAGTAGAGATAATCTTATTAATCGTTTTGGTGATTATCATCTTGTTTGTGGGAGCAAAGAAGTTGCCAGAACTTGCACGTAGTATCGGTGAGTCAGCCAAAGAGCTAAAAAAAGGCTTTAAGAGCGACGATGCAGACACCAAAGACGCAAAGAAGTCCGACAAGAAATAGCGACCAGTTCAAAAACAACAGCTAATTGGGAAACAGGGTGAAAAAGAAACAAAAGACACAGAATGAGCAGCAGGTAATGCTGGATCACGTGCGTGAGCTACGACTCCGTCTGTTCGCTTGTGTGGCTGTTCTCGTTGTCGGTGGAGTAGTAGGCTATCTTTACTACGAGCCAATCCTCGCTTGGCTACGGACACCGCTCGGGACAGAGCTATACTATAGCAGTCCTGCTGGTAGCTTTAACTTCGTCATGAAGGTCGCCGCCATCGTTGGTATCGGCCTGGCGATGCCGGTGATTGTGTACAACTTAATCAAGTTTATCAAACCCGCCTTTGAGAATTTCTTACCGATACGCAAAATAATTTTTATTTCCACCATGTCGCTGTTACTTGCGGTATCCGGGGCGGCCTTTGCCTTCTACATGATTATCCCAGGAGCGCTCAAATTTTTTACTGGTTTTGAGGTCAGCGGTTTATCGGCGCTCATTACGGCCGACAGTTACCTGAGTTTTGTGGCAAATGTCATGGTGACGTTTATCATTATGTTTCAAATTCCGCTGCTTATTCTCTTCATCGACTACATAAAGCCGCTGAAGCCGTCGTCACTATTTAAAGGCGAGAAATATGCTGTCCTGGGCGGGCTAGTCGTGAGCTTCTTTGTGCCGTTTGCACTCGATATTACGACTAGTCTCCTCATCGCCCTGCCGATTATCGCGCTCTATAATCTCTCAATCGGACTGGTGATAGGACAACATGCCATTCGGAAGCGTCAGCAGGCACGTCGGCCAGTGGTGGAAAATATTGCCTTCACGCTCGAAGACACGCTTGTGGACGATCTACTCGCTCCAGAGCACCGGGCAAAGCCGATCGAGGACGTTGCCTTATATATGCCAAAGCCACTGCTGAATGGACGCGCCATGTTCCTCGGTGTAAGGCGTCCTTTAGATATGAAACCGGCCCAAATCTCAAGCGATCAGATGAAACAGCAAATCTTGCAGCAGCGAGCAGAAGAAAAGGAACGCCGTTTTCAGGCTATTCAGTCTTCACAAAATCTTCGCGTTATTAACGATATATTCTAGAGTACCGGCTATTGGCCGTATTTGGATGCACCATAGCCATTGTTCTTTTGGCTGGCAGGCTCAGCGACTGGCGCATGGTGGGTAGTGACAAGTAAACGAATCAGGCCAGATACCCCAATGACAGCTAGGAGAATCCCTCCGCTGTATTGGAGGAAATTTTTGCGGTCCATTTCTTTGGTGAGCAGGCTATCGAGCTGCTTTTTTATGTTTACCACGTCCCCTACCTTTTCTGCTTATAGTTAAACAGATATTGGCTCTGTCTTCAAGACGTACGCATTTACTCGGTTATATCGTGGAGAATAGTAATCTTGGCGCCGAGTGTATTGAGCCGTTCGGCCAAGTCTTCATAGCCACGATTGATGGAGTAGATATTGCGTAGCGTTGAAATGCCAGGCGCCGCAAGCATACCGAGGAGGATGACCACGGCAGGGCGAAGGGCTGGAGGTGTGATAACTTCGGCCGGTTTCCAGCGCGTCGGCCCTTCGATATAAATGCGGTGCGGGTCGAGTAATTGGACGTTGGCGTTTAACTTGCTAAGTTCCGTGAGGTAGATGGCGCGATTTTCATATACCCAGTCATGGAGGAGAGTGCGCCCTTTAGCCGTGGCAGCAATGACGGCAAAAAATGGTAAGTTGTCGATATTAAGACCTGGGAAGGGGAGGGGGTGAATCTTATCGACTGGCGCTTTCAGCTCGCTGACTTTTGTCGTGATATCTACCAAACGTGTCTTGCCATTCATTGCGAGGTACTCGTCGGAAAGTTCGTAGATGAAGCCCATATTCTCTAGTGTCTTAAGCTCGACTTCCAGGAACTCGATCGGGGCACGTTCAATCGTAATCTCTGATTTCGTCACGATGGCTGCGGCGATGAAACTCATGGCTTCAATCGGATCTTCAGCCGGGGCATATTCTACATTTTTGCTAATATCACGGACACCGTGCACGACGAGTGTAGTCGAGCCGATGCCTTCAATCTTAACGCCAAGCTTTTGGAGGTAAAAACAAAGGTCCTGAACCATATAGTTTGGGCTAGCGTTACGGATCGTCGTGACGCCATCATTTAAGGCCGCCGCCATCAAGATATTTTCAGTAACCGTGTCGCCGCGCTCGGACAAGACGATATTACGCTCTGGTTTGAGCGGTGAGGCCGTCGCCTCGTAAAAATTAGTAACGGTCTTAACGTTGAGACCAAACGGCTGGAGGCCGTCGAGGTGCGGTTCTACGGTGCGCTCACCAAGCGTACAGCCGCCCGCATAAGGAAGGCGGAAGGTTTTGTAGCGGTGAAGAAGCGGGCCGAGGAACATGATGATACTACGGGTTTTTTTGGCTGCTTCAATGTCCATGTTTTCAAGTTTCAATCGAGCTGGCGGGATGATTTCGAGGTCGTTATCGCCAAACCAGCGCGTCTTGACGCCAATACTATTGAGGACTTCGATAATACGGTTGACCTCTTCGATACGGGCAACATGGCGTAGTGTCGTCGTGCCACGGTTGAGGAGCGATGCGCAGAGCAAAGCAACGGCAGCATTCTTGCTGGTCTTGAGGGTAATATGACCGCTGAGTTTATGGCCGCCTTCAACCCGGAAGTTGACCGACCCAGACTGATTAAGACTGATAATTTGACTTGACAAAACATCGCTGATACGGGCCAACATCTCAAGGCTGATATTTTGACCACCTTTTTCGATGCGGTTTATAGCACTTTGGCTTGTCCCCAGGGCCTTGCCGAGCTGTGCTTGAGTCATGCCGCGGGCTTGACGCGTCTCTTGTATTAGTGTACCGATCTTCGCTTTGTAGGTGTCATTTTGCATGATTCTTATGATATATCAATCATGATATAAGTTCAAGATGATATAATGGGGATAAATAGGAGCATATATATGAACGATACAGCGATTGCGGCGCTTATTCATGGTGAAGAACAGCGTCAACAGGATGGACTGGAGCTTATCCCGAGCGAAAATTATGTCAGCAAAGACGTACTGACCGCGCTGGGAAGCGTCCTGACGAATAAGTATGCCGAAGGCTACCCTGGACGCAGGTACTACGGGGGGCAGGAGTTTACCGATCAAGTTGAGCAGCTAGCCATTGATCGGGCCAAGCAGCTTTTCCATGCCGACCATGCCAATGTGCAGGCTCACTCAGGCGCTCCAGCGAATGACGCTGTTTACAGTGCCTGGTTGGAACCAGGTGACACGGTGCTGGCGATGGACCTCAGCCACGGTGGTCATCTCACGCACGGCGCGCCCGTGACACGGAGTGCACAGCTCTATCACTTTGTCCGCTATAAGATGAAAGACGTCACCACTGGCGAGATTGACTACGATGCACTTCGTGAGCTTGCCCTGCAGCACCGGCCAAAGATTATTTTGGCTGGCTTCAGCGCTTATCCGCGTGAACTTGACTATGACCGGTTCGTTGCTATCGGCAATGAAGTCGGTGCGTTGCTTGTTGCCGATATGGCGCACATTGCAGGACTCATCGCTGCCGGGGTGAGCGAGAATCCGCTCGATCACGGCTTCCATGTCATGACCACAACAACCCACAAGACACTGCGCGGTCCTCGCGGTGGCCTGATACTCAGTAATGGTACGGTTAGCAATCCGCTGAAGGCGGTTGATAAGACGATTGACAACATCCCGACGCTGATCGACCGGGCTATCTTCCCGGGCATGCAGGGAGGGCCTCATATGCATTCGATTGCCGCCAAAGCGGTCGCCTTCTATGAAGCGATGCAACCTGACTTTAAGGATTACGCACGCCAAGTACTTAAAAACGCCTCTGCGCTGGCGAACGCACTCCAGTCACGGGGCTTTGAGCTGATAACCGGCGGAACCAGTAATCACCTCATACTCGCCGACGTTCAAAAGTCCTTCGGCCTTGACGGCAAGACGGTCCAGGAGCTTCTGGACACGATTGGTCTGTCGCTGAATGCCAATAGCATTCCTGACGACATCCTACCAGCCTATCGACCGAGTGGCATACGTCTCGGAACGCCCGCCATCACGACTCGTGGATTAAAAGAAGAACACATGGAGCAAATCGCGACCTGGATAAAGCAGGCGATTGACCAGCGTGATGACACTGAGGCACTTGAGCAACTTCATCAAGACGTTACTTCATTTGCTCGAGCTTTCCCATTGCCTAAGTAGACAATCGGTAAGATAAATAAAATACCGCTCATCTCTGAGCGGTATTTTTGTCGTTACATGCGAACTATTAGGCGTTAGCGCCTGAGCTCTTCCAAGTTCCTGAAGTACAACCACCCGTATATAGTGCTGTCCATTTGTCAGTTGCCGTGGATGCATAGTCCCAGTAGTAAACACCCATACCACCACTCAGGCCGCAGGAGATGAACTCAAGCTGCGAAGGTGACGATGGAGCCGTCGTTGGACGCGTCGTCCAGTTCGGAGTGGTTCCACCGGCTGTACCAGTCACAAACGTAATCCCAGGGATTGCGTAGCTCGCAGTGTTTGGAGCGCTGAGCAGATCGTTCGGAAGTACCGGATAGCCAACCGTCGCCGGCTCGGTATTGTAGGCTTCTGCTTTCTTGAGTACCGTATTGGCAGATGCCTTCGCGCTGGCTGCGTTTGCACGGGCTGTAATACCGTTGTACGAAACAATGGTAATAGCCGCCAGGATACCGATCACCACAATGACGATCAAGAGTTCGACAATCGTGAAGCCGCGGGCGGTCTTTTTAAGTTGATGTGCAATCATATGTTGATGCCCCTTACTTATGATTTTTAATTTCTCTTCAAGTGTACTATAGGACATTGCGATAAGCATAGGCGCAAAGACGTATAATGTAGATAAAACAACGTACTGCTTATGGTGCGGGCACTACGTAGGTACCAGTCGACGTGGCAGCGCCAACATAGACAACGTCAGTCGAACGCGCCTGAGTAATAAAATCCCAATAAGTGATCCGTCCACCCGTCGAATTGGTGCAGGTGATATAGCACGCGTAAGCAACGGATGTTTTGCCGTTGCTCGTACTGATATTCAGCGTGCCAGTGAAACCACCGGATGTCCCTGCTTGCCCGGCGACGACAGTGAGGCCGTCTGAGACCTTTGACGTCCCTGAGTAGTTCATAAGATTGCTAATCGTATCTGGAAAGACACCCTTGTCCGACTTGTAGGATAAAACAACCCGCCTAAGGTCGATAGCATTTGTCTGCGCCTGTGTCGTGCCTTGGCGAGCTGTAATGCTGCCATAGGACAAATAGGTGATTGTCATGAGGATGGCGAGGACGGCGAGGACGACGACCATTTCTGTAAGGCTAAAGCCAGATTGCATTGCGTGATTGAATTTGCGGGCCATTACTTAACAGGATAATAGGTATCAAGCATTAGCGCAATCACTGAAAACTAAAAAAGCACCCCGGAGGGTGCATTTTTAGTTCTATTTGTATATCTCTACTAAGTAAGGATTACGCTTGGAAACAGACGATACCGGTACCAGAAACGGTTCCTGCGTCGACAAAGACAACAGCGTTAGTCTGGTAGTTCCAGTAACCGAAGCGGTTACCAACAACGTTACCGGCTATGATTGCCGCTGCGTTAGCTGGTGTACCTGAACCACACTTCCAGTAGTTGAGTACTGACGGGCTGGCAGGTAAGTTGCTAGTTGTAAATGGCGATGCTGCGCTGAACGATACACCTGTCAATTGATAAGTAGTCGTTGATGCTGCACCGGTAAGCTCTGTACCAGCGATCGTGTAACGGTTGTTACCGTCAGCGTTGTACGCTTCAGCTTTTTTGGCTGCGGTGTTTGCTGCAGCTTGTGCGCTTGAAGTGTTTGCTCGAGCCGTAATACCGTTGTATGAAACGATCGTGATTGCAGCCAAGATACCAATGACGACGATGACGATCAAGAGTTCAACGATAGTGAAACCTTTTGCATTACTTTTTTTATTGTGAACCATTTATTTATTGCCCCCTATTAAGTGGTTGTTATCAATAATGTACTATACCGCCGGTATAAACACAAGCATTTTCATGCCCAGCTTTTTTTATTTGGCTCCCTGCTGAAAGAGCGTCGTAATTTGGGCAGGTGTTAAGGCCTGTGTATAGATACGGACATCATCGATGCTTCCGTTAAAATATTCCGTATTATTGGTGCGACCAATGGTACCGTTTGCGGCGGCGGCATTGTGCCCCGTAGGCGTATCTGACGCGGCTAAAACGCCGTCGACATAGGTTGTTCGGGTCGTACCGTCAAATTGAGCGACGACATGATGCCAAGAGCCGAGCAGCGTGTCATTGTTGTAGTTGAGGTCGTTACCCCACCAGTAATGCAGGACGCCACCAGTGGTCATCCTGATAGCCGTCGTCGCATTCGTCGTTCCCCATGTTCCCCAGCCTGCGACACCAGCTGTATTCGAGTAGACGGTCGGTTTAATCCATGATGAAACCGCGTACGAGCCATTTCCAGAAATTAGTGAACCGTTGGGGATGGTGATGAAGTTACTCGTACCATTAAAGGTGTACGCACTGCTCGCTGTGCCGTTTTGGCCGGCCGTGAGAGTTGCGCCGGTTACCGTGCCGGTGTAGTTATTGCCGCTGCTGTCATTAACGTTTCCATTGAATGTCCACCAGGCTTTAGGGGAGGGTTCGGTCGGTTGTGTCGTTCCTGCGATCGTAGGTACGCTGGTGACGTACGAATCTAGGGGTATCGTCGCCCGCAGCGTTGCGGTCTGTTTGATATCACGCCCGGCTACCGGCTGTTTAATGTTGAAATCTATTTGAACAGTCTTCGCGCCCGCGAGTGCTATGAGGCGGGTGGAGGCGAGCTGGGTTGGGTCCGAGGCAGTCGTAATCTCTGCAGTGGAGGATGGAGTTGGGAAATATTTGAAAGTTAACTGATTTGGAAATATTTTCTTTATAAGAATAGTATCGCCAGTAACACACACGCCGCCCGTGACTCCAGGCGCACAGCTCGGTTGTTGCCACGGCGTTGAACAGCCAGCCGTTGCATAGTTTGTCGGCATGATGGTGCGGCGGAATAAGACACCTTTCCAAATGTAGTAGATGATATTAAGGTACATAATATCATTGCCATCAGAACGTGAATCACTGCAATCGAACGGTGCATCGGCATACCGAACATATTTGGCCGATGTAGAGTCGGGGTTTGCTGTCGTTGCAGGTGTTTCCAGGATGAGGCCAGTTCCATTTCCGCCGACATTGAGAAATTGATAGGCTTGCTCATCGAGTCCCTGCGGCGCAGCAGCAGCAATAAGGTTATATGACAGGAACCTTCGACTATGGATGACGTCTTTTTCCATGCGATTAAAGGAATCCTGTACATCACGCGAGAGGGCATTAGCACTTCGTGTTGCCAGAACATCGCCAGTTACCGTGATGATTGCTGCTATGAATGCGGTGATTGCTAAAATGATAATTGGTGCAATAACGAGCATCTCTACGAGAGTGAAGCCTCGATTTTTTCGTAACGCAGAATGTTTAGTTATTGATGAACGTGGCATATTTTACCGTTTCTATGGGTGAATTATAATTAACTGTTACTTCAAGCTTGGAAAGATTTGGTGTTTGGGCCAGTGATGGACATGATAGGACGACAGTGACGCTTATATTACTTATATTGTCGGTGTTTGCGATCGCGGAGTTGGTTAGTGGTGTCTGCGCCGTGCATGGTTTCGAGGCGGTCGGTGTATAACGTTTTAGATAATCGTACGCGATGCTTGCTGCCTGTGATTGTCCTCGGGCTGTGCCACTATCTTGAACGATGATGCTATAAAGTTGATAGCCTGCCAGCAGGAAGATGGCAGCAACAAACAAGGTAATGAGAAGTTCGACGGCAGTGAAGCCAGCCTGGGTGGGTATAGCACTCATTGGTTACGACTGATTTCCTGTTGAACGGTATTGTTTGCTTCCAGACGATAGTAAATATTAAATTTACGGCATTCTTCTGTAGTAAGCGTACATAAAGTGTTGTCACTCTTTAGCGCTTGGTAGACGTATTGGCTAATGGTCGGTTGGGGTGTGACGCCCGCGGCTGTCTGGGTGGTATTGGTTGCCGCGACCATGGTGGCACCAATATCCGCTGCCCCGGGTGCTATTAAAGAACTTTCGTCGATATCTCGGAGAACCTGGAGAATATATGCATCGCCCTGACTGATGAACGAAGTGGGTGGATACTTGCCAGTTGTGGTCGTGCCTTCATTGCCGCCGGAATCATAGTATACATCTAAGCTATTACTAATGGCTTGAACGTCGGCTATGCGTTCGCTGTCACGTGCCTTTACCTGAGTGTCGCTGAGGGTCACAATACCGAGCACCAGTAAAATACCCATCACCGCGATAATGATGATGATTTCAACAATAGTAAACCCGCGCCGCATGCATATAGCATAAGGGGTTTAAGTCCAAATCGCAAGCTGTCTATAGTTCGAGTGGTTCTTGCTCGATTGGTATGCGGAACTTACCATAGACGGCGTCAACAATTTCTTGACGTGCAGCTGCAAGATCGGCGTAGCCAGTCGCCTCATGATTAATAAGAACGAGGGCATTCTTGTCGTGTATACGCATGCCGTGCAAGACCTGGCCCTTGAAACCGGTTTGTTCGATCAGCCATCCGGTCGGGATTTTAAAGCGGCCGTCGCTCATCTCATAACTCGGAGCATCGGGATATTGTTTCTTGAGATCATGTAACTGCCAATCTTCGATGATCGCATTCTTAAAGAATGAACCGGCATTTGGAAATTCGATCGGATTAGGTAGTTTGTCGCGCCGGATATCGATGACGGCGTCACGGACAACTTGCTGAGTAAAGATGGTCACTTTCCGTTCATCAAAATAACGCTGAAGCGCCTCGTAAAACGGGGGATTGGGCAGGTTCTTCGATAACTTTAAAGTGATCGATGTAATGATATAGCGACCAGTTTCAGCTTCCCGGAAAATGCTACTGCGATAGGCAAATTGGCAGTCGGCATTCTGCAGGGTAACGATCTGGCTGGTCGTGGTGTCGTATGCTTCGAGGGATACAAGGGTATCGGCCAGCTCCTGCCCGTAGGCACCGATATTCTGGACGGGTGCACCACCGGCCGTTCCCGGAATAGCCGACAGGGCTTCAATGCCAGATAAGTTCGAGACAACGGTTCGTTCGACGACTTTATCCCAGTTTTCACCGGCACCAATTTTAATTGTCATTGAGTAAATGTCGTCAGCCAGGACTTCAAAACCAAGTATCTTGATATGGACGATGAGTCCGGCGAATCCTTCGTCACGCACAATCGTATTGCTGCCACCACCCAGGACAAAGATCGGCAAATGCTGTGCGTTGGCTGTCCGGTGAAGGGTCGCGACGTCTTCGGCAGTGTGCGCTTCAGCAAAATAGGCAGCCGACCCGCCAAGCCGCATCGTCGTGTAGTTTTTAAGCGGAACCTGCTGATGGATATCCATGGCGCTCATTATAGCTTAGCTTCTCGTATCTATACTATAATTACTGACGGTATAACCTATGCACCCGTAGCTCAGCTGGATAGAGCGTTGGTTTCCGGTACCAAAGGTCAGAGGTTCAAATCCTCTCGGGTGTACCACGTTATGCTTACCATGCCATAAATGGTAGACTAATGTATATGTCATTGTCTCGATCACATCGTCGTATGGCGGAAAATGAAGCGATCTTCCGGCGTCTTAACCAGCAAGTACAGGCGGGATTTGATGAGATTAACGCCATCGCCGTCGAAGAGCGGGCCGCACCATACGGTGTAAGCCCCGACACATTACTCGAATTCTACTGTGAATGCTCTGACGAAAACTGCATTCAGCGCATATCGCTTACGGCCGATGAGTACAACCGCGTACACGGAGAAGGTGACTTATTCACCGTCATACGAGGTCATGAGGTACTCGGTATAGAAGATGTTGTCTCAACAAATGGTAACTACAGTTTGGTGAGGAAGCATTTTGAGCCATCGATGGATGTAGATACGTTGCACAAGACCTCAATCGATAATAGCTAATCTGACAAAGCTCCCTTACATCTGTTATAATATGATTTCACGCACCCGTAGCTCAGTGGATTAGAGCACTGGTCTTCGGAACCAGGTGTCGCAAGTTCGAATCTTGCCGGGTGTACCAAGAAAAATGACGTATTGAGAAATAGGTCATTTTTTATTGATCCTTTGCGGATCCATGAAAAGTCGAACCGGGCTGATTGACATTTAATTACTCTTATGCTATAATAAAAGGATAGGCTGTTGTCATCCTGGCGCTCTTGCATAAACAGGGGTAAACCACTACAATAGGCCAGTAAAATATGGGCCAGTAGCTCAGCTGGTTAGAGCACCTGCCTCTTAAGCAGGGTGTCGAGGGTTCAAGTCCCTCCTGGCCCTCCAAATAAAAAACGTCAACTGACTTTTCGCTACGGTTGGCGTTTTTTATTTGGAAGTAAAGATTTTTGAGTATCTCGATTGACGCTTTTTTTGTTTGGTATGATTGATAAATGATCAGTACGCAGATCACAACGACGATAGGGAAGTCCAAGGATGTATATTGTTTTTTGGCATTGTTATCGACAGATACTCAGCGGCAGCTCGCGTCGCTACTGGCGGAATTGTCCGCGGAATTAGGTGATGCTGCGTGGGTAATGCCGGCTGAAGCACTGCATATTACGCTATGCGAGATTGTTCAATTCAAAGATTATAGCCAAGATCCTCAAAAGATTTATGAGCAGCATTCAACGGAATACATCCATCGCACGGCAGATATCATGGCCAAGTATGATCCTATTACGATTTCCTTCGATTTGCTTCACGTGAGTCCACAGGCAATTATCATCAAAGGGACTGATAATGGTAGCTTCAATCAAATTCGTAAAGAACAAGTCGATTTGCTTCCGCTGCCTGCTGAAACCAAAATGCCTCCCGACATCATTCATAGTTCTATCGCCCGTTTTGTAAAAGAAGTTCCACTCGAGGATGTCGAAAGAATAGTGAAGAAGCACTCGATTAATATCCAAGAAACAGTCAGTGAGTTCAAACTTATTCATGGCTTAGTCTCACCGCTACTCAAGTATGAGGTAATTCAAAGCTATCCACTCGTCGAATAGTTGTTTCGAGGGCGCACCTTGTTCCGAACAGCGAACAACACGCGGTACTAGGCGACCTCTTCTAATTTCTTGTTGACCTGCGCACCGAGCAGGACGATGAGGGCTGAAACGTTGAACCAAATCATGAGTACGATGATGCCAGCGAACACCCCATATGTTTTCGCGTAGTTGCCAAAACTTTGAACATAAATGAAAAAGAGGATCGTCGCAATGAGCCATAGTATGGTTGCGGCGGTGGCTCCCCAGCTCACCCACTGCCAATGTGGTGCGCTCCGATTTGGCCCGTAGCGGTATATGGTCGACAGAATAAGACTCACCAGGATGATAAGGATCGGCCAGCGCAGGAAAGGGAATAATATCACGATAATATCAGGAGCGCCCAGCTTTTCAAGGGCTTCGGCTTGAAGAATCAACAGCCCAAAAATAACAGCACCAGATAGCAACACCACGATGCTCAAAAGAACGCTCGCCAGACGGAGCTTGATAAAGCCGCGGTCTTCGTTGACCTCGTAGGCTTTATTAGTGGCTCGCACGAGATTCTGGACCCCACCGGAGGTCGTCCATAGTAACGCGCCGACACTTATGATCGTGGCTATGCCAGCGACATGCTTCGGCGACGACGTTAGGGGACTGAGGACGGTCACGAGCAGCTCGTGGAGCGTTGCCGGAAGAATAGCGCCAAGGTCATTAATCAGCGTCGCCAAGCTAGCCGGACTCGTCAGGAGGATGTATACGCTGGCACTACCAAGGAGCACCGGAAAGAAGGAAAGCGTCGAATAATAGGCGAGAGCAGCGGCAGAACTGGCGAGGTCTTTATCCTTGAGCGCATTCTTTGTGCGCAGTAAGGCATCCTTCCAAGTGGCTTTTGATAGGTCGCTCGGCCCATCAACATCGTCATCGTCTGACGGTGCTTTCTTAGCCTTTTGGGGTGATGATTCGCGGGTTTTTTGGGTTGATAAGTTGCGGCTGGCTCTCGTAAGGAAGGTAATGATCCAGACAGCCCATGATGCGTATTTCAGTATTTTTCTCACAACCTTACTGTACTGACATAAAACATGAAAACTATGAAATATCTTACACTGATGTACTACGCCCGCTGGTATATAATAGTACAGTTAAAGAAAAGTAGCAGGGGGTTAATTTGACGAAGCCAAAGACAAGCGATCAGACGCTGTCGACACTCCAATTTACCCACGATAAGACATTAGTCGAGCTTGAGCACTACAAGCTCCTTGTCGAAAGCGTCCAAGATTACGCTATTTTCCTGCTCGATCCACAGGGCTATATTATTACCTGGAACAAGGGTGCCGAACGCAATAAAGGCTATAAAGCCCACGAAATCATCGGGCAGCATTTTTCGAAATTTTATCAGCAACATGATATCGATGCCAAAAAACCAGAACGGGAACTCAAGCTCGCCAAACAGTATGGGCGAATTGAAGATGAAGACTGGCGGGTACGCAAAGATGGTACGCGTTTTTGGGCAAACGTCATCATCACAGCACTTATTGATGAAACCGGCACGCTGGTCGGCTTTGCAAAGGTGACCCGGGATCTTACCGAACGTAAGCGTCAGGAAGATGAGCTGCGCCAGGCAAATACGCTCCTGCGTAAACAACAACGAGAACTTCAGGCATTGAACGCGGCAAAAGATGAATTTATTTCGCTTGCTTCACACCAGCTACGGACGCCGGCGACGGCGGTTAAGCAACTGCTCGCGATGCTCAAAGAAGGTTTTTATGGTGAAATTCCAGAAACCCACCAGCCGATTATTGATAAAGCCTACGCCAGTAATGAACGGCAGATAGCCATCGTCAATAGCCTTTTGCAAGTGGCGCAACTGGACGCGGGTAAGGTAGTGCTCCGCAAGTCGCTGACCGATATGAATAAGATGTTACCGGATATCATTGAAGAACAGAAAGATACGCTAGAAAGCCGCAGACAGACGATCACGTACGAAGGGCCTAAGGATAATCCGCATGTTAATGTCGACCCGAAGTACATTCGTATGGCCTTGGAAAACCTGATCGACAATGCCTCAAAATATACGTATGACTACGGTACGATTAGCGTCACTTCGACCGTTGAAAGTGGGCAGCTTAGCATCGAGATAAAAGATAGTGGTGTTGGTATCGCCAGCGATGATCTAGCAACACTGTTTGGAAAGTTTAAGCGCATACCAAATGAGTTTTCTCAAAAAGTAACCGGAAGCGGCCTCGGACTCTACTGGGTGCAAGAAGTGGTCGCCCTGCACGGCGGAACGATCCATGTCATATCCGAGCTAAAAAAAGGGACGACATTTACCGTTAAGCTGCCGCTGGAAAAATCACATGCGTAAAATACTGGTTGTGGAGGATGAAGAGATTTTGCGCGAGTCTTATGAGTTGTTACTCGCCACACAGCCGTACGACGTCCATACTGCTGAGCATGGCGCCATCGCTCTCGAAAGATGCCAGCAGACACAGTATGACTTAATCTTACTCGACCTGATGATGCCCGTTCTTGACGGCGTGGGCTTTCTGAAGGCGTTTATGCCACTGGCGCCGGAACATACGCGTGTCATCCTGATGACTAATCTCTCGTCGGGCCTCGAGTTGGAAGAAGCCTTAAAATTAGGTGCTGAGCGGAGCGTCCTGAAGGCTTCGATGGCTCCACGCGAGCTCTTATCACTCGTTCGTTATGAGCTCGAGGCGTCATGATGGGTACGAATGCTAATATGACTTCAACAGACGGGCGAAATGGGCGCAAAGAAGCTCTCATTCTGATAAGCTAATAGAGATGAGAATTCTCGATGGGGCAGAACTTGCCGGATTTATCAAAGCACGTCAGATCACGCAGGTACGGGCGCTTCGTCAGGCATGGCAGGTCAGTCCAAAGCTAGCTATCATTCAGACGATTAACGAGCCAGTTGTCGACATGTATGTCGGCTTAAAGCAGGCCTATGGCGAGGACATATTAATCGATGTTGACGTCCATAAAGTCGAGCAAAGAGCGGTACGTGATTTGATCAAGCAATTAAATGAGGATGAGTTGGTGCATGGCATTATTGTGCAGCTCCCACTGGCCGATCCCAGCCAGACGGATGAGGTGGTGAATCTTATTGCGCCTGAAAAAGATGTCGATGGGCTGGGTACTGACGCCACGATGACGCCGGCGACGGCCTTGGCGATTGAATGGCTGCTGGCTGGCTACAACGTGACGCTTAAGGGCAGGCAACTGGCCATTGTTGGTAATGGCCGATTGGTCGGCGCACCGCTATACAAACTATGGAGCGGTATGGGCCTCGATGTCCGTGTCTATGATGATACGGTCGGTGATTTAACGCGTCCGCTACGTTCGGCTGAGGTTGTCGTTACCGCCACAGGCGTACCGGGTCTGATACGATCCGCCATGCTACGGCCCGGTGCAGTCGTTGTCGACGCTGGTACCTCTACTGAAAATGGCAAAATAGTGGGCGATACGGCCGCTGATGTGCGGGAACGTGACGACCTCATCATTACACCGATAAGAGGCGGCGTCGGGCCACTCACTGTCACGGCATTATTTGATAATGTTATACAAGCGGCGCGCATTGTCGCCGACGCAAAACAACTCTAGTATTATTGTCCGAGTGCTTCTTTGACGCGTTGGACGACTTGTCGGGGCGTCAGCTCTGCCTTAACGATGTAGCTGTGAATGCCGAGTCCGCGGATTTCTTTTGGAGATTCTTCTTCACCGAGATTGGTGAGGATGATAACTGGGATGTCTTTGCCCCACGCGTTCTTTCGGATGACAGTCAAAGCTTCGGCGCCATTCATTTCGGGCATCTGTAAATCCATGAGAATAATATCTGGCTGGAACTCTTCAACCATGGCAACGCCACGCTTGCCATTGTTTGCCAGCTGGACATCGTAGCCATCGGCCTCGAACTTCATGCGGTACATTTGGTTGATGACAGGGTCGTCTTCGATGATGGCTATCTTGGTCATACGCTAATCATACGATAATCTCATCACCCTTTCAAGGTTATGCTATGATATCTGCAGTTTTATGCTATAGTAACTTAAGTAAACACGATGAAAGATTTAGCACCGACGATATATCGACAACGACTCGTTGTCGAAGGATACCCTAAGAAGGCTATTACTGATGAAGAAATTAAAAAGTTTCTTTCAGAGCTGTCGGTCGTGCTTGATATGAAGCAACTCATAGAACCTGTTACTCATCGAAGCGATATGTATGGCTGGGCTGGCTGGATACATTGGGAAACCTCAGGTGCTCATTTTTATGCATGGGAACAGCCTCTCCTGTTTTTTAGCGTAGACATCTATACATGTAAGGCATTCTCGCCACAGCAAGCGGCCGACTTTACCAAACAGTACTTTGAATGTGATAGCGTTGAGTACCAGGGTTTCTAATGCTTGAACAGGACATATCCATACCGGAAAGTCTTGTGCCGCGATACGATCTATCGCACGTGGAAATAAAAAGTTTAACGAATGATTTGCTGGCGGAACGTTCAGAGTCTTTAGTAGCGCAGTCTCAAATAGTTATCTTTGAGGCCGGGAGCAATAGTGCATATACAAACATAGGCCGTTACATCGAACGTGTCGTGTTTGAAGAATCGTTTGGAAACGACACTCAGGAGATGGTCAGAGAGTATGGCCCCTATGAAGCCGCATCGTTGTTCTTTATAGCAATAGATACGGCCGAGGCGGAGCCAGTAGGGGTGATTAGAATAATTGAGAATTCTCCTGCTGGTCTGAAGACGTTAAACGACGTACAGAATCCTCCATTCAGTATATCGTTTGATTCGGTCGTTAGCGCACATAGCATCGACGACATGGATAACGTATGGGACATCGGTACTGCTGCGGTATTGCCTTGCTATAGGTTTTCTGACAAGGGAAGTCCCAGCTTGATGTTATATGCTAGTGGGATAAGGCAGGCAAATATACTAGGTATTGAGCATGTCGTTTCTCTTGTGGATGATAAGGCGTATAGGAATATGACACAAAACATAGGTATACCTTTTCAGCCGCTCGCTGATGCCCTACCAGCGAGTTATCTCGGTTCGAAACTGAGCCATGCAGCGTACGGAAGAGTAGATGAGTTTATCCCTAGTATTATTGAAAAGATGAAGGCTACTGCAGATACGGGGCTTGGGAAGCGTATTTCACCTATAGTCATGAAGTACCTGTTCGAAGACAATACTATACCTACTCGTAATACGTAAGACTTTACTGTAAAAAGTATTACGCTTACGCTACACTGTTATCGTGGACATTATCATTTTAGTCGCGACCTGTGTTATTAATTTTGCTCTTGGCGCGATTATTTTAATGCAGGATCCCAGAAATAATTATCTCCGTGCCTTTGCTCTCATAAGTGGTCTGACATGCTTTTGGAGTATCTCGAATTATGTGACTGAACTATCTCTCGCAGATATAGCAGTTAACGGTATTGCAAACAACCTCGCATTTATCACCGGCTACTGTGTGATGTTGGCCGCGGTCCTATTTACGTATCTGTTTCCTGTACAGCGCAGAGTAAAAACATACGAAGTATTTATTATCAGTATAGTCAGCTTAATTGTGATAGCCATGTCATCCACGCCCCTCATCGCTGGTACCGTCACAGAAAATACGGACGGAATCTTACAGTTCTCGAACGGACCTTGGCTATGGTTATATATCGTTAGCTTTATATCACTCTTAGCTATTATTGCTCGTAATTCGCTTTTCTCAGTCGGGCACCTGCAGAAAAGCCAGAAAACACAAGCTTGGCTCGTTTTCATGGCATTTTTTACTGGCGGTATGATCGGGCTTCTCTTTAATATCATATTGCCTATATTTATGGAGAGTTGGCATACCACACGATACGGCCCACCGATAGGATCGCTCGCTCTTGTTGGAATAATTGTATACGCCATATCAAAACACCGGCTTTTTGATATACGACTGGTCGTTGTCCGCTCAGCAACCTACGTGCTGACTATCGGGACGTTAGCGGCCCTCTACTTCTTGATTGCATATAGCGTTTCATCGCTCCTCTTTAGTCCGGACACGCCGTTAGTCTCGCAGAGCCCAGTCAGCATAGGGCTGGCGCTCGTACTGGCTTTATTGTTTCAGCCAATAAAGCGGTTTTTTGATAAATTGACGAACAAGGTTTTCTATAGGGATAATTACAGTACCGATGAATTCTTCGCAAGGTTAAATCGGAAACTGTCGTCAACGACTGACTTACGGGGGCTGCTCAAAACAGTTTCAGCTGAAATAAGTACGACGCTAAAAGCCTCACAAGGTTACTTTTTTATATATACTGCCCATGGCCATTATGTTTCGGTTGGTACAGTCGACCATACTCATCTCCCAAAATTAGACGCTATTGAACTGGACAAGTATGTTTCAAAAACTCAGGCCACGATCATTACGTTAGATGCACCGGCTACGCCTCAGCTGGTACATAGGATAATGATAAGTCACAAAGCAGAGTTAATCTTACCTCTCGTGATGGATAAGGGAATCCTAGGCTACCTACTGCTCGGAGAACATCGAGTCTCAAAATTTGTGCAACGTGATATAAAAGTACTGGAAACGATAGCCGACGAACTCGTGATCGCGATTCAGAATGCACTTTCAGTCGAACAAATAAAAGATATTAACGCGCATTTGCAGCAGCGTATTGATCATGCGACAAAAGACCTTCGATCGAGTAATGCTCAACTTCGTCGACTTGATGAAGCGAAAGACGAATTTATCAGCATGGCCTCGCACCAGCTGCGGACACCGCTGACTGGTGTAAAGGGCTACATTAGTATGGTCATGGATGGCGATGCCGGTGAGGTCACTGACTCTCAAAAGCACCTCCTCAACGAAGCATTCATCAGTAGTGAACGCATGGTGCGTTTAATCAACGATTTCCTCAATGTGTCGCGCCTGCAGACGGGCAAATTTACCTTAGATACAAAGCCAACCGATCTTTCAAAGGTGGTGACAGAAGAATTAAATAGCTTGCAGCCAAATGCATCTCCCCGCGGGCTTTCCTTCAATTTTACGCAGCCTACGACCTTCCCAACGCTTAACTTTGATGAGGCAAAGATACGCCAGGTTATTATGAACTTTGCCGACAATGCCCTCTATTACTCGCGTGAGGATACCATCATCGATGTATCACTCGCCATTGAGAATGATGAAGTAATCTTTAAAGTCAAAGATAAGGGCATCGGCGTGCCAAAATCAGAACAAGCCCGACTGTTCAATAAGTTCTTCCGGGCGACCAATGCGCGCCGGCAGCGCCCTGACGGAACAGGCGTGGGGCTTTTCCTGGCAAAGAAAGTCGTGACCGCTCACCACGGCGATGTCATCTTCGAGTCCGAAGAAGGAAAAGGGAGCACCTTTGGCTTTCGTATTCCGGTTCATGAGGTGCAGCTCGCGGGAGAGAGCGAGTGATGGAATACTTAAATTCTATTGCAAGTTACCTGCCGCTCGTTGGAGGAATCTTCCTGCTGCTTCTGGCTATTGCCATCCTAGCCAGTGGAAAGTTTGACCGATACCGAGCACATTTTAGCTATTTCATTGCGGCAACCGCAGTATGGTCCGGCGTCATCAGCTTCTTTATGATGTCGAATAACGAAATGGTAGCCCATGGTTTGATCGTCACGTATTACGTCGCCGCCTTGGTGGTTGGTTATGGTATGTTGCTGTTCGCACGAAGTATACCGGTCAAAGACGGTAAGAGACGCCGCTATACATTCCTCATGGACTTCCTGCTTAGTCTTCCTGCTACATTAACGACCATTTGGATCGTTTTTACCGATGGATTTATTAATAAGCTGCTCGTGACAGAAGAAGCAAATCTGGTTGAGCTGTCGTTGCCGCTCTATCTCTTTTACTGCGCAGTTTTCGGGGGATATGTCATCGCTGCGATGTATATCATGCGGTCGAAGTACCGCGCGGCGCAGCGCTCGAGTACGAGACTTTTGCGACAGCGTCTCCGGCTGGTGGCTGGGGCGATTATCTTTGGTATGTCGTTCGCCGCTGTCTTCAACTTGATATTACCAGTCCTGGGTATATATAAATTTATCTGGATCGGGCCGCTGGGCATTATTCCATCGGTCATAGCCTTTTGGTATGCCATCATTCGGCATGGCCTGTTTGATGTACGGCTGATTCTTTCCCGAACCATTACCCATTTCTTCCTCCTCACCAGCTTGATCGGTATTTATGCTGTCCTCGTCTATGCAATCGGCCATTTCATTATCAATGACTCGCAACCAGTCATCGTACGAGAATCAGTCAATATTATTAGTGCCGTGATCTTAGCCTTTAGCTTCAAGCCACTACAAAAGCTTTTTGATCGACTGACGTTCCGTCTTTTCTTTCGGCATGACTACTCAGTAACAGCCGTCCAGCAGGTAATAAATAAGATCGTGGCAGAAGAGACGAGCCTCGAGAAGCTAAATCGACGCACGCTCGATATTCTCCAGGCGGTACTAAACCCGCTCTATATTCGGCTTTTCGTGTTCCGCGAAGACAAGACCTACGAGTATCACCATGGCATGGCGCGACTCAAACATAATGTCAAAGAAAGCCAGGTCCATTTCGCTCAGCTGGTTGCCGTCCATGACAAAGTGTTGTTTACGCAAGATGATTTTATCGAAACGATCGATAGCGATAAGGCCCTGATATCGATGGCCCATGAAGGCGATGTCGATGTTGCTTTGCAGCTGAAGGTACAGGGTGAACGGGTTGGCCTGCTGCTGCTTGGTACGAAGCGAAATCTTGCGGCCTACACTAAGCAGGACTATCGCTTGCTCACCTTGACCGGAGAAGAAATTGCCCTGGCTATCCAAAACGCAATGCGGCTCGGGCAAATCGAAGACCTCAATCAGAACCTTCAGCACCGTATCGTTGAAGCAACGAAGGAACTTCGTTCATCCAACCGTAGCCTCAAGGCGCTGGACGACACTAAAGACGAATTCATCAGTATGGCGTCGCACCAGCTTCGAACGCCGCTGACGAGTGTCAAGGGGTACCTCAGCATGGTACTTGATGGTGACCTTGGAGTAATCTCGCCGTCGCAGAAACAAGTGCTGACGGAAGCATTTACGAGTAGTGAGCGGATGGTGCATTTGATCAACGACTTCTTGAATGTTTCACGTCTGCAAACGGGCAAGTTTATGATCGATCAAAGTGAGGTAAATCTCGCAAAAATGCTCCAGCAGGAAGTCGAAGGACTTCATACCTTCGCTGGTTCCCGCCAGATTAAACTGGAATACCATAAGCCAGCCACCTTCCCCCTTCTCATGATTGACGAAGGCAAGCTCCGACAGGTCGTGATGAACTTTATTGATAATGCCGTCTATTACTCACTGCCCGGAGGCACAATCCAGATAGAGCTGAAGATCAACCGCGGCAGGGCCATTGTGACGATCAGGGATCATGGTATCGGCGTGCCAAAAGCTGAGCAAGATCAGCTTTTCAGCAAGTTCTTCCGCGCGACCAATGCCCGTCGGCAGCGTCCAGACGGCACGGGTGTCGGACTGTTCCTCGCCAAGAAGGTTATAATGGCGCATCACGGCGACGTCGTGTTCTCTTCGGAAGAAGGCAAGGGGAGTGTCTTTGGCTTTAGCTTACCAATCGAGGAATTACGCACCAGAAATGATGCTGATAAACTCGATAATCAGCCAGACGATAACGCTAAGCACTAGTACAGCGATGCCGACTGGCTTCGCAATTCGTTTTCGCTCAAACCACCATTGACCGAGCGAGCTGCGATTTGCAGCCGAGATGTGCGTCACGGTCGGACGGAGCTTAGCCGCCCCGGCCCCGCTGTACTGCTTGTTGCGCTTCTTCTTGTGTTTCGCCATAACTACTTTCAGTATAACAAAAACAGCCCCTGATTAAATCAGGGGCTGAATTTATGGTCTGAATCGCTTCAGAAAAGGAGCGGTCAGACTCTTAGCGGCCCATCAGAGCACGGCGGCTCGTGATGTAGTAACCGAGGCTTGCAACAATCGATCCTGCACCGAGGAAGCTGAGGACGGCTTCACCTGCACCAGTCGTTGGAAGTTCTGAAGGTGTTTCAGTCTTCACTGGAGTGGTAGGCTTTGTAGGTGTTGTAGGGGTCGTTGGAGTGACAGGTGTTTCCTTACAGTAAGGGCTGTTCTTCGGGAGGTTTTCCTTACCCTTGACAGCACATTTCTCGACTGGGGTCTCACACTTTTTCGTCACGACAATTTCAGCGGTGTCTTCTTTTGAACCGACACCGGTCGTTGCTTTAGCAGTGTTAACCAACTTGTTCGTGCCACAGGCAGCGAGTTTGTCGTTAGCAGCTACTTGAGCAGTGAACTTAAGGTAGGCATCACCACCACCGAGGAATCCACCAATGTTCATACCGCCAGCAGTAATGCCGTCAGCAGTTTGCTTGGTGCCTGCAGAGTTGTGGAGGTAAGTACTACCAGCAACATATGTCATGCCAGTAGGAAGTACGTCTTTGATCACAACGTCTTTAAGCTGTGCACCACCAGTGTTCTTAAAGTAGATTTGGTAATCAACCTTTGAACCAGGAGTGGTAGTGACGCTTTCTTTGAAGGTCTTATCTGTTGAACCGTTAAGGCGTACAGTCTTCTGAACGTCAAAGTCAGATGTTAACGCTTTGACCTTGAAGGTAACAAAGCCATCATACTTGAAACAGCCAGGAATCTTACCGTCAAGCTTGTCGTATCCGAGCTTTGCACCAGTACTAACGACGCTGTCACCGAGGGGTGTACCACTCGTGAAAACCTTATTGGTGTACTGGGCAGAACCTTCGAGGTAGTCGAGCTGGAAGTTTGAGGTGCTGTTGAAGACAGCTTGGTCCCAAACTTGCTTTGGGTCTGCATTACTTGACGCTAGGTAGCCATCAACCTGGATACGCTTTGCGCTTTGTGATGGAACGTTGAACTTTGCTGTGACGTCTTCGGCAACAAGGTTCAGGTTTGCTGAGGCGTTGTTGTGGACGTACATACGGACGTAGTATTCTTTACCGTTCTGAACGGTAATATCATCTGTCCAGCCGCCAGCATTGGTGTTGGCAGCATCTTTGATGGTAACGAAGTTTCGTTCGTCGCCGTAGTTAGGGTTGTTTGTGATTGAGTTGAACGTGACCTTTGTAGCCGGGTGTTCAATGGTATAGGTATCGCGACTTGGTCCCCAAGCAAAAACAGCTGCAGGTACGATGATTGCGGCAGCAACCATGGCAACAACGGCGTTAAGCTTTGGAGCACGTCGCAAAAGTGACGTTACTGTCTTCATGACAATTCTCCTTTTGATTCATCTCGCAGATAGAATCAATTACTTATTTAATTAATACGATTGTTGAAGCCGATTTTTTAACCGCCGACAAATCAGATCATTACAACAGGTGCATGTCCGAGTAGTAATCCATAAAGGATCAGGACTCATACGTACCGCCTCGAACCGTGAACACAAATGTGCTCAAACAGGAGAAGGTAATAACTTTGCTACATCATTGTGATGAACCGAGCGAGAGGGGTGGCGGTGAAGCCACCCCTCTCTGGGGAGATCAGGTACTACCAGCCTTGGTCCACCGGAGTGGACTCGGTCTGTTCCTGATTCTCGGTCACTGTGCCCGCACCGGACTCGTCGGACTCCTGTACGGATTCCTCGTGAGACTGCTCGGTCTGCTGGTTCTGCTGCTGGGCAGCTTCTTCAGCCTTCTGAGCATCCTGTTGAGGATCCTGCTGGTAGCCCTTCGAATCGGTCGCGCCGTCGTTGGTGTTGACGGAGTGTTGCGGGTTGGGCTCGTCCTTGATCCAGTCGGGAACCGCGGGGTTCTGCGACGTGCTCTCGGACGGCTTCTTCGGGACGGTCGTCGGTGTGGGCGTGGGCGTCGGCTTCGGCTGTTCCGTCGTCTTGGTAGGCGTCGGAGTAGGCGTGGGCTTCGGCTTGCAGTCCTCCTGGCACTCGGCCTTCGGAACGTCCGGTACCGGCTTGATCCAGTTGTTCTGTGCGCCGCAGTCCAGGCGCAGCTTGACGACCTTGCCTTCGAGGTGTGTGAACACCACGTTGGTTCCGTCGTGAAGCGTCTTGCCCTGCTTGGTGAGAACACCGCCGTGATCATCGGATTCCATGTACAGCGTCGGCGTGCCGGCGGGGACATCTTCGATGGTCACGGTTGAGGCGTCCTCGAAGGACTCCATCTCCTTGACAACCGAACCCCAGAGGGCACGGTCATCGATCAGCTCCTTGGTGAAGGCGTCGATCTCGGAGTAGGCGACCTTGCGATCGGTCAGTCCGGCAGCCGACCAGTCCGCGTAGTGCGCGGCGGTCAGAGCCGGATCGGCCTTGCCGTCCTCACCACACGAGCGGCGCTCGTGCAGTTCGGCACGGATCTCGTCCGCGTCTTCCGACTTGATTGCTGGCCCGAAGGCCAGCGGTGAGTCCTTGTCCCCGTGAAGGGAGTAGAAGTACACCTTGCAGTCTTCGGAGGTGGACGATCCGCCGTCACCGGTGGTGTCGTCATCGGCGTTGGCGTTGCCGCTTGTGCCGATGGCGACTGACGTGAGGCCCACGCCAGCGACTACGACTGCTGCTGCGAGCAGGAGCAGTCCGCTAGCCGTTCTTTTTCTTCCGATGGCCATGTGGCCACCTCCTTCCTAGGACGTCCGGCGAGCTTGAGAGCTCACCGGGGTAGGGGTGGTCGCAACCGGCGTCGATGACGCCTGCTGCGGGAGAGGCCTGGTAGGGGCTTCGTCCGATGTAGTAGTCGCCGACGTTGCTTCGGTCTGCTTCCGCGGTACGAAGAGTACCAGGAGAGCGGCCGTGACGAGGAAGGCGACGACGCTGAGCCAGAGGGAGACCCACGCAGGATCATCGTGGAGCGAGATGTTGATGCTCGTTCCCGGGATCTTGAGCGTGGAGTCGGGCAGTCTGACGACCAGACGAACGAAGATGTAGACCAGTACTCCGATGAGTAGGGCGATGGCCCATACCCACCAGGGCGGCGGAGAATCCGTCGTCGTGGTGCGCTGAACTCGCTTGATGCCCGTTTCGACCTTCTGCAGCCGAACTTCGTGGTCCAGGACCATGGGCCTGATCTCGGTCATCTGTTGTTCGAGAGTCGAAACCCTCTGCTGCAGTTCGCCCGAGAAGGCCTCCATTTCACTGCCAACTTGGCGGATCGTGGCGGCGGCTTCCGCCTTCTTCACCGGGTCGGTAGTGCCGTTGTAGGCATCACCGGCGATGAGGAACTCCCTACGGAGCTCCTCGAGACGCGCCTTGGCCGTGGTGGCCGCGGACTGGTCTTCGTCGCTGGGGAGGAAGATGGTCGTGCCGGCTGCTTCGCGCTCGAGGCGGTTGGCCTCGAGGTTCGTGAGCTCGTTGATCAGCGCGGTGGAGGCCTTGAGGAACGCGGCGAACCGCGCGGCTTCGAGGTTGACTCCCTCCTTGCTGTTCGGGCGAACGTCCTTGCGGGGTTCGCTGGGCAGCACCGGTGGCGTTGAGGGCGTGGTGGTCGCAGGTGTCTGCGGCCTTCTTGTCCTCTGCCTCGACTTGGCGGGCTGAACCGGTAGTGCTACCGATCCTTGCCGCGTCGTCGTTTCCGTCTTTTTCGTATCAGTGACTGTGGTGGACATTGACTTTTCCTTCCTCCGAGGGAGTGTTGCGATAGCGGATGCTATGGATAACTGTCCCGCGGGTCGGGATCAGTAACTCGGTTAACCACCCTTGTTATATCTTGATTAACCAGGTTACTGATCTCGCGGAAAAGTGAATGTCTCGTGTGTAGCAAAGTGCGTGTAGACGTGCTAAAAGAGCACATCAGGACATGCACTGTAATGATCTGACTTGTCAATGCACCTCTCTCGAATGGGGTCCTCACACCACGTCCGATTGATAGTATTAATGTATCACAAAAGTGCTAAAAAGTCAATACTTTACATCATATAGCAACCAAAACCACAAGCGCTTTCTAACAACCACCAGATATAGCGTTATAAACGTGCCGACACCCCTATATTGTCATAAATTTGACATGAATGCCGATAAGGTATATATTCCACAGTTATTGCAGCCAGGAACGGGTCTTGGATAACTGCAACTGCGAAAGGGGGAGTGACTTGTCAAAGTCACTCGACAAAGAAGTGTTCGAGATCGACCCCACCATGACGGTGTGGTTCGACCGCGAGCGCATCATACTCGGCTACGAAGCCGAGGAACTGCACAAGAGGGACGCTCAGCAGGCGCTCCTGGAGGAGACCTGCGACAAGCTCGGTGGTGAGAAGGTACCCGACCTGCTCATCTACCTGCTCGAGCAGAAGGTGTCGATCCAGCACGTGATCGCGCCGATCAAGCGGTACAACGGCTACGTCTACCGGGTGTCACTCCTCTTCTGCATGAAGCGGCTCAAGGTCACGACGCCGGCCACTGTGGCCGCGTTCCTGACTCCTGCGGGAGTCTAGACCAGCCCACGATCAAAGGTGGGGCGAGACAAGTTGAAGCTTCGGCCTCCTCTCTCGCCCCACCCGGAGCAACATCATACTCACCCGCACGAGTATGATTTTTTTATTGACTTTACGTCGTACTCACTTTATAAAAAGGGCAGTAGAAGCGATTTGTCAGCGCTTTTGCATATCCCAATCCAATCAACCACCGAGAGGATGGTCGTATGACCATTAACGGATCATCACGAACCCGATCGAAGAACAAGAAAGGAAAAGGAAACACCAGCAGCGGCACAAGGCGCATTCCTGCCAAGGCGATTCGACTGGCTGTCGACGTGCTCGCCGAGCACCTCAAGGCAACCGAGTGCGTCGTCCACGCCACCCGCGACACGCTGATTCGGCACCTGGCTGGCATGTTCCGCACCGTGCGGGGCATCGGCAGGGACTTCCGCGAGAAGATCATCACCCTTCGCCTCGCACTCGTGCAGATGCGGAAGGCTGATGAAGTCGCGTGGGCCGAGACCATCGACGGGCAAGCACTCCTGCTACAGGGCCCCAAGCCGCGCCAACTGCAGCCGAGGAAGGAACCGAGCAACATGCACGCCAAGAGGCGTACGCGTTCGTTCGTAAACAACCCCGGGCGACCGCGGACCGTGGTGATGTCCGCAGCATGACTTCCTTCGGTGGAGAACGTTAGAAGCGTAGATGAGAAGCCAGATCACGGTGACTCTCCTACCCCTCACGTTCTCCGCCGAGGCATTCCCATTTACGCACTCGACGTCCTCTGGTCAACAGGGAAGTTTTTTGTTACAATCATTCAAGTCCGAGGATCACGGTCCCGTCTCGCAGAGACGCGGACCGCTCAATTCGGAAAGGGAATTGAGCAAGCTGCATTACCTTTCACTCATCTACACGGTCCCGTCGTCTAGCGGTTAGGACACCAGGTTTTCATCCTGGCAATCGGAGTTCGATTCTCCGCGGGATCACCACGAAAATAGCTCACCATCATAGGTGGGCTTTTTTCGTCGAAGTACTTGTCGAAATAAATTACGGGAGCGGCGTTGCAGGCGGGTCAACAGGCACCGGAGGGATAACTATTGGATCATCGGCTGGTGGATCGGCCGGAGGCGTGGGATCAGGAGTAGGCGTTGGGGTTGGCTCTGGGGCTGGTGTGGGTGCTGGGGTTGGCTGCGTCGGTGTCGACGTAGAGCCGGTCGAGGTAGATGGAGAAGTCGAAGCTTTAGGAGCGGCGGTCCATGTCGGGCTCGATGTAGCCGGTGTCGTAGATCCACTATTTGTCATGGAGTCGGCGGCAGTAGCTGGACTTTGCGTAAACTCGCCTGGCGTAGAAGTGGCCGTACTTGCACCTTGAACTGAGCCAGCGCTGTCCTTACTCGATGAAGGAGTGGTCGCGGAGGGGTTCGATGATGAAGTAGTATTATCCTTGGTAAGGCCTAATACATTTAACATGGTAAGCATACTAAAGAAGCCAACTATGAACACGGTCATACCAGTAATTGCCACTCGATTCTGACGCAGGGGGATACCTTTGAGGTATGTTTTCATGACAATGATCTCCTTATTTCTTGCTTCATTATAGTCGTACGGATCAAATATAACTGTAAGATAAGTCACACATGACATAGATTAGCGCACTCTGCGATAATATGTCAGTTCTGATCGGTACTTAGCGCAAAAAGTGATACAATTATCAGTTATGGGAATCATCTTCAAACGGACAAAAATTCTGGCTACGGTCGGACCTGCAACAAACACACCAGAAAAAATCGAACAACTTATCATTGCTGGGGTAAATGGCTTCCGGCTAAACTTTAGTCATGGTGATTACGCTGAGCGTGAAGAGCAAATCAAATGGATCAGGGAGGCAAGTCGAAAAATCGGTAAACCAGTCGCCGTTCTCCAAGACCTCCAAGGGCCAAAGATCCGATTAGGGAGCTTGAAAGAAAATACGCCAGTTAAAAAAGGCGATGTATTGACGCTTGATTTTGCCGCTGAGCATGATGGTTTGACACTGCCTGTGCAATACAACCTCGCTGAAAAGGTGAAACCTGGTGAACCGATATATATCTTTGATGGTAAGATTCGCACGACTGTCCTTGAGGTCAGCTCCGAAACTGCTGTGAGATTACGGGTTGAAAACGACGGTATGTTGATGAGCAAGAAGGGTATCAATCTACCGGAAACAGACTTCGCCGGTGATATCTTGACGCCGAAAGATTTGAAGGATATTGAATTTGGCCTGACGCAGGATATTGATTACGTTGCGCTCAGTTTTGTCCAAAGCCCTGATGATATTAATAATCTTCGTCAAATCCTCGTGGCGGGTGGCTCATCGGCGCAAATTATCGCTAAGGTTGAAACAAAAGCTGCAGTTGCTGACGGTGTCATGGAAGAGATTGTTAAAGCCAGCGACGGGGTGATGGTCGCTCGTGGTGACTTGGCGGTCGAGGCGGGTGCTGAGATCGTGCCAATCGTGCAGCGGCGGTTGATTGCCCTTTGCCGCAAACACAGTACGTTAAGTATCGTTGCGACACAGATGATGGCGAGCATGGTGGACAGCCCTGAGCCGACTCGCGCAGAAGTCAGTGATGTGGCTAACGCCGTTATTCAAGGCGCCGATACGGTCATGTTGTCTGATGAAACGGCCAACGGTTCTTATCCGCTTGAGACAGTCGCGGCGATGAAGCGAGTCATACTTTATACGCAAGATAATGTACCGGTCGCACGCCTTGAAGATCATATGGCAGCCGAACACACACAGCGCGATGCGATCAGTTCTGCCGCTGTCTCGCTTGCCGAACAGCTGAACGTCGATGCCATTATTGCCGAGACCAAGTCGGGCGCGACTGCGGCGTCGATGGCCGCTCACCGGCCTAACTTACCGATTATTAGTGTGACGAGCGATATGCGTTCAGCACAGCAACTCGGTCTGAGTTATGCGAACCGCAGTTATGTTCGGCCCGATGGTGATGTGGCAGGCCTTGATTTGGCCCGTGAGCTAAAAGCCAGCGGCTTATTCGGTGAAGGGCCAGCCACGGTCATTATCGTCAGCGGCCGACAGCCTGGAATCGCCGGAACAACTGACACAATCAAAGTTCGCATGCTAGAATAATGCTAGAAAGGGTGGGACCGTGAGCTTCTATAAACAAACAATTCGGGACGTTCCGCTAGACGGCAAAACTGTACTGGTCCGGGCGGATTATAATGTACCGCTGGATGAGGATAATCACATTAGTGACGATCTCCGTATCCGTGCGAGTCTGCCAACGCTAGAGTACTTGATCAAGCGTGGCTGCAAGATCGTTATCATAAGCCACCTGGGACGTCCTGAGGGGCGTGACGCGGCTTTGAGCTTGCAACAAGTCAGTGAACGCCTAGCTGTCCTGCTGGGCCGAAACGTTGATTTTATTGACCAAACGATTGGTGACAAAGTCCGCCAGTTGGTGAAGAGAGCCCCAAGCTCAAGTATTATTCTTTTAGAAAACCTTCGCTACTACGCTGAAGAAGAAGCAAATAATACTGATTTTGCTAAACAAATTGCGGAAGATAGTGGCGCAAGGTACTTTATCCAAGATGGGTTTGGCGTTGTTCACAGAGCGCATGCCAGTACTGATGCAATTACCGCATATCTGCCAAGTGTTGCGGGACTATTGCTTGAGACAGAGTACACTCGAATCACTGAAGCTATGGAGCGCCCAAAACGTCCCCTCATTGCAGTGATGGGTGGTGCCAAGGTCAGTGACAAGATCGGTATTATAGAACGATTCGTCGAAGTAGCGGATACGATCATTATCGGTGGCGCGATGGCTAACACATTCTTGGCTTATAAAGGCTTCTCCCTCGGGGCAAGCAAATTAGAGACCGATCAAAATGATACGATCAAAGCCATTTATGCAGCGGCAGAAAAGAAAGTCGGGCACAAGGTCGACGAGTTTATTGTCCTGCCGACCGATGTCGCTGTTTCAACGAGCATTAGCCACCTCAGCCGGCGTAAGAATGTGCCCATTAACGATGTTGATAACGACGAAATCGCCCTCGATATTGGTGATGCGACCATTGAAACTATGACAAAGCTGATCGCTGATGCCGGGACGGTTGTGTGGAATGGCACTCTCGGGTACGCAGAGCTTAGCGAATTTGCCCACGGGTCGGCTCGCTTATCGTTATCGCTAGCCGTACAATCGGCGACGACATCGATTATTGGAGGTGGCGACACGGCCGACTTTGTCCTGAAATGGGATGCTCAAGAAGGCCGCAGTTTTACCCATGTATCCACTGGTGGGGGCGCAAGTCTTGAACTGATGGCAGGTAAGAAACTCCCTGGTATCGAATGTTTGCTTGACGTACGTAAATAGAGTACACTAAAAAAAATAACCATAAGCGAAAAACCTCATGTCACGCGACAAAAAAATTATCATCGGCAACTTTAAAATGAACCTCAACGTCCATGAGTCGAGTTTGTATCTTCATACACTCGCAGGGATGGTCAAGCCACGGCGAAATGTCGAGGTCGTACTCGCGCCAACGACACTTGCTATCCAGTCTCTCAGCTTGCAGGTTAGCCACCGACAGTTCAAATTGGCGGCACAAAATTTCTATTGGCGTGATCACGGCCCCTACACGGGTGAAGTGTCGGCAACGATGCTCCGGGGCATTGTTAAATACGGGCTGGTTGGCCATTCTGAACGGCGCCATGTATTTCACGAAAGTGATAAGGATATCCGCGACAAGGTCCAAGCCGCAATCCGTAACGGCATTCGTCCCGTCCTGTGTATTGGCGAGACGGCCGCAGAACGAGCCGACGGCGAGACTCAGCACGCCCTTCACGACCAGTTGGTTGGCGGTCTCGCTAATGTAACGAGTGACGAGCTTGAGCAGGTCATCATCGCCTACGAACCCGTCTGGGCAATAGGTACTGGCCAAAATGCCGTACCGAGTGATGTCACCGCCGCTATACAGGCTATTAGAAACCACATTAGCCATTTGTATGGTAAGCCAGCCGCAGAATTCGCCCAGGTGCTCTATGGCGGTAGCGTCACGGCAAGTACGGCAGCAGATTACTTAGCCCTACCTGATGTAGACGGCTTGCTCGTCGGCGGCGCCAGTCTTGATGCGCACGCGTTTACGCAGATTATTGAATTGGCACATCAGAGCGGGAGCGGAGAAGAAGAGTTGTGAGCGACCTCGATTATGATGAACTCGATCGGGCCGTTTCATCAGTTCTGAGTGATGCTCCGTCCGAGCCAACAAAGGAAGAGCAGCCAGTAGTGATGCCGACGACCCAGCCGCCTACTCCTCCACAAGTCAGCCCAGTATCTAGCCCTGTTGCGGCTCAGCCGTCGCCGGCAGTACGGCGTAGCAATGGTCGGTTTATGGATATGGTCCAGCCAGCAGGAGTGCGTCGAGCACCGCTTGTTGAGCCACGTGACGCTGGGTCAGCGACTCCCTCGAGCACGCTAAGTGGAGATGGAACCTATCTTGACTCTGCCTCACAAGGGATGCGTACCCAAGGCCGCCCATCGATTGACGGCTTTACGAGCACGCCGACTGCCCAGCCGTCACCCAGCGCGACCATACAAATACCAAGCGAAGCTGACACGAGAATAGCCGAGCAGCTGAGCGCTAGTACTGGTGGTGACCAGCCGTTGGTCACACCTTTTTTGCGTGATCAAAAGGTTGACAAGCGTCCACTGGGATCATTCGCGTCGGCTGATGACAATAGTGAGTCAAATGATGTTCGACCAAGTCTTGATAGTCCCGAACGGTCATTCAGCGATGAAGGTGATCGACCGATTGGTAAAGATACCCCGCTGCCTGCGGAGTTGCAAGATGACCTCTTGAAGCTCGAGGCTGAAGAAGCACCGACGACCGAAATTCCTCATGAGCCAGAGACCGCCAGCAGTCCTGCTGGAGCGCCCGCCATGACATCTATCCATCAGCAATACCAGGAAAAAGCTTCTGAGGATGCTCCAACCGGCGCTATCTTTGATACCGAAGCGTACCACAAGCCACTGGCTCATCCAGCTAAGAAGAAACCAGGCTATCTCATGATTTTATATATCGTCGGTTTATTAGTAGTTGGGGCCGGTGCTGGAGCGGGTGTGTACTTCTTTATCCTGCCTTTGCTCTAGGTCGCTACTCCGTTATAATAAGAGTTAATGAATTTACTTGAGGGACTCAACCCGGCGCAAGCTGAGGCAGTTCGGACGACGTCCGGGCCGGTTCTTATTCTGGCGGGCGCAGGGAGCGGTAAGACGAAAACATTAACGCACCGGATTGCGTACTTGATTGCTGAGCAGTCAATATGGCCGAGCGAGATTCTTGCCGTTACCTTCACCAATAAAGCCGCGAGAGAAATGCGCGAGCGACTTGGCTCATTACTCGGCCAAAATAGCCGCGATCGATCTTTCATGCCATGGATGGGCACTTTTCACGGTATTTGCGTGCGACTGCTTCGTCAGGACGGCGACCGCATCGGCATTCCAAAGAACTATGTCATTTACGATGAAGATGATCGCCAGTCACTCATCAAGCAGTCTATGAAGCAGCTGTCTATCAACGACAAAGAAGTCCGACCCCAAGCAGTCAGCAGTATTATATCTAATGCAAAAAATGAATTACAAAGCCCGGCTGACTTTGCGGCCACCGCCCGCTATCCATACCAGCAAGCCGTTGCTAAGCTTTACGAGCGTTATGAATCATTGAAATCCAAAGCGAAGGCGCTTGATTTTGATGACCTCCTCCTTGAGGCCGTGCGACTGCTCCGGGAGCAACCAGAGGTACGTACAAGATGGCGTTCGCACTTCAAGCATATATTGATTGACGAGTATCAAGACACGAATGCGGCACAGTATGAGATGGTGAAACTATTGATCAACCAGGACCGCAACCTCTGCGTAGTCGGTGATGACTGGCAGTCGATTTATAGCTGGCGCGGAGCAGATTTTACTAACATCCTCAATTTCGAGCGGGATTTCCCTGGATCTAAGGTTATTAAACTGGAGCAAAATTATCGGAGTACCGGACATATTCTCGAGGCGGCGCATAACGTTATTTCTAAAAACGAACAGCGGACTGACAAAAAACTTTGGACTGACGTCGGGCAGGGATCACCGGTTCAAATCCACGGTGTGTATGATGAAGCGGAAGAAGCTCGACTGGTTGCAGAGAGGATTGCCACGCACGTGACGATGCAGGCACGTCACTACGGTGACTTTGCCGTGCTGTATCGAACTAATGCCCAGAGCTACACGCTCGAGCGCGCCTTTTTACAGCAGCGGATTCCCTACCAAATTGTCGGTGGCGTTCGGTTCTATGACCGCAAGGAAATCAAAGACATTGTTGCCTATCTGAAGTTGCTCTATCAGCCGAATGATCGGATGAGCTTTAGTCGAATTGTTAACGTCCCGACGAGGGGTATTGGTGCGGTGAGCCTCGAAAAATTCTTGACATGGCAGGCGGGTACTGATGATGACATCCTGACGGCGCTTCTTAAGGCAGGTCCAGCGGCGATCGTCAGCGGTAAGGCAAAACAGTCACTCGGCATCTTGGGCGAGAAACTCATTAAACTGCAAGCAATGCTTGTAGACCAGACTCCGGTGCATATTATTGAACAAGTCGTGGCAGTCATGGGTTATAGAGACTATATTCTTGACGGCACACCTCAGGCAGAAGACCGGGAAGCCAATATTGGCGCCCTGTTGTCGGATGCCGCCAACTTCTCAGCACTCAGCGATTTCCTCGAAGAGGTTGCGCTCATGTCGAGCGCCGATACGGGGAGCGAAGGCGAAAAGGTGACGCTGATGACGCTTCACGCAGCAAAAGGACTCGAATTTCCGGTCGTCTTTATGGTGGGGCTGGAGGAAGGCATCTTACCGCATGCCCGAGTATTTGAAGCTGGACAGTCTGAACTCGAAGAAGAGCGGCGGCTTTGTTACGTCGGTATGACAAGAGCGAGAGAAGAGCTCCACATTAGCTACGCTGCAAGCCGTCTCCAATTTGGGCAGCGCAGCTATAATCAAATGTCTCGGTTTATCGGTGATATGGGTACGGGAGTCGCTGCGACGGACCAGCCAGCCTATGTCCGGGATGAGGAGCCGTTTTACCAAGAGGAATTCTTTGAAATGGGGGACCGGGTGCGGTCGTCGGCGTTTGGAACAGGCGAAATTATCGAAGTCGATGGCCTTGCGGTGACGATCCAATTTGATAGCGGACAGCGTAAAAAATTGAACGCTGAATATGCTCGTTTAGAGCGGCTCTAGGAGCCCGCCCGCTTTACCAAAAGCGTCATTTTTGGTACAATTAAAGGAGCGCACCGAGGTGCGTTTATCCATGAAGAGTCTTATACATCGTCGATCGTTTTTTACACCCTTTGGGGTAATCAGCTTAGTATCTTTATTAGCCCTTATCGGGTTTTTTTTCGTTGTTATTGATAAAGCGAATGCAATAAGTGATCAGCAGACCCGCGGCCGGTTATTAACTGTCCATGACCGCGGTGACGAAACAGTTATTCTCAGTGAAGCCAAGACGATTGGCGAGGCACTGAAGGAAGCGGACATCATGCTTGATGACAAAGACGTTGTTGAGCCAGCGGCTAATGAAACGCTGGTTGCTCCAGAATATAGTGTGAATATTTACCGCGCACGGCCCGTTGTCGTCATTGATGGTGCGACAAAGCAAAAAGTGCTGACTGCTCATCAAAGCGCTGAACAGATCGTTGCCGATGCTGGCGTGCAATTATATCCAGAAGATAACACGCTGCTTGCGCGATCGGATGACATCATAGCCGACGGAGTTGGTTTGCAACTGACGGTCGACCGAGCGGTGCCACTCAAGTTACGGCTGCATGGAACTGATACTGACATACGAACGCAAGGCGAAACCGTGAAAGCCATGCTTCATGAGAAGGGAATCGTACTCGGCACATCAGATGGCGTCAGCCCGAGCCTCGACACGACTATTACCAGCGGCATGGAAGTACGGGTCTGGCGTGAGGGTATACAGACCGTGACGGCCGATGAAGATATTTCCTTTGGTGTCAAACAAATCCAGGACGCCGACCACGAAGTCGGTTACAAAGAAGTTCAAACACCTGGTCAGAATGGTAAACGATCAGTCACATACGAGATCAATATTCAAAATGGCCTAGAAATAAGCCGACATGAAATAACTAGTCTCGTCACCGTTACACCAGTCGAGCAAGTAGAAATCATTGGAACAAAATCGAAAGTAATGACCTATACGGGCGGTGGTTCGAAGACTGAGTGGTTGTCGGCATCTAATATTCCGGCCGGAAGTTGGGGCGCAGCCGATTATATCGTATCGCATGAAAGCGGCTGGAATCCCAACGCCGTCAACCCATCATCGGGTGCTTGTGGCTTGGCTCAAGCCTTACCATGTAGTAAGGTTCCTGGTAACCCATATAACCCGATAGACTCATTGAACTGGATGAACAGCTACGTCATGGGGCGCTATGGAAGCTGGGAGAATGCGGTTGCTTTCAAGCAGTCTCGCGGCTGGTACTAAAAGTGAGCGCTCCAAAAAAATCACTCGGGCAACATTGGCTGACTGACCGAGATGTGCTCAAATCGATTGCTGATTTGGCGCAGTTATCAGCTGATGATACGGTGCTTGAAATCGGTCCTGGCCTCGGAACGTTAACCAGCGAACTCCTGCGCCAAGCAAAGGCTGTCGTAGCTGTCGAGCTTGATACAGAACTCGCTCGCAAACTGCCAGCTCAATTTCCCGGTAAAGACCTCACCGTCATCAATGAAGACATTCTAACGTTTGACCTTACTCAACTGCCGGCAGGCTACATCGTGATAGCAAATGTACCGTACTATATCACCGCAAAAATTGTACGTTTGCTTATGACGGCGCAGCATAAACCCCAGACGACGGTACTGCTTGTCCAAAAAGAAGTTGCCGAGCGGCTCGCGGCCAAGCCGGGTGATATGAGTATCTTAGCGGTCAGTGCACAGCTGTATGCCGACGTCACCCTCGGTCCCGTTGTGCCAGCGGCATTATTTACCCCACCGCCTAAAGTCGACAGCCAGGTTGTTGTCCTGCGAACAAAATCCTCGCCGATTATTGACCAAGCAGATGAAAAACTTTTCTTTCGACTCATGAAAGCCGGTTTTTCTGCCAAACGGAAAAAACTGAGGAGTAGCCTTGCGGGAGGACTCCATATCGATAAAGACAAAGCAGAACAACTGCTCCAGGCCGCATCGATCGATTCCGACAATCGTGCCGAGCAATTATCCATCGATGAATGGCTCCGTTTGTTATCGTGCGCTAAGAAGGACGGATACCTTAGCATCACACATTAATCATGACTAGTGTTATCTGTTACAATGTAGTGAATGGATAAAAAACTGTATATAGCCACTGCTATTCCGTATGTTAACGGTGTACCCCACATCGGTAATGCGCTTGATTATCTTCTGGCTGACATATGGACACGCTATCAAAAGCAGAATGGACGCGAAGTGCGCTTCCAGGTTGGAACCGATGAGCACGGTAATAAAATCGCTGCTAAGGCCGCAGAGGCCGGCCTTGACCCACAAGCTTTTACTGATCAAATGTTCGTCAATTTTGAGCAGCTCATGAGGAAAGTCGGAGCCAGTTATACGGATTTCGTTCGTACAACCGATCCACACCACGTTTCCTCTGTGCAATACATATGGCAAAAGCTCCTGCCGTATATTTACAAAGGGTCGTACCAAGGCTGGTACTGTGTTGGTCATGAAGCGTTCTTTACCGATAAAGAAGTTCAGGCCACGGGCGGTGTTTGTCCCGACCACCAGACCCCATATCAGCAGGTGAGCGAAGATAACTATTACTTCAAAACGAGCGCCTTCACTGACCAGATAAAAACAGCTCTCCAGGATGGAACAATGGAGATTGTACCTGAATTTCGTAAAAAAGAATTTTTGGAGCTTATTAAGGACGGACTATCTGACGTCAGTGTGTCGCGTCCGAAGAAACATTTGACCTGGGGCGTGCCCGTACCGGGCGATTCAGAGCAAATTATGTACGTCTGGATTGATGCGTTGGCTAATTACATCACGGTCATCGGCTATCCTGATCGGGAAGAGGAATGGAAATCGTTCTGGCCGGCCGATGTTCAAGTTATCGGTAAAGATATTCTTCGTTTTCATGCCGGCATCTGGCCGGCGATGCTGCTCGGTATTGGCCTTGCTTTACCAAAGAAGCTGTTAGTTCACGGCTTTGTGAACGTCAGCGGAGCAAAAATGAGCAAAACAGTTGGTAATGTCGTCGACCCCAATGAGATTATCGACAACTATGGCCTCGATGCCTTTCGTTACTATTTCGCGCGGCATATCCCCACCCTCGACGACGGCGACTTTACCTGGGAAAAATTTGAAACAGCCTACAATAGCGAGCTTGGCAACGACCTCGGTAATCTTATCCAGCGCGTTGCTAGTATGGTCATAAAATACCAAGCGGGTGTCATCGGCGAAGCGCCGCAAGGCGAGCACGATGCAACGCTTTACCATAAAGCAATTGAAGAGCTCAAATTCAACGAAGCGATCGACGAAGTATGGACAATGATTCGCAGCCTGAATCAGTACATTGATAATGTCAAACCATGGGAAATTGCCAAACATGTCGGCAAGGACGCAGAAGCCGAAGGTCATCTTGGTGAAGTGTTAGCATATGCATCGACCGCATTGCTCCAAATAGGGGATTTATTGGTGCCATTCCTTCCCGACACGGCGGCGGCCATTCACAGTATCTTTGAGAATGGGGTCATTACCGCATCCGACGGTGTATTGTTTCCAAAAAAGTACCTCCATACTCCTGATCCCCGTGTGAAAGCTGCCTAATATGCTCATTGACACTCATTGCCATATTCACGAGGCGTCGTATCCTCTTGATTTAGCGGATATTCTCATGCGGGCCAGCGCGGCCGGTGTGGCAAAAATGATTTGTGTTGGTACCAGCAGTCAAGACTCAAAAGAAGCGGTGGAAATTGCCGATAAACACCAGGTACTGTATGCGGCAGTTGGCATTCATCCGCATGAGAGTCAGGGTGGGTACGACACTATAGCCGAGCTCCTGGAGCAGGGGCCAACCGAGCGGACCGTGGCTGTCGGAGAGATTGGGCTGGACTATTTTTATACGCACAGTAGTCGTGAGCAGCAGATTGCGGCGCTCGAGGGACAATTACAGTTAGCCCATGATCATAATTTGCCAGTGATCTTCCATGTCAGAGAAGCCTTTGATGATTTTTGGCCGATTTATGATAATTTTCATCCCCGCGGCGTTCTCCATAGCTTTACTGACTCTCAGCAAAACGCCGACGCTGCTATGGGTAGAGGGCTTTTTATTGGGGTCAATGGCATCTCCACCTTTACGAGAGATGAGAGGCAGCGGTCAATGTTTGCGGGATTGCCGCTTGACTCGCTCCTGCTTGAAACAGATGCGCCCTTCTTGACGCCTGTGCCATTACGTGGTACTATAAACGAGCCAGCGTTAGTGGAGAAAGTTGCAGAGTTTCACGCCAACCTCCGTCGCATCACGATAGAGGAAGTGGCACTTCGCACTACCACCAATGCTCACGCGTTATTTACGCGCCTAAATACTTAAATAGCAGCTCTAAGGAGTTTTCGGTATGTCACCACAACAGAACGATTTTCCACACCTGTCCGACGATGAGTCGATTTTTCAGTTGACCGACAACGATGAAGCTGCATTTCAGCAGGACTATTCAGATTACTTGAGCGGGTCAGTGCCCGAACAATCAACGCTCACGAGCCACAGCAACACGCTTACTTCTGAGCAAATGAATGAATCATACGGTGTTGAATCAAGAGGACCGCGTGAACGCCTTCCGCTGAATGAGGCCACCGCAGAACTTAATGAGATAGGAAAAAACGTCATGAAAATGCGCTTGCATGAGATTGACGAACGACAAGTTGCTACTATTGTCGGCTCTGCATTCAGTCCAAAAGCGCTCCTGCGTAAAGTCGGTGAAATGGTATCACCACCAACGCTGAAAGTATCAACTGACGCATTCTACAATCGCCTTGTTGATCAAGAGAGCAAAATCGGTAGTGACGTTTTTGCTGAAAAAAGTCGCGGAGCGGTTGAACGTCGATTCTTTTATGAAAATAATAATGAGTGGTTCTTTAGGGAGGTCAGTACCCATAACGGGAAGTCGCGCCGCATTACCATTCATTACCAAATTACTCCTGATGCTATCATGAAGAATACGCAGGACACCTTAGATGATGAACGGGTTCGTTTCGGAACGCTCGGTGAGGATGAAACTAGGCGTTTGCTCGGTGCGGCTACTCTTTATCAGCAGCGAATCGCCAAACAGGTATATCACCATAAGAGTGATTACGACCTGACGGCATAGTTGCTATAATAAAAAGAGTGAACAATCAGATTTATTTAGACCATGCTGCCGCTACGCCCATGGATGAGCGGGTTATTACCGCTATGCTGCCGTATTTTCAGGTAGCTTTTTTTAATCCGTCGAGTCCTTATGCGCCTGCCGTAGCCGTCCGCCGTGCCTATGAAGCGGCGAAAGAGTCAATCGCTCGCCAGATTGGCGGCAAAGCTGATGAACTCGTTATGACGGCTGGAGCGACGGAATCAGTCAATCTTGCGATTCATCAAGCGGCTGGCCATGTCATTGTGGCTGCTACTGAACACCACAGTGTCCTGCGGGCGGCACAAACTAAAGACCATACCATTCTCGATGTCGACGAACATGGCCGTGTGTCACTGGACCATTTGCGGCGAGCAATACGGCCAGACACTGAATTAATCAGTATCGCACTCGCCAATAACGAGATAGGGACGATTCAGCCGCTCCGTGACATCGCGGCAATGATAAAAGAGATTCGAATCGAACGACGAGCACAGGGGAATAGCACGCGCCTCCTGCTCCATAGCGATGCCTCTCAAGGCGTCGGACAGTTGGATATTCACGTCGCCCGACTGGGTGTGGATTTGTTAACTCTCAATGCAGCAAAAATGTACGGGCCAAAACAAGTCGGACTTCTCTGGGCGTCAAGCCAGGTGGTCCTCCGCCCCCTCCTGGCTGGCGGTGGACAAGAGCACGGCGTTCGGAGTGGTACGGAAAACGTGGCCGGAGTCATCGGATTTGAACGAGCTTTGACTCTCGTGAGCGACCGACGGGAATCTGAAGTGCAGCGCCTTGAAACTCTGAAGGAAGCCATGAGGAAAGAGCTGACTGCCGCTTTCCCCGATGCAGTGCTCTCGGGACATCCCAAGCATCAATTAGCGGGTCACCTGCATATCTCGTTTGCCCATCTTGACGCCGAGCGAGTGCTGTTTGCGTTGGAGAGTCGGGGAGTTCTGGTGGCAACGGGGAGTGCCTGCGCGGCGAATAAAGGGACAAGATCACATGTCCTCGAAGCGATCGGTATGTCACCTGAAGTGGCCGACGGGAGTCTGAGGATTACTTTTGGTCATCTTTCGAGTAGTGAAAATACGGCACTTGCCTCACGAGCCATTATTGAAGAAGTAAAGCGTGAATACGAAAGGATGCACCGATAGTGCGGTGGCTACTACTGATCCCGGTAACGGTCATTGGCTTCTTGATTGCGATTACCATCTACTTGCAGCCCAATGATTTTATCGGCTGTCAGGAAACACCGAGTGCGCAGGGGCATTGCCAAAAGACTGATGCAATTGTTGCGGTGAGCGGTGGTGATACCAATGCGCGCACTGATGAAGCGATTAAGCTCTATAAGAACGGCTGGGCGAAGCTCTTGGTATTTTCAGGTGCGGCTCAGGATAAAACGGGACCAAGTAATGCGGCCGCCATGCGCGCAAGGGCCATCTCGGCCGGCGTACCCGGTGATGTTATCTTTATTGAAGAAGAGTCAGCCACGACCCAGGAAAACGCTCGTAACACCCAGGACCTCCTCCAGAGTCAGGGGGCTAGCACGGTTATTCTCGTTACCTCAGGCTATCATCAGCGCCGCACCAGCCTGGAGTTTCATAAGACTGCCGGTGACCTCACGGTGCGTGATCATCCGCTTCTTAGTGATGACGATTGGTCGTTCTGGTGGTGGCTTACCCCCCGGGGGTGGTGGCTAGCGGGCGGCGAGATAGTCAAAATTGTTATCTTTTACTTTTCTGGAGATGTTTCGTGAGCAAGGTATACGTTGGAATGAGCGGCGGGGTAGACTCTTCGCTGACAGCGGCCCTACTCGTCGAACAAGGCTATGATGTCACCGGCGTCTATATGAAGAACTGGACACAGGACCTCCCCGGCATGAAGTGCCCTTGGGCGGATGATCTTGCTGATGCAAAACGAGTTGCCGTCCAGCTTGGCATCGACTTTAAGGTATTTGACTTTGAAACCGAGTATAAACAAAAAGTGGTCAACTACATGATCGACGAGTACCAAAAAGGTCGTACGCCAAATCCTGATATTATGTGCAACCAGGAAGTGAAGTTCAAACTGTTTCTTGAGGCAGCCCTGGATGACGGCGCCGACTATATTGCGACAGGGCATTATGCCAGTGTTGAGAATGGTCAGCTTAAAATGGCAAAGGATGCCAACAAGGACCAGACCTATTTCTTGTACCGTGTCACGGGCGATGCGTTAACGAAAACATTATTTCCACTCGGTGGCTATACGAAGCCAGATGTCCGAGAGATGGCTAAGGCGCGTGGTCTGTATACGGCCGACAAGAAAGACAGCCAAGGGATCTGCTTTGTTGGCCAGATCGGCATCCGCGACTTTCTTAGCCAGTATGTCGAGCAAGTGCCAGGGGACGTTATCGATAGGGTGAGCGGGAAAATACTCGGCCGCCACGACGGTGCTATCTTTTATACCCTCGGGCAGCGTCACGGGCTTGATATTGGCGGGGGCCTTCCCTATTACGTCGTTGGTAAAGATATGGCCAAGAACGAGGTCTACGTGACGACCGACCTTAATGATGAGAATCTATGGAAAGAGGAGATTCGACTTTCAGCACTTCACTGGATAAATGAAGCGCCAGCGGAAGGTATGTACGATATCAGGGTTAGGCATCGATCGCGCCTGATACGCGCAGGTCTCGTTTACGATAACGATAAGCTGGTGCTCAAGCTGGATGACGCCGAGCGGGCCGTCACTCCGGGACAATCGGTTGTTATTTATGATAAAGAGGTTTGTATTGGCGGCGGAATCGTCATATAGTTGATATAAATGGTATATAAGGTGGGTTATGAAAAATAAAAGCGCAGGTTTTACTATTGTTGAGCTTCTCATAGTGATTGTTGTTATTGGTATTTTGGCTGCCATAACAATAGTCGCGTATAACGGCATACAAGGACGAGCACGAGATAGCAGGGTGGACGGTGACGTTAGGTTAGTAAAGACGGCACTTGAGATGTACAAAGCTGACAACGGATTTTATCCTTCAATAGGCAGTGACAACAGCGGCTACGATGTAAGCTTACTCGGCCCCGTTCTGACCCCGAATTATATTCGCACCATGCCGTCTAATCCAGGACTATTACAATATGTGCGGGGCGGTGCAGGTAGCAACTCCTATGGCATCTATATGGATTACGAATCAAAGCCTGATTGTAAGACTGGTCAGAATATCGCCGTGGGCTGGTGGGGCGTTGGCTTGCCTACCTGTTAGCCAGTAAAAATTCTGATATAATAACACCCAATGAATGCCCAAGATATCCGCAACTCTTACTTAGAGTTTTTCAAACAACGCGAACACGCCATTATTCCGCGCGCAAAGCTTATTCCTTATAACGACCCGACAACGCTTTTTACCGGGAGTGGCATGCAGCCACTGCTCCCGTATCTTTTAGGTGAGCCGCACGGCGAAGGAGTGCGCCTAGCAGATAGCCAAACGTGCCTGCGAGCTCAGGATATTGAAGACGTCGGCGATAACCGTCACACGACCTTCTTTGAGATGCTTGGCAACTGGAGCTTGGGAGATTACTTCAAGGAACAACAAATCCGTTGGTTCTTCGAATTTTTAACGGATGTCGTCGGACTGGATCCGCAGAAAATTTACGTCACCGCTTTTATCGGCGATGCAGCTCATGGTATTCCGCGCGATGATGAGGCGGCTAATATTTGGCAAAAAGTATTTGAAGAAAGAGGCATTGAAGCAAGGATCGTCGAAGTCGGCAGCCAAGCCGATGGTGACGTCCGAGGTATTAATCCCGGCGAGCGAATCTTTTTCTATGATGACGGCGAAAACTGGTGGAGCCGCGGTGGGGGACTCGATAAGACGCCGATCGGCGATCCTTGCGGCCCAGACAGCGAAGTCTTTTATGATTTTGGCCCACAGTACCACGATGCTAGTTTTGGCAACGCGCATCCAGCCAGTGATAGTGGACAATTCATGGAAATCGGTAACCAGGTCTTTATGCAGTACCGTCGTAATGATGACGGCAGCTTCACGCCGCTGGAAAAAAAGAATGTCGACTTTGGTGGCGGCTTGGAACGTATCGCGGCTGCCCGTATCGATAGCCCTGACGTCTTCAAGATAAGTCTCCTCTGGCCAATTATTGTGAAGTTGCAGAATCTGAGCGGTAAACCGTATGACAGCCATACGGAGAGTATGCGTGTCATCGCTGATCATTTGCGTGCGGCGACGTTCCTCGCGGTCGATGGTGTCAAGCCGGCCAATAAGGAACAGGGCTATGTCATGCGCCGACTGATTCGCCGTGCTGTCCGCTTTGCCTTTGATCTGGGTATTGAGCAAAACTTCCTACCCGAAATCGTGCCGGTCATAGCTGACCTCTACCACCTAGACTATCCAGAAGTGGCCGAGCGGCGCGATGAAATTATCGAAACGTTAGTCAAGGAAGAAAAGGTCTTCCGGCAGACACTCCGGAAGGGTCTAGGTGAAATGACCAAGCTGAAAGCAGATGGACTGAGTGGGCTAGATATCTTTAAGCTTTATGATACGTATGGTTTCCCGGTTGAGCTCTCAACAGAGGAAGCATTTCGCCAAGATATTGTCCTGAGTGAAAACTGGCGGACGGAATTTGACGAACACATGAAGGCTCAGCGGGAGCGTTCGCAGACAGCAGCCAAGGGGACGTTCAAGGGCGGTCTTGGCGGGCAGACGCTGCAGCACAAGAAATATCACACGGCGACACATCTGATGTACGCCGCGCTCCGTCAGGTCGTCGGCGACCACGTGACCCAGCATGGCAGTAATATCACCGAAGAGCGGCTCCGGTTTGATTTTAATCATTCCGATAAGGTGACGCCCGAGCAGCTTTCGGAAATTGAGAAGCTGGTCAATGAATGGATACGTGCCGATTTGCCTGTCTCCTACAGCGAATACCCCACGGCCGAAGCATTCGACATGGGGGCGATTGGTGCATTTGGCGATAAATACGGCGAAACGGTTAAAGTCTATCAAATGGGCGAGCATGATCACCGCGTTAGCTTTGAGATCTGCGGTGGGCCTCATGTTGACCACACTGGTCAGTTGGCTGAAGATGGCAAGGTCTTCAAGATTACGAAGGAAGAATCCTCAAGCGCTGGCATCCGGCGCATCAAAGCCGTACTTATTTAGCGATAGCGTTTCGAACGGCAATTATTTCTTGCAGGTTCGAGAGCCAGCTTTGGTATGAATCTCGTGTAATTGGGAACGCTTCGAGTCGCGAATCATATATCGTTTCACCAAATACAGCGGCATCCGGGTCAGTCTTGTATACCTGCTTATATTGACGAACAACCGGCTTATTGTCGATTCCAGATACGGTTTCAAGCGTGACGTCAACGTGACTTTTGTATGAAGTGGGCACTTCGGTTGATGTCGGTAAAAAGGTCGCGAAACTCTCAGGGTAGAGAATAATTGAAGTCGTCAAACTCCTTTTTTGGATTACCTCAAAAGAATTGGGCCGCAGTGCTTCTTCGTTCATTAATGTGGCCATCTGCCCTGCGTGTGCATCGAGTGCAAAAGGTATATCGAGGCGTTCAAGCAGGTGCCAACCACGTGTTTGTGCGAGAAGTTCCGCGCGCCAGAGGGTATAAGCGTGCGTGTTTTGAGGCGGTATGGTATCTATGTTGAATCCCGTTAGCATGCGTGATGTCGTTTCATCATCCATAGCCTCTGAGGCGGCTCTAAAAGTTTTCCCGCGAATCTCAATTAAGGGAGTGTATCCAATAGAATCTGTCCGGATGAGTTGAGCTGTTCCTTCAACGCCACGGATCGGAAAGGAAAGTTTATCAAGAACGAGCTGCTTAGATAGTTCGTCGTAACCTAATTCGAGTTTTGCGCCTGAGTCGTTATTGAGTTCACTGCCAAAAAAAGCCTCAAGCTCGTTGCGCGTTAAATTTGAAGCGGGGACACCTTCCAGTGTGAGGTGATAGCCTGGTCCCGGTTGTAGGTTTCTCGTTGCAAATTCAAGCGTCTCCGAAAGTCGGCGGTTGCTATATGTCTCATTCTTATCAACGATTCTTTCCATATATTTAATATTATATCACACTTATGAATAAAAAGCAATGATTTCCTCTATAAGCACTACTGGTATATAATTGAAGCAATTATGATACTCGACAAACTACGCTTCCGAGGTAAAGCCGCAGCATCGGACGATTACATCGTCGCCCTCGATATCGGTACTGAATTTGTAAAAGCACTTATCGCCAAGCTGGATGATGAGGAGCTTAAAATCGTTGGTGTTGGTCGGGCTCGTCAAGAGGTGAGCGACATGCACTCCGGTGCCATTGCAGATATTTCCGGTGTCGTGCGCAACTGTGAAGAAGCGCTGAGTGAAGCGGAAGATCAAGCTGGCTTGCAGGCAAAACGAGTCGTTATCGGTATCGCCGGCGAACTGGTCAAGGGTGTAACTGATACGATCCGTTACCGCCGCCCGCAGCCAGATCGCCCACTGAATACAGCTGAAATGGAATTTATCATTGAAAAAGTGCAAGAACGAGCTCAGGCGAAGGCGCAAAAGCAAATTGCGCTCGAAACCGGTAATGAAGACGTTGAGGTCAAGCTCGTCAACAGTGCCCTTGTCGGCATCCATATCGACGGCTACAAGGTAAGCAATCCTATCGGCTTTCAGGGCCGGGATGTCGCCGTCCAGATCTATACGGCGTTTGCTCCTATGGTCCACATCGGCGCGCTGGAACGTGTCGCCGATGAGCTGTCACTTGAACTCATGGCGGTCGCGGCCGAGCCATTCGCCGTCAGCCGCAGTGTTCTCGGGAGCGATGCCAATAGCACATTCACGGCTATCTTGGCTGACGTTGGCGGTGGCACGACCGATATAGCCGTGGTGAATGATGGTGGCGTCGAAGGCACGAAGATGTTTGGCATCGGTGGCCGTAGCTTTACCCAGACGATCGCGAGCGAGATGAATCTTTCCTATGCTGATGCCGAAAAGCTGAAGGTTAATATTGGCCATGCCCAAATCAAGGCGTCTGTCGACAAAGACGTCAACGATGCCATTGATAAGACACTGGAAGTATGGCTGGCTGGCGTTGAGCTAGCGCTGAGTGAATTTGATTCAGTCGACCACTTGCCGAACCGCATTCTGCTCTGTGGCGGTGGGGCGAGTCTTGATAAGATCGTTGAAGCCCTCCAGACAGAAAACTGGCACAAGGATTTGCCGTTTACCAAGAAACCGACCGTTCATCACATCAATCCGTCGGAAGTGATCGGGATTTCCGATACGACTGGCGATGTGAATGACCATACTTTCATCACCGCGATGGGACTGCTGAGGGTTGGCTATGATACAATTATCGGTAGTGGAGAAGGCGACACCATAAAAGAAAAACTTAATCGGATTCTCAGAATTTGACCATGAATAAAGACGTCATATACATCGATGTCGAAGACGATATCACGGCAATAATCGGTAAGGTTAAAGCCTCAAAAGAAAAGATCGTCGCTATTGTACCGCCGCGCCGCGCCGGTGTACTTCAAAGTGCCGTTAATCTACACCTTTTGCAGCGCATGGCCAAGACCGACAAGAAACACCTCGTTATCATTACGCACAACCAAGCATTAATGAGCTTGGCTGCCGCGGCGCAAATTCCTGTTGCGAAGAATCTTCAAAGCAAACCTGAGATTGCCGCCGCGCCCGTTTCCGACGACGACGCGGATGACGATATTATTGATGGTGCACAGCTGCCAGTCGGCGATCTCGCGAGGACTGCTGACAACGCTTCAAAAGATAATGACGAAATCGATAGTGGATCAGCCGCTCTATCTACTCGGCACATCCGTGTGACGGGTGCAGGTACCGCTGCTGCGTCCGCTGGTGCTACGGCGAAGAAGTCGACTGGTAGCAAGATTAAAATTCCAAACTTCGATAGTTTCCGAAAAAAACTTTTTCTTGGTATCTCAGCAGCAGCCCTGCTTATTGGTATCCTGATTTGGGCTATCTGGTTCGCTCCTGCCGCCAAGGTTATTATTACCGCCCAGACATCTTCAATACCCGTCTCATCGACCGTTGAATTAGCTCCCGCAGGCAGTAGTGATAATGACCGGCTGCCGTCTGTTAGCAAGCAAAGCAAAAAGGATGAAACGATTGAGTTTAACGCGACCGGGCAAAAAGATCTGGGGACAGCGGCCACCGGTACGGTAAAGTTTTCAACCAATTCTATCAATGCTCTGGGGACAACAATCCCGGCTGGCACGCGGCTGACGACGAGTTCAGACCTTGTCTTTACCACCGATGAGGCCGTGACAATAACGATCAGTAATTATACGGGTGCTAATGTTGGCATTACTGCCGCGGCAGGCGGAACGGATTATAACGGTGAGAGTGGGGCAGTCAGTGGCGCGCCAAGTAATATTCAGGCAAGTTTAGTGGGGCAAACCAGTGGTGGAACGAGTCGGATAGTTAAAGTTGTTTCACAGGATGATATCGATCGAGCAAGCGGTGATATCATTGGCCGATCGACTCTCGATCAGAAAAAAGCACTCATCAAAGAATTTGACGGTTCGGTAAAGGTTATTGACTCCAGCTTTACCTCGGAGCGTGGGACGCCTGTCTCGGCACCTACCGTGGGTCAAGAAGCTCCTGCGAGCGGCAAAGCAACCCTCACCGTCCCGACAACGTACACTATGACAGGAGTCGCGAAAAAAGATCTCGAAACCTTCTTAACGGATGCGCTCAATACGCAGATTCTGAATAAGAATGAGCGACGTATCTACGACACAGGTATTAACTCTGCTAAGCTCAGCGATTACGTTAAGCAGGGCGAGAAGGCAAGTGTAACGGTCGGCGCAACCGGTAAGCTAGGACCAAAAATCGATGAAAGCCAAGTCAAAGAGCAGGTAAAAGGCAAAATCTTCGGCGATGTTCAAGCCAGCCTCGAGAATATTGAAGGTGTAGAGAATGTCGACATAAAGTTCTCGTACTTCTGGGTACGGACGGTGCCGAATAATACTGATAAGATTGACATTGAATTTAAGCTGAATGAGTAGCGGACCCTATCTCGGACTGGATGTGGGCGAAAAGCGGATTGGCGTCGCGCTTGCCGATGATGCAGTGCGGATTGCCGTGCCCTACGATACGATCGTGGTGGATGGAGGCGAACGTCAGGCCATCGAGGAACTTATCATCTCGCACGCCATCAAAACAGTAATCGTCGGTTATCCGCGGAACCAATCGGGTGACCCGACGGCCCAGACGGCGTATGTCGAGCGTTTCACTGCACAGATTGATCTCGGGGGCGCTGAGCTCGTATTCCAGGATGAGTCACTCACCAGCGTGGCGGCCGAAGAACGGCTGAAGTCTCAAAATCGACCATACCGAAAAGGCGAAATTGATGCTATGGCTGCAGCGATTATCGTGCAAGACTATCTGGAGAGTCACCGTGCTTAGGCAACTCTTACGAGCTCCCGAACCTGAGAAAAAGCTCGAAGCACCAGAGCCGGTCGACCTCCTTAATGCCACCAACCCTGCGCCCCGCAGGCGACCTTCAAAACTTACATTAATCATGACAATTATTCTCTGTACTATCGGTATTGGCAGTCTCGTCGCCGCGGTCATATGGTACAAAACGCAGTTAAGCCCGGCTCAAAAAGGCAGCCAGCAGTTGATCAGTGTGACGGTCGACAAAGGTATGACGCCGAGCCGTATCGCTCAGCGGCTTGCTGAAAAAAAGATTATCCGGAGTGCAGCTGCGTTTGACTGGTATACGCGCATCTCTGGAACGCGCGATAAGCTTCAGGCAGGGTCTTACCGGCTATCTCCGAGCGATTCGACCCCGACTATCGTCAAGCATCTCATGAACGGTAATATTGATGAATTTAATATTACCTTCCTGCCCGGAGGAACACTCGAAGAGCACCGTCAGGTCCTCGTTAAGGCGGGTTATAGCGAAGCCGAGGTCGATGCTGGCCTCGCGGCTCAGTATGATTCACCGGCGCTTGCTACCAAGCCAGCTGGGGCAGACCTTGAAGGCTATATTTATGGTGAGACGTATCGGTTTTCGAGTGGTGCAAGCGTCCAAGATATTATTAGCCGTACGCTTGACGAGTTAAGCTCGGTGATTCAAACAAACAATCTCGTCGCTCAATATGAAGCTCAGGGACTAACCTTGTATGAAGGCATAACGCTCGCCTCTATTATTCAACGCGAGGTACCGAGCGCCGGTGATCAAAAACAGGTCGCTCAGGTCTTTTTTAAACGTCTCAATAATGGCACCGTCCTTGGATCTGACGTTACCTATCAATATATTGCCGATAAGCTGGGTATCGCACGTGACGTCAACCTTGATTCACCCTACAATACGCGCCGCTATCCTGGTTTGCCTCCTGGGCCGATCTCGAGCCCTGGCCTTGGCGCGCTTCTGGCGGTCGGTGCACCAGCGGGCGGGGACTATGTCTACTTTCTGAGCGGTGATGATGACGTGACGTACTTTGCTCGGACACTCGAGGAGCATGAACAAAATATTCACCAGCACTGTCAAATTAAGTGCAGTACGCTATAACTTGACAAAAGTGCCTATTTATAAAATAAATTGACACTAAAAGCAATAGCTGGTAAAATTGTTACAGCGCATTATGATCTGTCCTTAATACGGAAATATCCGTATCTGCGAGTGGGAAATCAGTCATACATGAGCCTGCCATAAATGTCGCACGGGTATCAGAGCAACGATATTAATAAATAACAGGTCGACACGTACCCCTTTCTCACGCAAGTAGAAGTAAGACAAATTAAGGTAGAAGCCCTTGTAGTAATACGAGCGGCAGGAGAACGATTATTCGTAATCAGATCACGACGAGCCATGCTCATCAAGGATCGACTGCAGCATTGCAGCAAACGGCACACCGACGCAAAAAAGCGAAGGGCATGCCAAAGACCTCAACAATTGCCATTTATGCCAGCGCTTTTGTCCTCTTGGTAGTTTTAGTAGCCATCGGCTACCGACCACCCCAAGAAGCAGCAAAAGTCGCTACCGTTACGAACACCGAAACTGCCGCCGCCCTTGAACCAACTTCGGTTAATGAGGTTGTTGCAACGACTGTTGCCGCCAACGTTGCACAAGCAACGAATCTTTCGATTGCCGATAGGGTGTCTGATATGTCAGTCTCTGCCCAAATCAAGAATGAACTTGAGCAATCTGACGACGCCGCAATCTCCAAGCCAGATATTGTCCAACCTTCCGCCAGCAGTGATGCTATTACTAGCTACGCTGTTATTGCTGGTGACACGACTGATTCAGTTGCCGCCAAGTTCCGTATTTCAAAGCAGACATTGAAGTGGGCAAACAACCTCACGTCAGACAATTTGATCGTCGGAACGCAACTGGCTGTCCCATCAACTAACGGTGTCTTATATACCGTTAAGGCGAGTGATACGATAGAATCGCTGGCAAAGAAGTACAATTCAGATGCCACCAGGATCGTGACCGTTAACAACCTTGAACTTTCTGGTTTACAGGCTGGCGGGAAGATTATCCTTCCAGAAGGTGTCTTACCTGAAACGGAACGTCCAGGCTACGTGCCTCCTGCCCCAGTTTACGTCGCACCAACCATTACCTATGCGAGTGGCGGAATTGGTGGAGACGTCAGGTTCCTGTACTGGAACACACGAGCCACTTCATCTGGTAACACCATGTCATGGGGTAACTGTACATGGTATGCATGGGAACGTCGCCAAGATATCGGCCGTCCATTACCGTACAACACACGCCTCGGTAACGCTGCTGAGTGGGCATACTCACTGTCCCGTCTTGGATACCAAGTCGTCTACGGTGTCCCTGCAGTGGGATCAATCATGCAAAATGGTGGTGGTCTCGGACACGTCGCCATCGTCGAATCGATTGCGCCGAATGGTGATATCACCGTGACAGAGATGAACTACGGTAGCTGGTACAATGGTGTTGACCAACGTACAATCTCGGCCGGTCAAGCCGCCGCCTACAACTACATCTACTAATCAATCGGCCTAAATATAAAACGCCCCTGACTAACAGGGGCGTTTTTGCTATAATAAGAATAATATGTTTATAGATACAGCGAAAGTGTTAATTGCGGCTGGCAAAGGCGGCGATGGTGCCGTCAGTTTTAGACATGAGATCTATGTCGATAAAGGTGGACCTGATGGTGGCGATGGCGGCAAAGGCGGCGATGTTATCTTTGTTGCCACCGAGAATCTGAATACGTTACTTGATTTCCGCTATAAGCCTGAACTGACCGCGCCTGCTGGACAGAACGGCGCCAAGCGCGATCGTCACGGTAAATCGGGTAAACCACTTTATGTCAAAGTACCGGTCGGTACACTGGTCAAATTGGACGGGCAGGTCATCGCCGATTTCACCTTTGATGGCCAAGAGCAGGTCATCGCCCACGGCGGTGATGGCGGCTTTGGCAACGCTCACTTTAAGTCATCAACACGTCAAACGCCTCGTATTGCAGAAAATGGTGAACCTGGAGAGAAGTTTGAAGCTGAGCTTGAGCTCAAGCTGTTAGCTGACGTTGGTCTGATCGGCTTTCCAAATGCTGGCAAGTCTACTTTTTTGAGCGTCGTCAGCAACGCGACGCCAGAGATTGCTGATTATGCCTTTACTACGCTGACGCCAAATCTCGGCGTCGCCGATATTGATGACGGCAGTATTTTGATCGCTGACATCCCCGGATTGATCGAAGGAGCAAGTGAAGGAAAGGGACTAGGAGATGCTTTTTTGCGGCATGTCGAACGCACCGCCGTCCTGTTGCACCTGATTGATGCCTATACCGATGACGTCGCAGCCGCCTACCAGACCATTCGGGCGGAGCTGGAGCACTATAGTGCCGCTCTCTTGACCCGGCCGGAAATCATCGCCCTCACTAAGACGGAAGGCCTCGATGAGGAGATTATTGCGATGCAGGAGGAGGCACTCCGAGGTGTGGCGGGTGAAACGCCCATCTATGCTATTTCATCAGCTGCAGGCAAGAATATTAAGGACTTGCTCCGTACGCTACGCCGGGTCGTCGAAGAGCAACGTAAGCTTCCAGAAACCGAAGGCGATATCACTGATGGTCGTCCGGTTATTACATTGACAAGCGATGAGCGTGCAGCGGGATGGATCGTGGAAAAAGTAACCGAGGATGACCGAGATATCTTTGTCGTCAGCGGTGAGAAGATCGAGAAGTTTGCACGTCGCACCCGTTTCGAAAGCTTCGAAGGTGTTAATCGACTTCGTGACATTATGAATAAAATGGGCATTAACCATGCCTTAAATCGCCAGGGCGCGAAAGGCGATAGTATCATTCGCATTGCGGCGCATACATTTACGCTGGTTGAAAATGCCGACGAGCAGTCGTAACAACAAACGTACAAAAAACTATTGACAAATATCAACGGAAGTGGTATAATACATTTTATACTCACGATTGAGCCATTGCTTACGCTGGGTTACATTAACAAGTTGGATAAGCACATGCGATTGCTGTGGTTTATAGTGCATCTCTTCGGAGGTGTCTTCGAAACTGCAGCAATCACTTACCGAGTGATGATGTAGGAGGGCACGGTGCCCTCACTAGTCGGAAGGCTAGAAACAGGAAGGTAAGACCATTGCGTCCCATGACTCGCTCCACCAGCCCGCCGCTGTACTCCTCCTCCTCCATCATCGCGAGCAACGTGACCCCCACATCGATCGGCCGCGCCGGCCTCGCCGCGCACACGGCCTGACGTCGCCGGCTTCAGCCGCAGTGATCAGCTCTGCTGAACAGCTGTGCTGGCCTGAAGCCTGACGTCATGGGTAGTACGCCTGGCGGGAGTGAGTTTTACTCCCGCCAGGTCTGCCGACTTATCCAACTTGTTATATAAATTACTTATCCGCCATTACGGCGTTTTTTTGTGTCTAAAATCGTATAATAAGAACCAATGGCACAAACGCTTTTCTTTTATGACCTGGAAACCACCGGCTTTAGTCCCCGCGAAGACCGCATTATGCAGTTTGCCGGTCAACGAACAGATCTTGAGCTGAATCCGATAGGCGAGCCCTATAATGTGCTGGTAAAGCTCAATGACGATACCTTGCCGAGTCCCGAGGCGCTGATGGTGACTCATATTACTCCCCAGCAAACAACGATGGATGGCTACACCGAAGCAGAATTTGCACAATTGATCTGTGATGACATCTGCCAGCAAGACACAACAATGATTGGGTTTAATAATATTCACTTTGACGACGAATTTATTCGACACTTGTTATGGAGAAACTTTCGCGAGCCATATGAATGGTGCTGGAAAGATGGTCGCTCACGCTGGGATTTGCTTGACGTCGTACGAATGACGCGCGCGCTGCGTCCGGAGGGCATCGAGTGGCCAGTGGTTGATGGTAAGGCCGTCAACAAACTAGAACTGATCACGAAGCAGAACGGCATTGATCATTTTAAGGCTCATGATGCGCTCAGCGATGTCGAGGCACTGATCGCCGTCACCGGTTTAATCAAGAGTCATCAGCCGCAACTCTACGACTACCTCTTTAAGATACGCGATAAGAATGAAGTTAAAAAATTAGTCAATCTCGATCATAAGCAGCCATTTGTCTACGTCAGCGGCCGCTATGAACAGGAATATCAAAAGGCGACGGTTGCTTTTCCGCTAACCACCGGCCTGAATGGTACGGTGATTGTCTATGATCTTCGCTATGACCCGACGCCTTTTTTCGATATGACGGCGGCCGAGCTTAAGAAACGACTGTATGCACCTTGGGATGAACGGCAAAAAGACAGTTTCATTGCCATCCCGGTTAAAGAACTGCATTACAATAAAGTACCGGCCGTTGCTCCCGTCGGCGTACTCGAGCAGCAAGATGGCTGGCATAAAATCAGTCTCGACGAAGCGACAATTTCACGGCATATGTCATTATTATTAACGCGTCCTGATTTTGCTGAGAATATTCGTTCTGTCATGCAGGACAAAACCTTGTACCCACCCAATAGTTCACCGGAAGCGCAGCTATATGACGGGTTCTTAAATGACGTCGATCGCATGCGAGTTGCTAAAGTGCCCTCACTCGGCGAACAGGAGTTGGCCGATTATCACCCACAGTTCAATGATGAGCGACTGAGCGAGCTACTGCTTCACTACAAGGCTCGTAATTATCCACGCAGTTTGAGCGAGGATGACGTGGCCAAGTGGGAGGCGTGGCGACGAGCGCGGCTACAGCGGCAGCTACCTGGCTATATCAAGTCTATTCAAAAGATTGCGAGCGAGAAGCAGGATGATGAATCACAGTTCATTCTTCAAGAACTCCAGCTCTGGGCTGAGAGTATTATACCCGTTGACGACTAACGGGATTGAGCTTGACCGAGAGTGACGCAACTTTTTGTACGATAAGCTGAAGGCTCAGAGGAGCGGTTAAAGTGAGCTGGAAGAGGCGACGCTGAACCGGCGCGTACAGGCGACCAAGTAGCAAGCCGAGCAGTAAGGTCCACCAAGAGAGCATTGTCGGGGCGCTCAGGGTAATATGGCTCCCCGGTACGACGCCAGCAATCAAGAACGCACTCAAATGCGTCCAGACATGGAGGCTGTCCAGAATGAGTGAGAACGAAAAGGCCGTCAAAAAGATGGCAAAAATATATTGGTATCGCATAGTTCCTCTATTTGTATGAAACATTACCAGAAAAAGTCAATATATGCAACCATAATCGCGATGATATGTATACTGGTAAAAAGAGCTGAAAAAGCGTATAATTAAGCGGATATGGCAGAGGTACTTCGGGTTGTTGGTGCACGGGAGCACAATCTTAAAAATATTAGCGTGGACATTCCACGCGATAAATTAGTCGTCATTACTGGACTGTCTGGTTCTGGTAAGTCATCCCTTGCTTTTGACACGATCTACGCCGAAGGACAACGACGGTATGTTGAGAGTTTATCAAGTTATGCGCGGCAATTCTTAGGTTTGATGGAGAAGCCGGATGTCGACCAAATTGATGGTCTGAGTCCAGCTATTAGTATCGACCAAAAGTCGACCAGCCGAAACCCGCGGAGTACCGTCGCGACGGTGACAGAAATCTACGATTATCTGCGTCTGCTTTTTGCGCGCATCGGCGTACCGCACTGCCCCGTTTGTGGCAAGCCCGTCACGCGCCGGACGCCAGAATCAATCATTGATGAAGTCATGAAGCTGCCGACTGGTGCCCGTCTCATGCTCCTGGCACCGATCGTGAAAAGCAAGAAAGGTGAATTTGCGCATATTCCTGAGCAGTATCGTCGGTTAGGATTTGCCCGTGTCCGAGTAGATGGCGTCGTCTACTCGCTGGATGAATTCCCCGAGCTTGATAAAAAGTATAAGCATAGTATTGAAGTAGTTATCGACCGTGTGGTGATGGCCGATGATATCCGAAGTCGCGTCGCCCAGTCTATCGAGCAAGCCCTTGATCTGGCGGGTGGCGTCGTCGAGGTGCTCGATGTTGATAGCGACTCTGTTCACGTCTTCAGTCAGCGCTACGCCTGTATCGATCATCCGCTGGAAGAAATCCCCGAGCTTGAGCCGCGGCTCTTTAGCTTTAATGCGCCTCAAGGTGCTTGCCCGACGTGTACCGGACTCGGCAGCCGCCTGGAAGTTGACCCAGATCTCGTCTTTAATCCGAATCTGACACTCGCAGAGGGTGCTATCAGGCCCTACAACCGCGTTAATAGTGACGCCTGGTATATGAAGCGATTAGCAGCGGTTGCTGATCGACAGGGCTTTAGTCTGCGTGTGCCAGTCAAAGAGCTGAGTGAAGAAAATATTGCGAAGGTTCTCTATGGCACCGGCAACGATATGTATAAAATCTCGCTTGGTGGTGGCCGGAGCTACGATTCAACCTATGAAGGTGTCATTCCGAACCTAGAGCGACGTCACAAAGAAACCGATAGTGATTTCATGCGCAAGGATATTGAGCGCTTCATGCGTGAGCGAGAATGTCACGTCTGCAAAGGCACGCGCCTGAAGCCAGTCGTTTTGGCGGTAACCGTCCACGGCCTTAATATTATGGACATTTGTAATCTTGGCGTCGATGCTGCCCTTGATCTGTTTGAAAATAATCTCGAATTAACTGACCAAGAGCAGTTTATCGCTGCCCAAATTTTCAAGGAGATAAAATCTCGTCTCGGCTTTATGAATAACGTTGGATTGAATTACCTCGAACTGTCTCGAGCAGCTAATACGCTGTCCGGGGGCGAAGCTCAGCGTATTCGGCTGGCAACACAAATCGGGTCAGGGCTGCAGGGCGTCTTATACGTGCTGGATGAGCCGTCGATTGGTCTTCACCAGCGTGATAACGACCGCTTGATTGCCACCCTTAAGCATCTTCGTGATTTAGGTAATACCGTTTTAGTTGTTGAACACGACGAAGACACCATCCGCCAAGCCGACTACTTGCTCGATATCGGTCCTGGGGCCGGTGTTGCCGGTGGTGAGGTGGTAGCGTATGGTACGCCAGAGGAAGTTGCCAAAGACCCAAATAGTATTACAGGCCGTTACCTGAGCGGCGCAGAAAAAATCGACGTACCTAAAAAACGTCGAACAATCGTGAAGGATCGCCAGCTGGTTATTCGTGGAGCACGTGAGAATAATCTTAAAAATATTGACGTTGCATTCCCACTCGGCGTGATGACGGTTGTCAGCGGCGTTAGTGGTAGTGGTAAATCGACACTCGTGAACGATATTCTCGCCAAAGAGCTGTCGGCTCGACTCCACCGTGCCCATGATGTGCCGGGTGCCCATGAAAACATCGAAGGAATCAATTTGCTCGACAAAGCAATTATCATTGATCAGTCGGCAATCGGCCGAACCCCTCGCTCCAACCCCGCAACGTATACGGGGGTATTCACGCCGATTAGGGAACTTTTTGCCAGCACTCCCGAAGCGAACATCCGCGGCTACAAAGCTGGCCGGTTTAGCTTCAACGTCAAAGGCGGTCGGTGTGAGAATTGCCAAGGTGACGGTGTCATTAAAATTGAAATGCACTTCCTGCCAGATGTTTACGTAACCTGCGATGTCTGTAAGGGGAAGCGATACAACCGCGAAGCTCTCGAAATTAAGTACAAGGATGCCACGATTAGTGACGTCCTTGATATGACCGTTGAGCAAGCGGCTGAATTCTTTGCTAATATCCCAACCATCGCCCGTAAGCTCGACACGCTCGTGGAAGTAGGTCTTGGGTATATTCACCTCGGCCAGCCAGCGACGACCTTTAGTGGTGGTGAGGCACAGCGCATCAAGCTGGCGAGCGAACTATCGCGGCGTTCAACTGGTAAGACGCTGTATATTCTCGATGAACCGACGACTGGCCTTCACAGTGCTGACGTCAAGCGACTACTCGCTATCTTGCAGAAATTGGTCACCGGCGGTAATAGCATGGTGATTATTGAACACAACCTCGATGTGATCAAGACGGCAGACCATGTTATCGATATGGGACCAGAAGGCGGACTTGGTGGCGGAATGATTGTGGCTACGGGCACACCGGAAGACATTACGAAAGTTGCCGAGTCGTTTACCGGCAAATACTTGAAAACGTTGCTTTAGCGTTTTTTGCCAAAGATAAGATTGAACTGACGGCGGGTCGCTGAAACAAGTGCGGCACGGTTTTTCTTATCTTTTAAGATGTGAATTACCGGCGGTAAGACGGAGATTAATATGATGAGAGCAATGATTGGTAGCAGAATATGATCAATCTCAAGACCGAGCTGTTCAAAGAGGCCACCAAGCGCATAGCCGGCGTAGGTCAGGCCGACGGACCACAAGAAACCGCCCACGAGGTTGTAGCTGAGAAAACGCCGGTAGTTCATTTTGCCGACACCCGCAACGATCGGGGCAAAGGTCCGCACGATAGGAATAAAGCGGGCAATGATGACTGTTTTGCCACCATGCTTGTCGTAGAAGTCCTGGGCGCGCTGGACATACTCTTTACGGAAAAGACGGGCATCGGGTTTTGCAAAAATGCGAGGTCCAGCCTTGCGGCCAAAGGCATAGCCAACGCTATCGCCCAGCACGGCAGCCAGGAAGATAACGAGAACCGCGACGTGCAAGTTCACATGGAGGACGCCGCTGTGGATGAGAAAACCGGTCGCAAAGAGTAGGCTGTCGCCGGGAAGAAAAAAACCAAAGAGCAGGCCAGATTCGGCAAAGATCACAAGGGCGACGCCAAAAATGCTTGCCCATACGATGAAATCGAGTAGATTAATGCCAGGAATCATATGTTCTTTATTCTATCACGGATCACTTCAGCAGTAAGGTGTGGTATAATTATTAAATAATATTTCCGTAAAAGTATCCAGGTCCAAACGGAGAAAGAGGAGAGAGATGGGAGATAAGATCACTTTAAAGTTGACCGTGCGCGAATTGCACGGCAAGAAAGTACGGCAGCTTCGCCACGAAGGTATCGTACCCGCTATTGTGTACGGATCAGAAACCGAGCCGATTAGCGTACAAGCTTCGTATAGCGAAGTAGAACGAGTGTGGCGTCACGCGGGCAAGCATACACCCGTGCAATTAACTATTGATACGAAGAAGCATATTGCCATGATTAAAGACGTTGACTATGAACCGTCTAAGCATCGTATCCGTCACATTTCCTTCCACGCCGTGAAGGCCAACGAGCCGGTTGTTGCCGTGGTGCCGATTCGGTTAGTCGGTGAAGGTGAGAGCGAAGCCGAGCGGGCTGGACTGGTTGTCCTTCAATCACTCGAAAGCATCGAAGTGCGCGCGCTACCGATGGAGCTACCAGAGGCGCTCGAAGTGTCAATCCTTGGATTGAAAGTAGCGGGTGACCATATTACTCTTGGTGATATTACTATTCCAGAGAACGTTGAACTCGTGGAGCATAAATCTGGCCACAGTGATCAAGACGATGAGGACGCGCCTCAGCTGACCGATCTAACGGTCGCAACAGTCTATGAGCCATCAGCTCTCCAGGCGGCCAATGAAGCAGCCGGCGGTGACGCTGAAGATGAGTCGGAGGTCGAAGCAGAACACGGCGAAGACACTGACCAGGGCGCCCAGTCTAGTGAAGACCAACCTGGCGGTAAGGGTCAGGATGATCCGAAGCAGTCAAACGCTGACGCCAATAAATAAGCGCATCAACGCCAAAGAAAGCTCCCGCACTCCGGGAGCTTTCTTGTAGGCGGCTATCAGTGCTGATGGTAAAAATGGTATAATATACTCCGATGCAAAAAATTCTTCTTTATTATAAATTCACGCCGATTAAAGATCCGGAAGTTGTTAAGCTGTGGCAAAAAACATTGACTGAGCACCTTGGTCTGCGGGGGCGGATTTTGATTTCACCGCATGGTCTTAATGGCACGGTTGGCGGCGAAATGGACGATTTGAAGGAATATATTAAACAAACAAAGTTATTCCCTGGCTTCAAGGACATTGTTTTTAAGTGGAGCGATGGCTCGAATGAACATTTTCCTCGTATGAATGTAAAAGTCCGCCCCGAAATTGTTGCCTTTGATGCGGCCGATGAGTTACGGGTAGACGAGTCCGGTGTCGTCGGAGGCGGTGTTCATTTGAAGCCGACCGAGGTACATAAATTAGTCGAAGAACGGGGCGATGAAGTCGTTTTCTTTGATGGTCGTAATGCGCATGAAGCGGCTATTGGTAAATTCAAGAATGCCGTTGTGCCAAATACGCACACCAGCCGTGATTTCATCAAGGAACTAGAGAGTGGCAAGTACGACGATCTGAAAGATAAGCCAATCGTGACCTATTGTACAGGCGGTATTCGCTGTGAGATTCTCAGCTCATTAATGAAAAATCGCGGTTTTCAGGAAGTGTATCAGATCGAAGGCGGCATCGTGAAATATGGCGAAGTATACGGCGACGACGGACTTTGGGAAGGAAGCCTCAGGGTATTCGATGATCGCATGACGGTCGATTTCTCAGACCATGCCGTCACGATTGGACACTGTAGCCACTGTAATGGTCCTACCGACAATTACGAAAATTGTGCATACGCCAACTGTAACGACCTTGTCCTTATCTGTCTGGGTTGCAAACAAAACCCGGAACTTTTGTACCACAGTGAAGCCTGCCGTAATGCGGCTATGCCAAGCGCAGTATAATAATAGTGTGAACAGCAAGCTTGAAGCCAAATTGAAGACGTTGCCACGGTCTCCCGGGGTTTATTTTCATAAGTCCCAATCCGGAGAAATTATTTATGTCGGCAAGGCAGCCGTACTGAGAAATCGGGTTCGGCAATATTTTCAGTCGACCAGAGATATGGACGTCAAGACACGCGCTCTTGTCGCCGAGATTGCTGATACTGACTGGACCGAAACGGAAAGTGAGCTCGACGCGCTATTTCTCGAATCGGAAATGGTGAAGCGCTACATGCCGCGTTTTAATATTTTGCTCCGTGACGATAAATCACAAACTTTTGTGCGCATAGACATGAAAAGTGACTGGCCGACCGTCTCTTTCACGCGCAATCCGGCGGATGACGGCGCCAATTATTATGGGCCATACTACAATGGGCTTGCTGTCAAAAAGGCGCTGCGTTACCTGAGGAAAGTATTCCCATACTATACAAAACCGCCCCAGCCAGGTAAGCGGTTGGATCTCGATTTTCATCTTGGACTTAGCCCTTCTCCCAATACACAGCCGGATGCTTATAAAGCGAGCTTAAGACAATTAGTACGTTATATTGAGGGTGGTCGGCAGAAGATCGTACGCGAGCTCGAGTCGCACATGCATACGGCGGCAAAGCAGCAAGAATTTGAGCTGGCCGCAAATTACCGCAACAAACTACGGCTATTAAAAGAATTGCAGCAACGCATTATGTTCGGCGACAGAGAATTTCTCGATATCAGTAAGGACCAAGCTTTATCTGATCTGATGGATCTACTGAGTCTGCCTAAAATACCATCCCGAATCGAAGGCTATGACATCAGTCATATGGGCGGTACAAACGTCGTAGCAAGTATGGTCGTCTTTAGCAATGGGGTGAGTGATCGGGCCAACTATCGTAAGTTTAAGACAAAGATCGAGCACAACAATGATTTCTACAATATGAAAGAGACGCTTCTTCGCCGGCTTAGTGAAAAAAATATCAAAGCGTGGGGTGTGCCGGACCTGATCTTAATTGATGGTGGAAAGGGCCAGCTCGATGCCGCACTTCAGGCTCGCGACGAGCGAGGCCTAACCATACCTTTCATTGGAATCGCCAAGCGCGAAGAGCAGATCGTCATCAAGCATGGTATTTCACGCGTCACATTAAACAAAGAAAAGCTCGAGCAATTATCGGGTTACCGTACATCCAGCGATGAATTTACGCTCGTTAATCTGCCTCATTCAACCCACGTTATTAAGCTCCTGCAACGGATTCGCGATGAGTCGCATCGCTTTGCGGTCAGTTACCACAGCGTCCTTAAGCGATCAGGGCAAACCAGCAGCAGTCTCGAAGATGTTCCGGGTATTGGACCGGCCACCCGTAAAAAATTAATTAAACGATTCGGCAGTCTGCGCGGTGTTAAAGCGGCAACGCTTGATGAGCTGACGTCAGTCATTGGCGGCGCTAAGGCCGAGGTCGTTCGGAGCTATTTGCAAACGTCTTAATGCATATGCTATAGTGCTGGTGAAAGTAGCGCAAAAACAATCATAGGATGATGAAACAAAAAAAACCCGGCTTTACGATTATCGAACTCGTTGTTGTCATAGCAATCATCGGTATCTTAGTGGTGATTTCAATTGTGTCATATGGTGCCTGGAACAAATCAACCGTTATAAAACAGGTAAAAAGCGATCTCCAGACTGCAGTCTCGGCAATGGAAGATGCACGCAACTTCGATAATCTTTATCCAGATAGCATTCCAGACAATGTGAAGGTTAGCAAAGATGTGAGAATTACCGGTGGAAGCTTCAACAGCGGTCGGGAATACTGTATTGAAGCTCGCAGCACCAAATATGCCGATGTTATATTTTACGTACAGAGTACAGACAATATAGTGCAACAAGGAACTAAGTGCCCAACTTACACTGGCCTTGTGAGGTGGTGGCCGCTGAATGGTAACATTAACGAAATGGCTGGTACGGGATCAGTCGGGACAGCTTTTGGTGGCGCAGCTCCAACCACAGGACAAAGCGGTGCCGTCAACGGCGCATATAACTTCGATGGAGTTGATGACTACCTAGACGTCACAACACCTGGCGACGGTTGGCCGTACGCTGCTGGATCGTTGAGTATATGGGTTAAGCTAATTGCGAAGACAGGTAATGAGCACCACAGCTTTTTGTATACGGGAGATCCGGCCGAAGACGGATGCTCGGGACATCCATCTATCATTCTTTCGAGCTGCGGACTAGTCCTTCAAGCGCAAACGAACGATAGGACTGTTATTAACTTCTCGAATTACACCGCATGGACAAATAATTTGTGGCATCACCTGGTAGGCACGTGGGATTCGAAAACAGGTGTCGCAACCATGTATGTTGATGGAGCGTTCAATCGCAGTCAAAACTTTTCGTTCATCCCATATCTCAGTCAGGATGTACAATTTATCGGACGGCCGGGAAATAGGGGAACTGCTCGTTATACGAAAGGTGTGCTTGATGATGCGCGAGTCTATGATCGTGCTATCAGCCTTGCCGAAGTACAGGCATTGTACGCAGCCGGCGCTCAGTAGACGCTTTCGGGTGCACCCGCGTATAATTAATGCTTAATGACACCAATTTTCTTTCGGCAAAACCGCACGAACTTGATGAACACTGTTGGCGCCGCACTTGTGGTGCTCTCGGCGTACACCACGACGCAGCGCAGTAATGACATGGCGCATGTCTTTGACCAGGAAGCAAACTTTTGGTGGCTAACCGGCATTGAAGCGCCTGATTGGCGACTAATTATCGACGGTAAAACGCAAAAGTCTTGGTTGGTTGCTCCGAGAGTTGAGTCGCATGTAGAATTATTTGACGGCAGTCTTGCTCATGATGAAGCAAAAGCGGTCAGTGGCGTCGACGGAGTCGTTTCTCGTGAGGAAGCGGCTGAACTGTTGTTTAAGCTGGCTCGGCAGCACGACGTTGTGTTTGGTCTTGATGCGCCACCGTTTAAGGAATACGTGCCGTTTACGCTAAATCCCGCGCCAGCGACGTTATGGCGTGAGCTTAAAAAAACGTTCCAAACGACAAAATCCTGTCGCCGCGAGCTCGCACGGCTTCGCGCCATCAAGCAGCTACCTGAGATTGAAATGATTAAGCAAGCCGTCGAACTCACCACTGGGGCATTTACCGATATCTATGCTCAGATTGACACGTTCACCCATGAGTATGAAGTTGAAGCTGCATTTACGTACGCTTTTCAACACAAGGGAGCAACGCATGCTTACGACCCGATTGTGGCGAGCGGTGCTCATGCTTGCACTCTTCACTACATCGAAAATCGGGCTCGCATCGACGATACGTCGATGATGCTTCTTGATGTAGGCGCACGGATAGGCGGCTATGCGGCCGATATTACTCGGACCTATGCTCGATCTCGCACGAGCCAACGCGGGCGCGATATACATCATGCTGTTGAATTGGCACACGCAGACATTATTGCGCTCCTCCGACCGGGTTTGTCAGTCAAAGAGTATAGTGAAAAAGTTGATTCGATCATGAAGCAGGCACTCATCGATCTCGGCCTTATTCATTCGGCAGGAGACGCGAAAGGCTACCGGAAATACTTCCCGCACGCTATTAGTCACGGTCTGGGCATCGATGTGCACGATAGTCTTGGCAACCCGGAAGTATTTGTGCCTGGTATGGTGCTGACCGTCGAGCCAGGGATATATATTCCAGAAGAAGGAATTGGCGTGCGACTCGAAGATGACATCTTAATCACCGAAACTGCACATCACAATTTGAGCGCCAGGCTTCCGTCGAGCCTATGATATAATTGAGAGAGTTTATGAAGCGTCAATTCCTTGTATTTTTAGTTCGTTGGCTCCTTAATTCATTTGGGCTTTGGGTTGCCGTCCGGCTGCTTGGTACCGGCTACGATAATTTCGACGTAACGCTCGGCCTTGGGGGCTTCTTACTGGCTGGACTGATATTCTCTTTCGTAAACAGCATCTTGAAACCAATTGCCGTGGTCTTTTCGCTCCCAGCAATTTTACTGAGTCTTGGCCTTTTTATGCTGGTGGTCAACGGCGTGATGGTTTATCTGTCGCTCGCGATAGCGCCTGGTATTAAGATGACCTTTCTGAACTCAATCCTTACAGGAATGCTGCTCAGTTTGATAAACTACATAGTAAGTGCAGCTTTAGAGCTCCGTCCACGAAAATCATTAGGAGAGATACAATGAATATTGATGCTATTTTACAAATTGTGACTGTCGGTTCGGCGATTCTATTAATCCTCGCGATATTATTGCAGCAGAGGGGCGCGACGCTCGGTGCTGGATTTGGTAGTTCCGGTGAACTATATACGACGCGGCGTGGTGTTGATAAAAACTTGTTTGAAGCAACCGTTGTCCTAGCTGTTATTTTCGTATTATCGATTTTGGCTGGACTTCTCTTGCCGGCATTCAACTAATAAGGAGCACTATGGCTGATAGGCAACCTGGCGGATGGAGACGACTGCCAAAAATGAGCTTTAATTCCAAAGATCTTTCTCGTCGCATGAAGCGGATGGAGGGGATTACTACTCGTCATGCTCATCGCTTCGTGGTGAAGCGGTGGAGTAGTGTACGAGACGTGCGTCGGCATATTACGATATGGGTGCTCGTTGTCGGACTACTGATTGCTGCCAGCGGTCTTCAGCTGCTTTGGTACAAACATGGCTATCAAACCGTCGCCGCAGCTGAATCTGGTACCTATGCCGAAGCGGTGATTGGCCCGATTGATACCCTCAATCCACTCTTCGCCTCTACGGCAGCTGAAGAATCCGCCCGCACACTCCTTTTTTCACAGTTGCTTCGTTACGATAGGAGTGGTCATTTAAATGATGATGTTGCATCGAGCGTCACGATTAATGAAACTCAAAACGTCTACACGGTAAATCTGCGTAAGGATGTCTCTTGGCATGACGGTCGGCCGTTGACCGCCCGGGACGTCGTGTATACGGTATCATTGCTTCAAAACCCAGCCGTACGAACGAATATTACCGGATGGAACGGTATTAAAATTGAGCAAATTGATGAATACACCGTCATGTTTACACTACCCGGAGCCTACGCTGCCTTTCGCCACGCGCTTACTTTCCCGATTGTGCCAGAACATCTTCTCGGTAAAGTCGATCCGACGGCTATTCGAGAGAATGCCTTTAGTCGTTCGCCAGTGGGGAGCGGGGCATTTGTGTTCCGTTCGACGCAAGACGTTGATCAAGTGGCTCAGCGGCAGATTATATATCTTGCACGTAACGCGGACTATTACCTCGGTGCCCCGAAGATTGAGCGGTTCCAGCTGCATGTCTATGGCACCCATAACGATGTCGTTAAAGCGCTTAATACCAGTGAAGTGAACGCCGCCAGCGGGCTGTATGCGACAGAAGCAGCGTCGGTGCATACGGATCGTTATGCGATCACGACTAAGCCGATACAATCTGGCGTCTACGCCCTGCTGAATACCCAGAGCCCACTGCTCGCCAATCAAGCCATTCGTAAAGCACTCCAGGTCGGTACAAATACGTCGGCTATCCGGAATGCGCTCGGTGATTCGGTCAAGCGGCTCGACCTGCCGTTTCTGGAAGGGCAGTTAACTGGTGATGTACCGTCGGCGCCCGCTTTTGATCAAGCTGCTGCAAAAAAGATGCTCGATGACGCCGGTTGGGTGATGAGTGGTGGCATTAGAAAGAAAGACGCCCAGGAGCTTCGTTTGGATATTGTTACGGTCAAGAATAGTGATTTCGAGAAGGTGTTAGGGCAACTCACCAAGCAGTGGAGTGAACTTGGTATTGGGACCACGACGCACATTGTTGATCCAACCGACGTGACGCAAAATTTCGTCAAAGATGTGCTCCAGGGACGTAGTTTTGACGTGCTGCTCTACCAGCTCGATATCGGCGGCGACCCTGATGTATACGCTTACTGGCATTCGTCGCAAGCATCGTCACGGGGACTCAATTTCTCCAACTATTCTAATGCAATCAGTGATGACACATTGGCGAGTGCTCGTTCCCGTATTGAACCTGAGCTCCGAAATGCCAAGTATCTGACATTCGCTCGCCAGTGGCTTGGAGATGTGCCCGCCATCGGCCTCTATCAGTCAGCCCTCTTCTATGCCAGCGGCAATAACATCCACAATATCGAAAGTGGTACGCGCCTGGTCAATGCGACCGATCGCTATGCAAATGTCCAGTATTGGTCAGTCAATCAAAAGCCGGTCTACACGACGCCATAAAGAACCAATAAAAAAACCGATCATAACGATCGGTTCTTTTATTGGTGCGCGCGAGAGGACTTGAACCTCCACGTCCTTGCGAACACTAGCACCTCAAGCTAGCCTGTCTACCAATTCCAGCACGCGCGCCCGTATTGTTAAAGAAATCAACTACCGGTCGGTAGTTGTCTCATGGTGGGCGCTGAGGGGCTCGAACCCCCGACCCTCTCGGTGTAAACGAGATGCTCTAGCCAACTGAGCTAAGCGCCCTTACCTCACGAGATTATATACTACAACCCTTCTGGAATCAAGCTGCAAGGTGTTGCTTGAGGTTTCGATAGATAAATGTTACTATAGTGTTAAGGAACCCGTGTAATACGGGACATTTTTTATGAAAGATCCAAACTTTATCCGCAATGTTGCGATTATCGCCCATGTCGACCACGGAAAGACGACATTGGTTGATGGGCTCTTAAAACAGAGCAATACTTTCCGTTCAAATCAGGCAGAAATGGAACAGTCATTAATCATGGATAGTGGCGACCAGGAGCACGAGCGTGGTATCACGATCACGGCCAAGCAGACGTCGATTTATTACGATGACTACAAAATTAATATTATCGATACACCGGGACACGCCGATTTCTCCGGCGAAGTTGAACGCACGCTCAATATGGCTGACGGCGTTCTGTTGATTGTCGATGCGCAGGAAGGTCCAATGCCACAGACAAAGTTTGTGCTATCAAAAGCCCTCGAGCTTGGCCTCAAGCCAGTCGTCGTTATCAATAAGATCGACAAGCCATCCCGGCGGATTGATGAAGTGATCGATGAAGTTTCTGAGCTATTCTTGGAGCTGGCTGTTGATGACAGTCAGCTGCACTATCCCGTCTACTACGCCATTGGTCGTGAGGGAAAGGCGTGGAATGAACTGCCAGATAACCCTGCTGTACATACCGACCTGACACCCATCTTTCAGGCTATCATTAATGATATTCCAGCGCCGACTGTTCAAGTCGATGCACCGTATCAGATGCTCGTTACATCGCTGCAGTACGATAGCTTCCTTGGGAAATATGCAATCGGTCGAATCAGCCGTGGTCAATTAAAGAAATCAACTCAAGTTGTACTTATTAAGCGTGATGGGACAGTCGTGAACGGAAAAATCGACAAATTGTTCGGCTACCGCGGGCTTAACCGTGAGGAAATCGATGAAGCGGGTGCCGGTGACATCGTTGCGATTACGGGTATTTCTGAAGCTCATATCGGTGAAACGATTGCTGATAAAGAAAACCCTGAGGCGCTACCCGTTATTGATATTGAAGCACCAACAATCAGTATGTACCTTGGTCCAAATACTAGTCCGCTCAAGGGCCGCGAAGCCAAATACAACACAAGCCGCCAAATTGGTGATCGTTTGAAGCAAGAGCTTGAAACAAACGTGTCGCTTCGTGTGCAAGAAGAAGGTATCGGTTTCATTGTTTCTGGACGTGGTGAACTCCACCTGTCCGTCCTGATCGAGACGCTTCGCCGCGAAGATTTTGAATTTGAAGTTGGACGACCACAGGCTGTTACCATCGAAGAAGACGGTATCGTCAAAGAACCTGTCGAAGAACTATTGATTGAAGTATCAGCTGAATTCCTCGGCGCTGTTAGCCAAGAGCTTGGTACGCGCCGCGCCGCGCCTATCAAACAGGAGCAGACCAGCAGTGGGACGACCCGTTCGACATACATTATTCCAACGCGGGCAATGATTGGTCTTCGTAACTTGCTTCTGACGGCCACTAAAGGAACGGTTATCATGAATAGCCTTCCTCACGGTTATCAGCCACTGGGTGCAAAGCTGCAGCAGTCTCGTAATGGTGCTTTGGTTGCTACCGAAGCCGGCGTGACAACAGCATATGCGCTAGACGCCGCTGCTGCTCGTGGTGAGCTTTTTGTCGGCCCAGGCACAACTGTTTACCAGGGTATGGTTGTTGGGCTCTATAACCGCCAGGGTGACCTCGATCTTAATGTTTGCCGCGGCAAGCAACTAACAAATATGCGTAGTTCATCCAGCGATGGTACGATTCAATTGACGCCATTTACCGATCTTAGTCTCGAGCAATCGATTGATTTCATCGAAGACGACGAATTACTTGAAGTAACACCAAAAAGCCTGCGTCTCCGCAAGCGATTCCTTGATCCAAATCAGCGTAAGCGCGCCGCAAAATAAACATAAAGACATTGAGGCCAGTGGGTGGTCACGCTATACTAGCTATAGATGGTAGTAAAAACAAATATCCCGGCTGACAAACTAAAAACCGCCCTAGTCATAACCGTCGGGCGTTTAATCAAGCAGTCCAAAGGCCCTGATGAATTACTCGGTGACCTTTTTACCGAGGTACAGAAACGGCGAGTATACGGCGATGGTAAGACGTTTGCGGACCTGGTCCCGATAGGCCGTATCAAGACCATCCAAGACGATTACAAGCTTGAACGGCACGACCCTGAATTTGATATACGTGAATTTGTTTCGAGGCACTTTTATGATCTTTCAACAACGATTCATAATAAAGCGCCCTTCCACGCCGATCATCGACGTAGTACGGGATCGCACATTACCCATTTATGGGAACATCTTGAACGCAGAAATCGCTTGAACCGCGGCTCCTTGATTGCATTGCCTCATAAGTACATCGTCCCCGGCGGACGTTTCAATGAACAATTTTATTGGGACAGCTACTTCATTATGCTTGGCCTGGCGGCCGATAAACGATGGCATGCTATTGAAAGTATGATGAAAAATTACGCGTTTATGATCGGCAAGTTTGGATTTATCCCGACCGCAAATCGAACATATTTTCTGAGCCGGTCGCAGCCACCTTTTTTTAGCTACATGATTGAACTACTGGCGACGCATCGGGGCAGGCGTACATATATTGAATACCTGCCTTCATTACTCGAAGAATATCGTTTTTGGATGCGCGGAAAAACGAAATTAAAGCAAACCGAGCACAATGCCTATCGGCGGGTTGTTCAGATGGAAGACGGCACGCTCCTGAACCGCTACTATGACAATAAAGCGACGCCTCGCCCGGAGTCGCTCGATGAGGATACCGCTGCAGCCGACGAATCAGCCGAGCGTCAAGCTGACCGGATGTACCTGCATCTCAGGGCCGCAGCTGAATCTGGATGGGACTTTAGCTCACGTTGGTTTGCCGACCAGACCGACATCAAGACTATCCATACGGCCGATATCATCCCCGTGGATCTGAACTGCCTGCTTTATCATCAAGAGCTACTTCTGGCGCGCATGCACCGCCGTCTGCTGCGTCCGCTGACCGCACGTCGCTTCAAAAAAAAGGCCGAGCGTCGCAAGGCTGCTATTCTGAAATATTGTTGGGATGACAAGGAAAAGTTCTTTACCGATTATAACTTTCATCATCAAAGCAGTACCAAGCGTATGACGCTGGCGGCTGTCTTTCCGCTCTATGAAGGCATTGCTACCGATGAACAGGCGGCACATGTTGCAAAGCGGCTCAAGAAAGACTTTCTCAAGAAGGGTGGTCTCGTGACGACCCTCATCAATAATGGTCAGCAATGGGATGGTCCAAATGGCTGGGCACCGCTTCAATGGGTAGCTATCCAGGGACTCCGCCGCTATGGCTATCATGAACTTGCCAATGACATAAAAGCGCGCTGGCTCCAGCTCAATGACGGGGTATACGACAAACATTATAAATTGATCGAGAAGTATGATGTAACATCATCGAGCGGACTCGGTGGGGGTGGTGAGTATCCACTCCAAGACGGTTTTGGCTGGACGAACGGTGTCTATAAAGCTCTTCAGTATGAAGAATCGTTAGAACTTCGTAAGTAGGCGACGGTATCAGTCTAAATAGCGTGAATTATACTGTGGGCGAGATGGTGCGTACGTACTGCGCGCGGCGTCTAACACCAAGGCAGACAGGCCAAACAACCAGAAGATAGCTGTCATGATTCCTATGAGGATCAGAACGGTTTGCATACTCGTTGAATAGGGCTGCTCAATAGGAGTCGTTTTACGTAACTCTGGTTTCTGGGCAATGGCAATCCGGTGAATGATGACGGTTACTGATAATGCAGTGAAGGCAAGGATGGTAACGGCTCCAATAATTCTAAAATAGAGCGGAGCAATGAAAGACGCATCAGGAGAAATTATCCAAGGCACCAACAAAACGGCGAGGAGTATGATGAGTACCGAAGACGTGAGGACAAGGTTTTTTGTCAGATCATGTTGAATCGTAAGCCGCCTGACGGCAGCGAGTAAGTAAGCCGTACCGATAGCTAGGATATAGACCAGGAATGCTTTCCAAGCACCTTCATTACCGATTAATCCCCATGTGCCTAGTGTCGCCGTAAACATGTTAGCGATAGTAGCTGCGAGCACGGTCGTAGGAAGAATAGACTTGCCGAGTTGGTTGTGTCGATCGCTTGAAACAAGGCCCAAAACAAGCAAGCTATGGGTCACAAATATAACGGTCGTCCATAGTGCTTTTTGAACGACTGAATTAAACTCTCCAATGAGAATGGCCGTGACTGAAATGAGCGCGGACAGTATGAGCCCGCCGACGAGTACATACAAGAAGGCCAGTTTTAGCTTTCCTATTTTGGCGTCTACCGGTTTTTGTATGGCTGGTTCATTATTTACCACAGCGTGAGTGGTAGAAGGATCGTGTTTTTGTTCTGTAGAGTGAGGGGTTGGTTCTTCCATGCGAGACTCCTTAGTATTGTAAGGAGATTATAGCACGGGCGTCAAAGTTCATGCGTTTAATTAGCGCTGGTCAAGTAATTCGAGACGACGCTTCATGAGGTAGACACCGACGCTAGAGTCCCATAGTCTTTCTTCTTGCCGATCCTCCTCCGTATCAGTTATCTCGACTGACGTCTGGCCGGGCTCTGGTACGAATGGTTCAAATAACTTTAGCGGCGGGAATTCAAATCGTGTTATCGGTTCTGCCTGCGACTGCTCATCGTTATGGAACGCATCAAGCTCATTGATGGTGCTCATCTCAATTGTACGAAAAGTTGGCAGGGCACTGACTATCAATGTTGCATCGGGATCGACCAGCGGATGATTCTTCATAACGTCTCGACAAAGACCACAGGGATGAAGTGTGTGCATCGTGTGACCACTTTGTTGATCTAGCTGAGTTTCGCCGACGACCGCTACGATCGAAGCGGCTGTAAGATGTCGGTCAGTGGCCTTGAGCAGAGCAAGTTGCTCGGCATGGACATTTACATCACGACTTTCACCCGGTTTATAGTTAATACCAGTCAGTATTTTGAACATTGCCGGTCCTCCGACGGATAGCGCCGTGATTGCAGCTCCAACTCGAAAGTTACGATGTGAAACGGCGACTTCTCGTGCCTCGCGTGCCCGGTGTAGCGCTAGGAGTACATTGCCAGGAGTAAGACTGAGCGCGATATGTTTACGTTGGTATTCCGGATTTAACCGTGAGGAGAAAGTAGGCGTGTCGGTTTCAGGCAACCGACTAAATGCTTCCATTGTTTTTTGCGTTAAATCTTGAGATGCGGACATGTCGACTCTATTTAAGGATGAAGGAGCGCAGCTGGCAAGCATGAGCGTATTTGCCAAATTCATTTCATGTGAGAGTAGATATGAAATTAGAAGATCTTTTCGTCTCTAAGTTCATCGGGGAGAAAACCTTTTTCGTGCTTAAAATCAGCTTCCCATTTATAGTTTTTGGCATAGCCAAGGTCTTTCATGAGCTTTGTCGGCGCATTGCGAAGATGGAGGGGGACTGGCGCATCAGGATACTGTTTGGCGAGCGTCAACGCCCTATTCATGGCATCGGTGCTTGCTCGTGACTTCTCGCTTTTGGCAAGTGCCGTCGCCGCGTGGAAGAGGACGTAACTCGATTCCGGCATCCCGATGCGTTCGACAGCTTGGAAGGCGGCAATGGCGAGCGCAAGCGCCCCGTTGCCGGCCAGGCCGATATCTTCACTGGCAAAGATGACCATCCTCCGGGCGATGAACTTCGGGTCTTCTCCCGCTTCAATCATGCGGGCGAGATAGTAGAGCGTCGCATCGACATTGCTCCCGCGCATACTTTTGATAAATGCGCTGATAACGTTGTAATGCATGTCGCCCTTTTTATCGTATCCAGGGACACGTTTTTGGGCGGCTACTTTGACGACATCTGGTGTGACTTTTTTTTCGAGCCCCAGCGCGAGCTCCAGGTTGCCTAGGGCGATACGAGCATCGCCGCCCGATAGTTCAGCCAAGTAATCGAGCGCTTCGTCGGTGACCCGCTTCGTCGCTTTTTCGGACGACACGGCCCGCTGTAATATCTCAATGATTTCTTCTTTGGCGAGTGGCTGCAGGACCAGTACCCGGGTACGAGACAGGAGCGGATTGATCACCTCAAAACTCGGGTTTTCCGTCGTGGCGCCAATCAGCGTAATCAAACCCGATTCGACATGGGGCAAGAACGCATCTTGCTGAGCCTTATTGAAGCGGTGAATCTCATCAACAAACAGGATAGTGCGAAGCTGGAGGTTCCAGTTTTGGCGGGCATGCTCGATAACTTTCTCGACATCCTTCTTGCCGCTGGTGACGGCGGAGAGCTCAATGAATTCGGCATCGACTTCCCGGGCTATGATGCGCGCTAGCGTCGTTTTGCCACTGCCAGGAGGGCCCCATAGTATCAGACTGACCGGTTCTTTGTTCTTGACGATTTGCCGAAGAATTTCACCGGCACCAAGAAGTTGTCGTTGACCGATCACTTCATCGAGAGTGGTTGGCCGCATTCGTTCAGCAAGAGGGACACGATTCATCCTCTTATTATAGGGTAAAACGGGGAATGACATTGATTGTCGACATGAAGGCAGTACAATAAGAGCAAAGGGAGAACTCTATGGAAATCGTTATTTGGATAATTGTTGTCGCTATCATCATCTTTGTGCTGAGTGGCTTGAAGGTTATTAACCAGTATCAGCGGGGTGTGGTTCTGACGCTCGGTCGATATACCGGGCTTCGACAGCCAGGCCTGCGGGTCGTCATTCCGGTTATTCAGCAAATGATTCGGGTCGATATACGTTCGACGCCAATCGATGTACCAAAACAGGAAATCATCACCAAAGATAACGTTACTGCCGGTGTCGATGCTATTGTCTACTTCCGCGTTATCGATGCGCCAAAAGCTGTCCTGGAGACGACCAACTACGTCTATGCAACCAGCCAGTTTGCCCAGGCTGCACTACGAGATGTAACGGGTAATTTTGAGCTTGATGATCTGCTCGCCAAACGCGAAGAAGTGAGCCAACGCATAAAGGAAATTGTCGATGCCGAGACAGACAAGTGGGGTATCGACGTTGAAAACGTCAAGATTCAAAATATCGAACTGCCGCAAGACATGAAACGCGCCATGGCAAAGCAAGCTGAGGCTGAGCGAGAGCGACGCGCCAATATTATTAACGCTGACGGCGAAAAGCTAGCCGCCCAAAACTTAGCCGATGCAGCCAAAATCTTTGCCGGTGTCCCAGGCGCGTTAAACCTACGTACACTTGGAACACTCGAGCGCATAAGCACCGAGCCAAGTCAAAAAACAACCTTCTTATTCCCGGTCGAATTGATCGATGCGCTGCGTGGAGCAACGAATGTATTGCATGGGAATGACCGCGATAAGAAGGGCTAACACCTTGCATTCACGGTAGTTGCCCTGTAATATATATGGAGCAACCTACGGCTCTTTAGCTCAGTTGGTAGAGCAGAGGCCTGAAGAGCCTTGTGTCCCCAGTTCAAGTCTGGGAGGAGCCACCAAAGAAAATACCTCATGTCACATGGGGTATTTTCTTTAGGCGGAGCGTTTATTCCTCTTATGCTACAATAAAGCATAATTATGCATAGGGCAGTGCAGCAAAAACAAACAGGGTTCACGATCGTGGAGCTTCTCATCGTCATCGTCGTGATCGGCATTTTAGCTGCCATCACAATTGTCGCGTATAACGGTATTCAAAATCGGGCAAAAGCATCGTCGGCTCAGTCAGCGGCAGGTCAAGCCGTCAAAAAGATTTTGGCGTATTCGATCGATAATAGCGACAATTATCCCGCTACGTTGGCGGCTGCTGGTGTAGCCGATGCCAACAATACCACCTACCAATATTCGGTGAATAATACGGCGTCACCGAAGACGTATTGTGTGACCGCTACCACCGCAGACGCCAGCTATTATATGAATAACACGACACAAGCGAGTCCAGCAGCGGGCGCTTGTCCCGGGCATGGACAAAATGGAATAGCGGCTATCACAAACCTCGTATCGAACCCTAGTCTTGAAACGAATCTGACTGGTTGGGGCAATCTGGGCTGTTCCTCTATCAGCCGCGATACTACAATAGCCAAGAATGGTTCTGCGTCGGCAAAGTGCATTTCTAACACGACAGGCGTACAATACTTTTCCGGTCCCGTGGCTGCGGTCGGGCCAGGAGAAACGTACCGCGTGTCAGCATGGGTACGCTCTGATCAAACACGGCAAGTAGAAATATATCTCGCCGCTCAAGATGCGACCTCAGTCGAACTTCAACGTATCAACAGTAATTATGTGAATCTGACGCCCAACACATGGGTGCTCGCTACTGCTACAGGTACAACACCTGCGGGCACAGCAAGAATGATTGCGCAGGTCAACTTTCGAAATTCGATTGTAGGGGAGAACTCATGGGTAGACTCAGCGCTCTATACAGCATCGTCGAATACCTATAACTACGCCGACGGAAGCTCGACGAACTGGATATGGAATGGTACGGCAAATAATTCCACATCGACCGGGCCACCGCTTTAATAAATATGTGCTATAACTAGGTGATTATGTCATGGCAGCACGAAGAACGAACGCCGGTGATCATCGCAGCGTTCAATGAAGAGAAGCGCATCGCTAACACGCTTGCGGCGCTTGATGTCGAAAACGTCGCTCCGCTGGTGATGGTCAATGGATCATCGGACCGTACGGCTGAAATTGCACGGCAGTATACCGATCAGGTTATCGAGCTAGAGGAACAGGGGAAGTTTCCTGCTCTTCAGCGCGGAGTTGAAATCCTTGGGAGGCAGGGACTGCATGGTGTTCTCTTCATAGACGCCGATAGCGTTCCTCGGCACCGTCGTATATGGGCAGATGAAATGACGTTTCCATTCATCACAAATCCAGGCCCGATGGTAACGGCGGGGCGCCTGCGGTTCACCGAAGGCAGTTCGGTAGCGAATGGCATCCGGACGCTTCGCCGGCAGCGTGATTTTGCTGCATCAGCGCGTCGACAGGACTCAAGCTCTGTTTATGGAGCCAATATGGGCGTCCAGTTCCATACTGAGGATATTCGTGACGAATTCCTCGCCTTGCCGCATGTCTGGCCTGGCGAGGATAAACTGACGGCCGATCTCATCATGGAGCACGGGGGAAAGGTGAAGTACCTGGCGTCACCGTACTCGGATGTGCACACGAGCTCGCGATACCATATTTCACTGCTTGAGCGTCTCGTCAAAGGAAAGCGTAATGCGGTCACGCAAAATGATGCCGGTTATCTCGCACGCTCCCCAAATGCCGCCCGGGCCTCGTATGTTGACGGACGTATCGTACCATTTTTGCCAAAAACCAGCGGCGTCATCAGCCCTGAAGCTTGAATTATTTGCCGTTTTTGACTATAATTCTTGAGACGAACAGATGAAATGCTGTCGTTCATATGCGGGTGTAGCTCAGCTGTTAGAGTGAGAACTGTCAGTGACAGTTCGCAAGGGAACCTTCCGGTGAAAACTAGTTTTCATGCGCGAAGTTCCGGGGTCGCGGAATGTGACCGACTTGCCAGGCCAAGGACGCGATCCAGCAGTCACCGAAACGAGAGAATCCGTACGCACTTTCCACACACATGCGGGTGTAGCTCAGCTGTTAGAGCGCGTCCTTGCCAAGGACGAGGTCCAGGGTTAGAGTCCCTGTACCCGCACCAATTCAGTTATTAAAGCACTTTACTTTGTAGAGTGCTTTTTATATGCTTGATATATGGTTAGCAAAGCCAAACAACCACATGACGAACTTATGTACTCCATTGCAGATTACTGCACGTTGCGTGTAGTTGATGTTCTTAGCGATGGTGAAAAGCGTTTCAATGAAATACACCGAGAGCTGACGGACGCTAGTACTGTTACGCTCACCAAGAGACTCAAGAAACTAGAAGCATCCGGTTTGATTGAGCGCCATGTGGAGACTTTAGACAAACAATCGGTGACATATTCACTAAGTGAAACGGGTAAGAAGATATTGCCGATTGTTACAGAGTTCCATAAATTATCAGATAGTTTAAAAAAGAGGGGTAAATATGAAAGCAGCACAAATCAATGAGTTTGGTGATAATTCAGTTATAACAATCCAAGAAGCGGATAAGCCTACAGTATCTGCTGGGCAAGTTTTGATCGAGGTTCATGCAGCAAGCCTAAACCCAGTAGATTCAGGTATTCGTTCTGGCTATTTGCAAGAAATGGCACCAGTCCAGCTTCCGGTAACATTGGGCGGGGATATAGCTGGTGTGGTTGTGGAAGTAGCTGAAGACGTTGATGATTTTACTGTTGGAGATAAAGTATACGGTCAATCAGCTGCTATATTTGGCGTAAGTGGTGCTTTTGCCGAGTTTGCTAACGCGAACGTTGGTCAAATTGCTAAAATACCATCGAACTTAGACTTTCAGCAAGCCGCATCACTACCGCTCACAGCCTCAAGCGCAGTTCAGGCGCTTGTACACCATGCTGAACTTAAAGAAGGTCAAAAAGTCTTTATTCATGGCGGTACAGGAGGTGTTGGTTCGATCGCTATTCAAGTAGCAAAAGCGCTCGGTGCCTATGTCGCCACAACAGCAACTGCTGAAGGCATTGAACAGGTCAAGAAACTTGGTGCAGATGAAGTCATTGACTACAAAATCGAAGATTTCACCAACAAGTTAAGTGGATATGATGTAGTTCTCAATAATGTTCTCGGTGAATTTGATAAAACTTTGAGCATTCTTAAAGCAGGTGCTGTTGCTGTATCGTTGACTGGTCCAGCCGATGAAGCACTCGTAGAGAAACTGGGCATAACGACCGTCGCTCAGTTTACGCAGGTATCTGGTGAAATCCTTAACACACTTAACGATATGCTTGAAGCTGGAAAAGTTACACCGCAGGTGAGTAGGGTGTATTCACTTGATGATGTTGCAAAAGCTTTTGAGGACCGAGAGAACAATTCTATTCGCGGTAAAGTTGTTATTGCCGTAAAGCGGTAGCTAACAGTAGATAATCCTTTCCGTCTCTTCCTTCGCGCTCGGGATGGTTGGCAAATTTGCATGCTGACCATCCATTAATGCATGTGGCGACGGGGTCGCAGAATGTGACAGAGTCCCTGTACCCGTACCAATATAAATATCAGCGCTTACGCCGCTTTTATTGAGATCTATTTTGCTATAGTGGTAAGACGATGTCTGAAATCACCGTTGATACTGAAAAGTTGACTTATGGGCTTGAACTTGGGATTGGTAATACACGAACTATCTTTGCTTCATTACCACCTGAAGAAAGACTCCGCCTGACTGCTTGTGGCCTGGTATCTGCTGCCATTCACGCCTATGCTATCCGCGAAGGTATTCCTTCCAGGTTAATGCTGTCGACGCCTCAATTTTCATTCATCGATGATATTCAGCACGTATTTCCCCTCATAGGAGCGGGCGATGATCCTACGGTGATTGATGCTTCGGCGAGCCAGTTCTTGGGCTATGCTGGAATTTCTGTCGAATATCAAGATATTACGGGTCAAAGTATATTTCCGCCTGAAAAAGTGCTCAGTTTTGCATTGTCGGAAAGACACCTTGTTGTGAACTGGCTCGCGAAAGCAGTTCTAAATTTTCGAGCAGTAAATCAGCGTCCCGTAGGCAAGTTTGGCAGGCAACTCGGGGAGGGGCCTCTTGCTAATGCAAGTACCACACAGCTGAAAGAGGAATACGGTAGCATATGGAATCCAGAAAACACCCGTAGATGGGATGCGCCAGAGCATGTACAACGAGACGGCGAGGTAGTGAGCAGATATATATCACCGGGCGCTATAGTGGTGTAATTCCGGGAACTCACTCATATAGATTCTAAGAGATTGACCGAATATAATTTCTATTTTATTATATATCCCATATGGCTACCGAACAATCATTTGAAGATTTTGCTAATATCATCAGGGCGTCTGTTGACCATGCTACCCATGAAGTAGGGAACCATGGAAAATTATGGAAGGAATATAACGGTGACTTAGATCACGTTCAGTACCTGGCTCCTACAGATGCAATTTTAAAGTGACGGTATGCAAACCCTTGCGTTCGTTCTATTTTCATGAGAACTTATGGCAATGTTTCCACCATGCAATTCAACGATCTGTTTTGTTATTGCTAGCCCGAGGCCGTAGCCATGAGCTGAATGGTGGATGTCTGTTTGATAAAAACGTTCGAAAAGACGAGTTACTTTTTCGGCTGGGATAGTCTCGCCGGTATTAGTAAAGCTGAATTCAACCATATTTCCTTTCTTGCGTACCGTTAGTTTCACGGAGCTTTTATTTGGTGAGAACTTTATTGCATTATCAAGAATATTTCCAAGCGCAATAATCAGCAAGTCTCGGTTACCTCGTAGCTGTAGGTTCGTCGCTTCTATGATCAATGCGATTTTCTTTTTTGTTATGATTTGTTGATACATACTCGTGATCTCGTCTATAAGATGATTCGACTCGACTGTGATTATATTCTGCAGCTTCTCATTACTGCCGATATGTGTCAGTAGGAGCAGCTCTCTAACGAGTGACGTCATGCGTTCTACTTCACGATTCGTATTTGTAATCGTATCTCTATACTGCGCAACTGTGCGTTGTTTTTTTAATGCCAGTTCTAATTCGCCCGCCATCACTGCTAGCGGTGTTCTAAGCTCGTGTGAAGCGTTTGATATGAACTGCTGCTGCTGCTCCTGGCTCTTAATAAGGGGTTTGAGTGAGTGCTTCGACAACAGGTAGGCTAGTGTAGGAATTAAAAGTAACGCGATGCTATTAATGCCGATAATAATATCTCGCATTCGGTCGAGTGCAACATCTGCAGCTACCGTTGCTGTGTCATCAGATAGTTCCTTGTTGTTTTCTGAGTTAGACTGCTCAACAAGCTCGTTGATGTGATCTACGTACCCTTTGCCTAGTGCGTCGTTGGTCCATAGATAAATACCGCCGCTAAATAGCCAAATAAAACCAAAGAAAACAATCGAATAATTAATAGTTAAACGTATAGTAGCTTTTTTGAATTCGTTCATGCTTCTAACTTATACCCTAAGTTACGGATCGTTTGGATTTGTTGGGGGTTGCCGCCTGCTTGTTTTATCTTTTGGCGCAGATACCTCACGTATGTTTCAACCACGTTTGAAAAGCCGTCGAAATTCATATCCCATACATGTTCGAGTAGATCATTTTTAGAAAGTACTTCACCGGCATGGTACATGAAAAAATGAAGCAAAGTGTATTCTTTAGCTGTGAGGTTAATGGGAGAGTCGTTATACGTCGCCACCTTCGTAGCTGTGTCAAGAGTGAGGCTTTTCACTTTAAGTATAACTGGCTCTGCTTTACTGCCCCGGCGAAGTAGGGCGCGAATTCGTGCAGATAGTTCACCGAAAGAAAATGGTTTGACAAGATAATCATCAGCACCGGTATCAAGTCCATTTATTCTGTCATCGACACGATCGAGGGCCGTAAGCATGATTATCGGTATATCGGTATTCTTCTGTCGAATCTGGCGGCAAACCTCAATTCCGTTAATTTCAGGGAGCATGATGTCAAGGATAATAAGGTCGTATCTGTTGATATCAAATTTATCGATTGCTTCCTGGCCATCATACGCCACGTCAACCATATAACCATCTTCATTGAGAGCTCTTTGAGTGAGAGCGGCAAGATGCTTATGATCTTCGGCTAGTAAGAGCTGCATACTTAAATTGTAACTTAGTAAGAATGAGAGGGACATGATAGGTGCTATTATTTTGGTCTCATGCTGCTCTCATTGAACAAAATATATACTTACTATGTAACCTAAGAAAGGGGCAACCAGCGCATGAAACTTAATAAAAAGCTCATTGGTTTATTGGCCATACCAGTTATAGCTGGCGTCATTGGTGCAGTGGCCTTGAGTGCTACGGCAACTCACGCCGAATCTCAACCTGTAGAATCTTCACAGCAAGATGTTGCTGAGCCAGGCGATACGCAAGACTCTCCTGCCGAGGACAATGACACGATACCTGATGCTGAAACAAACGATTAAGATGGGTCCTGCCCATAAAGGGGCCGGTAAATATCGGCCCCTTTGTTGTACTAGTGTTATTCCCATGTGTCGTCTGTTTTAATAAATGACAGGATATAGCTAACAGAAAGCAATGAATAGAAAATTATGACAAAAGTAACAAAACATTCGGCGGCTCAAACAAAAAGGCAACTGCAGAGCAAAGTTCCTGAAATAATTATATTTTTTTGGATTATTAAAATCCTTTGCACGACAGTAGGTGAAACGGCAGCGGATTTTCTGAATATGAATTTAGATCTCGGACTGAGCGTTACTACATTTCTGATGAGTACACTCTTGATCATTGCCTTGATTGTTCAGTTCGCTACAAGACGATATGTGCCGGCAGTCTATTGGATAGCAGTAGTTCTTATTAGTGTCGTCGGGACGCTCATTACTGATAACCTTACAGATGTTCTGGCTGTTCCACTTGCTGTTAGTTCGATAGTCTTTGCTACCGCTTTGGCGATCACATTTGCTCTTTGGTATCGGAATGAAAAAACACTTTCTATCCATTCAATCAATACGAGTAAACGTGAGGCCTATTATTGGTTGGTGGTCCTTCTTGCGTTTGCTCTCGGAACGGCAGTCGGGGACATGATTGCTGAACAATTTAACTTCGGCTACCTGCCTTCCTTCTTCTTGTTCGGTGTCGTTACCGGGCTCATCGTTGTTGGTCGTTTTGTATTCAAACTTAATGTAGTATTTGCCTTTTGGGCGGCATACATTCTTACTCGCCCATTAGGGGCGTCTCTCGGTGATTTTCTGTCTCAACCCACAGACTCGGGAGGCTTAAGTCTTGGCACTACGGTGACAAGTTTTATCTTTCTTGGCCTCATTCTCATTCTCGTTACCTATCTCATTTTTACAAAGAGAGATGTAGTGACTGAGAATGCATAGTTTGCTCGACTCTACGTGCATCATTGAGGTAGCTGACTGCATAGGAATATAAGTACAATAAAGTTAAGTGGATAGTGAATATTGGTTTATTCTTCAAATTTTCTTTTCCACTGACGCTCTCTTATTTACTGCAGGCTTCACTATCTACATTGTTTAAAATCTAAAAGTATACTACTATACAAAAAAGCATTAAAAGGTATAAAACTATATGATAAAAAAATCAAAAATTACGAACAATAAAAAAGAAATACTTTTTCAGTCAATTTCAATTGCATCTGCCGCCGGAGTAGTCGTTATAATTCTATTCTTAATTTCATACGTAAATACAATGAATACTTTAAATAACGATTTAGCTAAACAGGTATTTACACTTTTAAATAAAGATACGCAGTTACAATACTGTATTGATAATGACATAAAGCCATGCACGTCTGATTCTATTAGTGATTATAATAATAAACTTGAGAAATAATATTTTATCGTATTTGAACGGATTGTTCTTGCTCAGCAGCTAGGGCTCACTAAAATATTTTAAGACGCTTTGGCGTTTTTTTCTTTAAAGCAATATAACCTGACTCAATATTGTTATATGAGATAATAAGTTAATCAGTAGATTGCCAGAAAATAATAAAAGGAGTTTATATGAACAAGCAGATTTTTATTAACCTACCCGTCAGCGATCTGAGTGCATCAACGCAGTTTTACCAAGAGCTCGGTTTTACAAAGAACCCCACATTCTCGAATGAAAGCGCGAGCTGCATGGTGTGGTCGGATAATATTTTTGTCATGCTCTTGATGCATGACTTTTATAAATCGTTTCTAGCTGGCAAAGAAATCGCCGATACGAAGAAAACAAGCGGCGTACTGATCGCTTTGTCTTTGGAGTCAAAAGAAGCAGTCCAGCAATTTGCCGACACAGCCAAACAAAATGGCGGTGACTATTATCAAGTCGACAGCGGTGCGCCAGCTGATTTGATGTTTGGCTATGAAGTGCAAGATCTCGACGGTCACACCTGGGAGCCAATGTGGATGAGTCCTGACTTTGATCCTGAGCACTAGGCATAAATAAGGAGACAAGAACTATATGGCAAGAGTATTCATTACAGGATCGGCAGATGGGCTCGGGAGCCTAGCTGCCCAAGCCCTCGTAGAGCAGGGGCATCAAGTCGTACTTCACGCGCGAAACGAAGAGCGTGCTCGGGTAGCGCGCGTAAAAGTACCAGAAGCTGAGGATGTATTAATTGCCGATCTGAGCGACCTGGAGGCAGTAAAAAAACTGGCCGAAGAGGTAAATCAGCTCGGACATTTTGATGCAGTCATATATAACGCCGGCGTTTATCAGGCCCCTAATGAGCAAGTTTTTGCGGTTAACAGTCTTGCGCCATATGTACTGACTTGTCTCATCAATAAACCGGACAGGCTTATTTATATCAGCTCAGGATTGCATAGGAGCGGTGACGTCGATATTCAGAATATAGCGACTAACACCGGATATTCTGATTCTAAACTGCAGGTACTCCTGCTCGCAAAAGCGGTCGCCAGACTATGGGCATCGGTATACGCCAATGCCGTTGATCCTGGCTGGGTGCCGACAAAAATGGGTGGAAGCGGAGCTTCCGACGATCTTCAGCAAGGAGTTGAAACCCAAGTATGGCTGGCAGTCGGTGATGACGCCGTAGGGACGGGTCGTTACTATTTCCATCGACAAGAAGACAGCTACTCACCAAAAGCTGATGATATCGAACTCCAAGATAAATACCTCGCGTGCATGAAAGAGGTGAGTGGAATAGAAATTCCGCGTATATGATCCTTTAATCATTCAAGATACTGGGTGACTTTGCTTTGAAATCAGTGGTAAATGTAGTACGCTTATAGCAATAAGCACAAGCAGAATACTTTATTAAATGAACGACGCACTTAATAAGCCACGTAGCCGCGGTCAGAACGATATGAATAAGCGGATCAAAAGAGCTGAAAAGCATGCCTATAATATTGCAAAAAGCATGCTGCACCGGAAAAGCTATAGCCGCTTGCTTCGGGTCATGGGCCCCGGGATTGTGACCGGTGCGGCCGATGATGACCCATCGGGTATCGCGACGTATTCCCAGACAGGCGCCGCTTATGGGTTTGGTCTGCTCTGGATATTTCCATTCATGTTCCCGCTACTACTCGCTGTTCAAGAAAGCTGCTCGCGTATCGGTGCAGTGACTGGCAAGGGGCTGGCCGCTATTTTGAAAGAAAATTATAGCAAGAAGCTCCTCTATATGTCGGTCATCCTCGTGGTCGTTGCCAATACCATCAATATTGGCGCAGACCTCGGTGCGATGGCAGCCACGACGCAGCTTTTTGTCGACCTGCCATTTGGGCTATTAGCCGCACTATATGCCGTGATCATCATGGGGCTGGTGATTTTTGTGAACTACAAATCGTACGCCAAAATTCTCAAATGGCTAGCGGTAGCGCTCCTTGCCTATCCCGTAACGGCCTTTTTGATTGGGCAGAATTGGCCTGAGATATTTGCCCATACCTTTACGACGATGCCGCAGCTCGACCTAACGACGATGTACATCCTTGTCGGTATCTTGGGAACGACGATCTCACCGTATCTCTTCTTTTGGGATACGTCAGAAGTCGTTGAAGAAGAGATCGCCAAAAGAAGGCTGACTGAAAAAACAAAAATCCCGCGAATCAGCAAGCGCTTCCTGCGCGGCGTTCGTCTCGATAACTTCGTCGGGATGTCGTTTGCAACAATTACTGCGTGGTTCATTGTGATTGTCTGTGCGTCGGTACTATTCAAGAATGGCATCACTGAGATCAACACGGCGTCAGACGCTGCAATGGCGCTTGAGCCACTTGTCCAGGGATTTCCCAACGCTGGACTGATTGCTAAATTGATATTCTCGGTAGGTATTATCGGCATCGGCTTACTGGCGGTGCCAGTGCTGGCTGGCTCATCGGCGTATGCGATCAGCGAGACGGTTGGCTGGAAAGAGGGACTGTCTCGTAAGTTTAAAAAAGCCATCGGTTTCTACTGTGTCATTATCGCCGCTACGCTCGTTGGTCTGCTTATAAACTTTCTCGGCATTGATCCCATCCAGGCCTTGATCTTCACGGCAGTCTTTAACGGAGTAGCCGCAGTGCCGTTGCTCTTCATGATTGCGAGGATTGGTAATAGCAGCAAGATTCTCGGTGAATATAAAAATGGTCCCGTATCGAACTTTTTCGTTCGAATGGCATTTGTGGTGATGGCGGCGGCGGTGATTGTACTACTTTATTCCTTTATCGTCGGCATCGTTTAGCCGCCAGGCTATTGAAGTAGATAATTCTATTTTCTGGTATTGCTCCAGCGCACCCCGAGGCGTATTGTTCTAATATGAATCAACGACTTCAAAAAATCTGGCACAATAATTCTCTGACCATCATCATGCTGGCTCTCTTCCTTATCTTTTTAGTAGGGCAGAGCATCACGGGATTTGAGCAATATAATGAAGAACAAACCGAGCATCAGCAACACGTCATAACGTATGGTGAATATCTCGGCAGTGCTCATTTTGTGGAAGCCGTGTTTGAAAACTGGGAGAGCGAATTCCTTCAGATGAGCATGTACGTACTACTTACCGTCTTTTTGGTGCAGCGAGGATCGGCCGAGTCACGAGAACCAGGTGCGGGAACTACTCCGCTTCGGGTTAAACGAAATTCACCGCGGCTATCAAAGATAAAAGGATTTGGTCGGATATTGTATGAGAACTCGTTATTCCTCGCCCTTTTTGCGTTGTTCATCATGTCCTTCTTCTTGCACGCGGCGGGCGGGGCGGCTAATGCCTGCGAAGAAGCGATGCAACACCATGCCCAGTGCTATTCGACCCTAGAATATATCGGTACTTCTCAGTTTTGGTTCGAATCTTTCCAGAACTGGCAAAGTGAATTCTTGGCCGTAGCCAGTCTTGTCGTGCTATCGATATTCCTCCGCCAGAAAGATTCGCCAGAGTCTAAGGCGGTGACTGATCCAAATTCTAAGACGGGGTAATATCACTGCTGCAGTCAAAGAACGCGAGTATAATATGAGTAAAACTATTCAAGGAGGTAAGAAATGCTCACAGGAATTGTTTATGCTATCGGTGGTTTCATTGAAGCTCTGGTGGGCCTTCGATTCATCTTCGAATTGTTTGGAGCCGACCCAGCAAGCCCGTTTGTTACCTGGATATATAGTTTGAGCACGCCATTCGTCGCGCCGTTTGCTGGTATTTTTGGACAAAACGCTACTATCACGGGAGCGGGCGTCGTTACGACGAGTACTTTTGACTGGGCAGCGCTGGTGGCTCTCGTAATCATCGGTATTGTCTTTGGTATCCTTGCCCGTGTGCTTACGCCTCGGCGTGTTGTCTAGCTCGGCATGTATCAGAGATTAGTCTAATGCTCCATGCTATATTCGATTTTGTGCGGCATCAGGAAGCTTAAGATGAACGTGACGCCGACAATTGCGAGAGCATAAATCATAGTCGCTTTGAATCCGTTTGCAAAGTTGTCACTGGCAGCTTGTTTGGTGGCATCGGTAATGACAGCAGGTAAGCCGGGAAGTGATGGGCCTGTCGTTTGTCCACTTGCTTGTTCAAGCTTTTTGCAGCTCTCTGGAACGACCGTATTGTCGGTCTCTTCCGTCCGGTCAACGTAGCAGTCTTTGACGCCGCTGATGATTGATGCTTGTGCAGCGACCGGCACATTTTGTGATGATAAGTACGACTTGATGGCTGGTTCGGCATCGCTAAAACTTTGTGCCGCGTTATGACTGAGTGCACCAAAGAAAATGAGTCCGACAAGCGCAATACCAATTGCACCACCAACCTGTTGTCCGGCGCTGAGCGTACCGCTGGCAGATCCGGCATCTTCTTTTGGCACGTCTTTTAAGGTAATCGAGAACATGAGCCCCATGATCATACCCATACCGATTCCAATGAGCAGTAAGCCAGGAGAAAGAGCCCATGGATTCACGTCTCTACCGCCACTTTGCAGGATGAGTGTCGTAACGATGAGGCCAATCGACATCACGACAGTACCGAGTGTCATCGTATAGCGGCCGATTCGGTTGGTGAGTTTTGGCGCAATGACGCCGATGCTGAGACCGATACCGATGGCGACCGGCAACCCAGTCAGAGCTGCTTTGATGACATCAAAACCGAGTCCGATTTGGAGGGTCAGCGTAAAGGTAAAGAAGAAACCGATCATGATGAACTGGAAGACGATATTTGTAATGAGGCCAATGGTATATGAATAGGTACGAAATAGAGATGGGATGATGAGTGGCGATTTGTCTTTTGCAAACTTCTTCAGCTGCCAGAGCCAAAAGGCGACGAAGAATGGAATAGACGCGGCGATCATCACGAAGATCCAGCTCGGCCAACCAAGTTCGCGGCCTTGGATGAGCGGGAAGACAAGTAAGCCGAGGGCGATGAAGACAAGTACGGTGCCGATGACGTCGAGCTTGAGCGGATGCGGTGATTTGCCACGCGGTAAGTAGCGGAGCCCAGCCACAACCGCAAAGATACCGACCGGGATATTAATCAGGAAAATGGGGCGCCAATCAAGTCCAGCGATATTCCAGCTAATCAGGAAACCGCCAATAATTGGTCCGAGTGAGGCCGACAGTCCGCCAAGTGCTCCGAAAAGCCCCATGACGGCAGCACGCTCTTTTGGCTTGTACATGACCTGCATCAAACTCATCACCTGCGGTGCCATCATCGCAGCGGCGGCACCTTGTAACAAGCGCCCGACAATAAGAAGTTCGATATTTGGAGATAGTCCACACAATAAAGAAGCCAGAGTGAATGCCGTCACGCCACCTATAAACAGCTTCTTATAGCCGACGACATCACCGAGTCGACCGCCAGTAATCAGGAGGGTGGCGAATGCTAATGCGTAGCCGGCGGTAATCCACTGGATAGCCGCGTAGCTTGCGCCAAGTTCTGTTTGGATGGAAGGAATAGCAATGTTAACGATGGTGGTATCGAGCAAGTCCATGACGAACGCCAGGGCGACGATAACGAGTGCAATAGTGCGCTGACGACTGGTAAAGCTGCTCGCATGATGATGCGCAGAATGTTCTAGATTGGCCATATATGTCTTTCTTGTATATTTGCGTTACTCTCAGTGTAAGCGAGAGCTGGCGCTGCAACAAGCGCTCGGATGCGTCATAATAGAGATATGGTTCAGAAACGTACCCCCAAGCCAAAACCAGTTCACCACGCCGAAGATTTCGATCTTGATGTTACTACGGGTGATGATGACATGTTCCGATGGTTTTTATTATGTTATCTTTTTGGCAAACCGATTCAGTCTGGCGTAGCCGTGAAGACATGGAAATTATTTATATCAAAAAAACTTGATACACCGTGGTCAATTATTCAGCTCGGGGAGCGAAGACTAACGTTGCTACTCCGTGCTGGTGGCTATGCACGCTATGAGCATGTCACCGCGCGTGGCCTAGCGACTTGCATGGAGCAACTTATCCGTGATTATGAAGGCTCACTTGTACTGATGTACGAAAGCAGCCTGGACGAAGATGAATTCTCAAAGCGGTTGCAAAAACTGTATGGTGTCGGGCCGAAGACCGCCGAAATATTTATGCGTGAAACCGAAGAGCTTTTTGCCAGAAGAGTTGAGTAGGAGCACTAAATTGCGTACAAGCAAATAATATATTAAAATAGGTATACTATGGATCGCGATAACGTCATACCGTTTCGTCCTCGACCCGGCCGAGATGCCGAGCAATTATCACGTGCCGAAAAGAAAGCGCCTGAGCTGCATACGATTGCCACTATCGAGAACATGGAGCGCATAGCAATTATGGCTATGAATCGACTTGTTCAACATTGGAATAGTAATGACAAAGCAATCAGTGATGCTGCTTCTAGCGCAATCACGCGTATCGTAGAAGTGACTCAATCACCGCCGCACAGACCAGAACCACCAGAGGCCGGGTGATTTTTCAGAAATCTGCTATACTTTCTTAGTACATTATTAATCAGACGTATCCAGAGTGCAGCGAGAGAACTAGCTCGACGACCTGCCGGCAACCAGCGATAACGCACGGTGCCCCTTCTAGCCCTAGCGGAAAGATAAGATATTCATAGCTCCTTTTTATCTTTTGCTTTATGGGCGGAAAGATATGTGAAAGGAGTATTTTTTATGTCAAATTTTAGAACTGCCGAAAGCGTCTCGCCGAAGCATCCAGATAAAATCTGCGATCAAATTTCGGATGCAATTCTCGATGCGCATCTAGCGGTTGATCCAAATGCGCGGGTTGCGGTCGATGTCGCCGGTGGGCATGGAACAGTCTTTGTGACGGGCGAGGTCACCTCACTCGCACAGGGGGTCGACGTCAAAGCAATCGTGAAGCGCCTGGCAGGGGACAACATAACGGTCATCGAACACATTGCTACTCAGAGCCCGGAAATCGCACAGGGCGTCGATGTCGGCGGCGCAGGAGACCAAGGAATCATGGTCGGCTATGCCTGTGACGAGACACCGGAGATGCTGCCTCTCGAAGTGGTACTGGCGCGCGACCTTAACCAATATTTATATGAGAGATGGCCAAACGATGGTAAGTCGCAGGTCACGACAGTGGACGGTTTGGTGCACACGATTGTCGCTAGTTTTCAGCATGCTCCGAGTGATGAACTTCACGAGGCGGTCCGTAGCTGGAACCGTCAGCAGACCATAGCGTCAAAATATGCACGCGAAACTATTCTTCACGTTAACCCAGCGGGTGACTGGCACGTCGGAGGATTTGATGCCGATGCCGGCCTGACTGGTCGTAAACTCGTTGTCGATAATTATGGCCCACGCATTCCGATAGGTGGCGGTGCTTTCAGTGGGAAGGACCCGAGTAAGGTTGACCGCTCGGCAGCCTATATGGCCCGTAAAATTGCAACCGATTATTTGCAGAAGCGCCAAGCACATGAGGTGTTTGTGTGGCTGGCATACGCCATCGGCTACAACCAGGCGTTAGAAGCAACCGTTATTATTGATGGCGTCGAAGAGCAAGTGAGCGGCTATGACCTCACGCCAAAAGGGATCATCTCTGACCTTGACCTCCGAAGGCCGCTATACGAAGAAACGGCTCGGTATGGTCATTTCGGACATAGAGGCTTTCCTTGGGAGGGGTCAGTACGTTATTAGAGAAAATATTGTCACCATTAGCGTATTGACATAGATTTATTTGTATTATATAATACGCAGGTTCGTTTTCGTTCCAACATTGAGGGGAAAGCAATGCTTACTGAAAACACGCACATTCAAGGAGAGAAGCTGCACGAGGCTCTGGCTTCGTGCGGAATCATCTGCAACTCGTACCAAGGTCCGTTCATCGCAACCAGCGGGGAGCAGATGGCCGCCGCCCAGGAGCTGCTCGTCGAGCAGGGATTCGGGCTGAGCAGGGCCGTCGTCACGGAGGAGTACTGCTACCAGGTGTTCAACCGCGACGAAGGCGAGGCCGTCAGGCTCACGCTCTATCCGGTTCGGCCGGATGAGCTGTTCTACGCCCTCATGTTCTACGTGGACGGCGAGCTGAAGCAGTTCCTGCCCGGGCCGGGCATGCTGCCCACCGTCGTCGGCACGAAGTCCGGCGGAGCCGTGCTCATGAAGCACGCGTTCCGGCGCCAGCACGGCGAGACCCTGTCCATCTGGATGCCGGTCTTCCACGGGACTTCGCTCGTCGAGTTCGTCTGACCTCTCTCCGCCAACCAACCCGCTACACCCTGTCGAGCCCGTCGCTCCAGTGGAGTGGCGGGTCTTCGACTATCTGGGCACTTTTTCCAAGTTCTCGAACACTGACCTGGCATAGCTTCTGTTATTATCAGAGCATGAATAAATACCTGCCACAAAAAGCAAAAGATATCAAAGGGCCCGTCGCGGTCGCAGAGTTACGTCGGGCGCATTATATTATTGCAATGCTTGCACTAGCGCTCTCTTTAATGATTGTGTTCGTTTCATTATTTGAAACGCAGTTTAATGTCATTCTGTCGACAGTGGCCGTCATACTCTTGGCATTCGTGGCTGCTGTGTCACTTGCTACCGTCTTTGTTTTGCGCAAGCGCTAATCCTCAACCAGTAAGACGTATAATAAGAGCATGAACGAAATTATCTGCCCGCACTGTAAAAAAGCTTTCAAGGTTGATGAGGCAGGATTTGCTGATATCCTCAACCAAGTCCGCAATCATGAATTTGAAAAAGAGCTGCATGCGCGCGTCGAAATGTTAGAGCGGGATAAAGAAAACGCCGTTAAGCTCGCTGAGGCGAATGTTAAAAACGTTCTACAAGCCGACATAGCAAAGCGCGATGCTGAAATAGCCGATCTCACAGCGCGAGCAACTGCTCGGATCAAAGAACTAACCGCTGAGGGCGAACTATCGGCTACGCGGCTCGCGGCCGCAAAAGATGCTCAACTCGCCGAATTAAATGCAAAACTTCTGTCCATCGAATCAGACCAAAAACTGGCGCTTACTGAAGCAGTCACAAAAGTAGAAAAAGAACGTGATGAACTAGCGAATGAGCTCAGGAGCAAAGATACCGAAAAACAATTGCTCGAAACATCGCTCAAAGCTACCTATGAAATCGAGCTCAAGTCAAAGGATGAGATGATCGCTTATTACAAAGATATGAAAGCGAAACTATCAACCAAGATGGTGGGCGAAACATTAGAGCAGCACTGTGAGAATGAATTTAACAAGCTACGGGCGACTGCGTTTCAAAATGCCTACTTTGAAAAGGACAACGATGCGAGGACGGGTAGCAAAGGCGATTATATCTACCGCGAGCTTGATGAATCCGGCAACGAGATTATATCGATCATGTTTGAGATGAAGAATGAGGGAGACGAAACAGCCACCAAGAAAAGGAATGAAGATTTCCTGCGCGAGCTCGATAAAGACCGCACTGAGAAAGAGTGCGAATATGCCGTCCTGGTTAGCTTACTCGAGTCCGATAGTGAGCTCTACAATACCGGCATTGTCGACGTCTCCTACAAGCACGACAAGATGTACGTCATCCGCCCGCAATTTTTCATTCCGATTATTACGTTACTGCGCAATGCGGCGCTCAATTCCTTGAAGTACAAATCCGAACTGGCGTTAGTGCGGTCGCAGAATATTGACGTTACTAATTTTGAAGACGATCTCAATGACTTCCGAGACTCGTTTGGCCGCAACTATCGACTGGCGTCCGAAAAGTTTAAGTCGGCGGTAGACAGTATCGACAAATCAATCGGTCAGCTCCAAAAGACAAAAGACGCTCTCCTTTCCTCCGAGAACAATCTGCGTATCGCGAACGATAAGGCGGATGAATTATCAGTCAAGAAGCTGACACGAAACAATCCTACGATGGCAGCAAAGTTCGCTGAACTGGACAGCGCGGCTGACAGTGAGCAAATCCGCTAATGTCATACATCCGAAATAATTTATGATAAGATTATGGTAATTAAAAAACTGGGAGAAAACTCATGACTGAAACCGCCGTGCCTATAGCAACCGATAACGACAAGACACTCCGTCTCGTTGCATATATCCTGAATTTGGTAACCACCATTGCAGTCGGCTGGACGATCATCCCGCTCGCATGGCTGATTCCTATGACGGTCATCTCATACGGCATCTACAAGGGTACCAAGAAGAACACCGTTGCATTCGGTGTATGTACACTGCTCTTTGCAAATCTTGTTTCCGGCATTCTCCTGCTGGTTGCTAAAAAAGACGCTTAGAACCTCACGCAACTTCATGCGCGGCTCAAAGATTGTGGCCGCGCATGGTATGATGAGAATATAAGCGAAAGGGGAGGCCTATCCGGACTGACACTATAAAGCGAATTGTACTGGTCCTGGTTGGGGCTATTGTTACTGCAGTCGGACTGCAGTTCTTTTTGTTACCAAATCATTTGATCGACGGCGGGGTGACGGGCCTGTCGATCATTTCGGCGCAACTTTCGGGCCTACCACTTGGACTGTTCCTGATATTACTCAATGCACCGTTTGTGTATTTCGGCTACAAGAAGTTTGGGAGAGCATTTGCCTTCTATTCTGTGATTGGTATTGTGGCGCTGGCTCTCATGACCTTCGTTCACTTTCCCAACGGCTTTACGGACGTCCCGATTCTGGCGGCAGTATTTGGCGGGATGATTGTAGGTATTGGCGTCGGCATCGTCGTTCGCTATGGAGGTATTATTGACGGCGCAGACACGATCGCGGTGCTCATTGACCGAGAGACGATGTTTTCGGTGAGTGAGGCCATCATGGTAATCAACGGGTTTATTATTACTATCGCGGGGTTTGTCTTCGGCTGGGAGCAGGCGCTCTACTCACTTATCGCCTACTTCGTCGCACACAAAGCTATCCATGTGGCAGTTGAAGGTATCGATGAGTCGCGCTGCGTATGGGTGGTAAGTATGGACATTCGGAAAATTGGTAAAGAAATCAACGAACTTATCAAAGAGCCAGTTACCTATGTCAAGGAGAGCAATCCGGGCGACCGTGAGCCACACGGGATAATGCTCGTAGTCATTACGAGGTTTGAGGAGCAGAAAGTCAAGAATGCGATTCGCGCCATAGACCCTAAAGCATATATCGTCATGACGGATGCACATGAGATTGTCGGTAAGATATCGGAGAATTCGCTGTACCGCGAGGCTAATCTTTGAAATCGCCCCGGAAGCTGGCTCATTTAATATAGTTATACTTCTTACATTCCGCGTAGAATAGGTACATGGCCCATACTCGTGCTGAATTACTTGTCAATGGACGCTCCCGTAAAAGCCGGGGCGCTTTTAATGAAATTATTGCAGCGTGCCAGGCACACGGTATCACGTTTGACCACCAGCACCTCATCAAGCCGAAGCACCTTGACCAGACGATTGAGGAGATAAAAGAACGTGCACCCGACTTACTTGTTGTTGGCAGCGGCGATGGCACAATCAGCAACGTCGTCGGGCATTTGGCGAATAGTCATATTGAGCTCGGTATTATCCCGCTTGGGACAACGAATAATTTTGCCCGTAGCCTGGAACTGCCACTTGAGATTGACGATGCGGCAAAAGTCATAGCAACCGGGCAGCCGCGCAATGTCGATCTAGGGCATATTGATGATGAATACTTTGCGAACGTTGCTGGGGTAGGGCTATCAGCAGTTATTGCTGGAAGTGTCAGCGACAACAACAAGCGACGATTCGGCCGGCTCGCGTATACGCTTGAAGGAGTCTGGCAATTGTTTAGATCGACGCCTTTCATCTTGAGCGTCGAAGATAAGGATAGTAATCTGAAGTTTAATATTGAAACGCACCAAGCAATTATCGCAAACGGGCGCTATCATGCTGGCCGTCAAATCGCTGTTGATGCGTCGCTGACGAGCCAGGAGTTGATAATCTTTGCGCTAGGCGGACGTTCAAAATTGAGTTTCCTGCTCGCTACCGTAGATTTCTACGTCGGCAAACGTAAAAGCATCCGGCATCAATCGTACATGATTGGCAAGAATGTCCGTCTAACGACAAGTTCACCACAGTCAATTGAACTCGATGGGGAAGTTAAATGTACGACGCCGTGCCACGCATCAGTGCGACCAGCGGCAATAAGAATCAGGACAATCACATGAAACAAGAATTATTAGCATTTGACACAGCGGTTGCTAAGCAAATCGGTCGTTTACCAAAAAATATGTATCTTTTCTTCAGCGTGGTTGGGTTAATCATTCGACCAGCACTATGGATTACAGCCGCCGTGGTGCTCGCCGCTATGCTTTATTTTGGTAATGAACACAGGCTGGCAATCATATGCATAATTAGCGCACTGTTTGTGCCACTGAGTTCGGTGCTGAAGCTACTGATGCGGCGGAGTCGGCCGGTTACTATCTACACGAAAGCCATGCGTATCAAATCCTACAGCTTTCCCAGTAGCCACTCCTATTCGGCAGCTCTTATCGCGACTTTGCTCGTCTTCCTAGCAACCGTGAAGCTGACAGCGCTCGCTCCGCTTCTCTTTATCATCCTCGCGTTAATCGTACTGCTCGTCGGCGTATCTCGAATATTTGTTGGGGCACATTACCCGTCTGACGTCCTAGGCGGCATTATTCTTGGTATAATTATTGAAGTCGCACTAATTGTAAGTCCGCATATCTAGGAGGGCACATGAAACATCCACTTTTTCAGTACTTTGCAAAGCCGGTTGTCAAACGGCTATTCGTTGGTTGCGGTATTTTCCTCATCTTTGCGGTAGGGTTCGTGTCACTAGCCAATGAAGTGTTTGCAGGTGAGACGATTGCTTTTGATCAAGCTATTCTCCGTGCTATTCATGCTGCTTCAAATGGTTTTTGGGATTGGTTTTTTGTGACGGTAACGCAATTTGGCGGAGTACTTGGGGTGATTATTATCACGGCCCTCATTTTTACGTTACTTATTATACGGCGCAACTATCGAAGGGCTATGATCTTAATAGCCGGAGTCGGCGGCGCGGCGCTCATCAACGTACTATTGAAATTTATATTTGAGCGACCACGGCCTAACTTATGGCATCAGCTTGTGGTAGAGCATAGTTTTTCGTTTCCTAGCGGACATGCCATGGCGAGTAGTGCGCTCGCGCTAAGTATCATAGCAATATGCTGGAATACGCGGTATCGTATCCCAGCTCTTATCTTATCTATCATGTACATTCTGATTATCGGGATATCACGGTTGTATCTCGGTGTTCATTATCCGACCGATATCATGGCAGGCTGGCTCGTTAGTACTGCATGGGTTTTGATTGTCGTTACGGTCATCAGTAGCTGGCAAAGAAAAGTTCCGCAGCGTATCGCCGACGACCCAGCGGTGTAAGGGAGTTGTGACCGTCTATACTATATTGTATAATATAGATTAGTCGTACCCTACGATAGGAGAAACGTGGAAACACAAGACAAGCACCTGACGCGGGGAGAGACGCAAAAGCTCCGTGAGCTACTCGACTCGGCAGTCAACATCTTTGTCCGAGTCTTCGACACAACCGATCCGGACACGATGGTGGAGGCGCAGAAGTACCTGCTCAAGCGCGGCTACTTTCTGAGCTACGCGGCGCACGATGCAGCGTTCTACTACCGCCTGGTCTTCCGGACCATGAACGGCAAGTATGCCGACGAGGTAATGCTCCGTATCCTGCTCGACGGGACCTTCATGCCCCCCATGGCGTTGATGTTCCGCAGAAACAATGGGGACGCGTTGCAACAGTACCGCCAACCTGGTCGCAGCAGCGTCATGGTCACAGATTCGGACGTGGCCGACGAAATGATCAGGACCTTCGAACGGCGATACATCGGTGGGGGATTCGTGCGCTGCTGGGTTCCCATCTTCGCTGGATCAACGCTCGCCGATATATAACACACCCGCTATGAAAGTGTCGAGCCCGTTGCTCCGCCAGAGTAGCGGGTTCTCGATTTTATGGTAAGATGAGTCCAGAAAGTCGGACACAAGAAAATGGCACAAAACAAACAAGACAAGAGGATCCTAAAAGTGATGAGCCTCTTTAGTAAGAAAAAGGTGGCGAACAGCAGTGGTCATTCTAGGGCCAGTATCGAGTCACAGGAACATGCTGGGGCTGTGTGGATAGACGCTCAGAATCCGACGATCCACGAACTGGAAGAGATAGCTCGTACGTTTAACCTCCACTCCGTTCAAGTCCACCAGTCACTTCAGGGCGGACAGATAGCCCAGATGGATATTGAGGACGATCATATCTTCTTGATCCTGCATTTTCCGTATCTCCTACCGAATGAAAACAAAATTTCTACCGGGCAGGTGAGTATTTTTCTGGGGAAGAACCACCTTATTACGGTGCACGACTCGACTACTCCGACCGTACGGAAACTTTTCCGTCAGTATCGTGACGATGATGCGCGTGATACCGGCTCGCCTGGACGAATCCTTTTCCACCTCATCGAAACGATGCTACGTGATGTTCAGACGCTCACGCAGGGAGTATCTCTTGAGCTCGACGAGATTGAAGATAATGTGTTTGACGTACGAACATCGGACGCTTTCCAAATCGGTGAACTGCGGCAAAAAATTATGCGCCTGCGCCGCACCCTGGCGACGCAAAAGAATGTTCTCGACCAACTTGATGCCGTTATCGATCAATTTACTGACGAAAAGCTAGAAGTTTACTACGAAAGTAATACCAATATGAGCCGACGCCTCTGGCAAACGGTTGAAGAAGCACGTGAAACGATCGAAATTTATAAAGATGCTGACTTTACGACGAGTACGGAGCAGACCAACAAAATCTTGGCCATCCTGACGCTTCTCTTCACCCTGTCTATTCCGGCAACAATCCTCGGTGCATTCTATGGAATGAATGTTTTAATTCCGGGTGGTCTTGAGGCTGGCTCATGGACATTCCTCGGCCCTTATACGACATTCAAGCTCATCATCGGCACATCAATCCTCGCAGCGGTGCTGATGTATCTGTATTTCCGCCACAAACGCTGGTTCTAGAATCTTTTTTAAATAACCGTAAGTACTATATAATGAGGACACACGGTAACATTTATTTATATGAACAGTTCTCAAAACAAACTTAAGAAGATTTTATTCATTGTCAGCGGGGTGGTAGTCGTTGCTATTATTGCTATCGCAACTGTCATGCTTTTGAAGAACGTAGCAACGCCAAAAAAAGACACGTCGGCAAGTGCCGTGAACCAATCCTCGGCTGCGCGGACACCGGCTGGTATAGTCGCTGGTTATAAGGATTCGACGTCACTGCCATCGCTTGCTGGCTACGCGCGTCAAGAATCGGCTGGCGTATCTTCGGCAGTAACATTAAAAAAAGATTCAGAAGAATTTTCTATTGATATAGAAACGAAAAATTTTATCACGTATTTTGGTAAGTCGGACGCTACTGCTGCCAGTTTTGATGAAGTAGCAGGTGATACCGCTACTTACTTAAAAGAGCGCGGACTTGAAAAGACGACTACATCAACCCGCCTTGCGACATACGCGTCAAAAGATACTGTGTGCCAGTTACGATCGACTGCTGGTCGAGCAAATATTACGTTTGCGTGTACCACGGTGAGTGATATTGATGCGGAATACGCTGGTATTAAGCAACTCATTGGCCTTTATAATAACTCGGATCCCGTGACCGCCGTAACGGCCTTTACTTATGCCACCAGGACAGTAAACAAGCGAGATAATATCCAATCAGCGAAGTTAATCCTCAGGACTGATGATGTCAAAGCCGAGCCAACTATTCTGCTGTTTGGTGCGATCGGTGGAGTATGGGAGTATGTCGCCAATCTGAATGGTACCGGAAAGAGTGATGGGAAGAATACGATTTCAGCGGTAGATCAAAAAGCGATTGATGATAAAAAATGGAGCGGGTTCTTACATGAGCAGCTTTAGGCGAACAGTCCGCGGCTTTACGATGATAGAGATCATCGTCGCAGTGGTTATTATTGGTATCCTCGCGACCATTGCAACGTTTAGCTACAATACGGTCCAGTCACGGACGCGGGACAATCAGCGGCAAACATCGGCTAAGATAATCGCCGGAGCACTCGAAAGTTATTACAATGATAACGGCGAATACCCGAGCTGCATGGCCCTGTCGGGCACTCCCGAAGCAGTCAGTGCGCTACTAAAAATCGATCGTAATGTACTTGAAGCACCGCTCGATCAGAATAACGTTAATTCGTTGAAGTGTACGGCAATTGATACGAATACGACGACCGACTACTATTCCTTCACGGGTGATGGATCGGCGAGCTGTTCGACTGGTAGTTCGTGTCTTGAATGGACTATCTCATATAAGGATGAGTCGAGTGGTGATATAAAAACGATATCGAGTCGGCGCAGCATCAGTGAAGCTGCTCTGGGCACCCCTTCACTCAGTGGTTCGGCGCAAAGCGGCACTCAGATAAATATGTCCTGGACACAAGTAGATAATGTGACTGGCTATGAGCTACAACGCAGCGTGAATGCCGACCTCAGTACACCGACGACTACGACATTTACCGGGTTATCCAATTCTGCTACGGGACTGACTCAAGGTGAAAAATATTATTTCCGTGTACGAGCGACAACATCGGGTGCACCGAGTAACTGGTCGAATATCGTGGCGGTGACGACACCTATCAGCGCGCCGACTGGTACGCCAACGGTAGCCACCAGTCTTATTACGAGCAATACCATAGCCCGGGCGGCTGTATCGGGTTCGAGTTGTCCGGCAACTGGAACGGCACTCCAGTATCAGACGAGGTATCTTGAGGCAAATCAGGCAAGTGATTCAACCTGGTCGAGTTATTCTGGATGGCAGACGGGCACCGTTTATGACAAATCTGCCTTCGAGGGTTGGCGGTATACCTTTGAAGTCCAAGCGCGCTGCCAGGGAAGCGACGCAAACAGTAGTGCACTTACCAGCGCTCAGGCAGTGATTGTACGGCCGATAAATACACCAGTTCAGCCATCGTACGCCGCTGATTCGACGTGGTCGGCCGGCTATCGTTACAATATGTCATGGAATACCAGCTGCCCATACGGCACCTGGCTGCCTGAGAGTGTGCAGATATACGACACGGGGCTTTATGAAGACACAAGGTTCCCGTCAACGGGTACGTATGGCACGACATTTACGGACTGGTGGTTCCTAGGCTGGGCGGCTGGTGAAGTTAACGAGACGGTGAACTACTACGCGCAGTATCGCTGTATGACCGACTTTAATACGTCGGCATGGTCACCGACCATCACCACCGTCATATCGATTACCTGTGAACCAGCCCGCCGCAACTACACCGATCCTCGCTGTGATGACTGGGGCCAAAACCGTGCCACGCTGCCATGGGGCTCATAGTCTAGCTCCGCTGCCTCAACTCGTCGTATAATATTGTCATGACAGCATATCTTCCGATTGAGCGGCAGAAAGCTGGTGGGGGCTTTCGTTATGTCGAAGCAGGCAATCAATTGACCGATCCGAAATTGCTCGATTTTATTAGTAAAATGGCAATTCCGCCGGCGTGGCGAGATGTTCATATTGCCAGGAGCGAGCGATCAAAGATACTTGCGAGGGGTATAGATAGTGCGGGGCGGGTACAGGCTATTTATAGCCCTCGGTTCCGAGCAAGACAGGAGCAATTAAAATTTGACCGTATACTACGATTTGCTGAAGCATTACCGGACCTCAGGCGCCAAGTAGAAAAAGATTTGGCACGCAAACGCCTGAGTAAAGAAAAAGTACTTGCCTGTATCGTCAAATTGATGGATCAAGAATATTTTCGTGTCGGCAACGAACAATATGCCAAAGAGCACCAGACGTACGGCATTACGACAATTCGTAGTAAGCATGTCGACGTAAGAGGCGATACGGTAACGTTTGATTTTGTCGGTAAGAGCCACCAAAAGCATGTTAAACAAATCAACGATCGTCAAATAGCGCGTATCGTCAAGCAACTCGACGAACTTCCGGGCTATGAAATCTTTCGCTATCAAGATAGTGATGGGAGTATGCACGATATCCATACCAATGACGTCAACGCCTATATAAAGCAGTACGCGGGTGAGGAATTTAGCGCAAAAGATTTTCGAACGTGGGGCGGAACGCTACTGGCGACCACAGAACTCATCGCTGCTGAAAAGCTTGCCACGAAAACGCAGCGGACAAAATTTGTCACGGAAACAGTCAAGAACGTTGCTAAGAAACTTGGTAATACGCCATCGGTTGCTAGGAGCTCCTATATCGATCCGCGGGTGATTGCCGCCTACATCGATAGTGAAGATATGCAGACTCTCAAGCAAGCGATGCAGTCGATGCGTCCGAAGAAGTATTTGTCCCGTGATGAGCAATGCGTTCTTCGGCTGTTGAATAAGACAGTCTAAGCGACTCAAGGTTTGCTATAATAGGCCAAGATGGCGCGTTGGCGGAGCAGTTACGCAGCGGTCTGCAAAACCGCGTAGACGGGTGCAACTCCCGTACGTGCCTCCACGATATTCTCCCTATATGGGGGATTATTTTTTTATGATGTCGAGCAATTCGGGAAACGTCGCGGTATTGCAGTGAAGACGGTCTTGAAATGTATGGACCTGGGCATCTTGAAGATCGGCGCGGTACTTGCTGAGTTCCGAGAATGGGACAACGGGATCATCCTCGCTATGAAAAAGGTAGATTTCTTCTGCAGAAATCGACAGATTGGTAGCATCCCTACTCAGTTTAAATGTCGCCAGCGGTTCGTTCAGCTCATCATCGTAGGGTGCGGCAATGAGTACCAGCTTTTTCGCTAGCCCAGGCATAGGACTCTCAGAAAGAAACTTCGCTAAAAAAATGCCACCGAGGGAATGCCCAATAAGAGTCACGTCGTTTTCCAAAAAGGGGATGAGTTTAGCGAAGTATAGTGACCACTCGTCATATTGGGCATTATCCTTATTGGGGAACGAAGGCAGTAGCACGTCAACGCCAGGAAGGTGTTCTGGGAGCCAGTTATTCCAACGAGGCCGGTAGAGGAGCCGAGCATAGTCCAGCTGTCGGCTTCCGAGTGCTTGTTTATACGCTTTTACTGAGGGGTAGGTGTCGCCGCCATGGATAATGCAAACTTGTTTCATCCTGTAATTATAGCGTGGAATGAATAGTAGATTTGCTATAATGAACAAGATAAGCGCGGATGGTGGAATTGGTAGACACGAGAGACTTAAAATCTCTTGGCCTCACGGTCGTGCGGGTTCAAGTCCCGCTCTGCGCACCAGAATATGAAACTCGGCACAACATGCCGAGTTTTTGCTATAATAAAAGCGGACAATAAACCGTTATTTAACAGGGGAAAAAATGCTCACATTACTTATTATTATCGCTATCGTAGTCATACTGGCCGTTGCATTGTGGGCTATTTATAACAGCCTCGTCACACTTCGTATCCGTGTCGAAGAAGCCTGGAGTGATATCACTGTACAATTAAAGCGTCGTCTCGACTTGATCCCAAATCTCGTTGAAACCGTTAAGGGATACGCCAAACATGAGCAAGGCGTTTTTCAAGCCGTCACGGAAGCTCGTGCCAACGCCCTCAATGCGCAGGGTGTACAAGCAACAGCTGCAGCTGAGAACCAATTTGAAGGTGCGCTTAAGAGTCTGTTTGCTGTCGCCGAAGCTTATCCAGACCTCAAGGCGAGTCAAAATTTTGTTGAACTCCAACAAGAGCTGGTTGATACCGAAGATAAGATTCAGGCAGCACGGCGGTTTTATAACAGTGGCGTTCGTGACCTGAATACCAAGATTCAGACGTTCCCAAGCAATATCGTCGCTTCATTCTTTAAGTTTACGGTGCGAGAGTTCTTTGAACTTACTGCTAGCGAACAAGCTGTCGCCGACAAGCCTTCAGAAGTAAAATTCTAGTCATCACTCGAGGTACCTACCATGTATAAAGCAATTGCCGCAAACAAACGCAACACTATTCTGATTATGGCCGTTTTCGTCGGCTTGATTAGCGCGATTGGTTGGGCGGTCAGTTACTTTTATGGTGGAGATCCATCGATTACTTACTTTGTGATTGGCGGGGCGTTCCTGTATGCATTGATTCAGTATTTTGCTGCCAGCAAGCTAGCGATTGCCATGACGGGTGCCCAGCAGATTGAGAAGCGCGATAACCCCAGGTTATATCGAACTGTTGAAAATCTCTCCATTACTCTCGGCATGCCGATGCCGAAAGTGTATATCATGAACGATGCGGCGCCAAACGCCTTTGCGACCGGTCGTGATCCTCGGCATGCTGTCGTTGCGGCAACTACCGGTTTGCTTGAAATCATGGACGATGACGAACTAGAAGCCGTGATGGCCCATGAGATGGGGCATGTACAAAACTACGATATTCGCGTCAGTATGATTGCGTTTGGACTGGTGAGCGCAATCGGTATCCTGACAGATATCATCACGCGCATGTTTTTCTTTGGCGGCGATCGTAGGGAGGGGAACTCAAGCCCAGTCCTGTTGGTCATTGGAATCGTCGTCGTGATTCTTGCGCCAGTTGTCGCGACGATAGTCCAGCTCGCCGTTAGTCGTCAGCGTGAGTATCTTGCCGATGCAACAGGCGCACTGACGACACGACACCCTGACGCATTAGCATCGGCTCTCGAGAAGCTGCAACAGTATGGCCGTCCGATGAAGCATCAAAATACCGCTACGGCCCACCTCTTCTTTACTAGCCCCCTTCGTGCGAGCTTCTTCTCTAATTTATTCAGTACCCATCCACCGCTTGAGGAGCGGATCAAACGACTTCGGGCTACAGCCGGTTCGTTTTAAGCAATTCTATGGTCAAGAAGCAGTCACCACCACCAGCACTTTGGCAACGCATGCTCCGCTGGCTCGCGTCACGCTCCGAAGCGCTACGAACTCGCGTCGATAATTATTTGTCCCGAAGGCCGCATCGTAGTTTTCGATTGACCCGTCGCCGCGATTATGTCAGGTCCTTGCAGCTTCCAGGCTACTGGTCGTTTACAAACGAAGTTCGTCGAACGGTTTGGGGTTATCGCAAGCATTTCTTTCTTATCGTCGTCGTCTATGCCTTATTGACGGCGTTGTTTGTGGGGATTGGCTCACAGGAAACATATTCGGCGCTGAGTGATACGCTTGATCAAACGGGACAGGAAGTCTTCGACGGTAACTTTGGATCAGTTGGCGAAGCAAGTATTTTATTCTTAGTGACGACAACCGGCTCGATTGCTCAGACACCGGGCGAAGCGCAGCAAGTATATGCGGTACTGCTTGGGCTGTTGACCTGGCTCACCACCGTATGGCTGCTACGTAACTTACTCGCAGGACACGTCGTGCGCTTTCGGGATGGACTTTATAGCGCTGGTGCGCCACTGGTCTCAACATTCTTCGTCTTTTTGGTGATGGTAGTACAGCTACTGCCGTTGGCTCTCGCACTCATCGGTTACTCGGCCGCTTCGGCATCGGGGATATTGAGCGGCGGCGTCATCGCGATGATGTTTTGGATTGTGGCGGGACTACTGGCCGTCCTGTCGCTCTACTGGATGACAAGTACTTTTATCGCTCTGATTGTCGTTACGCTGCCGGGGATGTATCCCATGAAAGCGCTGAGGACGGCAGGCGACATTGTGATCGGTCGCCGAATTCGGATACTACTCAGGCTGTTATGGCTCGTTGCCATCACGGCGGTAATATGGCTCGTTATTCTCTTACCGATCATACTGATCGACGGTTGGCTAAAAGACATCTTACCGGCACTGTCTTGGCTTCCAATCGTGCCGCTGACGTTACTTGCGCTCGGATCATTTACGATACTGTGGTCCGCAAGTTACATTTATCTTTTATATCGAAAGGTTGTCTCCGATGGTTCATCTCCCGCTTAGTGAGCGTGCCGCGCAGCTGCGTCAACTCCTGAATCAATATAGTTTTGAATATCACGTCTTAGACCTGCCGTCAGTCGATGATGCGATCTATGACTCGTTATTTAATGAACTAAAAGAGATTGAGTCGCAGCACCCTGAACTTGTGACGTCCGACAGCCCGACTCAGCGGGTCGGCAACGAATTAGTTGGCTCATTTGACAAGGTCAAGCACAGCACGCGAATGCTCAGCCTCAACGATGTTTTTGATAAGAGCGACGTCGAGGCATGGGTACGACGGATGGATAAATTACTGCCTGGTGCAACGCATGAGTTTTTTGCTGACATAAAAATGGATGGACTGGCGTGCGCCTTAGTGTATGAAAATGGTGTACTGGTGCGGGCCGTGACAAGGGGGGATAGCTTTATCGGTGAAGACGTCACGATGAATGTTCGAACGATTCGAAATGTCCCGCTCCGGCTCCGTGAAACGAAAAATTATGAACATTACCTAACGGGCCGAACAGAAGTGCGCGGTGAGATAGTCATGCTCAAACAAGATTTTGAAGCACTCAATGAACGACAAAAGCGCGAAGGTAAGCCACTCTATGCAAATCCCCGCAACTTGGCCGCGGGAACGATTCGTCAGCTCGATCCTCGGCTCGTAGCAGAGCGGCCACTATCCTTCCGCGCCTATGACTTGCTCCGTGATGATCCGTCGGAAGTATCAACGAATATGGCTGCGTACGAAGCCTTGTCTGCCATTGGTATCACGCGTAACGAACAAGCCTCGGTTTTTACATCGCTCGAAAAACTAATGGCATTCATTAACGATTGGGATCAAAAACGGCATGACTTGCCGTTTAATACCGACGGTCTTGTCGTTAAGGTCAATGACCGAGCTCAGTTTGCCGAACTTGGTATAGTTGGCAAGCAGCCAAGGGGAGCCGTCGCTTACAAGTATGCCGCCGAACAGGCAACAACAATTGTCAAAGATATTGTCATCAGCCTTGGCCGCACTGGCGCAGCCACACCGACGGCGGTCTTTGATCCAGTGGTAGTTGCCGGGACGACCGTCCAGCACGCCTCACTGCATAACGCCGATGAAATTGCCCGCAAGGATGTCCGAGTCGGGGATACGGTTATTGTCTATAAGGCTGGAGACATTATTCCTCAGGTCAAACAAGTAGTACTGGAGCTCCGTCCAAAGGACGCCAGAGTCTTTGACTATGAGGAGGCGCTCAAAAGCCAATATCCGGAACTGACATTCTATCGCCCCGACGGCGAGGTAGTCTATCGTGTTGAGGGAGTGAGCGGGCCAATCCTCTTAAAGAAGGCGCTTGAACACTATGCTAGCAAGGGCGCGCTTGATATCGATACGCTGGGAGAAAAAAATGTCAGCGCACTGGTCGATAGTGGCCTCGTCAACGACCTTGCTGATATTTACAGGTTGACGCTTGATGATGTGCTGACGCTCGAGCGATTTGCGGAGATTTCGGCTCATAAGCTCATTGATGCCATACAGCAAAAGAAGCAACCGCCGCTGGACCGGTTTATCTACGGGCTTGGCATTCGGCATGTCGGAACGCAGACGGCTTTTGATCTGGCGAATAAGTTTCAATCAGTTGATGGGTTTGCGCATGCAACAGTCGATGACTTAGCATCAGTAAATGGCATCGGTACAGTGGTGACGGAGAGTATCCTTGGTTGGTTTGCTGATTCCGATAATGAGAAGCTGCTCGCGAAGTTTAAAGAACTTGACGTTCATCCGGTTTACGAAGTAGTGGGCGAGGGAAAACTTGCCGGAAAGCACTTTGTCATTACAGGTTCACTGAGTCGTCTGAGCCGGGATGGGGCTGCTGAGCAGATTAGAGCAAATGGCGGTATCTTCCAAACGGCAACCGCCAAAGACACGGATTATTTGGTGACCGGTGCAAATGTCGGCAAAAGCAAACTAGAAAAAGCGCGCCAATACGGGACCAAAGTCATTAGCGAGGATGATCTTTTGGAGATGCTCAATTCATAGCTTGTCGACTAGTAGATAGCTCTTGTACAATACGGATATAAATAAGGAGTATATATGGCCGAGCATGCAACCGTTACACCCGGAACCGAAACATCTCCATCGTCACCAAACCCCGGACAGGGATTCGGTATTGCCAGCCTCGTGACGTCACTCGTCGGGCTTGGGCTCGTGGGCCTCATTCTGGGCATCATCGGTATTAACCAATCGAAAAAAGCCGGCCAAAAAAATGGTTTTGCGCTGGCTGGCATAATAATCGGTATCGCGAATATCATTGTCGCGACACTTTTCCTGATCCTGATGGCTATTGGTATCTTTGGGTTCATGTCTCAATGTAAAGATCTTGGCCCCGGTACTCACACGGTCAATGGTGTAGAGATAACCTGTAGCGCTGCACCGGTCGATTCCGGCCCGTCGCTCTATCAAAACTAAGACCATAAAAAATAACCCCGCACGAATGCGGGGTTATTTCGTCGAAGGACGGTATTACCAGCTGCGCTGACGGAATGAACCGCCACCGTTGCCGCCGCCACCGTTTCCGCCACCGTTGCCACCGAAGTCGCGACGAGGTCGGTCTTCTTTTGGCCGAGCAAGGTTAACGCTGATGGTACGACCATCAAGTTCCTTGCCGTCGAGTTGGTCGACTGCTTTTTGGTTGTCGCTTTCGTTAGCGAATTCCACAAAGCCAAAGCCCTTAGAACGGCCGCTGTCACGATCAGTGACGACGCGGGCGCTAGTGACTTCTCCGATTGTCTCGAAAAATGCCTTCAAACTGTCATCGTTAGTTGCGTAAGCAAGGCTACCGATGAATAAGTTTTGCTGTGCCATATTTATGGATCTCTTTTCTTCTTCTCTTTCGTATTGTCAGATCGACCTGCCGGCAATATTGCTGCGAAGAAGAGAATTTATCCGAAGAGGATAAGCGCTCGCCTTTTGCTTGATACGCGTGTGCTTCTGAACGCCTTTATTTAAGCACAAATTAAGAGAAAATACTAGTAGTGGCTTTTAATGCTTGTGCTATGACATGGTTTGAGGCATAATGTACGCAAGCTGGTGCGCTAGGAAGGGGTACTTCCGGCGCTGAAAACAAACAGCATAAAACAAACCAGTGCCCCTGGGTGGGCGCGCAACAGCTCACCAAAGACTCACCGCTCGCATCAGTGGTGAGTTTTTGGTATAATCATCATTTGTGACGGGGCATTGGCACAGTTGGCTAGCGCGCTTCCATGGCATGGAAGAGGTCATCGGTTCGAATCCGATATGCTCCACCAAACTGATTATGGTTATCACTATCAATAGTGGAACAACAGAGGCCACCATGTACCGATGGTGGCATTTCTGCATTCTGACCGAGATTCAACGGGTGACACAGCGAGAGACCATTACAGGATCTGACCTCTAGCGGAGCGGTTCTAGTTAGGCACTCAAGGTGTCTATCGGTACGTGTTCGTGAGCCTTGTTGTGACAGGGGTGTCCTGTACCGATGCTGAATCTACTAACGCTTGACCTGTCGCACTGCGCTGTCATAATCAGGGGCAGATGGGCAAGAAGCGACAACTATTCACACCGTTGCGTAATACGTCCGAGAGACGGTGTGTTAATCATGACTAGCGATGGTTGGGCGAAGTTCTGGGCTGTTGACCTACACGTGCACACACCGGGCTCTGGCGACGCTAAGGCCGAAGATTTTGGCACCGCTGAGAACATTGTTAATGCGGCCCTTGGCGCTGGCTTGCATGCGATCGCCGTTACAGATCACAACACTGCATCGTGGGTCGATCAGATGACTGCAGCAGCCACAGGCACTGATTTAGTCGTTCTTCCTGGCTTCGAGCTGAGCACACCTCAGGGGCACCTGCTGGGTATCTGGGAAGAGGGAACGTCCTCGGCAGTGCTTCAGGATGTCCTTATTCGTGTGGGTATTGCTCGAAACAAATTCGGCAACTTGGATGCGCTTACTGCCAAGAGCATGAGCGAGTGTGCGCAGGAGATTATTGCTGGAGGCGGTATTGCCATCGCCGCTCATATCGATAAGGAAAAGGGGATCCTAACCCAGCCGGTACAGACTCACGTCAATCAGGTACTGGCTGATCTCAATATCTCGGCATTCGAGTATGTGAAGACCGAGACTCCCGCAAAGGTAGAAGCCAAGCTGAATGGTGCTCGTCAGCCGGCCCTCGTGCAGAGTTCCGATGCCTACGACGCCTCGCTGAGCCGACATTCTGTGACTGCGATCGGAATTCGACGAACCTGGATCAAAGCAGCGCGACCCGACCTGTGTGGTCTTGAATATGCACTAGACGATCCAGATCTACGTGTCACACTGTCGGATCCGGCCTTGCTCCCAGCGCATCCAACCATCGATTCGGTTTCTATCTCCGACGGATTCCTCGCTGGTGTCGCTATCGACCTCAGTCCAGATCTCAACGCCCTGCTCGGGGGTACCGGAGTTGGAAAGTCTTTGGTTCTCGAGGCGATCCGCTTTGCCCTCGCACAGCAGGTTGATGGCGCGGTTTTCAAGACCATTTTTGATGAGGTAGATCACCGACTGGAGCTAGCGCTCCGTACCGGCACCGACGTAATTGTTCAAATTTCCGCCTCTGACGAGAAGTACCGGATTACACGCACCTACTCGACAGTCGTCTCCAAACCAAGAGTCGAACAGAAAGTCGATGGCGATTGGATTGAGATCGACCGAACACCAGCCTCGCTACTCGGGATCGCATCCTTCTCGCAGGGAGAAATCCTCGAATACGCACGCGAGCCCGTTGGACGGGTAGGCCTCGTCGATGCACATCTTGATTTATCCGGGATAGAGGAGCGGGTCACTAATGCAGAAGACGCGCTCCGCGCGAACGCTGGCAAACTCATCGCCTCTAGAAATCGAGTCGCCGAACTGACGGAAAAGTCAGCCAAGGTTACTGAGTTGAAAGAGCGTGAACGGGTGCTCTCTGAACTTTTCGATGCCGAGCTAGTGAAATCCCAACGTCTTTGGACCGCTGAACAAAGTACCATCGCAACACTTGCTGAGCAGGTAGAAGGCGTCAGATTCAGCAGACCAACCGAGCCTGACGCAGTATCGACAAGCCTCTCGCCACAGCACGATAAGCAATTCGAGAGTATCCGCATCGCAAGGGAAGCTTTGTCGACGGCAATTGAAGATGCTAAGAAGCTGGTTGATGCCAGCCTTGAATCCCTTAAGACGACCGTCGAAGGAGTTCGCACCGAGTTCAACGCTGAGTACAAAAAGTTTCAGGCAAAGCTCGATGAACAGGTCGAGAAAAGTGGCGGCACATCGTTGCGGAGCTTGCGTCGCGAACTGGAGACTGTCCAAACCGATCTTGGCTTAGCGAACGTTGCCTCGGACGAACTAAAAAGGGTTGCGCAGCCGGCGCTGAAGACGCTGACGGAAGATCGAGAGACCTTACTAACGCAGCTAAAACAAGCTCGTGATGATCGACGTACACTGCGCCGCGGCCGTGCACGCGAACTCAACACCAAGACTGCCGGATTTGTGAAGATCGACATTCCCAGCCATGGAGATACGTCCAAGTTCCGTGTAGAGCTTGAGGTTTTAAAGGTCGGATCTCATGTACAGGAGCGAGTTCTCGATCTCATTGCAGAGAAGGTCCATCCTTATCAATTTGTTCGAGCTGTTTGGAGCGGAGATCCGACTCAGATTGGCACCCTACCTAATGGTGTCACCGCCACCGATATCTCAAGACTGATCACGAATATTGCCGACAAAGATTTGAGCGAACAGCTTTTGGAATGTCAGCTGGTCGATACTCCAGATGTGCTTGATGTGAAATTCAAGAAGCCAGAGGGCGGCGACTACGTTAACATCGAAGACCTTTCCCACGGTCAGAAATGCACCGCGATCCTAGTGATCCTTCTCGCCGATGGCGAAAATCCAGTACTCGTCGACCAACCCGAAGATGCCCTTCATGCACCATGGATTGAGGAGTATTTAGTCAACCGCTTGCGTGAACTTCGGGGCACACGACAATACATCTTCGCTACTCGTAGCTCTGGCCTGGTGGTAAGTGCTGACGCTGAACAGCTGATTACAATGCGCGCAACCGCGGAAAAGGGAGAAATCGAAGCCAGTGGCTCATTGGAGCGTCATGACTTGAACAAACTGGCTCTTCATCACCTGGAAGGCGGAAAGATTCCGTTCGGGCGGCGCACTAGAAAGCTTCGATCGTCTATTTCCGACGTGATCTCTTGACGAATAGCCAGCGGGCCTTCATAGTGATCCGTCCCTCATGGCACGGCTCACTAATCACGTCTATCTGCTGCAGCACCATCAACTAAAGAAGGAATGGTCATCGTCAGGCGGTGGCGCCTTCGTCATGTTGAGTCCCACCGAACAGTGGACCCTTCACGCCTACTACGAGTTCACCAAGTCACTGTCAGACGCCGAGCTCATCACGCACCGTCGTCGCATCAGCCAATCGCAACCGTCGTTGCCACATCGCGCCGGCAAGGCAGTCGCGAAGCTCGCTGTGTTCACCGATCGGCTCGAGGCGTACCGCGCACGGCCGCGAGTTCGAACCCGGAAGAAAGGCGCCCCATACGAAGTGCGCATCTTCAGTGAGGTGAATATGAATATTGATCCGGTCGAGTTTGCGCGGATCCTGATACAGGCAGCCAAAGAGCGGAGCGATCAGGACTAGATGCAGTGCTTTTTACAACCATTAGCGCTGTAGGCATGCGCAGGATCTGATCTGTTACATGTGTGCCTTTGGGTGGGTGGATCGCTCAAGGTACTTCCCAATTCCGCCGTTGACTCTTGAGCTTGAATGATTCAGATTGTGGGCATATGGCCCAAGTGGAAAGACAGGAAAGGATTACTGAACGAACGCGCGTCACGTTCACATTCGAGCGTGAAGTTACTCGATCCGTGGGCAAGGGTCATGTAGCCGGATCGAAACTTGTCGTTGTTTTTACCATCATCCAAATCCTTCTTCAGACGTGCGACTTCTTCCTAAAGCCGTGATCGTCCGTGCGTGTCCCGGAACCGAACACCGCGCTCACGAAGTCGACTGTGAATCGTGTGACCATCAAAGCCGAGGCGGGCAGCGATCTTGGCGACGGATAGACCTTGCTCGTACAAGCGGACCGCCTGATCGATTTGCGAGTAGCTCATCGATTTTGGTCGGCGTGTAACCGAAGCACGATTGAGCTGTTCAATCACCGTGGTCTTGCTAATGCCGAGTTCAGTCGCAATTTCGACGACTCGACCGCCTGCTTCGTAAAGTGCGACGATCTGCTGTCGATCGCGCATCGTCACTTTCTTGGCGCCACGGGGGAGCGGTGAACGAGCAGCTCGCCTTGTTTTCGATGTCTCGGCTCGTTCAATCAGCTCTAAGAGGTCAGATGTGGCTGAAGACCGATTCGAGTAAGCCCGCAGGAGCCCCACCAAGCATTTACATAATGCCATTTACATGGTATTATTTTTTTACTCAATCAATGGTTGAGGCCGCTGCTACCTAGGCGCGGTGTAGAAGTTTCGTCTTTGTAAGCTTGAACTCCTGCACCGTGCAGGCACTCGTGGAAACGAGAACATCATAGAAATGGGTGAGATTGATGACTGAAAACGAGAGCGAACCAAGGCCGGTTCCTGCTACGGCGATTCACGGCGTCATGCCGATGCACGGCCAGACGTTCAATCTGGCTGAGGCAGCACAGGTGATCATGGCGCGCGACCCGGAGATGGGTCGGACGATGTGGCGGGCGCTTCTCAGCGGAGAAGCTGGAGACCGGCTACGGATCGAAGCCGAAGAGCACCTGTGGTATCTGTTCTGGGAGATGATCGAGAACGTCGTCGTCCCGAACGGCCGGATCATCGAGGAGCTGATCGAGGAGGTCTGGCCGGACTACAAGCGCATCGCGCAGGTGGAATATGTCGAGGGCAAAGTCCTCGACGACGTCATCCTCACCTGAAGCCCGCACCCCGCGTGCGGAGGCCTCCGGCGAAAGTCGTGATGGTCTCCGCGCCGGGTGTTGGGCTCTTTCAATTCTTACGGCATAAAGTACTGTATTATTGAAGCAGTATGTTGAAACGATTTATACAAACAATTCTCGAGGGTTATGTAAAGAAATATTTGGCGCGTCATCCAGATATTACATTAATTATTGTGACAGGGAGCGTTGGCAAGACGAGCACAAAAGTCGCCGTTGCTACTGTCCTGAGCGAACGCTTCCGCGTCCGGCTTCATGAAGGCAATCACAATGCTGAGCTGAGTGCTCCGCTGGCCATTCTCGGGATAGAATACCCGGACAATATTCGCAGCCTAAGCGCCTGGATGGCCGTATTCAAGGCGGCTCGGCAACGGATAAAAAATCCCACGGATACGGATGTCATCGTCCAAGAAGTGGGGAGTGATCGTATTGGACAAGTACCTCATTTTGGGACATATGCGCGACCCGGAATCGCCGTTATTACGGCTGTCTCCCCGGAACATATGGAGTATTTCGGCACGATCGAGGAAGTGGCTAAAGAAGAGCTGGCTGCTGCTAATTTTAGTGAAAAAGCTATTATCAATCGAGATGACATATCGGGACAATACGCTTCGATATTATCAAATCCGAACGTGACGACATACGGGACGAGCGCCTCAGCAGAGTATTATTTCACGTCTCAAGATTTTGATATTGAGCGCGGCCATCGCGGGCAATTAGTTGGTCCGCGCTGGGATGAACCTATTGCTGCAACCATCAAAGTACTCGGCGAGCACAATTTGCGGCCAGCGGTCGCCGCAGCCGCAGTGGCCGATAGTCTCGGCATGACACCAACTGAAATTAGGAGCGGCCTCGAGAAAGTCCAGCCAGTAAGTGGTCGGATGAACATGCTCCGCGGTATGAATGACACCTTACTGATCGATGATACTTATAACTCGAGCCCCCTTGCGGCGAGCTCGGCCCTCCAGGCCCTGTACCAGCTGACCGTACCCCAGCGTATTGCGGTGCTCGGGAGTATGAATGAGCTGGGATCGTCGTCAGTAGCTGAGCATCAAGCTATTGGCAAAATGTGTGATCCAAATCAGCTTGCTTGGGTCATTACCGTAGGCAAAGAAGCCAGGGAGCATCTTGCGCCAGCGGCCAAGGCGAATGGATGTCAGGTTGCGAGCTTTGATTCTGCGATTGAAGCCGGCGGTTTCGTCCATCAGCATCTCGAAAAGGGCGCGGCAGTGCTATTCAAGGGCTCACAGGGAGGCGTCTATCTGGAAGAAGCGGTCAAAGTGCTCCTCCACTCAACTGATGATGAAGCGAAGCTGGTGCGACAGTCTCCTCAGTGGCTAAAGGATAAGAAAGCCTTCTTTGAGAGCCTTGCCTAGTATGGTAGGATAGGCATAAACAGTAATAACCTTTAGAGGAAGAGCCACATGCCTGACGATAACAATCAATATAACCCGTTTCGACCGCAGCAGCCCCCGGCGCCATCCGATCCCAATCAATCTGCGGTGAATGAACCAGTTCAGGCACCGATTGAGCAGCCAGCGCCAGTATCATCTCCACCCGAAACGGCCAGTGACTCTGCGTGGACGGCTCCTGAACCTCCTGTAGCTACCACGCCGCCTCCATTTGAACCTACCCAAGATAATATCCCAAGCTCGTCTCCGGCCGGTATTTTTCCCGTGTCCGAATCTCCGAGTGAACCAGTAGCTGAGCCTACACCGCCAAAAAAGAGTAAGAAGGCGTGGATAATTGGTGGCATTATCGCAGCCGCGCTTATCGTCGTCAGTGCAGTGGGCGTTTCTGCCTATACCTTCGTCTACCAAAACCCTGAGCGTGTTGTACTCGACGCTATCAGTGGCGCACTTCAAGCGAAAACTACTACATATGTTGGGTCGTTAGACTTTAAAGATGATAGCTACGCAGTCAAGGTAAGCCTGGACGGGAAACAGGACGGTATCCACGCCGGCACTTTGGCAGCAACCGTTAATTTAACTAGTGATGACATAACAGCCAGTATTAAAGCCTCTGTACTGATGGATCAGGATGGCGTATTTTATGTCAAAATCGACGATTTGCGTGAACTGCTGGACAAGATAGTATCAGAGAGTCTAGCAGAGGTAGACTTATCAGATTATGACAACATCATCACTTTAGTCGACAGTAAATGGGTACGGTTCTCTCCCGAGGACATGGGTGAAGTGAGTGAAGAATATTCAAAAGCGCAGACTTGTCTAATGAACGAGCTCAAACAATTCAAAGAAAACGAGGACATACGCAAAGAGATCGCGGCGTTATACGACAATAACCGATTTATTTTAGTAAAAGACAGTCTAGGCAACAAAGATATTAACGGCGTTTCAAGCATAGGTTATAACATCGAGATTGATGGCAAAAAAGTGAACAGCTTTTATAAAGGTCTCGGTGAAACTACTTTAGGTAAAAAAATCGCTGCTTGCGATAAACGATTTACGTTTGATGACGGTGAAACTTATAATGATAATGACAAACCACAGACGCTAGAACTATGGGCTAGTCAGTTCGGCCATGAGCTGACAGAGCTAAAAGTAGCAGATAAAAAAGATAGCGCTGAATACTCAGGGCTACTACAGCCTAAATTTAATCAAGATTTCACCGTCACAGCTCCTAAGGACTTTGTTCCCCTCAAGGATGTCATCGAAGAATTTAATAAGCTTTCAGAATCTAACAACGCCGAAGCACTCGGAGCATCGATCTTTAAGTTCAGCGAATAGTATCCTCCTGACGAGAAGAGGTAGGTTTGCTACAATAGGAAGGTTATGAAGCGCTACAATCCTTCCGAAATCGAACCGAAGTGGCAGGCAGTCTGGGACGAACAGCAAGTCAACCACGTTGATGCTGACCATCAGCGCCAAAAACTATACGTTTCCGGCATGTTCCCGTACCCGAGTGGAGCTGGTATGCATACCGGCCACGCCTTCAGCTATTCGATCGTCGATGCAATCGCGCGCTTTCACCGCCAGCATGGCATGAATGTCCTTAACCCAATGGGCTGGGACACCTTCGGATTGCCAGCGGAAAACTATGCGATCAAGACAGGTACTCAGCCAGCGGCTGCCACCGAAATCAACATTGCGAATTTCAAGAAGCAATTTAAGCGCATGGGCGTCAGTATTGATTGGCACCGGGAAATAAACACCACTGACCCAGAGTATTACCGCTGGACACAGTGGGTATTTACAAAGCTGTTTGAGCGTGGCCTGGCCTACCAAAAAGAGAGCCTCCAGTGGTGGTGTCCTGTCGACAAAACGGTGCTTGCGAATGAGCAGGTCGAAGGCGGCCATTGTTGGCGCTGCGGCAGCTTGGTTGAGAAAAAGTCGATGAAGCAGTGGTTCTTTAAGATCACCGAGTATGCCGACGCGCTGCTGGATGAAATCGAGGATTTGGATTGGCCACAAAAGATTAAGACAGCCCAGACGAACTGGATCGGAAAGTCACAAGGCGCAGAGATTGAGTTTTCGCTTTCGGAAAATGGGGCTGCAGATGTTTCTTCAAACGCGACCTCAATTTCCGTCTTCTCAACTCGACCGGATACGATTTTCGGTGCTACGTTCTTAGTGATTGCGCCAGAACATCCGCTGGTTACCTCACTTACGACTGATGAGATGCGTGAATCAGTCGAAAGCTACGTCAAAGACGCCGTCAAGAAGTCTGAAATCGATCGGATGAACGACACAAAGGAAAAGACCGGCGTATTTACGGGCAGCTACGCAGTCAATCCAGCAACCGGAGAAAATATACCCGTCTGGGTGGCGGATTATGTTCTGACTGGCTACGGCACGGGTGCAATCATGGCTGTTCCGGCGCACGATGAACGTGATTATGCATTTGCCGAAAAGTTTAAGCTGCCGATTATTAATGTGATAAATCCTTCCTTCGGTGAACCGCAGGGTGATGAAACGCATAAAGTCGGCGTGAATATTGCTTTACGCGATCCAAAGACGGATAAGGTTGTCGTCCTCGATTGGGGCCCACGTCGTGAACGTTCCGGAGGCATGATGCTTATCGGTGGCGGTGTCGACAATGATGAAGATATCGTCGAGTGCGCCATACGCGAAATTGCTGAAGAAACTGGCTATACCGACGTCCAACTTGTGGCGCGGTCGGAGGCAATCGGCCGAGGCTATTTCTATTCCAATGTAAAAGACAAGAATTATTCGATTGATGCGCATGGTCTTTATTTTGAACTGGTGAGTGACAAGCAGGAGGACACGAATCTTGATGAAGGTGAAAAAGAAAAGTTCACGGTTACGTGGCAACCGACGGACAAAGTGGCTGCCATGCTTGACGACGGGATTCACCGCTACTTCTTTGAAACGCTCGTAGAGGGCAAAAGTTATCACGGCGAAGGACTGTTAGTAAATAGCGGCGCCTTCAATGGCATGAGTACCAGTGATGCCCGGGAAGAGATTGTCGACTGGCTTGAGCAACAAGGCACCGGACGATCAATGATTACCTACAAGATGCGTGACTGGCTGATCAGCCGGCAACGATATTGGGGCGCGCCGATCCCTATCATTCACTGTGAGGAGCATGGAGCTGTTCCTGTCCCCGACGATCAATTGCCGGTCGTGCTGCCAGTTGTTGAAGACTTTGCACCGAAGGGTGACGGCAAATCAGTCTTGGGCCGCGTTGAGGAATGGGTCAATACGACCTGCCCGACCTGCGGTGGGCCAGCAAAGCGTGAAACCGATACAATGGACGGGTATGCCTGCAGCAGCTGGTATCTTCTTCGTTACGCCGATCCACACAATGACGTACAGGCCTGGGATCCAGAGAAAGCAAACTACTGGGCACCAGTTGACTACTACGTAGGCGGCGACCATGCCGTTGCTCATCTTTTGTATGTGCGTTTTTGGACGCATGTCTTCCATGACATGGGACTGACTCAATTTAAGGAGCCGGTAAAGAAACTGGTTTACCATGGCTATATTAATGCCGAAGATGGCACAAAGATGAGTAAGAGCAAGGGTAACGTGATCGATCCACTCGACATTATTGATCAAGGCTATGGTGCCGATGCACTTCGTACCTATGTGCTCTTCATGGGACCCATCGAACTTGATGCCGCCTGGGACTCACGAGGCATCGCTGGGGTATACCGGTTCCTCAACCGCGTATGGACGCTCACACAGCAATATCTTGATGCTGACAAAAACCAGACAAAGAACGACGAGGCGGTGAAGGTAGCAATGCACCGTGCGACGAAGAAAGCGACCGATGATTATCGCCGCCTCAGCTTTAACACGGCAATTGCCGCGCTCATGGAATATACCAACGAGCTGTATAAGTATAAGATTGATGGCTACTCAGATACGGTCTGGCGTGAAGCACTCTCGCGGCTGGTGCAGCTGGTTGCTCCGGTGGCTCCGCACATTGCCGAAGAGCTTTGGCATCAATTGGGGCATGACTCGTTTATTCAAAATGCCCCGTGGCCTACCTGGGACGACGCTTTGACTGAAAATGAATCGATAACTATCGCCGTACAGGTGAATGGTAAGCTCCGCGGCGAAGTGACGCTCGAGAAAGATGCGAGCGAAGATGATATCAAAGCAGCTGCGCTATCTCACGAAAATGTGGCAAAGTTTTTGGACAATAAAGAACCGACCAAGATCATATATATCCGTGGTCGGCTCGTCAGCATTGTCGTTTAGCCTATCTTCTCATTATAACACTTATGCTAATATATGTCAAATGTAGAGGTACTTCACTTGATACGGAGGTGGCGCTCGTAGTATAATGCAGGGTAAGTATTATAAAAGAACCTCATAAGGAGTACATTGTATGGGACAGCCCAAGAAACAGACGAGCCCCCGCAAGACGGGACTACGTCGGAGTCACCTTCGACTGACGCTTGCTCGCCGTGTCAACGCTACGTCACCGGTAAAGGTGAAGACTACGCGCCGTGAAACCGGCAAAACGAAAACCGAAGCTTAAGGCTCCGGCTACCTTAAAACAACTGAATTAAAGAGAGAAAAACGCCATGGCATCAAACCGTCATCTCGGACGCATCGTCGCTTTGCAGACTCTGTATGAATATGAGTTTCGCGTTCAATCCGAAGACGAGTCCGCCTCTGTCGACGAAATCCTCAAACGGAATCTCGACCGATATGAAACCGCCATCGAAGATACTGGCTTTGTCGAAAATATCGTCAAAGGGGTTATAAAAACCCAAGCCGACCTCGATGCAAAGATCCAGCCGATTGCTCCGGACTGGCCCATCGACCAAATAGCCCGAATTGACCGTAATATTCTCCGCATTGGTGTCTACGAATTGCTTCATGAAGCAAAAGTCGTTCCGCCAAAAGTGGCCATCAACGAAGCAGTCGAACTTGCCAAAGCGTTTGGATCTGACAACTCAAGTAAATTCGTCAACGGCGTCCTCGGGACAGCCTACCGGATTCTCGTTGAAGGAGCAGACAATGCCAGCACCACAGTTTGATAAGTTCAAAAAGTATTTTAACCGCAAGAAGCCGTCGATTCAGGAAATTGTTCGTGAACCGACCGCTGGCGGTATCGTGTTTCGACGCGACAAGGACAACGGGATTGAGATCCTGTTAATCCAGGATGCCAAGGATCGCTGGACTATTCCCAAAGGTCACGTCGAGGAAGGCGAGACCGCCCAGCAAGCAGCAAAGCGTGAAATAGGCGAAGAAGCCGGACTGACCAATACGGAAGTCCTCGGATGGCTCGGCAAGATTCATTTTCGATATCGACGGATCGATAAGCTTGTCCTCATGACAACCCAAATCTATTTGGTGCGGGCCGGCGGCGATACGAACGCTATTCAAAAGGAAGAGTGGATGAACGGCATAAAGTGGTTTAAGTTTCACGATGCCCTCGATGCTATTGAGTATGAGGACATCGGGAAACTTATGTTGCTTGCCATGAAGCGAATTCGGCAGGAGAACCTCTAAGTGAGTGGCATGCAAGTCGCACCGTATCAGGAGTTTGCCCGCGACAAGTTAGGCTATGAGTTTATTGATATCGAGCTTCTCGTGACTGCGCTGACCCACCGGAGCTATGTGAATGAGCACAAAAAGAGCGTCAATCAGCACAATGAGCGACTAGAGTTTCTGGGAGACGCCGTCCTTGAACTGGTCGTGACTGACTTTTTATTTAAGAATTATAGCGAGCCGGAAGGTATTTTGACGAGCTGGCGTGCTGCCTTGGTCCGGACGGAAAGCATTGGCGATGCTGGTCAAAAACTTGGCTACGAGCCGCTTGTTCGGATGAGCCGAGGTGAAAAGCAGGGGAGTGAACGCGCCCGGCTTCAGATCCTAGCTAACGCCTTTGAAGCACTTATCGGGGCGATTTATCTCGAACGCGGCTATGAAGATGCAGCCGTGTTTATCCATGCCAATATCACCAGCAAGCTTGAGAATATCTTATCTGAAGGCACCTGGCGCGATGCAAAGTCGCATTTGCAGGAAGTGATGCAGCGTCATGACAACGTCACACCGCTCTACAAAGTTATTTCAGAAATCGGGCCTGACCATGACAAAATATTCACGCTTGGTGTCTATGCGGGCGGCAAATTGATGGGCAAGGGAACCGGCCCGAGTAAACAGGTAGCTCAGCAGCAGGCTGCGAAGCAGGCGCTCCATGCCTATGAAAAGGGTTCGGAGCATTGACTCGAGAGTAAAAATAGGGTAAACTAACTCGAGATAAAAGCAGAGATAAGCTCCGTGAAAACGAAGCGATTAAGTGAAAAGGATTTGATAGAAATATGCTCGCAATTCGATTGCAACGCCTCGGCCGTAGTGGTTACCCAACCTACCGCGTGGCAGTACAAGAGTCACAACGACACCCATCAAGTGGTCGTGTGGTCGCTTATGTTGGAAGTTATAACCCACACACCAAGCAATCGCATGTTCAAGTAGAACTAGCTCAGAAGTACCTGGATAATGGCGCACAGCCATCACCACGTGTTGTTAAGCTTCTCAAAGACGCCGGCGTCGTATTGCCAAAATGGGTCAATGAGCTTGGATCAGCTAAGCAAAAGGGTATACGTCACCCCGACAAGCTTCGCAAGAACCAGCCAAAAGAAGAGCCGGTTGCCGAAGTTGCACCAGCACCAGAAGCAGCTGAAGCTGACACCGCTGAGCCGACTGAAGCACCAGCCAAATAAGCGCATCTCTGCTTATGCTAATTGAACGCCCCTCCGCACAGAGGGGCTTTTTCGTGCTACAATAATAGTACGATATCAGTGAGTAGACCGGAAAGATGGAGGGCTTATGTCGACAATAGACCAGCAATTCGTAGAATATATCGTAAAGTCCGTGGTGGGGCATGCGGACGACGTCATCGTTGAACGAACTATTGATGAAAAAGGGGTTTTACTGACCCTCACCGTGAACCCAGATGATCTTGGGCGTGTCATCGGCAAGCGAGGCGTAACCGCGCAGAGCCTCCGGACATTACTACGAGCACTCGGCACCAAAAACGATGCCCGTTACAACCTCAAGATCGTCAATAACGACGACCAGAGAGACTCATATAGTACATCATCAGATGACGAGGTTGCACAGCCTGTGGACACTTCCGTAGAGGAAGCTGTGGATAAGGGGTCTGACTACACGAAAAAGACTCGTGAAGAGCTTGCAGAACTCGACGATCTCGATATATAATCATAAACAGTTCAAACAAACTTACTTGAACTGCGAGAAACCAGCTCTATGCGAGCAACAAACACCACATTTGTTGAGAGCTTATGTGAATTAGAAACTGCCTTTTTTAGGGCAGTTTTTATGTTTTTGACGTATGTACGTACATAAAAAAAGGAAGCCCACCGAAAGGGCTCAAGCTAAAGCGGCTGTAAGCCGATTCGGCGGGCTTCCTTTTACGGTGGGCTAGATGCCCTCGTCTGAGTGTTGCTTGGAGGGGCGAAGCGCTCGGAGGAATTGATCCTCTTTGACTTCCCACTCCTTACATTCTCCGTCGAAGACCGTCCATTTCTCACTAGTGGCCGGACTTTCATCGGTGGCCTCAAGGGCCGGGTGGTACTTGGCGCCGAAGACGTTCTTGAAGCAGATCGGAGGGCCATCGATCGTCAGGATCGGGGCTTGGACCTGCTTCATGTGTTCGTCGGCAGCCGCAGTTGGGAGAAGCATAGTACTGCAACCTTCCACTAGGGGCCGATAGGATTCAGATAATGAATCATCTGAAAGCAAAGAACAGTATACAACACATTTACAAATATGTCAATATATTTTACAATAAGTCAGATATGAACATACAAGTTATCACGTTATTCCCTGAGATGTTTGACGGCGTCCTCAATAGCTCCATGATGTGGAAGGCGCAGAAAGAACAGGCGGTTACCTTTCGCATAATCAATCTCCGCGACTTTGGCATCGGCCCACGTCAGCAAGTTGATGACACGCCGTATGGTGGGGGAGACGGCATGCTCCTCAAGCCGGAGCCGTTGTTTGCGGCGACGAAAGACGCCAAAGCATTTGATCCGTCGGCTCGAGTGGTGCTAATGACGCCTCGTGGGCAGCGCTGGACACAGGCAACAGCCTCTGAATGGTCAAAGCGTGATAATGGCCTCATTTTTATCTGCGGGCGCTACGAAGGCTATGACGAGCGCATTGTGAGCTTGGTCGATGACCAGGTAAGCGTCGGGGATTACGTGTTAACCGGCGGAGAGCTGCCAGCCATGACTATTATTGATAGTATCGTCAGATTAATACCTGGCGTACTCGGCGGCGAAAAGAGCGCGGAAATAGAAAGCTTCAGTGACGGTGAGACACTGGAATTTCCTCAATATACGAAACCTTCAGAATATGACGGCATGAAAGTGCCTGACGTACTCCTGAGCGGAAATCACGCCGCGATTGAAAAGTGGCGACAAGAGAATTCATTAAAGGCTGAGTAACAGTTCGAAAGGTCTAGATAGGTTAGGCCACTCAAGCTGTTACCCGAGATTCCACCTTCGGGCAACAGCTTGTTGCACATGGTGACGCTCTCGGGGAGGCGCTAGTTGGATCGGGGCCGCGCCCAGATGGTGATGTCGCAGGCCTCTTCGTTTCCGCCGTAGGACGACTGCTCGTCGTAGAGCATGACGATGAGGTCGACATCGTCACCAAGTCGCTCGCGAAGAAGGGCTTCAACACGGTCCTTGAGCGGCTCCGGCCGTACACCGTTTGCTCTTTGCCAGCGAACGGCGATACGGGCCGAGAACTCATTGTTGTAGGCGACAATTTGATTTCGCGCTGCTTTATCGATGAGATCCTTGGCGACCTTCTGAGCCGCCTCTTCCAGCTTCTGAGCAGCTTGTGCTACGAAATCCACCGTGTGAGCATTCTGCTCACGACGAACATCAGCGGGATGACGGACGACGATCGGTTCTTCTTCTGGTTCCACCCTTACTCCTTCAGCTCGGTGAATGAGGATAGGTATAGTATGACATCAATACCATTATTTCAAAAGAAAAACCCCGCACGAATGCGGAGAGTCCTTTGTTGTGGTGGATGTCGTAGAGCGATGAGTCACAACATGAATTTTTTTGGAGTTTATGTTTGTTTTAGTAACTTTCGCTTGATATGTACTGTACTGAAACCCGAGGCTAAGCGCAAGCTTTTTATCAAAAATAACAACGATTGTACGTACGCTTTGCGAGACGTATACTGATTAGCATGAGTATATTCGTCAAAGCACAGCCCGCTCCTGGTCCTGTCTCCCGTAATGTACAGTGGCTTGCCCTGGGATATGCCGGGCTCCTCACTATCCTAGCTCTCACTCAGCTGTATAGCTTTGAAGATGACATATTACTCTTCGGGAACGCCTTGCCGGATGGGTTCGCTTTTGTGGCACCGTTGATTGTCGTGAGCGAAGTGTTTGCGCTTCCGTACCTTTTGAGGCTTCAGCTGAGTCCTGCTATGCGAGTGCTGAGCATGGGTCTCGGTTGGGTAGCAGCTTTAAGCTGGATTGTATGGCCATTAATCTTCATGGGTACAGCTCACCCTGAGCATAACAGTGGACTGCTTGGAGTAGGGCTGATCGATGTTCCACTATGGTGGACGATCATTGCTGGGGCAGCTATGCTGAGCGTGATAGTAACGATTAGCAAAAAGATGCCATCATATAAACAAAGAAACTAGTTGTGGTGTATGCCTATCCAAGCGTATGATAGGGACAATAAGCATATAAGAGGGAGACGGCTATGGAATATGTGAAAAAAGTAGAACATCAAATCGCTGAGTGGCTAAAGGATTTGCCGCATTTACCGGCTGGTGGCCAGAAATGGATAGCTGAAAATCTCTGGTGGATGGTCCTTGCTTACGTCATCATATCGGGAATCGGCCTTCTGATTGCAATAGGTGGCCTCATACTCTTTTCTACCGCTGGCTCAATACTGGCCCCTGTGGTAACTGGCCCAGCGATATTGACCGCATTCATCGGGATACTCTTTTCTATCGCCACGCTTGTCGTCGCTGCTCTCGCCATTAAGCCACTGAAGGACGTACAGAAAAAAGGCTGGGTCCTGCTTTTTCTCGCATTATTGATTTATGCGGTCTCAATCGTCGTCAACGGCATCTTATCCTTTAGCGTCCTCGGGTTCTTCCTCAGCATTATCTTCGGATTTGTTGGCTTGGCGGTCGCCGGCTACTTCTTGTTTGAAGCCCGTGGCTACTTCGCTCACCCTGCAAAGTCTACTGCGAAGTAATTTATAGTTGCGCTTTTGTCTCGATGAAGGCGTCGTTGTACGTTTTGACCGTGATGCCGCTGCTCACGACAGCTTGAATCTGCTTATCAAAGTCAGCGATATAACTATCGTATGGTCCAGGATTATTGGCAACGCGGTGATAGACCAGCACGAGCCACGTCTTGTCGGCTTGTGCATGAGCAATCCAAGCAGCGACTTGTTGTGGCGTCGTGGTATCAAGAATATTCTGGACGCGTATATCATACGCATTGAAATTGTCTTTTGAATTATAGCCTTCATCCACGCTTCGGTGTGACTGATAGTACTTCTTTACTTCCGTAACGACTCGGGCGTCATAGTCACCATATGGTGAAGCAAAATTGAGGACTGGCTTACCGATTAACTTTTCAAGATATTGTTTTGAGTGGGATAGCTCATAGGTAAGTGCGGTCGGTGTCGTCGTTGTCAAGAAGGGATGCGTAACAGTGTGAGAGCATATTTCATGACCGCTCTTGGAGAATGCGAGAGCGCCGTTAATGACGGCCTGGCTTTGACCTTCTAAGAACTGGGTAGCGTAGCACTGTGTCGATTTGAGACCATATTTGTTGAGTATCGGCAGGGCGTTGGTAGCATTATCTTCATGGCCATCATCAAAGGTAAGCGTCAAAAGCGGACGACTAAAGCCAGTAGGGCTGTAAGGGGTAAGACTGTAATTGTCCGTCTGAAGCCAACCATTCTGACTAATGTAGAAGAAGACCGATGAGGAGACTGCTCCGGCAGGGACCGTAAAGGTGTCACTGTACTTCTGCCATACCGTTGTACTGTTTGCAGCTGGCTGGGCAATTGGTAAACCAAAATACTGTGTGCTGCCGTCTGCCATGTTAAACATAGCAACAGGATGTGGCGCTACGTTTGTCTTGTACCAAGCGGTCACTCGGTACTGGGAGCCGACTTTTAGCGTCGTGATAGGCTCAAAGTACCATTTAGCATCCCCGTCTTTATAATTCGTAACCGTTACCTTGGTGCTCTTCGTACCAGACTGGCCTTCGTTGACATATTCAAATTTCGGTGTGTTTGTACCCCAGTTGCTAGAAGTCCAGCCAGAGGGCAGATTATTGGCCGAGGTTTCCATTGAAGGGTTGGCGATAGTCGGTCCAGTAGGTGCTGGCAATGCGACGCTCATACTGACATCATCAATACTCAGTGTGCCGACACGGTCAATGAGGTGATACACCGATGCTTTGACGGCAGTAGACGGTGCGGTTATGGTTGCACTGTATTGGGCCCAGGTAGACGCGCTCAATGGGGCGTCGGTAAGATCTTGGTATGTATATGCACCGGCAGCATCCTGAAAGGCAACGACGACACGGGTTACGACGCTTGCTTTATAAAAATCACGATATAGGTAACTCTTCGTAGGGGTGACGGTAACTGGTGCGGCATACCATTTGGCATCACCATTAGTAAAGCTCGTCATAGAAACGGTCGCGCTTCGGCTGCCAGTTCGCCCGGTACTTCCATACGTAAAGCTTGCGGTATTTGTACCCCATTTATTATTAAACCAGCTAGCGGGCATAACGCCGTTGGCGGTTTCAAATGATCCATTCGCAATGAGGTTATCTTGATCTACTGGTGCGGTAACGGTAGCGGAAAGATTGAAGTCATCAGTCTCGAGTGTACTGACGCTACTGACAAGGTGCATAATTGAAATCTTAGCGGCGTTTGCTGGTGTCGTGAAGGTACGACTAAAGGCGACCCAAGTGCTACTTGCGGGCATCGTATCAACATACGCATAAGTATTCTTACCAGTCGTATCGGTATATTGCAGATCTAATTCACTTGCTCCAGTTGCTTTGTACCAACTCGTATAGGTGTAAGAGGTATTCGGTTTTACGGTGACTGCATCGTGCATCCATTTGGCATCTCCATCGGTTCGGGCAGTCATGGCTACTTTGAGGCCTTTGCCGGTATGACCTGTCGTCGTGTACGCCAATGTCGTCGTATTTGTGCCCCATTTGTTGGCAGTCCAGTTAAGAGGAGTAGTTCCGCTCGCTGTTTCGACTGATGGGTTAGCGATAAGATTTACTTCAGCGGCGTTCACAAGGAGTGGCGTTAAGATGTTTGACAATATGCCAAGTGTAAACAGAAATGATAATAGGATTAAGCGGATGCGATTCATAAAACCTCTTTAATTGACCTCTTTATTCTCGGTTATAGTACTATAGAATTAACAATTTGTCAACAATCATATGTAATAGTAGAAGCTTATGGTTATAACTGTTATACAATACTCTTTACAAAAAAGCATAAATAGTGTATACTGCATATGAAATTGCGGAGTATTCGCTATCGTACCAGGGGTGTGAGCCTGGTATCTGTGACGAACCTACAATTCGATATAAATGGAGCCGTGAGGAGTGGTGGGCGTATTCGCGACTCTCTAAATAAAGGAGACCATTATGTACGGAAAAGGAGCAACCCCTAGTGTCGCTGGTGTAGCTGTACTTCCATTTACTGGAGGAAACGAAGTACTATTGACCGTCGCAGCAAGCCTTATCGCTCTCGGCGTCGTCGTATTCGTAGCTTCTCTGATCATGGGCCGCAAAAGCCGCCAATCAGAAGCAAACTAATCCTACAGTGGTTACATTGTAGGTACATCGATGCGCGGCTTTCATTACGGAAGCCGCGCTCGTCGTTTATAATGCATATATGACTATGAAAAAAGCCCGAATATTACTATTGATCTCAAGCCTCATCTTTTTTATAGGTGGAGCGACTTTTCTCGGACTGTTTGCATTGCCATATCTTCAAGCCCGGCAAGCCGCTGCTACCATGCCGGCTGTCTCCGTGGCTACACAACAAACTGAACCGATGCAGCGGCCCGATGACTATATCGGCGGTACTCCGCGACATATTACCGTACCGTCTGTCGGCATTGATCTAGCGGTCCTCGACGGCCACTACAACGAGCAAAATGGTGAGTGGACCTTGGGTTATGACGGCGCGTACTTCGCGACACCGACCTCACCAATCTCCAATCAACATGGCAACACGTTAATATACGGACATAATCATGACGCAATCTTTGCTAAATTAGCGGGGGTCAAAGCAGGTGACAAAGCGACCGTAGCCACTGAAAACGGCTATGTCTTTACCTATGTATATAAATCATCGGAAGATGTGAAACCAACAGATGTATGGATACTCAATGATAACGGATATCCTCAGATGACGCTGCAAACTTGCACAGGGTTTCTTGATCAATATCGCAAGATGTACTTTTGGTCGTTTGAATCGTACGCAAAGGCCTAGTGAGCCACGTCGAGTAGTGCTTGTGCCGACACCTTATAGCGGCGGCCATCTGTTGACCAGCCTTTGACCTCACTCTTAAATTTACCTAATATGACTACTTCGACAAACGCGACGACATAGACGGCAATTTCAACATACCGTAAAAAGTAGAAATAGGGCAGGGCACCGATGAGGTTCCAGCGCTTAGCGGCAATCGAAGCGAAGATTGCTATGGCACCATTGATGATAAGATCGAGGGCGATAAGGATAGGGATGATCCACCAATTGCCGGTCATAACAATAAGCATCGGTATGAGCACGAGAACTTGAAAGAAAAAGAGTATCGTCTGAAATATTGAGAAGCTAAGGCTAAGATCAATCTTTTGGAGTCGTGAGCCTATCCGGTATTTTGTTACGCCTTGGAAAAAGCCTCGTTGCCAGCGCAGGTTCTGCTTGATGAAGTCAGAAAGGGTTTGGGGGTCTTGAGTATAGTTGACTGCTTTTGGAATATATAAAATCTTACCGAGTTTTTTGCGGTGCACCTGAAGCGTGATGTCGAAGTCTTCTGTCAATGTATTAGCTTCAAATTCCAGATCTTTTAGAATGTCTGTTCGGAAGCAGGTGATCGGTCCAGGAAAGACGGAGATCATGCCGAGCTTTGCCTGTATTCGACGGGTTACTTGTTGCGAGTACGTGTAGGAGAGCGCACGGTACGTACTTATCCAGTTGCCGCGAAGGCTTTGGACAAATCCAACCGCAACAGCGTACTTAGCCGGGTCAAGATTCTTGCGGTAATGGCGGAAGTAATCACTTGAAAAGATACTGTCAGCATCTGCGACATGCAGCCAATCATAGCGATCTTCAAGCTTAAAGTGATCAATGGCCTGTTTGACAGCCATAGCTTTTCCGCTGCGCTCGACATTTAGGACGTGGTCCTCGCCAAGTAGATTGGTAGCTATCTCTCTCGTCTTATCAGTCGAGCTATCATTCACGACGTAAATATCTCTTTTTTTCTGACCAGCCGCAATGGCAGATCGGATCGTTTCAGCAATGATAAGCTCTTCGTTGTGAGCTGGCAGAAGGAGTACGAGTTGTTGACGATTTTTGATGGTTGGTACGGTCTTATCATTAAATAACGCAAGTTGATCATAGGTAACAGGCTCAAATTGGGGTACGTTAAGGCGTATGAGCTGAGCGCTCGCCAGCATTTCGGCGCGGGATGGTACCGCTAATGTGCGGCTAAGAATCGGCCGACGACCGGGTATATGCATATCACGCTGAGGGTAGGTAATCTGATGTTCTGTCATGATTGCACTATACTATCACAAAATTGCTGAAAAGTCAATATAGTTACGCTTAATGCATATGTATGAAGTTGTAGCGGTATTTGATATAATTGTCGAGGTCGGTGGGATGTGGCCAAGTGGTAAGGCACCAGGTTTTGGTCCTGGCATTCGGGGGTTCGAATCCCTCCATCCCAGCCACGTGATTATATGAAAGACTTCTTCGGAGGTCTTTTGTTCTTTAATGAGCAATCATGTATACTGTTCCCAAATGCTAAAAAAACAAATACTCACTAAAATTCGGCTGACATACTTTTTCATCTTCTTTGCGGGGCTTTTTGTCGCCCTGACGTTACTGTTGCCTAATATAACGTTTGCGAGTGGTGCGCTGACCTTTTCTCGGTCAACTCGTTCTTGTATGGTTTTATATTGCTCCGATCCTAAGCGCCCAAAAAGCGAGGATTAAAGAGTTATATAAAATTGTCCGCACCGAATCGAATGCGATATTTGCTATGGTATTGAGTATTAAGAAGCTACCGAAGCCGCTACGAAATAAGCTGCAGGATATGTTTTTAAATTATTTAAAGAAATCTGTCCGTGAGCAGAAAGCTGGAGCTGGCGAAGTCGAGTATGAAAGACTGATTACATTTTGTCTCGATTACGACGGTGAGCACGAAGAGCAAATTTCGAAACTGCTCGATAAGCTCGTGGCTAATCAGCAGAATCGCACGAATTTTGCCATGCAGATGAGCAACCGGGTATATTCGAATGAGTGGATTATTATGTTTATTCTGTTTACCGTCACCTTGTCATTCGTCATTTTTCTTGATGCAGGTGAAGGAGTCGTCTTTCAACTCCTAGCGGCGTTACTCGCAACGGGCCTGAGTATGCTGCTCGTCATTCTATACAAGATGTCGACTCTGACCCACAAAAAAGCAAAGCAAGTATGGAACCCGTATAAAAAGCTTATCGATAGTCATTTCTACCGCATTGACTAGCTAGCAACTACCGCTCGATACCGGATTGTTTTTGGGAATATGCTAACCTAGTATGGTATGCCCAAGCCAAAAAAAATGATGACAAAATTATCTCAGCGCGAACGCTTACGCGCTATTTTTAAGGTTGCAAAAATGACCTACCAGACGGCACCGGGTGCTGTCTTCGTGCAGGTATTTACGTCGGTATTTAACGCCGTCCTCCCAATTGTTCTCACGTTTTTTGCTGCAGCGACAACAACGGCACTGGCCGAGGCTTTCAACGGTGATGAATCAGCGGGGCAGCGGGTCCTGCTATTCGTCATCTTGACCGCGGTCCTCGGTGTCTTTTCTTCCGCCTGGTCAACGATTGAAAATTATATCGGTCAGCTGCTCCGGTATAAGATTGAGGCCTCAATAAGTGATCATATGTACGAGCATTTCCTTCGGCTCGATTTTTGGCATTATGATGATAAGGAAACGATTGATACCTACGACAAAGCATCACAGTTTGCCCGTTTTTTCCCATATGTCTTCAGCCGCTTAGCGGATGCCTTCAGCCAGTTGATCGCTCTGATCGCCGGACTCGTCGCCCTTGTTTTTGTGAGCTGGTGGCTCGGCCTCATCCTCATCGCAGCGGTCATACCGGGACTCATTATTCAGTTCCGTTTATCACGAGCGCAGATCAAGCACTGGAATAGTAACGTTGATACGCGGCGATCAATCGGCATCATCGAATGGAGTCTCCTGCAGCCACAGCATATGGCGGAGCTGCGGCTCTATAGTATGGCGAGGTACTTGCTCGATCTCCGTTCGAAGTTAAGAGACAAGGATGATAAAAAGCGGATAGAATTTGAACGCGCCTTTATCTTTAAGCGTCTTGGGGCAAATACCCTGGAGGCAGCGGCCGAAGTCATCGCATTGATTTGGACTGCACTTCAGATCATCGGGCATGCCTTTCCGATCGGCTACTTTATCTATGTGCAGCAAGTTGTTTCTCGAGCGCTGGGCGGGGCGAACAGTTTCGTGTCGTCGATAAATAATCTTGACGAAGATCTCTCAAACCTGGTGGAATACCAACGCTTCATTGAGCTTCCTGAATCTGGAACCGGCACAAAACGGTTTCGAGGTACCGTACAGACTATTTCGATCGAGAATGTCTCCTTTACCTACCCGCAGGCTAAGGCCCAAGTACTTGATGGTGTCTCATTTGCTATAGATAAAGGCCAGCATGTGGCGATTGTCGGCGAAAATGGGGCAGGTAAGTCGACGCTCATAAAACTCATTACCGGATTATATCAACCAACCAGCGGCAGTATACTTCTCGACGGCACGCCGCTTGGCGAGTATGAGGTCGACAGTTGGCACCGGCACCTCGCCGTGCTCCAGCAAGACTATCTGGCTTTCGGCTTCGCCACGGCCAAAGAGAATATCTACTATGGTGATGTCAGTCACCCGCTGGACAGTTCGCGATTTGACAGCGCTGTTGACATGGCGGAAGCACGTAAATTTCTCGAAAAGCTTCCGAATGGGCTCGATAGTTACGTGTCGCCGTGGATGGAAGACGACGACGGCAATAAGGGCGTCGATCTTTCTGGTGGTCAATGGCAACGCCTGGCACTGGCAAGGAATTTTTATCGGGACAGCGGCATTATTATTCTTGATGAACCAACCTCCGCAATTGACGCACTGGCTGAATCGCGGATCTTCAAACATCTATTTCAGAGTAAAGATAAAACGATCATTACGATTAGCCACCGCCTGACGACGGTTAAGAAAGCGGATGTTATATATATGATGAAAGACGGGAAGCTCGCGGAAAGTGGCACCTATGATGAACTTGTCGCGCATAAAGGCGCCTTTTACAAAATGTTTGAATCTCAATTGTAGCTAGATGACGGCACGTTTTTACCCGATGAGGGGCTGCATTGCCGAGCGAGTGAAGTTTGTTACAGAAGAAAACCACCGTCCCTCCTTTAATAAGAAGCGTAGCAAAAGGAGGGACGATGAATAAAATAACTAAACAGTCTATTGATGAACTTATAGACGTCGAGGGCGAAGAACTTATCAGCATATATCTACCGACACACCGCTATCCGACGCCGCCACATATGCAGGAAGATCAGACTCGACTCAAAAATCTGGTTCGTGAGGCTCAGCGTATGATAGATCCGGATTCGATTATGCAAAGCGCGCTACACGACATCCTCGACAAAGTGAACGAGACGCAGCTTTGGCACCGTACGACCGAGGGACTGGCGATTTTTAGTGACGGAGAGACCATACAATTATTCTCCCTTCCGATAGAATGTGAAGAGCACGTTTTTGTCGGCGAGCATTATGATATTGCCCCACTCATTGCGGTGCTTTCCTACGACCAGCCCTATTATCTCCTTTGTCTGGCGATGCATAACTCGAAGCTGTTCAAGGGTGACGTCTATGGACTGCAGCCGGTCGCGATCGACTTTCCGAAGAGTCCAGAGGACGCACTGAACATCGACGAGTTATTTTCAAACAGTCATACTCAGCGGAGCAATAATAAAGATAGCCGGCGCTCAAATAATGCTGTCAGTCCTCATGGTCAAGGTGATTCACGTGAAGCCGGTGGTGAAGAGCGTATGTATTATTTCCGTCAAATCGAAGCGATGATAAAGGCCGACAAAGAATATGATGCTGACCTTCCGCTGGTTGTGGCTGCGACGGAGAGTGAAGCAGGCGATTTTAGAGCATTTTCATCGCTCAATATATGTGACCAATTCATCCACGGCAATGTGACGCATCTGAGTACTGACGAGCTCCATCACCAGGCGTGGGCAATTATTGAGTCGACCAAAAGTGAAGATTCAGTAGAAGCAGTCCAGACCGAGTTTGAAGCTAGTCGGGGCGCCGACCGTTTTTCGGACCAGCCATTAGAGATTGAAAAAGCGGCCGAAGAGGGACGAGTCAGCACTCTAGCCGTGCAGCTCCTTATTCAGTCGCGCGATTCTGTTCGTGACGTCATACGAGATGCCGTGCCGATGATTCGGTTTGGTTTGGAATATGAGAAGTACGACATAGCGAAGATCGTATCAGAGGTGTATCGGCGAGGTGGTACGATACTAGCCAGCGCGAACAGCTATGTACTGGGAAGCGTGCCGCTTGCGGCATCGATGCGTTACTAAGTTTTTAGTGTTTTTCTAAGCACGAGCGGAGTATCATAAGATTACATGAATGATGTGCTGATACGAATTATTGCAGATGGCTTGGTTATACCGATCATCTTGATAGGTGCCTATGTGCTTATCGCTAAAGTACCCAGAGGCCACCGCATCGAATCGTACAGCCGAATATTAATGGCAGGGCTGACGGCATATCTCATCGCCAAATTAGCGGGTACATTGGTCACCAGTGACATCCGACCGTTTCAGGAATTAGGGATTAATGCCGGCGCATTGTACTTGAACAATGGTGGTTTCCCGTCTGACCATGCATTGTTCGTAACGGTCATAACCGCAGCGGTATGGTTTGAGACGAAAATGTATAAAACCGCTGCTCTGCTGACCGTGCTGACTATTCTCGTGTGTGTCGGTCGAGTGCTTGCTCACGTTCATTGGGTTGCAGATGTGGTATTTGGTGTTATTATAGCTTTAGTGGGCGCACTCTGGTACTTAACGACATATCAATCTGCCCGAACCGACCGAAAGAAGCTCGATCGACGCGCAGTCTAGGAGGAATTGATGGCAAACATCATCTTTGAGGACACGACTGGAAATAATTACGGTCGCAAAACTTGGATTTTTACTATTTTAACCGGGCTTGCTCTCGGTGTAATCTATTGGCTGCTCAGTCGGCTTCTTCATGAGTATGCTGTTCAGCCGTTACTATGCCAACTATGGCAAACGTCTGGAGTCTGTACTGACTCGCGCGAAATAGCGGGTCACGTCGCCACTATTCTGGTGGCCGTAATCGGTCTTTTTGTGACCGTTAAGCTCCGAATCTTCCGACCACTTCTGGTCGTCGTCGCAGTCGCCGCCACGCTATGGGGATTATCCGAATGGCTGCAAGGTCTGCGTTGGCCAGAAGCCGTCGCCTACAGTGCCTTACTCTATGCGCTAGGCTATGCACTCTTTTCATGGGTTACGCGTGGCCGGTCGCTCATCGCGGTCACTATCATTATCCTCGTCATTGTCGCTATCGCTCGCATTCTGTTTCTGCTTTAACTGCTATACTAAGGTAATATGGAAATTATTGTCTTAGTTATTATATTGATCGTTATCATTAGTGGTTTTGTAGTGGCCGGCGTTATCATGAACCAGCGCCTGAAAGACCTCAAAGGCTCGGGTGGGGTCGAATTACTCAAAGCAGATGTCACCGAACTGAATCGTACGATGAGCAATCTCCAGCAAACGCTCGGCGAAAAGATGGATCGTAGCAGTATGGGCATGCAAGCCTCAATGCAGAAGCAGCTCAGTGAAAGTGCCAAGTTGGTTTCGGACGTGACGCAGCGACTCGCCAAGCTTGATGAAACGAATCGTCGTGTCGTCGACGTGGCGGATGAATTAAAGACATTACAAAATGTGCTTCAAAATCCAAAGCAGCGCGGTGTATTCGGTGAGTATTATCTTGAGAGCGTCCTCGGCAATATATTGCCAACTAAAAATTATCAAATCCAGTACAAGTTTAATGATAATCTGATTGTCGACGCGGTTATTTTCTTGGACCGCGGGCAGATCCTCCCGGTCGATAGTAAGTTTAGTCTCGAAAATTACAACCGTATGGTGTCGGCAAGTACGAAAACAGAGCGAGAAGATTATCTCAAAAAAGTGCGGATGGACCTTAAGGGGCGTATTGATGAGACGAGCAAGTATATTCGGCCAAATGAAGGCACGATGGACTTTGCCTTTATGTTTATACCGAGCGAATCTCTCTATTATGATCTTTTGATTGGGGACGTTGGTACTGGCTCGAGCGCCCGCGATCTCATTGAGTATGCCTTTAGAGATAAGAAAGTGATTATTGTCAGTCCAACGAGCTTTATGGCGTACCTTCAAACCGTGCTTCAGGGACTACGCAGCCTCCAAATTGAAGAGCAGGCGAAAGATATACAAATTCAAGTTGGTAAGCTTGGTAAACATATAGCTAGCTTTGACAGCTTTATGCATAAGCTCGGACGAGCGCTGTCGACGACAGTTAATCATTACAATGATGCCCATAAGGAGCTAGCCAAAGTCGATCGTGATGTTATGAAAATATCAGGTGAAACGCCAAGTATCGAGCCGCTACTACTTGACCGTCCGAACGACGAAGAGCGAATGTAAAGTAATCCGTATAAAAAAATACCCCGCGTCTGGCTGCGGGGTATTTTTATGTCGAGGTTGCTAACTAAGCGTTGACGCCACTTCGTCCGCGAAGAACGTCGTGTAGCAAGAAGCCAAGTACACCACCGATGACTGGAGCTAGAATGTAGACGGCAAGTGCCCATACATTCCAGTCAAGCCCTTGGAGTGATAGCGCAACAGCTGGGTTTGCAACTGCAGTTGCGTTGACGTATGACGCCATCGTAATTGCGAGGAGCAGGCCGATAAAGGCTCCGCCGCTAATTGAGAGCGCAGAGACGATACGGTTGCGTGATTCCTTCAGTGCATGTGCAACACCGTAGGCGAAGACAGTTGCACCAAGTAGTTCAGCAAAGAAGACAAACCACTGCTTGCCATCAGGCAATGCAGCTGCTTGGAATATCTGTGGTGCTGTTTGACCGAGCAGTTGTGACTGCTGATCAACTGGACCGCTGCCACCGATGAACGCGTTGACGATGACGAGCGCGAGCGCTGCACCGACGAACTGAGCAACGATGAGCCCAACTGCTGATAGCCAGTTAATGCGACGTGATACCCACGCACCAACGGTAACCGCTGGGTTTAGGTGAGCACCGGCTGCGGTGCCGGCAAAAAGAACGATTGCAAGTAATGCAAAGAATACATAGATTGGTGATTCCTGAGTCGTCAATACGACGGCTGCCAGCAGAAATACCCCAAAGAACTCTAGGCCGAGCGCGCGCCAGTAACCGGTCGTACGGAGTGTTTCGGCAATGACATTATTGCGTGACGCAACAGCGGCGGCAGATGATGTTGTAACTCGTGTTACGTTCGTCGTCTCTCGCGTTGCAGGCGCCTTCGCTGTCCTGGTAGTGGATGACTTTTTCTTGGTTGACGTGGCTTTCTTGGTAGCCATAGATTTCCTCCTTTTATGGTATGTCCATAGTATAGCATAGCGTTTACCGATGACGACAAGGGGTAAATGCTATACTCATTATATGGCATTATTTATACGACAAGACGAGAGCCGCTCCAAGCTTCAGGAACAGATCGCTGCCGAGCTGCAAGATAAGGCTCGTGCGCGGGCTGAAAAAGATAATATTGAGCGACCAGACGGAGTCACCGATTCACATTATTTAAAAGACACTAAGCAGACAACAAGTCTTGCGTGGATATGGATTCTTATTATCGTCTTAGCAATCGGTGCATTGATATGGTTGACGATAGTCAATACCACCGCTACAATGAGCGTAAGCAGAATCTAACCAAAAAAGAAAGATCATTATGGACAACACGACCGATCCGAGAAATCCTCAAAACCAACCAACTCCTTTCACGCCGCCTTCGCCAGTCAGTCCTTCTGAAGCACCTGCCGGCAATGGTCCGGTCTTCACCGCGCCTACGCCGACCGGTGAGCCGCTCGCAGTAGCGCCGGAAACGCCTACGGTCAATGGCCAGTACACTTCTACGGACGTCAATCCTTCGACCGCGAGTCCCGTAGTGGCACCGGCACCAGTGGCTGAAGTCGTTGATAGCTCTAGCGTCGTCGGTGAAGAGCCGATTGCTCCGATTGTGGCAACCGAAGTAGAGCCATCATCAGCGCCATCGCAGGTGCAAGCGAGTGAAGCAACGGGCACGCCAATCGCCGCAGGTTCATTTGGCCAGTCCCAAACAGAAGTTCCCGCAGCGGCCCCAGCTCCAGCCTCGACAACGGCTAAGAAGAAGACGCCTGTGTGGCTTTGGATCGCTCTTGTTGTTGTTGTAGTTATTGGCGGCGGCGTTATCGCGTATTTATTGACGCGTTAAGCTATCTTTAGCGATACAGTTTGACGTATAATATCTGTTAGTTATGGAATCGATTGACACGCTCCGTCAGGAGCTTCTAGACGCTATCGCAGTTCATGAGTCACCTCGTGAAGTGTTAAAGCATGCTCGGCTGCGGGAGCTATTTTTGTCAATTAGCACGCGCGATCCTTCGGAGAGGGCGGCTTTCGGCAAGGCGCTCAATGAATTTAAAAACGAGCTTGAAACGCGGATCGCCGATCGTGAAGCCGAGCTTGAGAACAGCGATGTTGAATCTATCGACGTTACGGCCCCGTGGGATATCACCCACGGACAGGTGGAGCTTTTGCCGACCGAGCAAGGGTCGAGGCACCCGCTCATGCGCGAGCTGGAGCGCGTCATCGATATATTTACGCGCATGGGTTTTGAGGCCATCGAATCTCGACAGATTGATGATGATTTTCATATGTTTGGCTCACTCAATTTTCCAGAAGACCATCCCGCCCGTGATGGATACGACACCTTTCGTACCGAAGAAGGATTTATCCCACCCGCTCACACATCAACCATGCAGCACCGTATATTGAAAGCGGGCAAAGAGAAACTCGAAGCCGGCACGCCGATTGCCGCCGTTAGCTACGGAAGAGTATTCCGTAATGAAGATGTTGACGCAACTCATGAGCACACGTTCTACCAATGTGAAGGTGTCTATGTCAGCACCGAAGCCACGCTCGGGGAAATGCTGGGAACGCTAAAACGTTTTTTTGAAACATACTATAGCCAGCAGTTAAAAATCAAAACTCAGCCTGCCTATTTCCCATTTGTTGAACCAGGTCTGGAATTTGCCATTGAAAAACCTGCTGCCCTGGGAGGGGCGCCTGGCGAATGGCTGGAAATGCTCGGCTGCGGCATGATTCACCCGAATGTTCTCTCTGCGGCTGGCATTGATCCTACGAAGTATCGCGGCTTTGCGTGGGGCGGCGGCATTGAGCGGCTCGTCATGCTGAAGTATGGTATTGAAGACCTCCGACATTTTGAGTCGGCAAAATTATCGTTTTTGAGGAAATTTGCATGATTATTTCACTAAACTGGCTAAAAAAATATACCGATATCACTATGCCGGTTGATGAGCTCGTTACTCTCATTGGCTCACGGCTCGTCGAAATAGAAGACGTCGAATACCTTGGTGAAAAATATCGAGATGTCCTAATCGCTCGAGTCGTAGAGTGTGCAGCCGTTGAAGGCTCCGACCATCTCAACCTCACGAAAATTGATGACGGCGGCGTGGCGGCGGACGTCGCGCGTGATGAGCACGGCTATGTTCAAGTAGTCTGTGGTGCTCCAAATGTAGCAGCAGGTATGTTGGTCGCATGGCTGCCGCCTGGTAGCACCGTTCCAGAAACCTTCGGTACAAAAGAGCCTTTTATTCTTGGTGCGCGTGAACTCCGCGGTTTTATCAGTAACGGCATGATTGCCAGTGCCCGTGAACTTGCTTTGTACGACGAACACGAAGGCATTATTGTCGTTGATAAAGATGCAGCTCCCGGTACGCCGTTTGCGGAAGTCTATGGACTGGACGATTACCTACTCAACATTGAGAACAAGTCGCTGACGCATCGTCCAGATTGTTTCGGCGTTATTGGATTCGCACGGGAAGTCGCGGCAATATCGGGGCATGCGTTTAAGACTCCAGACTGGCTTACTGATGTGCAGCCGGTTATTACGACAACCGGTGCGGTCGAAGCGCCAAAGGTTCATATCGATGATGATCAAATCAGTGATCGTTATCAGGCAATTGTCCTTCATTCTCACGGCCAAGCTGGGCAGACTCCTCTTGAAATCAAAACGTATTTATCTCGGAGCGGCGTCAGGCCGATTAGCCCGATCGTCGATGTGACTAATTATCTTATGCTCTTGAGCGGACAGCCCCTTCATGCTTTTGATTATGATAAAGTTCTCGCCTTAAACAATGGCCAGGGCGATATCCACGTCCGACTAGCACGCAGTGGAGAGACTCTTAAACTGCTGGATGGAAAAACTATCGATCTACATACCACTGATATCGTCATCGCTTCTGGCGATACGCCGATCGGTCTCGCTGGAGCAATGGGCGGCTTTGATACCGAGATTGATGACACGACGAACTCAGTCATCCTGGAGAGCGCCACGTTCAACTTGTACCGACTGCGATCAACGCAAATGAGGCATGGCATTTTCAGTGAAGCGATCACTCGTTTTACGAAAGGCCAGCCTGCTGAATTGACTGCTCCTGTTCTCGCCGAAGCGGTGCAGCTAATGTCAAAGAATGCGGGACTCGATGCTTCGAGCACGGTGGCTGAAGCGTACCCTACGCCATCAGATAACATACATATTACCGTTGAGGCCAGTGCAGTGAATGCGGCGCTTGGTACAAAATTTGCCACGTCTGACATCGTTGAATTACTGGGTAACGCGGAATTTGATGCAAGCGGCGCCGAGGAGGCAATAGCCATCGCTGTGCCGTACTGGCGTAAAGATATCCATATCGCCGAAGACATCTATGAAGAAGTAGGCAGGCTAAATGGGTTTGATATGATTGAGCCAAAGCTGCCCGTCCGTGATTTTAGCGCCGTCATGCCGAGTGACTTTGAGCAACTCCGTACGCACATGCGCACCAACTTGGCCCGTGCGGGTGCCAACGAAGTACTGACGTATACCTTTGTTCATGGTGACACGATGAAAGCAGCTCTCCAAAATAGCGATGAGGCATATCGGATCGTTAATAGTATTAGTCCCGACCTTCAATATTACCGCCAGAGTCTCACTCCAAGTCTTTTGACGCATATACACGCAAACATTAAGGCCGGTTATCCTCATTTTGCCCTGTATGAATTTAATAAGTTCCACACCAAACGTCATGATGTGACTGATGAAGCAGTGCCGAAAGAGCTGGACGGTTTGGCGTTTGTTATTACGGACAGCAAGGCGAAGGGTGTCGCGTATTATGAAGCGAAACGCCACCTCGACTTTCTCCTGAGCACGATGGGAATCGAAGCAGTCTATGAACCACTAGAGGAACAGGGTGATTATCCCGTAACGATGCCATTTGAGCCGAAAAGAAGTGCCCGTGTTTGGTCAAAAGATCGTTCTCGGATCGGTGTCATAGGTGAATATAAAGCATCGGTTCGCAGGGCATTCAAGTTGCCGGAGCATACCGCCGGTTTTGAGATAGCTCCTCAGGCTCTCTTGGCGCTGACTCAGCAACAAGGACCATCATACTCACCCTCGAGCCGTTTTCCTAGCGTCGGACGAGACATCTGCTTCCAGATACCGGCTAGCGTGCCGTACGCACAGCTGATGGCAGCGATTCCAAGTAGTGAAGCTGATATTGTGATCACTGTTGAGCCACTTGATATGTATCAGCCACCTGAGACTGATTTAAAAAATATTACGGTGCGACTCAGTTTCGTCTCAATGAATAAGACGCTGGTTGGTGCAGAAGTCAATGAACTGGTAGGGCGAGTCATCGAAACAGTCACATCTCATATTGACGCACGAATCATATAATTTTTTGATATAATAGATCGAATGGACAAGGGGGAGAAACAGTAATGGCGACACCTAAAGCGCAGCGTATTGCGATTTGGATTATTGCAATTGTCATGACCGTTGGGACGATCGGATCGTTCCTCGTCATTATACTTGGAAATAAGAATACACAGACTGATCAGCAACGCATCAATGAGCTTTCAACCGCGTATCAAAAAGAGTACGCGGCCTATCAAGCAAAAGTCGATAAACAGTCAAAAGAGCTCAGCGACAAATACTACACAGAATTTTCGTCGTACTCAACGCGCCCGAGCGCGTTTGATGGGTCAGCAGTCAAAGATCTCGCAACAACTGATCTGAAAGTGGGAGATGGCGAAGACATCAAAGCCGATACCGCCTACTCAGCGTACTATATTGGCTGGAATCCCAGCGGTAAAGTATTTGATCAATCGATTGACAATGGGACGTTGAAGGCGCCGATCGAAGGCGGAAATCTTATCGAAGGATGGAATAAAGGCGTTATCGGTATGAAAGTTGGCGGTGTACGTGAAATCACGATTCCGTCAGCTCAGGCCTATGGTGAAGCTGGCTCTGGTACTGATATTCCACCAAATACGCCAATCAAATTTGTCGTTATGATTATTCCCAAACCAGAGAAACTATCAGCACCAGAACCATCAGCGGAATTATTGAGGTACTATTATGGACAACAGTGAAATTCGTGACGTTATTATGATCGGAGCCGGCCCGAGTGCATTGGCTGCGGCCGTCTATACTACTCGAGAAGACATTGATACCGTGCTCTATGAAAAAAGCACCATTGGTGGACTCGCTGCAATCACCGATATGGTTGATAACTATCCTGGCTTCCCCGATGGTATCCAAGGGCTGACGTTAGCGGGCTATCTCGAAAAACAGGCGGAACGCTTTGGCGCGCATATTGATTTTGGTGACGTATCCGCACTGCGTGATGCGGGTGACCACAAGATTGTCACCGTCGATGGAGCTGAGGTAAAGGCAAAGACCGTATTAATTGCGACGGGCAGCGACTATAAAAAAATCGGCGTGCCGGGCGAGGCCGAAAACTATGGCCGTGGTGTACATTACTGTGCGACGTGCGACGGAGCTTTCTATCGTGAAAAAAAGCTGGTTGTTATAGGTGGCGGCAATTCGGCAGTCCAGGAGACTATCTTTTTAACGAGATTCACCAGTCACATTGACCTGCTTGTTCGGAGCACCATTAAAGCCAGTGATATTCTGGAAAAAGAATTACAAAAGTTTGTCGACGAAGGTAAGGTTACGGTCCATCTTAATACGCAGACTACCGAAATTGTCACAACAGACCGGCAGGTGTCGTCTGTCTCAGCTATTAAAGAAGGCCAGCCAGTTTCATTCGATACTGATGGTGTTTTCGTGTTCGTCGGCCTAAAGCCCAACACAGAATTCTTGGCAGGGAGCGGAGTTGAGCTTGATGATATCGGGCTGGTGAAAACGACGACAAAGATGGAGACCAACCTTCCGGGCGTATTTGCCAGTGGCGATGTCCGCAGCGGTTCAACCGATCAAATAGCGAGTGCCGTCGGCGAGGGCGCAACGGCTGCCCTGGCGATAAGGGAATACCTCGATCGTCTTCATATGATTGCTTAGGCGATATTATCTCGCCAAAACTGTTCCAGCTGTCTAATGACGTCAGGGTCGGAAGTCTCAAGCGCAATCTCTCGAGTTCCCAGTAATACGCCGCTATGCGCAAAATTATGTGAACCGCTGAGTGCGATCTTTTTGCCGTCTTTCATAGTGAAAATAATGAACTTTCCATGTAAATAGCGGTCGTGCCGATAAAGCGTTTCGTGTTTGGTCATTAGCATTCCGTAGCGAATGACGAGCTTATTCAAGAAGGTCGCATTCTGCGGTTTGTTGAAGTAAAGCCGGCTCGGTTTCTTCCGCAGCATACGACCGAATGTCCCCGTGGGGCAGTACTGTGATACCAGGAGGATGTCTTCGGCTTGTCGTGCGAGCTGAGTAGCACGGCGATAGATAATTGAATCACCAACAATACCGCCGTCGATATAGACGGTGTGGTTTTGATAGAAGAAGCGATGACTCCGGTACAATTTCTCAGTTTTATCAGCTTGGGTAAGCCGGCGGTGTTCTTCGGCAAATCGATCAGCAAGGTTGTTGTCGGTTACTTTTAGCATGTAGTCGACGCTCTCAATACCCGGGTGATAAAGGTTGACGCCACCAAAAGAATAGACGGTGTCATCGACGACGCTCCATTTACTATGGGTGCGCCCGGTAAAAATGGTCGTATGTGATCGTCCGAGCCATGAGAATGACGCACCATGCGTTTTGAAGCGGCGAACCATATCGGATGTCCGTCTCGCGTTACGATTATAGAAGCGGAGCGGGAGAAAACCACCACTTACCTCGCCGTACGTAAATAGGTCACCGGCAACAGTGACGGAAACACCACGTTTTGCTGCTGCTAGCAGTGCTTCGATTAATTCTTCAGTTGAGGAATCTTCGGAGACAATCAATGCTAACAAGTAGATGCGTTTTTTTGCAGCTTTGACGTGCGTCGTTAAATCGCGTAGATAGTCCTGCGCAGTGAGCAGGCGTAATGGACTCATGTCACGATTATATCTATAAAAAAGGGAAAATGGTAAAATAACACTAACGAAGACTAATAAGTACAGGAGAATGAACGTGGCAGATTATCAAGACGTTACCACTGGTGACATAGAAAACGGTAGTGTGAATGTCATCATTGAGATTCGAAAAGGTGAACGCAACAAGTATGAATTTGATAAGGAAACCGGACGGCTGTTCTTAGACAGAGTCAATGGAACAACCCTTGGATACCCTTCGGATTATGGCTATATTCCTGGCACACTTTGCGAAGATGGTGACCCACTTGATGCCCTCCTGATTATTGATGAATCCGTTCCGCACGGGACAGTCGTACCGTCGCGTCCCATCGGCGTTCTCTATTTTGAAGATGATGGTGAAATGGACGAAAAACTTATTGTAGTTCCGAGCGATGATGTCAGCAAGGATCACATCACCGAACTTGACCATCTCGGAGCGAACTTTAAGAAAGTTATTGAACACTTTTACAGTCACTACAAAGACTGGAAGAAGGACTGGACCGGTGTCGAAGGCACACTCCATGGGTGGGGTGACGCCGCTGCAGCAAAACAGGTCGTTCGCGAAGCCATCGGCCGCGCGACGAAATAGCGACCTACTTTTTCGACCGAAGGGTTTTTTGGCGAATAATATTCGCCGCACCGGTAATGGTTTCGAGCGCGCCAGTCTGACGAAGGTGCGCTCGGAGTTTATTACGGGCGTGAGTTGTCTTAACCAGATCCAACCATGCTTGCTTGGGCATTGCCATTTTACGCGTGACAACTTCAACCACGTCGCCGTTTTGGAGCGGTTTGTTAAAGGCATGAATATTACCATTCACCTTAAAGCCGTATGATCGCTTGCCGATATCGCTATGCACCAGGTACGCGAAGTCGAGTGGTAGGGCTCCTTCGGGAAGGTTATATATATCGCCCTTGGGTGAATAGACAAAAATCCGATTCCCGAAAAGGTCGACGTTCAATTGATCCTGGGATATTTCTTCACCGCTTCGGAGGCGCTGGGCAATCTCTTGCATCTGAGTGATCCACTGCAATTCTGCTGGCAAGCCACCATTTCCACGACGTTCGGTGTAGGCTTTGGTCGCCTTTTGTTCGTGATAGTGAAAACTCGCGGCGAGACCGCGTTCGGCATATTCATGCATTTCATAGGTACGAATCTGAAATTCAACGATTTGTTTCGACGGCGTCAGTACAGTGGTGTGCAAGCTCTGGTAGCCATTGGGTTTAGGTACAGCGATATAGTCTTTGATACGTTCAATCATTGGCTGATAGAGCGAGTGAAGGATACCGAGTGCTCGGTAGCAATCTTCTTTCGTTTCAACAACGACGCGAAGAGCCATCAGGTCGTAGATATCATCGATATTTCCATTTACCTTCAATAGTTTGCGGTGCAGGCTGTAAATGCTTTTCACCCGGCCATTTACTTCACCCTTAATGTTCTGTCGACTGAGCTCGCGCTCCACTTCTTGGCGGACAACCCCCAGTTTGCGAGTGCTTTTGCCAAGGCGATTCTTCATCAGATTCGTCAGTCGCCTGAATTCATCGGGCTGTAAGTAACTGAATGCCAATTCCTCGAGTTGCATACGGACTCTCCCCATTCCGAGGCGGTCAGCCATCGGTGCAAAAACTTCGAGGCTTTCGCGGGCAATCTTTTGTCGTTTCTCGATCGGCATATGCTGAAGCGTCGATAGATTATGTAGTCGATCAGCCAGCTTGATAATAATGACGCGAACGTCTTGGCCGACGGCAATAAGTAATTTTGATAGATTATCTTTTGTTTGTGGCAAGTACTCCGTGAGATCTTGCATGCCGGACCGCGCCTTTGATACTTTCGTCACGCCATCGACCAAGAATGCGACATCTTTCCCAAAGAGTGATTCAATGGTTCCAAGACTCATCTCAGTGTCTTCGACCGTATCATGGAGTACGCCAGCAAGTACGCTGTCGATATCCATACCCCAATCAATCAGTGTGGCGGCAACGGCAAGCGGATGGCTGATGTAGGCCTCACCACTTTTACGGACTTGGCCAGCATGAGCCATCGTAGCCTCATTAATGGCACTTTCCAGCTCGAGAAGCTGATTCTCTTCGTAATATGGCCGAGCTTTTTCCAGCAGCTGATTTTTATCCATAGCTCTTATAGTATAAATCACCCTCACGGTATATACTACGTGATGAATATGCTCATGCTAATCAGACAATCATAAAAGGAGTGGACAGTATGACAAAAACAAAAGTAGCCATCAACGGATTTGGCCGTATCGGACGTAACGCTTTCAAGATTGCTTATGACAGGAGTGACCTTGAAATCATAGCGATTAACGATTTGACGGACACAAAAACGCTGGCATACCTGCTAAAGAACGACAGCAACTATGGTGCGTATAAATTTGATGTCGGTTACGACGACGAAGGCATAATCGTCGATGGGACGCATGTGAAGGTTTTAGCTGAAAAAGACCCACACGCCCTTCCCTGGGGCGACTTGTCTGTCGAGATTGTGATTGAATCGACAGGCTTTTTTACCGATAAAGAAGGTGCTTCCGGACATATTGCCGCTGGAGCAAAGCGGGTTATTATCAGTGGACCAACCAAAAGCGAAGGTGTCGACACGATTGTCCTGGGCGCTAATGAAGACAAAATCCAAGGTGCCACCGAGATTATCTCAAACGCCAGCTGTACGACTAACTCGCTGGGCGCTGTTATGGCGATTCTCGATGCTGAATATGGGGTTGAAAAAGCGCTTCTCACGACGGTCCATAGCTATACGGCGAGCCAAGCACTCCAAGATGCGCCGAAAAAAGACCTTCGTGAAGGCCGCAATGCTGCCGAAAACATCGTCCCAACCACGACCGGTGCCGCCATTGCGGTTACCAAGGCATTGCCTCATCTGCTAGGCAAGTTCGATGGTCTCAGTATGCGGGTGCCAACCCCCGTCGTCTCAATCAGTGATATTACTGCATTGCTATCAAAAGACGTGACGGTCGACGACCTGAACAATACGTTTAAAAAAGCCGCAGCAGAGCCGTATTATCAAGGGATATTAGGCGTCAGTGAAGAGCCGCTTGTCAGTCGTGATTACATCGGTAACAGTCACTCTGGCGTCGTGGACTTGCTGCTGACAAAAGTCGTTGGCGGTAACCTCGTTAAGGTTGCTGTCTGGTATGACAATGAGTGGGGATACAGTAATCGTTTAGTCGAGCTAGTCGCTGACGTAGGAAAAACCTTGCAGGCCTAACGCCATAACGCTTATACTTTAACTATGAAAATTTACCTTGGCGCTGACCATAACGGCTATCATTTAAAAGAGAAGGTTTTTGCTTACTTGGCAAAGCATGGCTACAGCGTTGAAGATGTCGGTGATGGCGTCATGGATCCATCAGATGACTTTCCTGAATACGCCCAGGCTGCCTCACTCAAGATTATGGGAAGCGACGATAAAGACCCGAGGGCTATACTCCTTTGCGGCGGAGGCCAGGGAATGGCCATGGCGGCGAATCGTTTTCGTGGTATTCGAGCCAGTGTCATATGGGATGCCCATGAAGCGAAAATGACGCGTAATGATAACGACAGTAACATCCTTTGCTTGCCGTCTCGGGTACTCGATGATAACGACGATCAGTGGCAAGGCATTATCGAGACGTGGCTGAGCACGCCATTTGCTAGCGCTGCCCGATTTAAAAGACGTAACCAGCAGATTGATGAGTTTTAACAATGAGCGTTATAGCACCCTGCATTACCACCGAAACCGCTGACGCTTACAAAGTGGCCGTTGAAAAACTGTCACTATTTGCTCACCGTGTCCATATTGATGTGAGTGACGGGGAATTTACGCCATCATTCCTCCTACCTGTTCAACAACTGTGGTGGCCTCAGCAATGGACCGTCGATATTCATGCAATGGTGAGCCGACCAGAAGATTACGTCGCCGCCCTTATTAATCTGAAACCTCATCTCATAACCTTCCATGTTGAAACGCAAACACCACTACTGCCTATCATTAGTCAAATTAAACAGGCCGGCATTCAAGCGGGCATTGCTTTGATGCGTCCGACCGTGCCATCGACTGTTGCCGAGCTTATTAAAGCGGCCGATCATGTGATGATCTTTAGTGGTGATCTTGGTCACTACGGGGGAAAGGCGAGCCTCATGCAGGTTGAGAAGATCCGATTAATCAGAGCCATCAATCCAGCAGTAGAAATCGGTTGGGACGGTGGTGTGAGCCTGGAAAACGCCTATACGTTATCTCAGGGAGGGGTTGATGTGCTGAACGCTGGTGGTGCAATTGCCATGGCACCTGACCCAGCGGCGGCATACGCCAATCTCGAAGTCGAAATGAAGAAACACGGAGTAATATGAGAACGAACCTCACTATCCCACAACTTGAAGAAAAGGCGAATGACATCAGAAAGTCAATTATCCGCATGCTCGAAGCAGCTGGAAGCGGGCATAGTGCTGGGCCACTCGGACTTGCCGACTTATTCACGGCGCTTTATTTCAACATTCTGTCTATCAAGCCCGACGAGCCAGAGTGGCCTGATCGAGACATTCTCTATCTGAGTAATGGCCATACTGTTCCCGTACAATATGCAACCATGGCAGAGGCAGGCTATTTTCCAAAAGAAGAGCTATTAACGCTGCGGAAACTGGGCAGCCGGCTACAAGGACACCCAGAACGTGAGAAGCTACCGGGCCTAGAATCAACCAGCGGGCCACTTGGCAGTGGCCTGTCGCAAGCTGCTGGCTATGCCTACAGCATGCAGTATATGGATGATATTAAGCACCGCTTTGTCTACGTCGTGATGGGGGATGGTGAACTCAATGAGGGCAATATATGGGAAGCGGCTATGTTTGCCGGTAAGTATAAGTTGTCTCAGCTGATTGGATTTATTGATCGAAACAACATCCAGATTGATGGCAGCACGGAAGCGGTCATGCCGCTGGAAAACTTAAAAGCAAAATGGGAAGCATTCGGCTGGGAAGTTCTTGAAATCGATGGCCATAACCTTGAGAGTATTATAGATGCAGCGAGTATGGGACGGGCAATCACCAATAAGCCTGTCGTGGTCATTATGCACACCATTCCGGGTAAGGGGGTGGATTTCATGGAATACGACTATAAATGGCATGGTATGCCACCAAATCATGAGCAAGCAGCGCTCGCACTCGAGAAACTCCGTACGCTCGATGGCAAAATCACCCACGAAGGAGCTGGTGTATGAGCGACTACCCACTGATTAATGATCTCTACAGTAAGGACATCACGCAGGAACCAACCCGCGCCGGATTTGGCCGAGGGTTGAGAGCAGCCGGTGAGTCAGATGAGCGTATTGTTGCTCTGTGCGCGGACCTGACCGAAAGTACCCAAATGCATTTGTTCCGCGAAGCTTTTCCGGCACGTTTCATTGAAATCGGCGTCGCCGAGCAGAATCTTGTCACGGTGGCTGCAGGATTAGCCCGGGCAGGCAAGATACCATTTACGAGTAGTTATGCGGCCTTTAGTCCTGGGCGTAACTGGGAGCAAATCCGCACAACAGCGGCACTGAATAATCAGCCGGTTAAGATTGTCGGCTCGCACGCAGGCATTAGTGTCGGACCAGACGGCGCTACTCATCAGATGCTCGAAGACATCGCACTTATGCGCGTTCTCCCTAATATGATTGTGGTTGCCCCAGGCGATAGCCTTGAAGCTGAACGAGCGACTCAAGCAATCGCTGGCAATGGTAAGCCAAGCTATCTCCGGCTTGCCCGCGATAAAACACCGGTCTTTACGACGCCTGATACACCATTCGAAATTGGCAAGGCCTATGTTCTCCGTGAGGGCAAAGAAGTGACGTTGCTTGGAACGGGCACGATGACCTACCAGCTGCTTGTCGCTGCCGAAGTACTGTCAGCGCAAGGTATTGAGGCCGAGGTTCTTCATGTCCCGACTATCAAGCCGCTCGACGAAGAGACTATCTTAAGAAGCGTCAAAAAAACCGGTCGCGCGGTCACGGCCGAGGAAGCTCAGGCGGCGGGTGGTTTCGGTGGAGCGATTGCTGAGCTCTTGAGCGATAAACTGCCAACACCCGTGAAGCGAATCGGTATGAATGATCGATTTGGTGAGTCGGGCGCACCGACTGAGCTGCTTGACCATTTTGGTTTGACCGGTGAAAAAATGGCTGTCGTAATACAGAAATTTATAACTAACGTACCACGCTACCATCAATGGTAAAAAACCACTTCACCAACTGCTTCATTTGAAAGCGTAAGTGATATACTAGGGAAAAGATCGTAATGCTAAGGGGGGCAATATCGACATGGGGCTGAGTATCCGGGAAATACGCGACAATACGACAAGGGCGCGTCACTTAATGCAGCGGAGTCGCGCGCAACACTTTGCGGTCGGCGCCTTTAATATCGACAACCAAGAGACGCTGATAGCTATTGCACTGGCGGCTCAAAAAACGAATGCACCCGTACTGGTTGAAGTGAGCCAAGGCGAAATTGATGCCATGGGACTTGATAACGTACGTGATCTGGTCGACAATTACAAATCTCAGTACGGCATAGAAATGTACATCAACCTGGACCATAGTCCAACGGTCGATGACTGTAAGCGCGCGATTGATGCCGGCTATGAGTTCATTCATATCGATATATCACAGGCAAACCATGAGGCAAGCGAAGCTGAGATAATCGCGAAGACGCGCGAAGTCGTTCACTACGCTTCGTTTACCGGTGCGCTTGTCGAGAGTGAACCTCATTACTTCGGCGGTTCATCAAATGTGCATGAAGAAGCCATCGACTACGAAGCCATTAAAAAGACCTTCTCGACGCCGGAAGGTGCTAAGAGTTTCGTTGAGGCAACCGGCATTGATACCTTCGCTGCCGCTATCGGAAATCTCCACGGCAAATACCCGGTACCAAAAGAGCTCGATTTGGAATTACTTTCTCGTATTCGTGAGTCTATCGGCTGTCAAATCAGTCTTCACGGCGGTAGTGGTACACCGCTACATTTCTTTGAAGACGCGGCCAGAATCGGTGTGAGTAAGATTAATATTAATAGTGATATGCGCTTTGCATTCCGTAAGACACTTGAGAAAGTGCTTGCCGAGCACCCAGAAGAGTATGCGGTCGTCAAACTGATGCCGGAAGTCTATGGAGCTGTTCAGGCAGTTATTGAAGAAAAAATAGCAGCGTTCGGCAGTGGAGATAAGGCAGTTCGTTAGTTATGACCGTACCGACCATCGTTACTATCGGAAAAGCGACGCAAGATGTTTTTTTGCAGAGCACAAAAGCGTTTGTGCCATTTGAGCACAAAGGGGTCATGTACGAGCAGCTGCCGCTTGGGCAAAAACTTGATCTGGATGAGGTTATTTTTGCGACTGGCGGTAACGTGACGAACGCAGCCGTTACCTTTGCGCGTCAAGGCCTCCACAGCCGCTACGCGTGGTGTATCGGTACAGATGTGGCCAGCGAAGCTATCCTACACGATCTCGACCGCGAAGGCGTCGACACTACCCATGTCGTACGGGATGACGCCTACCGAGCCAGCTATTCCGTTATCCTACTCGCATCGTCTGGCGAGCGGACGATCTTGAATTATCACGGCACAAAGGTGACTTCAGACCGTCATCAACTCGACCTCAGCATCATCAAAAGCGGTGATTGGCTTTATCTCTCCTCGCTTGGTGATATGGATTTACTTGAACAGATCATTAGCGAAGCGGCCGCCCATCACGTGAAGGTTATGCTCAATCCAGCTGGCACGGAACTTGCCCAAGCCGACAAATTAAAAGCGCTTCTGGAAGATGTGACGGTGCTTTCCGTTAATAAAGAGGAGGCTCAGCAAATCGTCAGCGGCGAGACACTTGAAGAACTTGTCCGGCACGCCGCACATTATTGCCCTGTGGTTATCGTCTCGGATGGCCCAAATGGTGTTGTCGCCACTGACAGTAAGACGATTGTAACCGCCGGTATGTACGAGGATGTCCCCGTGGTTGACCGGACGGGTGCCGGTGATGCATTTGGGTCAGGGTTTTTAAGTTGGTGGGCTTCGGGGCACTCACTGAAAGACGCTATTCACTTTGCGAGTGCTAATTCGACATCTGTCGTCACGAAGATTGGCGCAAAGGCAGGCATCCTTGGTACACCAGTGAAGCTTCATGAGATGCCGATAAAAGAGGAGAAGTTATAATGGCAAAATTCTTACAACAGTTATTGGAAGTACAAGAACCCATGTTTTCAATGGGACTGCGACGCCTTGAAGCCATGTCTGGGCATAGCGGTGTCGATGTACGCCTTATCGCTGACATAACGCACCGAGCGCATGATGTCATGCGGGCGCTTCGACTCGATCCATCAAATACCACGGCTCGCGAACTATATAATGCACTGAGTGCGGCAGTTGTGTCCGATAACTTCCACGATATGCTCAGTGATTCGGACTTCGTTTTGGTGTCAATCGATGATGAAGTTATATCATTTAATATGATTGATGTTATAGAAAACAGCCATCATGAACTCACCTTTGAAAAACGCATCATCAGTCACGGTCAACGGTCGCTACGCGGTGAACTACTGACCCGCTATCTTGAGCATGTATTGACCGACAATATTTCCGTACAGGCGGCCGCTAACGATGCTGGTATCGTTGTTGCCTCGGATGAGGGATATAGCAATGTTGCCTCAGCTACTCAGCTGGTACAGGCGTCTCGTTCGTCGGCTCCCTCCGTCCTGTCAATTGGCGACATTTTTACTGATGCTTTTATTAAGCTCAGAGAAGATAAGGCCCGCATCGATACCGATCCGGACGGCTCGAAGCGGCTCAGCCTACCATTTGGTTCTAAGCCACCGTATGATAGCGTAGAAATCGTCCAAGCCGTCGGCCCTTCCCCAAATGCTGCCGTCGCCTTTAGCCGACTAGGCTTACGGTCGTCCCTGATGGCCTTTCTTGGCGATGACCAACCCGGAAAAGAGTCACTCGAATATTTAAAAAGTGAATTAGTTTCAACCGACTCGGTGAGTGTCGAAGAAGGGCAGAAATCGAACTATTACTATGTGCTTCGATATGGGGCTGACCGGACAATTCTCGTTAAGAATGAAGAGTATAGCTATACGTGGCGCGAGCCGGCCCAGGTACCGGATTGGATCTACTTGTCGTTGATTAGTGATAAGGCCTGGCCGCTGCATGAGGACCTCCTGCGTTATCTCGAAGCGCATCCATCGGTCAAACTCGCCTTTCAACCTGGTACGTTCCATTTCGAATGGGGCAAAGAGAAACTCAAAGACTTGTACGGCCGGAGCGAAGTTGTTGTCATGAACCGTGAAGAGGCAGTCGACGTGACGGGAGTCTCGTACGATTCGGTAAAAGAGCTACTCGGGGCACTGCGAGCGCTTGGTCCAAAAATCGTCGTGATGACCGATGGACCAAATGGTTCGTATGCACATTATGAAGATACTTTTGTGACCGTTCCGAATTATCCCGATCCTGCACCGCCCTATGACCGGACGGGTGCCGGTGATGCGTTTGCCTCGACATTCGTCGCTGCAGTTGCTCTCGGCGAAACGGTTGAAAATGCCTTGACATGGTCACCGATTAATTCGATGAGCGTTGTGCAAAAACTGGGGGCTCAGGCAGGATTATTGAGTGCCGAAAAAATTAGAGAATACCTGGCAAGTGCGCCAGATGATTATCATCCAAAGGAACTGACTGAATGAAATATCAAATTTGTGTCTCAGGTGCCGCCGCGGGCGCAACGGTTCAGGCGGCGCATCAGCTTGCCTATGATCTGGGCCGGGCGATTGCCGAGGAAGGTCTGACGCTTGTCACCGGTGCGACGGTAGGTCTGCCATGGTATGCGGCGCAAGGAGCGTTTAGTGTCAAAGGCAAACGGGGTGTCTCGATTGGTTTTTCACCGGCTAGTTCAATGCGTGAGCATGTCGCTGTCTATAAACTGCCGACTCGGGAGTTTGACTACATAAACTATACGGGCATGGCGTATGTAGGCCGAGATGTCCACCTGGTCCGTAGTAGTGATGCGATTATAACGGTTGGCGGTCGGATGGGAAGTTTGCATGAACTTTCAACGGCACTTGAAAGTCGGAAAGTCTGTGGCGTCTTGCTGGGAAGCGGCGGACTGGCCGATTATATACCAACCCTTCTTGAGCATGTCGACGCACCGGGTGCAAAAGATATTATTTATGATACTGATCCAGAACGATTGCTGAAGAAGGTAATCGAGCGGCTTGACGAAAAATATGAAGATTTCATTCCACCGACTGGCGATGAACATATTTCTGCCCACCGTGCCGGTCGAGGCTGACGACACAACGTTCCTGTGCCTCTCTGAAAAAGAGTATAATAGTTAGGATGGAGCAGCGTTTTCGCCTTGAGACAAAGTATAAACCGACAGGTGACCAGCCGTCGGCTATTGCTGCGTTGACTCAAGGTCTGGAGAACGGTGTACGCGAACAGACGCTCATGGGTGTTACTGGAAGTGGTAAAACATTTACTATGGCGAATGTCATTGTTAATCAGCAAAAACCAACGCTGGTTCTCGCGCATAACAAGACATTGGCTGCGCAGCTTTACAGCGAGTTTAAATCTTTTTTCCCTGACAATGAAGTTCATTACTTTGTGAGCTACTTTGATTATTATCAACCGGAAGCATATATCGCGAGCAGTGATACCTACATTGAAAAAGATAGCCAGATCAATGATGAGATTGATCGCCTGCGGCATGCAGCCACGATGGCGCTCCTGACACGGCGCGATACGATCATTGTTGCGAGTGTCAGCTGTATCTATGGCATCGGCTCGCCGGACGACTATTCGGCTATGTCCATTACGGTATCGGTCGGTGAGCGCCGACAGCAGGATAAGTTCATTCGCTTACTAACCGACATCCAATATCAACGAAACGATATAGATTTTCACCGCGGCACATTTCGGGTACGGGGCGATATTGTTGATGTTTTTCCAGCCGGAAGTGATGTGGCATATCGGGTTGAGTTCTTTGGCGATGATGTTGATCGCTTGACGAGGATTGACCCACTGACTGGTGAAATACTTGGTGAACCGAAATCATTTACTGTCTTCCCGAGCAGTCACTACGTCACACCGCGGCAAAAACTGGAGCATGCCATAGAAGGAATAAAAAAAGAATTCGAGGAGCGGTTAGAGTTCTTTGAAAAGCATGATCGGTTCCTGGAGGCTCAGCGCCTGGGCCAACGAACCAAGTACGATATTGAGATGTTAGAGGAGACAGGATTTGTCAAAGGTATTGAAAACTATAGTCGCTACCTGACAAACCGAGAACCGGGCGAACAGCCAGCGACTCTGCTTGATTATTTCCCAGATGATTTTTTATTATTCGTCGACGAGAGCCACATGACCTTGCCCCAAGTCCGGGGTATGTATAACGGCGACAGGGCGCGCAAAGAGATTCTGGTAGAGCATGGCTTCCGTTTACCGAGCGCGCTCGACAACAGGCCGCTCACATTTCAGGAATTTGACCGCCATTTTAATCAAGCAATTTATGTTTCAGCGACGCCAGCTGAGTATGAACTGACGCATAGTCCAGAGCCGGTACAGCAGGTTATTCGTCCGACGGGGCTGATAGATCCTCTTATCTCAGTGCGACCGACAAACGGGCAGATCGATGACCTGATTGCGGAGATTCGTGACCGTGTTGCCAAGCATCAGCGCGTATTGGTAACGACACTCACCAAGCGCATGGCTGAAGACTTGTCGTCGTATCTGATTGAACTTGATATTAAAACGGCGTATATACATAGTGAAGTTGATACATTGGAGCGCGGGGATATTCTGCGGGACCTCCGTACGGGTGTATATGATGTGCTGGTAGGTATTAACTTACTGCGTGAAGGCTTAGACTTACCGGAAGTAAGCCTGGTGGCTATCATTGATGCCGACAAAGAAGGTTTCCTGCGTAGTACGAGTGCCTTGATCCAAATCATTGGTCGAGCAGCCCGACATTTAGAAGGTACCGTTATCATGTATGCCGATAATATGACGGCTTCGATGACACGGGCAATTGACGAGACGGAGCGACGCCGGGTTATTCAACAAGCCTATAATGAAGAACACGGCATTACACCGACCAGTATCGCGAAGGCAATTGATGAAGGGCTTCGGGCAATTATTCCAAAGAAAGAAGAGGAAGCGCCAAAAATCGATCTGAAGCGGGTTCCGAAAGGTGAGTATAAATCGCTCATTAAAGACCTTTCGGCACAGATGGAACTGGCCAGCGCTAATCTCGAATTTGAAAAGGCAGCCGAACTGCGTGATATGATCGGCGAAATAAGAAAAAAACTGTAGCCTGTCGTATTTCGTGCTCTTTATAACTGCGCTATACTAAGTTAATGACTATGATCTCGCGCGACGATGTTGCTTATTTGGCGACGCTCAGTAATCTCCAGTTAGGTGAACAAGAAGCGGCTGACTTGCAGCAAGACCTCGAACACATTATCGAATATATTCATCAGCTTGATGAGCTTGATACTTCAGGCGTAGAGCCAACCTATCAGGTATCGGGCTTGGAGAACGTATCCAGGGATGACCTCATCGATACATATGGGTTAGCGCCAGAAGCGCTGCTCGCGCTGGCTCCATTGGCGCAGGACAATCAAGTTAAAGTGCCGAAAGTGCTATAAATATGACGACGATTGCCGAATACCAAGCACATTCCGCACGCGAGAACGTCGAAGCAGCGCTCCAAAAAGTGCATGAAAATGAATCATTCCACGCTCTTATTTCGACGACGGAAGCTCGAGCACGGGAGCGTGCCGAGGCAGTCGACAGGGGTGAGATCACTGGAAAGCTTGCCGGTGTACCTTTCATTGCAAAAGATAATTTCCTCGCGTACGGCGCACCGACGACAGCCGCCAGTCGTATCCTTGAAAAGTTTGAAGCGCCTATTCAAGCAACGGCGATTGAAAAACTTGAAGCGGAAGGCGCCATCTGCATTGGCAAGGCTAATCTTGACGCTTTCGCACATGGTGGTAGTACTGAAAACTCTACTTTTGGACCGACACTGAACGCGTTTGATCAGACGAGAGTCGCGGGTGGAAGTAGCGGTGGATCGGCCGTTGCTACCGCTCTCGGCATCGTACCATTTGCCATCGGTACCGATACGGGCGGTTCCATCCGTCAACCGGCCAGTTTTAATGGCCTTGTCGGCGTCAAGCCCACATACGGGACGGTGAGCCGATTTGGCGTCGTTGCAATGGCGAGCAGCACTGACACCATTGGCGTCTTCACGACCAATGCATCAGATGCCGAGCTTGTCATGTCTATCATGGCCGGACAAGACAATAAAGATATGACGACGTTGCCTGATTTTTTTGTGCCTGTAAGTGCTGGTGATAAGAAACGAGTTGGCATCATCAAGCAATTTATGACTGACGATGTCGACGCTGGCGTGCGCGCAGTTGTTCAAGACTATGTGCAGCGCCTGAAGGCCAAAGGTTATATCGTCGATGAAGTCGACATGCCTATCTTACGTTACGCCTTGGCTATGTACTATATCATCGTACCGGCAGAGATTAGCAGTAACCTGGGGCGTTATGATGGCATCCGATACGGCAAGCGCGCTGAGGGAGCGCAGTCGTTAAACGATGTGTACGGCAAGTCGCGGGATGAGGGCTTTGAGCCCGAAAATAAGCGTCGTATTATGATTGGAAGCTTTGTCCTCTCGAGTGGCTATTTTGATGCTTATTATTTACAAGCTCAAAAAGCCCGGACCCTCCTTATCCAGGCGTTTGATGAATTGTTTAAAAACTATGACGTGCTCATCGGTCCAACTGCGCCGACTCCAGCCTTTAAATTAGGTGAAAACAGTGAAGATCCAGTTAAGATGTATCTTGCCGATGTCATGACAGTGCCAGCCAGTCTCGCGGGCTTACCGGCTATCAACGTGCCAGGTGGAACAAATCCCGACGGTTTGCCGGTCGGTGTACAGCTGATTGGTCCTCGCCGATCGGATGCTCAATTATTAGCTATGGCGCGTGAAGTGGAGCAGCGGTAATGGATGCCTCAATGATTTTTGTTTTTGCTGCCATTGTGATTATCGGTGCACTGCTTTTGGCACTCATCACCTTTACTCACCGCGGGGTGAAGCCGCTGGCCGTCGAGAAATATCGTTCTTCATGGATGACCATTGAACGTCAGCTCAAGAAAGATGACGTTGCCTCACTCCATGTCTGTGTCCTGAGTGCGGACAAGCTGCTTGATCAAGCGCTGAGAGAGCGAGGTTTCAAAGGCGATACAATGGGTGAGCGGATGAAGGCGGCTAAGAATATATGGACGAACGCCAACCAAGTTTGGAATGCACATAAACTGCGTAATCGCATTGCTCATGAGACTGATGTGGTTGTTAAATATGATGATGTTCGCCGGCACCTTTCGGCATATAAGCGGGCGCTGATGGACGTAGGAGCCATATAATGATTACACCAGAGATTCTCGCCAAGTATAAAGTCACGATTGGTATCGAGTGCCATGTCCAGCTCAATACGAAAACGAAACTGTTTAGCGGTGCTGATAATGACGCGCGAAATAAGGAGCCTAATGCCGTCATTAGTCCGATTGATTTCGGGTTGCCAGGTATGCTGCCGGTACTTAATAAGGAAGCTGTTATTCTGGCGGTTCGTGCCGGAAAGGCACTTGAATCTGACATTGCCTCTGTCAGCCGATTTGACCGCAAGCACTATTTTTACCCAGATCTTCCCAAAGGCTATCAGATAAGTCAGCTCTACGAGCCTATTATTATCGGCGGTGTGGTCCGTGTACCACAGGAAGACGGTAGCGTACTTGATGTTCGCATCCACCATGCTCATATGGAGGAGGACGCTGGAAAGTTAACGCATTATTCGGATTATAGTCTTGTCGACCTAAACCGTGCCGGAACACCACTGATTGAAATTGTATCGGAACCCGACATGCATTCAGCAGTGGAAGCCAAGGCCTATGCGACGGAGCTCTATCGGCTTATGACGTATGCCGGCGTTACAAATGGTGACTTGTACCAAGGCAATATGCGCTTTGACGTCAATATATCAATTGCACCGCTTGATGCAATGGAACTGGGCACCAGAGCGGAAATAAAAAACTTGAATTCTTTCCGTAGCGTCGAACGTGCGGCCGAATACGAGTATCGTCGACAGGCAGACCTTCTTGAAAAAGGGGAGCGTGTCATACAGGAGACTCGTGGTTGGGACGATGCTGCTCAGAAAACCGTATCACAACGTTCCAAAGAAGATGCGCAGGATTATCGCTATATGCCTGACCCTGATATTCCACCGCTACGATTGACTGAAGATGAGATAGCGCTGTATCAGTCGGTTGTTCCCCGCTTACCGCAGTACTACCGTGATGCATGGCGTGATTTACAGCTCGACCGGTCGGTTGCGGATTCTTTGCTGGCGCGGAGAGCTATTGCTGAACTCATCGAGGCGGTACGTGTCCAAGCAGGTAGCGCGGCGACCAAGCACGTTGCTCACTGGTTTGCCAGTTCATTGAGCGACGAAACAAGCGAGATAACTGTCGGGCAGGATGACGCTCCGCGTTTTATCGAGCTCTCTAACATGGTAACGGCGAATGAGCTATCTAGTACGGCAGCCAAAGACATTTTCAATGAACTATTGCTTGGCCACGATAGTCCACGAATCATCGCCGAGCGAAAGAACATACTGCAAGTCAGTGATACCGGTGCTATCGCCGCTATTGTCGATGAAGTATTATCGGATCCCGCAAGCGCTCAGTCCGTCGCCGATATCAAAGAGGGTAAGGACAAGGCCATTGGTTTTCTTGTTGGCCAAGTTATGAAACGATCAGCGGGCACGGCAAATCCAGGCCTCGCCAGCCAATTGATTCGTGAAAAAATCAAGGATCTATAAGTCGACTCTCAGCTAACCTGCAGTAAAAATTCATGCATGATATAATAGTAGGGTAAGCCTCGCAGGAGGCAGAGAGGAGATATTAATGGACCCAGCCGCTGAAATTCTCGTTATCATATTGTCGATATTCCTTGCACTGTTCTTATTGCTCGGAATCATCCTCACCGTCTATCTCATCCGTTTAACGGGCGAGATAAAGAAAATCACTCAGTCTGCCAAGCGCACGGTCGACAGTTTCGAAGACGCTGTCACCAATGCGAGTAAGTTTGCGTCACCAATGTATGTGGCCAAAATAATTGGCAGTACTATTAAAAAATTCAAGGATAAATAAGGAGGCAACGCTATGACTAAAAGTAAAATCGCACTTGGTGCAATCGTCGGAGCTGCTGCAGGATTCGTAGCTGGCTTACTTACCGCCCCAAAGAGCGGCAAGGAAACACGGGAAGATTTAAAATCACGAGCCAACGAACTGAAGGATCAAGCTTCACAAAAAGTTGGACAAGCTCGAGACCGCGCGAGTGACGTCGTGTCAGATGTTAAGAATCGTGCGCAGGATGTGCTCGGTGATGTCAAAGGGCATGCCAATGAGGTTGCAAATGATGTTAAAGGTCGCGCAAATGAAGTCAAGGGCCGAGCAAATAATGCTGCCAATAGTGCAGTTGAAAATGCAAAGCGTGATTTGAACAAGAAGTAGTATGGTACATTGAATGACACCGGCTTATCTCTATAGAGAAGAGCCGGTGTATTGTTATTATTTGAGGAGACCAGTATGCCGAAGAAGACACTGAAAGAAAAGCTGCAAGACAGCAATGAACAAGGCGCCCGCCGGGCTATTTTAGAAGATCTCTTTTACGACTTTCATTCAAGTCGGCGCCAAGTCTATAAGATGAATTTTATCAGGGGTATTTTCCTCGGTTTTGGCACGGTGCTGGGCGGTACTGTACTGATTGCCATTTTGATTTGGCTGCTCGGTTTGTTTGTCGACTGGTTCCCCTTCATTGGCGGCTTTATCCAAAACGTTATTGACGCCATGCAATCAAAGGCCTAAATTCTCTTATCTGACGTCTTGTCCGTTATACTAGATAGTAATGGGGGCGACGAAAATAGAGGAAGGGACAAGCCAGACATCTTTGCAAGTGTCTGATTATGTTCACCTCCACAATCACACGCACCACAGTTTACTTGATGGACTGACGAAAATTCCCGATCTCATATCTATCGTTAAAGAACTTGGTATGGAAGCAGTCGCTATAACTGATCATGGCACCATGTCTGGGACGATTGAGTTCTACAAAGCCGCTAAAGATGCCGGCGTAAAGCCCCTCCTTGGTATGGAGGCATACGTCGCTGCTCGTACACGCTTTGATCGTGATCCGTCGAAGGATAAAGGCCGCTATCACTTGACTATTTTGAGCATGAACCAAAAAGGCTATGAAAATCTCATGCGTCTGAGTTCCAAAGCTAACCTTGAAGGTATGTATTATAAGCCGCGTATCGACCACGATTTATTGGAAGAGTACAACGAGGGACTGATCATACTCTCAGGATGTGCCAGCGGTGAACTCGGTGAGAGCCTGCGAATAGATAATTATGAAGAGGCCAAGAAAATTGCTCTATGGTATAAGGGTGTATTTGGCGATCGATACTACCTCGAACTCCAAGATCATGGGCATCCAGAGTATCCCGGTGCGTGGGACGTTCAGGTCAAGATCAATGGTCACCTGCGCCGCCTGGCACAGGAACTTGAGATACCCTTAGTCGTGACGAGTGATGGGCACTATCCGACCCATGATGATCAAGAAGCGCATGAAATACTCCTCTGCGTCGGTACGGGATCATTTCTGGCAGATGAAAAACGTATGAGCCTGCGTGATTTTGAACTGCATGTCACCAACCCTGCAGAGGTAATTACCCGCTGGAAAGACGACTGTCCGGAGGCCGTCGCAAATACCAGAGTGATTGCCGATCGCTGCGAAATAGAATTAATGCTCGGCAAGATTCTTATTCCAACATTTCCAACGCCAGCGGGTCACAATGAGAAGACATTTCTGGATGAGTTAGTGTACCGCGGCCTGGCCTGGCGGTACGGGAACCACGACCTTAAGTCATCGCAGGCCTTGAGCGTCGAAGCGGCTCGGCAATCTTTGCCTTCAAAAGTACTCGAAAGAACCGAGTATGAGCTCGGTGTCATTGACCGTATGGGTTTCAATGGCTATTTCTTAATTGTTCAAGATTTCATTAACTGGGGGAAAAACCGCGGCATCATCTTTGGCCCCGGACGAGGCAGTGCGGCCGGCTCCATCGTCGCGTATGCCCTCAGGATTACCGAGCTTGATCCGCTGCATTATGATCTGCTCTTTGAGCGTTTTCTTAACCCTGATCGAATTAGTATGCCTGATGTCGATATTGATATTCAGGATACCCGGCGTGATGAGGTAATCGCTTACTGTACTGAAAAGTATGGTACTGAGCGCGTTGCAAACATCGTAACGTTCGGCAAAATGGCAGCTCGGGCAGCGGTAAGAGACGTTGCTCGAGTCCTGCAGGTTCCGTACGCCGAAAGCGACCGCTTGGCAAAGTTGATTCCGCCGCCAATTCAAGGGCGACACATTCCACTCAAAGTAAGCGTGGTAGAAGATGCTGATTTAAGAAAAGAATACGAGTCTAACCCGGTGGTGAAACGTGTATTTGATTATGCGATCCGCCTGGAAGGGACAATCCGGAGCCACGGTGTCCATGCCGCTGGGGTGGTCATCGCACCGGACGATATTGTTAAGTTTGCTCCTGTCGAAATGTCCCAAAAAGGCGTCGTGGCGACACAGTACCCGATGGGCCCGATTGAAGAAATCGGCTTGCTGAAGATGGACTTTTTGGGTCTCTCAAATTTAAGCATCATTAATAATGCACTCCGTATTGTTAAGAAGGTTTACAAGCAAGATATTGATTTGTCTTTGATACCGCTGGATGACGAAAAAACCTATGAGCTTTTTCAGCGGGGTGATACGACTGGTGTCTTCCAACTTGAATCAGCCGGAATGAAACGCTACTTACGTGAACTCAAGCCGACCGTCTTCGACGACATTATTGCAATGGTGGCGCTATATCGTCCGGGTCCGATGCAGTTTATCGATGACTTCATCAAACGCAAACACGGTGAGCGCGATATTACCTATATGCACCCTAAGATGGAGAACGCGCTTTCGACAACCTACGGGGTGTTAGTATACCAAGAGCAAGTCATGCAGATTTCAAAAGACCTTTCCGGCTTTACGGGGGGTGAAGCTGACACGTTGCGTAAGGCTATCGGTAAAAAGAACTTGGAAATGATGGCGAAAATGAAGGCGCGGTTTGTGGAAGGCGCTATCGAGCAGTCAGGTGCTAAAAAGACCGACATGGAAGTATTCTGGAAGCAGCTCGAAGACTTTGCCGCCTACTGTTTCAATAAGTCGCACGCCGCTTGCTATGGAATGATTGCCTATTGGACAGCGTACTTGAAAGCGCATTTCCCCGATGCTTTTATGGCTGCACTCATGACAAGCGACCAGGATGATATTGAGCGCCTGGCTATTGAGATAAATGAATGTAAACACATGGGAATTAAAGTGTTATCACCGGATATTAATGAAAGTTATGTCGAGTTCGCCGTCGTGCCTGATAAACAGCAGATTCGGTTCGGTATGGCAGCAGTCAAAGGCGTTGGAGTGGCAGCCGTTGAAGAGATTCTGCGGGCCCGCGGCGATGGCAGGTTTATGTCGATCGAGGACTTTGCGAAGCGAGTCTCAACCAGCCGGGTCAATAAAAAAGCCTGGGAGTCGCTGATACGAACCGGTGCATTTGACGCGCTTGGTGACAGATCTGACTTACTCTTCAATCTGGAGACGATTCAGGGCTTTGCGAGCAAGGTGCAGAAAGAAGCCTCGAGCGGGCAGACCGATCTCTTTGGTGCCTTGGCAGATGCCGGATATGTACAGCCACTGATGGCCTTGCAGGCAGCTCCAGTCAAGCATACGGAGAAAGAGCGTCTGATGTGGGAACGAGAACTACTCGGGCTTTATATCAGTGCACACCCGCTCGATAACTACGATATGTATTTTCGTGAACAAACCTTACCACTCAGTGAAGTGCGTTCGGAAGTTGATGGGCGTACCGTCACGATTGGCGGCGTGGTTGCCAGTGTCCGTACAATTATTACAAAAAGTGGGAGCAAGATGGCGTTTGTCAAAATTGAAGATAAGACGAATGAATGTGAAGTCATCGTCTTTCCAAATCTCTACGAACAGACAGGCGGGAAATTGATCCAGGATAATGTCGTCCGCATTACCGGTAAAGTAACGGCGAAAGACCGCGATGGTAATCTGACCAGTGACACCAAAATTATTGCCGATGAAGTACAGGCAATTGATGACCGTGAGCTGGATGAGTATGAATCGACGGGTCGAGAGATGGATAAGCCCAAACCGAAACGGCCACGCCGGGTAAAAGCTGAAGCGGGTGGGCAAAGAGGCGAAGTAAAAGCTGAAGCCGTCAAGACGGAGCGTCCGGTGATTACTGACATTATACCCATAGAGACACCTCCATTGAAGAAATTGTATGTTCATATTAAGGACCCAGACGATCAGTCATCGCTGATGCTCTTAAAGCAGACGTGCAATAGCTTTCCAGGCGTGAATGATATAGTCTTAGTGCTCGGCAAAGACAAGAAGTCGGCGATCAAATTGCCATTCAAAGTTGATGGGAGCGATCAGTTAGTCGGCGCACTGGTCAAGATACTGGGCGAAGACTCGGTTGTGTTGAAATAAGGCTGGTTCACTGTTACAGCCAGTAGCGACGCGTTAATTCATAGAGGGCAATGCCGGTAGCCACACTGACATTGAACGACTCTTTTTGTCCCCTCATTGGTATTTCTATAATATCGTCGCATAACTCGCGCATGTCACGAGCGATGCCTTCAACTTCTTCACCGATCAGTAGAGCTATTTTATCTGGAACAGTATAGCGGGGAAGAATAATGCTTCGCTCGTCCTGCTCAAGTCCGACAATCCGATAACCCTCATTCTTCAACGCCTCTAGGGGAGGCACCTCGTAGTGCTCGTAAGGGACCGTTAGCTCGGCCCCGAGTGCTGTTTTATGTATCTGATCGGTGAGTTTACGCGAAATGTGCGGCAGGCGAGCGTCGTTCTCGAGCGCCGGGTAAGGGGTGTAGCCGCTGAGGATAATACGAGTAATCCCGAGGCCGTCAGCTGTCCGGAATAATGACCCGACGTTGTGGGTTGAACGGATGTTGTGAGCAATTAGTATAATATCTGGCATCCTCGTGGCATTATACCACTATAAAATGCTTATGTTTTCTGCTAGGATTGGTGGTAGATGAACGAAGACAAAGTGCAGTCACAGCACCGCGAGCAAGAGGAGCACTCGACGAGGGAAAGAGCTGCTATTGTAGGCTTGTCATATTTTGATGCCCGGAATGTCGAAGCTACCTTACCGCTTCTCGTCGGCATTCTCGATGTCGATGTCATGCACAAGACCCGGATGGTGCCATTATCAGATGGTAGCGACGAGACACCGTGGCAATTTGGCGTCACAACCCAAACCCCTCAGTCAGTTATTCGCAGTCTGCAGCAAGAATATAATAACCACGGGAAGACAGCGCAATTCTTTTTGATTAGCCAGAGTGCCTATCAAGCATTGATGCGCCGCTATGATCCACCGGTCCAGGCTGTCTATAATGATATTAAGATTGCGAATGATGGTGACAGTACGACAATCAGCGAAGTCAGTAAAACTCTGAATGCGGTAGCGAGTGATGATGTTTTTGACTTTTTGATTGACCAGGCAGATAAACTCGGTGCGAGTGATATTCACATTGAAAACCAGCGGGAAGATATACGGGTCCGGATGAGAATCGATGGCGCGTTGCACCCGGTTGCTTCACTAGACAGCGATCGGTACCGTGTTATTCTCGGGGCGCTTGCTTCAAGAGCGAATATTTCGACCGCAGCATCGGAGCCGCAATCTGGCCATATGCAGAAAGAAGTCACCCATGGCGATGAGACCCATTTATTGAATCTTCGGGTTGAAACGATCCCGACTCTGTATGGGCAGGATGCCGTGCTGCGTCTTTTCAACTTCGACCAGTCTATGCTGAATCTCGATCAACTTGGCATTCCGCCGCGTGAGCGCGAGCAAATTGATGCGGTTGTCAGCCACCCTCGGGGCATGGTCCTCATGGTCGGCCCGACGGGTAGTGGTAAATCAACGACGCTCTATAGTATGATCAACGCCTTAAACACCACCGACCGTAAGATTTTGACCCTTGAAGATCCGATTGAGTATAGTATTGCCGGCGTCTCGCAAATACCAGTCGATACGACTCATGGCCGAAATTTTGCTGATGGACTACGTTCAATCCTCAGGCTTGACCCTGACGTTGTTATGGTGGGCGAGATCCGTGATGCCGATACGGCCCGCACAGCGATTCAGGCATCGATTACGGGACATCTGGTCCTATCGACATTCCATGCGAACTCAACGGCCGCTGCATTTAGTCGTATGATTGATCTTATCGGTATCAATCCAATCTTCAGCTCGGCTATTCGCCTTGTCATCGGTCAGCGACTTGTTCGGCGGCTCGATGATACGACGAAGGAAACATATACGCCTGACGAGGCGACAATTAATTACATTAAAGAAGTCTTACATGATATCCCTAGTCACGTAGCCGTCCCTGATCTTGACGGCCTCACGCTTTACCGACCAGTCGAGACACCGTCCTCTCCCTTCGGCTATAAGGGCCGTATAGTCATCATGGAGCAGATGGTAGTCAGCGAGACGATACAGAAGTTCCTGCGTGGTGATGAAGCCGATGTCCACCAGGAAGCTATTGAAGCAGCCGCGCGAAAAGATGGTATGGTGACATTGCTTCAGAACGGTATGCTGGCAGTACTGCGCGGTGAAACGACGCTGGAAGAAATTAACCGCGTTATTTAGCACTGAACCCCTTTAAAAAAAACCTTTTCTGTGTTATATTAAATAATCGATTGTACTGTTAACGAAAAGAAGTGGAATAATATGAGTTTTGAACTGATTAAGAAGGTGAACGATGCACAGCTTAAGAAAGCTGTCGTCAGCGCAAAGAGCGGTGATACCGTTCGTGTGCACCAAAAAATTCGTGAAGGCAACAAAGAGCGTATTCAGATTTTTGAAGGCGTGGTCATTCGGACCGATCGTACTGAATCGCATACTTCGCGTATCACAGTGCGGAAAGTAACGAGTGGTGTTGGTGTAGAAAAAAGCTTCTTGATCCATAGCCCTCTGGTTGAAAAAATTGAAATTGTACGACGTGCGAAAGTGCGCCGCAACTACCTCAGCTTCCTCCGCGAACGAAGTGGTAAAAGCGCCCGCCTTAAGGGTGTCGACTTCGACCGCGAAGACGTCAATACGGTTGCCGCTGATGAACCTGTTGTCGTTGAAGAACCGGCTGCGGCTGACAAAGAATAGTTTACCTATAAAGAATGCGCTTCCAATCAGGAGGCGCTTTTTTTATGGAATGAAGGTGAGGATAGGAGGCTGACGGCGGAGGGGCAGGAAGGACGAAGCTTGTTCCTCCCTGCCTCCTGCGCCGGTCATCCACGACGCGCCTTCGCTTGCCACCGCAGCATCATCCACCAGGCGATCAGCGAGACCAGCATCACTTCGAGCGCGTAGCGCTCTTCCGATTTGCGATCTCGCCAGATCCAGATGGTACCGAGAACGGCACCGGGCGCGCTGTAGGCGAGCATGACCATGACGGTATAATATGCCAGATCCATGGTACAGTTCCTTCCTATTCCTCACCAAGGTAACTGCCGCAGGTTTGCGATAGTTAAGCATAGTATACTACTTTAATGATAGAGCGCAATGCCCTGAAATCATTTACGCTAGAGGAAAATGTCATTACTATAATCCTATGATACTTGGGATTGACGAAGTCGGACGGGGTGCATGGGCTGGCCCACTGGTGGTTGGTGCTGCTGTGCTTCATGAACACATCGATGGACTGACTGACAGCAAACTGCTGACAAAGTCAAAACGTGAAGCGCTCTATGACGTTATCGATACTGCTGCAACCGTCAAGTTGGGCTGGGTCACCTCAGAGGAAATAGATGCCATTGGCTTAAGTGAAGCGCTCCGCCTAGCAACTGTGCGCGCCGTTGAACAAATCGACGTACCGTACCATGACATTATTATTGATGGGACACAAAACTTTCTTATGCATACGACGAAAGGTCAGTACGTGACAACCCTGAAAAAAGCCGATCTGCTTATTCCTACGGTTTCGGCAGCCGCCATAACGGCGAAAGTGGCGAGAGATCGCTATATGGTTAGTCAATCATCGCTGTATCCACAGTACGGTTTTGACCAGCACGTGGGGTATGGTACAAAAATGCACCAAGATGCGCTGGCACTCTATGGAGCCACGCCGCTTCATCGTATGTCATTTGCACCACTGAAGGCGCATAACCAATCCGTCGACGTGACGAAAAAAGCGGCCGGTATCGGTATGCTAGCCGAAAGGGAGGCGGCGTTATATCTCCATGCACAGGGCCACACCATCATTGAGCGTAATTGGAAAACTAAGGTGTGCGAGGTAGACATCGTATCTGAAAAAAATAATATCTGGTATTTTACGGAAGTGAAATATCGTCGTCAGCCGAGACAAGGCGGTGGCCTGGCGGCGATTACTTCGAAGAAACAGCAGCAAATGCGGTTTGCCGCCGATGTTTTCTGTCACTACCGTAAAGATGATTCACACGACAGGCGCCTTATGGCGATTGCTATGAGTGGAGAAATCCCGGTCGTTGATCTAGTCGTCGAGGTTTAGTAATGCGCCGGTTACGCCGGGCGTATCTCTCTCGAGCAGCGCGATTCGTCCCTGAATATCAGTGAGGCCAATTTCAATGTTCCTCTTCAGCACCGTGTCGTCCTTCATCGGCGAAAAGAATGACTTATATTCTTTATATTGCCGGTCTGTGCGAAGCGACCCGGCGATGTAACGAGGAAATAAATCATAGCTCATGTCACCAGCAAAAGTTTTCTTGATCCAGTCCCAATTTTGTCTTATCCAGCTCCAGACCAAGTGACGACTATAGCGGTTGCGTAGCAGCCATATGATCCAGTGTGTCGCGTCTTGGGGTCGAATAAGCTTACCCTCTTTGACTATATCGAGGATCCTGGCGGCAGTCGATTCTTGCCGTGTCGATGTTATGCCGGCGGCAATGTCATTGCGTACCTCACTGGAAGACTCTTTTCGATAGCGTTCGAGCAACGCATCAATCAGTTCTGGCGTCTCTGCATGCCGTACGACGGCTCCAAGTACGAGACCACGGAGTTCGGGCACGAGCTTATCAAACGCTGTCTCTGCGTATATCGCTTGTGCCTTTGTCAGTACGTCAGCGTCCTCGCTATAGAGCATCATGCCGAGAATAATTGAGCGGAGACGAATATCATGGTCGGGCTCATCTTTAATCGGCTCCCAGCCGAGGTGGTCGTAGAGAAGCTTTGCGAGCCGTCCGCTCAAACTTCTGAGTTTCGCCTCGGCGTCTGGATCATCTTCAACAAATTTTTTTAATTCTCCCAGGGCCAGACTGAGCATATTCCAAACCGGTTCTTTTGTTTCGGACGAGTATGCTTGCAGAACGGGAATCAACGTGGCGCTTGGAATGATATTGCCTTGGGCTAAGAGCGTTTGTTCGTGAACGAGCTGAAGACGGGTCAGCGGCGGCAGGGTATCAAGCGCAGCAAGCTTCTTCTCCAGTAAAGGTACGGATAGATGGGTGATGAAGTGAGCACTATCGTGTTGGTTGAACATGTAGCTCGTCACATTATCGGAGTCGGTGGGGATCGTCAGGATTTGTTCTGTCATGAGTGGTGGTACGCCCTGTAACGGTGAGCCCAGAGGAATGGGCCATTGTTTTTTTGAGGGCTCATGCGGCCCGATAAAGAACTGCTCCTGGGCAAGCTCAAGACCGGCTGGTGTTTTGTTGACATGAATAACGGGGTAGCCTGACTGACCGAGCCAGGTATTCATGAATGTACTCACGTCAATATGACTGGCGGCATGGAGCGATTCCCATAAGTCATTCGCGACCGTATTACCGTAGGCATGAGTCGTAAAGTATCTTCTGAGCCCTTCCGTAAAGTTTTGCTCTCCAATATATTCGCGGAGCATCTTAAGGAGCCGGGCTCCTTTGGCATAGACAATTGACCCATCAAACAGCGTCGAAATTTCATCTGGATGGTTCACATCAATCTGGACAGGCTGTACGCCCTCAAGCGCGTCACGGCGGAGCGCGGAGACGGTTTCTTGCTGAGAAAAGTCGAACCATATGTCCCAGTCTGGTTTAATAGCATCGACAGCGATATATTCCATTAGCGTCGCAAAGCTCTCATTGAGCCAGAGATCATTCCACCAGGCCATGGTGACAAGGTTTCCAAACCACTGATGGGCGAGTTCATGAGCAATAACGGTCGCGACATACTGGCGCTGTTCGATACTGGTGGTCGCCGGATCGGCAAGCAGGGCAATCTCACGGTAGGTAATTAATCCCCAGTTTTCCATGGCTCCTGACGAAAAGTCAGGGAGGGCAACATGGTCAGATTTCGGCAGTGGATATGGTATGCCAAAGAAATCATTATAAAATTCGATTGTTTTGACGGCAAACTCGAGCGCAAACTCGAGGCTGGCGGTACTTTGTACGGGAGTAGCCCATACTGACACTTCGACGCCATCTTTCGTATGGGCTGACTTTCTCTGCATATCACCTACGACCCAGGCAAGCAGATAGGTGCTCATTCGGGGAGTGGTCTCGAAGCGTGTCACTAACAGACCATTTTCGTCGTCTTGCTGCTTGATGGGCATATTACCAAGAACAGCTACGGCTGTTTCAGTTGTCAGAGTGACGTCAAATGTCGCCTTAGCCGAAGGCTCGTCGACACAGGGGAATACTTCCCGCGCGTGGTGACTCTCAAACTGCGTTGCGAGCAGTTCCTTCGGAGTACCGTCATGGTCAAAATAACACGGATATAGTCCATGCATGCCGTCGGTTATTGCGCCGGTGAACGTAATCACCGTGATGTGCTTGCCGGGTCGGTAGTCAGGATGAGTAATTGAAAGTGCATCATAGTCATTTGTTTCCCATTCGGCGGCTTTTCCGTCGAGGCTGGCGGATATAATGTGCAAGTCCTTTGCATGCAGCGTAATTGCTGTCGTGTCTTCCTGGCCGGTACCGATAATGGTGACCGTTCCCTTAAACACACGCTGCTGGCGATCAAGCATGAGTGAGAGGTCATAATGTTCGGGAACGAATGAGTCAAGAAGTCGAGGTACTGTAGTCATTCTCCTATTATAGCAAGCAAGGATCGGTCGAGTCTGCCATAATAGCTATTATGAATAAGTATAAGCGTCGTCGCTTTGGAGCGGTTCTCGTATTGCTTATTGCTGTTCTTATGGCCGTTGTCACAACAACCAGTCATTCCGAGAATGATTCGCGGGCCCCGTCGGTGATTGTATCTGAACCATCCGTGACCTCACCAGCTCTATCGGCACTCGATACGCTCGTCGTCAAAGGCCGGGCGCCAAAGACTGGCTATGACCGAGCGCTTTTTTATGATGACTGGAGCAAGATTAATGGCTGCGATATGCGCAATGTTATTTTACACCGTGATCTTACTGAGGTGACGGTCAATGCCGAGTGCCAGGTAACGCACGGAACCCTGCATGATCCATATACCGGATCGACGATTACGTTTGAGCGCGGAGAATCAACCAGTGACGATGTCCAGATCGACCACGTGGTAGCTTTGTCCGATGCCTGGCAAAAAGGAGCACAAGACCTTTCAGCGGACCAGCGTCACCAGCTGGCCAATGACCCGCTTGAACTCTTGGCAGTTGACGGAAAGACCAATCAACAAAAAGGTGATGGCGACGCTGCTACGTGGCTTCCGCCGAGCAAAGCTTTTCGTTGTGAGTACGTTGCTCGGCAAATTGCTGTCAAACAGAAGTACTTGCTTTGGATAACGGCGGCCGAACGTGATGCAATGAAAGGTGTGCTGTCAAGCTGTCCGGACCAACGCTTGCCAAGTCAGTAAACGGGCTGTATAATGAAAGTTGAAGATGCATACACGTCGGCCGGCAGGTCGGCTTTTTTAATCGAAAGGAATGTGCACTATGGATGATATCAATATTAAGCAATTGACGCTCGCGGTGCGCACTATTGCTGAAGAAAAGAACCTACCCGAAGAAACAGTCATGGCTATCATTGAGCAGGCTATTGCTGCTGCGTGGCGCCGAGATAATGGCGAGCGTGATCAAGAAGTTCGCAGTGAGCTAAATGTTAATGATGGCTCAGCCATCGTCTATGTTGCCCGCGAAGTAGTCGATGAAGTCGGTAGTGAGGCTCATGAAATTAGTCTTGATGAAGCCCGTAAGATAAAGAAGGATGCTGAGATTGGTGACATCATCGAAGAAAAATTTACCGTCACCTCATTCGGACGTGTGGCTGCTCAGACAGCCAAGCAGGTGGTGCTCCAACGTCTGCGTGAAGCTGAACGCGAGATTATCCTCGAAGAATATGCTGATAAGATTGGCACAGTAGTCAATGGCACCGTGCAACGTGTCGAACCTCGGGTTGTTCGCGTTGAGATCGCCAAAGCCAGTGGTATTATTCCGCAAAGTGAACAGATCCAAGGCGAGTACTATAGCGTTGGTAGTCGTATCAAGGTCTACATCAAAGACATTGAGCGCGATAACCGCGGGCCTCAGCTGATTCTTAGCCGCGGCAACGAAGCGTTTGTCGAATATCTCTTCCGCCAAGAGGTGCCTGAACTAGAAAGCGGCGCCGTTGAGATTAAAGGTATTGCTCGTGAAGCAGGTCGCCGTACAAAACTTGCCGTTGCCAGTACTGTACCGGGAGTTGATCCTGTCGGTACGTTCGTCGGCGGTCATGGAACTCGTGTCCAGGCGGTCATGAACGAAATTGGTGATCAGGAAAAGATAGACATCATAACCTATGATAAAGATATCATCCAGTTTATCAAAAATGCCCTGAGCCCTGCCGAAGTGAGTAAGGTTGAGATCAAGGAAGACGATAAGCGAGCTATCGTTCACGTTAACGAGGACCAGCAATCGATAGCCATCGGACGTGGTGGCCAAAACGTTCGGCTTGCTAGTCGTCTGACGGGCTATGAAATCGATATTGTACAGGTGACTGCCACCGCTAAACCGGCTGCTCCACGGAAAAACATTGAAGACAGTCTGATTGACGCTTTAGAGAACAACGACAGCGAATAATCACGACATTTATAAATTAGCACTCCATTGACCGGAGTGCTAATTTTTGTTATACTTTTCTGTAGAGAGTTAGTGAAAAGCAAAATGCTTGCGCTTTCGATATAGGAGGATAGATAATAGATTTATGGCTGATGAATTTGCGGAATTTATATCCCATCTGACCGATAATGCTCGGACGAGCTTACACCATGCGACTGTCATAGCTCAGGGATACGGCAGCCCGTACATCGGTACGGAGCATTTACTATTGGGCGTCATGGCTCAGGGCTCATCTGTCGGGGCTAAAATCCTGGCAGACGCCGGGGTGACACTCGAAAAAGCCCAAATGGCCTTGAACACCGTGCCGGTTTCAGCGGTGATTGGCAATGTCACGGCGAAGAGTCTGAGTGAAACTGCCAAGCTAACGCTAAAGATGAGCTGGGACATTGCTCAGGAATTTCATCAGGATCTTCTCGGTACTGAGCACATCATCTACAGCATATTGTCGCAAAAGAATGCTCGGGCCACGGTGTTGCTCCGTGACATGAATGTGAACATTGCCGAACTTCTGGCTGAACTAGAAGAATACTTCGATCGGCAAAATGACAACTATACTGATGCTGACGCGGACGATGGCGCCGATATTGGCACGAAGAAACAGCCGCGCCGTAAAGGTGCGCTCGAAACATTTGGGACGGACCTCACGGCACGAGCCCGGGCTGGCGCACTTGACCCAGTGATCGGACGCGCTGAACAAGAAGAGCGAATTGTCACGATACTCAGCCGGCGCACCAAAAACAACCCAGTTCTCATCGGTGAGCCAGGTGTTGGTAAGACCGCTATTGTTGAGGGTCTCGCGCAGCGAATAGTGAGCGAAGATGTGCCCGAGCACCTACTTGATAGGCGCGTTATCCAGCTTGATCTCGCTGGCATGATTGCCGGCACTAAATATCGCGGAGAGTTTGAGGAACGGCTGAAGAAAGTCGTGAGCGAGCTGCAAGAACAAAAGAATGTCATTGTCTTTATTGATGAGCTTCATTTGCTGGTTGGAGCAGGTGCGGCCGAGGGTGCGCTTGACGCAGCCAATATGCTCAAGCCAGCGCTGGCTCGCGGTGAAATACGGCTGATTGGTGCAACGACACTCGATGAGTACCGTAAACATATTGAGAAAGATACGGCACTTGAGCGCCGCCTGCAAACGATTGTTGTTCCCGAGCCTCACTTGAAAGATACGGTGGCTATTCTGAAGGGCCTGAAGCCGTATTATGAAAAGCATCACGGCGTCTCGATAGATGATGAAGTGATTGAAGATGCCGTCTATATGGCTGATCGCTATATAAGTGAACGTTTTATGCCCGACAAAGCCATCGACGTTATTGATGAGGCATCGGCACGAGTACGCGTCAAGGTAGGCCACAAGCCAAGTAAATATCGTGACTATATGCGCCAGCTGAAGAACCTCAACGAAAAAATGGAAGAAGCCGTCGTCGGCGAAGACTATGAACGGGCTGCTCTCTATAAGACGCGCATCAGCCAACTGAGTGTTCGGCTTGATGAGCTGAAAGAAGCATACGAGAAAGCGACGCCGATTACGTTAACCGCTGACGACATTGCTAGTGCTATCTCGACCATGACTGGTATACCGGCCAAACGTGTTCAGAAATCTGAAGCAAAGCTCCTGAGAAATCTTGAGCAGCACCTCGGTAAGTTTATTATCGGACAGGAACAGGCAGTGCAACAGGTTTCTCGTGCAATCCGCCGAAGCAGAAGTGGCGTCGCGAGTACCAAGCGGCCGATTGGCTCATTTGTCTTCATGGGACCTACTGGTGTTGGTAAGACTGAGCTGGCAAAAGTACTTGCCCGAGAAGTTTTTGGCAGCGATGAGTCGCTCATTAAAATTGATATGAGTGAGTTCGGTGAACGGCACAATACCAGTCGTTTACTTGGTGCGCCAGCTGGCTATGTTGGCTACGAAGACGGCGGGCAACTGACCGATAAAATCCGTCGCCAACCGTACAGTGTCGTGTTGTTTGATGAAATCGAGAAAGCTCACCCTGATGTCTTTAATCTGTTGTTGCAGATTATGGAAGACGGATCACTGACCGATGCGAAGGGTCATAAGGTCGACTTTACGAACGCTATCGTCATCCTGACGAGTAATCTTGGCGCAGATCGGATGATGAAAGAGTCGAGCCTTGGGTTTCACGCCTCCAGTCGCGATGACGAAAAACAACTTGAAGAAGTCCATAGCGAGAATACGAAGGCCGCCGAAGAGGCACTTTCAACCAGAATGCGCCCAGAGCTCATCAACCGTTTGGATGCAATCGTCACGTTCCGTGCTTTAACACGAAAGCAAGTTGGTAGGATTTTCGATAATCTTATGAATGAGCTGAGTGACCGACTGATACGAAAGGGAATTCACCTCGTTATTAAGCCATCTGCTAAGAAGATACTTATCGACAAAGGTCATGATGAGAAGTATGGCGCCCGGCCACTACGCCGCGCGATCCAAGATCACTTGGAGCACGTTATTGCCGATGGTATACTATCGGGAGAATATGAAAAGGGTAGCGTACTTATCGTGGCAGCTAAGAAGGGTGAGATACAGGTAACTGTTGAACATGAGACGTAGACGAGCGGGCATTGTCGGGCTCAGCGTCAGTCTTGTTGTGCTGGCCTTTGCTGGCTGGCTTGTACTTAATCGCCAATATGCCGTCGATCAGGTCAGTGTCTGGGTATATAAACCGTCAGCGGCAGTTGCTGCCATTGATCAGCGGTTAAGCCTGACTGAAAAAGGAAAATTCTATTTCCATACCACGCAGCCAGCCGTTGATGCAGCGGCACAGTTTAATGAGAGCTGTCCGCAGCAGGAGGCGGGCAGCGCTATCCTCGGTTGTTATACAACGGGGAGAATACATATCTATGACGTCCCCAATGAGCAGCTTGATGGCATCGAAGACGTCACGGCCGCGCATGAAATGCTCCATGCAGCATGGGAACGACTCGACACAGCCGAGAGGGACCGTATCGGCAAGTTGTTGGTCGCCCAGTACGAAACCCTGAATGATCCAGATCTAAAAGAACGGATTGATTACTACCAGCGCAACGAACCCGGGCAGCTTATTAACGAGCTTCACTCAATCATCGGTACAGAACAGCAACAGCTTAGTCCCGAGCTTGAAAATTATTATGCTCGCTATTTCGTGCATCGGGCTGGTGTATATGAACTCTATAGTAGCTATGCCACCGTATTTAAAGACCTAAAAACCAGATCAGAAGCGCTCTACGCCGAGCTGACATCACTTGAAAAGCAGATAAGTGGGGCGAGTGATGCCTATGAAAATGAGAGTAAGCAGTTCACTACTGACATCACTAGCTTTAATCAGCGTGCCCGCTCCGGTGGTTTCAGTTCCTCGTCACAATATAACGCCGAGCGACGTGCTCTGTTAGCTCGTCAAAACCAGCTCGAAGCGGATCGACTCGCCTTAAATGCGATGATCGATACCTACAATACCAAATTTAATGAATATCAGACGTTAGCGTTTCAGAGTGAGCAGCTGAATCGCAGTATCGACAGCACGGTCGCCCCGGCACCAACAGTTGAATAACAAGCAAGGTATACTAAGAATATGGTAAAAGCGAAAAGCAATTACGTCTGTCAAAACTGTGGAGCTAGCTACGGTAAGTGGAGCGGACGCTGTGATAACTGCGGTGAATGGAATACGCTCGTTGAACAATTGGTGGACATGGGTAAGTCGGCCGTATCGCGGGCAAGCTCGAGCGGTAAGGCTCTCTTGGTTCAGCACATTAGTGATATCAAAACGGATGATAAAAGTGCCCGGATTAGTACTGGTGTTGGTGATCTTGATTTGGTTCTCGGTGGGGGTATATTGCCGGGCGCCGTCATCTTGGTTGCGGGACAGCCAGGGATTGGCAAGAGCACACTGCTTTTGCAGGTGACGGCTTACGTAGCTCGCACCCGCGCAGTTCTCTATGCCAGCGGCGAAGAGTCTGCCTCTCAGGTAAAGCTCCGAGCTGATCGATTGGGCGCCGACGCTGCCAAGCAGCTCGATTTTGCTTCCAGTACCAGTGCCGACGATATAGCGGCGACCATCCGGTCAGGTGCTTACGACGTCGCTGTCGTCGACTCGATACAGACATTGTCGCTCGACGATATCGCCAGTGCACCTGGAACAGTTAGTCAAATTACGAACAGTAGCAATGTACTCATACGTGCCGCAAAAGAAAGTGGCACTGCCGTCATATTGGTGGGACATGTCACCAAAGAAGGAAGTATCGCTGGTCCAAAAGTACTCGAGCACCTCGTTGACGTCGTCCTTCAGTTTGAAGGCGATCGATATGGCGGTTTTAAAGTCGTGCGAGCCGTCAAGAACCGTTTTGGGTCAACCAACGAAGCGGCTATTTTCGAAATGTACGAAGAAGGACTGCGGCTGGTTGAGAATCCTTCGGCCGCTTTGCTCGCCGAAAGACAAGAGGCTGATGGTTCGGTGGTTCTCGCTACGCTGGAAGGAAATCGACCACTACTGGTTGAGATTCAGGCGCTTGTGCATCCGACTAGTTTCGGGTATCCTAAACGTACGTCAAGCGGTTTTGACCCCAATCGTTTAAATGTTCTTATCGCGGTGCTTGAGCGCCGGACAAAATTGAAGTTATCGGATAAAGACATCTACATCAACGTCGTCGGGGGCTTGAAGCTCAATGACCGTGCTGCAGATCTAGCAATCTGCATGGCCATTGCCAGCGCTGCCGCCGGACGAAAAATAGATGACGATATCGTAGTCTTTGGCGAAGTAGGGCTGGGTGGTGAAATCCGATCGGCTGCTGCGGTAGATCGTCGTATCGGAGAAGCAAAGAAACTTGGTTTCAAAAAAGCTATCGCGCCGAACGGTCCGGCAAAAGACCGATTTATAACCCCGGTAAAAGATTTGCGCATGGCGCTTATCGACTACCTTAAATAAAAGGATCATATGGATATACTTATCATTATCACGCTGCTACTTATCGCGGCTGAAACAACCTACCTTAGTGTCAGTACCATTAAACGGACTTCGGCAAAAATCACATCACAGCCCATCTTTGTTGATACATCGGTTCTTATTGACGGGCGGATTATCGCCGTTGCACAGTCCGGCTTTATCACGAGCACGTTATTTATTCCGAGGAGCGTCATTGGCGAACTACAGCTACTCGCTGATACCGGCGATGCCGAGAAGCGATCGAGAGCCCGACACGGCCTCGATATCGTCAGTGAGCTACAGGCATTAGAGAATGCTAAGGTAGAGATATTCCCCGACGGCGAACGCGCCGCAGAAGGTGTCGACAACCGCCTATTGTCTCTTGCGAAGAAGCATCACGGATCGATCTGCACGATTGATTATAATCTGAATAAAGTGGCAGTCGTGGAGCACATCCCCGTATTAAATGTGAACGATTTAGCAAAAAATCTTCGTATGGCCTATTTGCCTGGTGAACGTGTTCTTATTGAATTAACACAGAAGGGCAATGACGCCTCACAGGCCGTCGGCCACTTGAGCGATGGCACGATGGTTGTCGTTGAGCACGGGAGCTCTCATATGGGACAATCAGTTGAAGTCGAATTTACTCGTGGGCTCCAGACTGCAGCCGGCCGCATGATGTTTGCACGTGTCGTTCAGTCACAAAGTACGCCCGCCGCCACGCAAAAGCCTCGTCCAAAGAATGAGTCAAGAAGCCGGACAAGGAATACCGCTCAACCGCCAAAAAAAGAACGGCAATCTGAGTCAGCGCAGCCACGCGGTAACCGCCGCCGGCCAAATGATCGAGAAGAAAATCTTATCGATCTCGTCAATAAGCAGCAAGATTAGCCTGTCTCGATTTTACTTAAGTGGCGCGGATGCGTCGGCTGTATAGAGCCCATCGTCTTTGATTTGCACGGTGACTGTCTGCGATCCACTACCGTTGCCAGTATACGTATAGGTATATGGACCAGGGGCTGCAATGGTCGATACGACACTGCCTCCGACGCTGACGGTTAACTCATCTAAGGCGAACGTTCCCTTGGTCGGATTGGCGGTTATCTTATAGTTATTTCCACCTTCTTTCGTGACGGTGACGCTGACTGACGGCTTCACATCACTACATTGATGGACGTCATCTTCAGCCGAGGCATCATAGCCGTCTGGCGCAAGGATTGTCTCCTTTTTAGAAATAGGGTCGGTCGTCTTGGTAACTCCCAGGCTGATGCGCGCTGCGTCAGGAGTACAGTCGGTTGCTTTCTTCTTGGAGACCTTATCAAATGCCATCGTGGCATTTGTTTGTCCCTGGTTCTTATTCCACCATGGAGGATACACTTCTGAGCCAATCCGCTGGATACCGGCAGGCTGCGTAAACCAATCACCAGACTTCCATTTGCCTTCAGTTGCGTATACTTCCTTGTGTGCGTAATTCATGACCTGTTCGATGATCGGGCCCGGAATTGTTGATGACCCATTGTTGAGGATGGTTGTATCGGGATTACCGAGCCAGACGCCCATGGCAAGTACCGGGCTATAGCTCATCATCCAGATGTCTTTTGCAAAGCCACCTTTGTCTGATGTACCGGTCTTCGTTGCAGTCTTTACGCCAGGGATATTCATCGATGAAGGGTTAGCGAGAGCCGCCCGTGCCACAGGGTCGGTCAGGATATCACTGACAACATAGGACGATTCCGGGCTGACGATTTTCTTACCTTCAGTGTCGGTCCATTTCTGTAAGGTATCACCTGAGCTATTCTTAACTTCGAGAATAGTTGATTGTGGTTTGTACGCGCCGCCGCGAGCCAAAGATGCGTAGGCATTAACCAGATCGGTTTGTTTAATGCCACACCCACCGATAGCGGCAGCCAGGCCAACCGTCGTGTCGCCACCCTCACTACAGTAACTTGGTGCACCGAGTTCATGAATTGTTTTGAGCGTTGAGCCGTCGGCTACCTTCTCGTTAATCGCCATCGCTTTGACCGCCGGAACGTTACGTGAGGTTGCCAGACTCCGGCGGATGGTAATATCGCCGAGGAATTTGCGGTCAGCGTTTTGCAGCTTGGCTCCGTAGAGTGCATCGATATTCTCATCTTTCAAGATTGTGCCGCTTCCGTAGTTGCGCTGACCATCCGGTTTTTGTTCGAAGAGCTCAGAGTATACCAACGGCTTGATGGTCGAACCGGGTTGAATATACGCCGTTGCTGCGTTATCTTGTCCGAAGCCTTCATATAAAAAGTCACGACTGCCAAGTAAGGCCACGATCTGCCCCGTCTTGACGTCTTCGACCGTCGCGGCACCATTGCTAAAGCCCGCTGTCTCATCACGTGTACTAGCGAACATCGTGGTCATCGCTTCTTCGAGCTGCTGCTGAATACGATAGTCCAATGTTGTCGTGATGCTGAGGCCACCGCGCCCGACCGTTGTAGCCCCAAGTTTATTTTGTAACTCTGAACGAACCATTTGAACGAAGTGAGGTGCTTTAATATCTTTCAGTTGGCTCGTTTCCGGTTTAATCGAGTCAAGAATTGGGTAGGCTTTCGCCTCATCTTCTTCAGCCTGAGTGATATAATTCATTTCCCGCATGTTATCGAGCACTTTGTGCTGCCGGGCGATGAGGGCTTGATGACCTTCGACGACGTAGGGATTATAGAGATTAGGGTTTTGCGGAATGGCGGCGAGGAGGGCTGCTTCGGCAATGGTCAGATCTTTCGCGGACTTATTAAAGTAGGTCTTTGCACCTGATTCGGCACCATTACCGCGTCCACCGTAGGGTGACTCATTAAGGTAAAGGCTGAGAATCTGGTCCTTGTCATACATGCGCTCGACTTCAACCGAAAGAATAAGTTCTTTGATTTTTCTCGGGACACCACTGAGGCCCCGGTCACCTGATTGATCAGCAAAGAATACTTGTTTCACCAGCTGCTGCGTCAATGTCGAGCCTCCTTGGGTACCGCCGCCGCTGGCGTTATTAACAGCGGCACGGAGCAAGCCAGTCACACTGACGCCATTATGGGAATAAAAATCGCGGTCTTCGATGGCAACAGTCGCATTTTTGAGGTTTTTACTGAGATCTTTGCTATCGACAACCAATTTATAGTTGCCGTCGCCCTTGTCTTCCCAGAGGAGGATACCGTTGCGGTCATAGTACTTTGTGACAGTCGTCTGGACACGCTTGGCCAGCTCACCTGGTCGGATGGCATCTAAATCTTTGCGGAAATAAGCAAATAAAGCACCAACAATCAAGCACAGTAGGAGGATGGTGACGCCAGTCATCTTAAGAGCCATTATCAGCCCACGTTTCGAGAACCAGTATGCCCATAGGCGTTTGGGGTGGAGGCGATGGAAGAATCGACTGACGGGGTGCTTGGGGAGTGAAGCAAGATACTCAGCCTTGCGACGGAGTTCAGTATCCTTACGGGCCTTACGACGGTGCGACAAATTAGAATACACGCTCAGTTTGCGTGATTGTGAAGGTTTTTTCGCCACGTTAGTTAGTTCCCATAAGCAATATTATGACTCCATTATAACATCGTTTGAAAGGCGCGATAGAGAATCTTTTGCTATACTACAGCGTAGTAATAATAAAGGAGAAATATGACGCTTTCCGAAGAATTGCAGTGGCGCGGCTTTTACAATCAAACGACGTTTGAGTCGTCTCATGAATTGGACGAAGGCTCGTACTCTCTCTATTTCGGTACGGACCCGTCTGGCGACAGCCTCCATGTTGGACATCTTGCGGGCCTCATGATGGTGCGCCGTTTTCTGGACCACGGGCATAAGGTCGTGCTTCTCGTTGGAGGTGGCACCGGTATTATCGGCGATCCGGGCGGGCGTGACGATGAGCGCAACCTGCTGTCACTTGAACAGATTGCCCATAATAAACAGGCACTGGCGGGACAAGTCTCCCAGCTATTCAGCGGAAAAGAATTTATCCTTGTCGATAATTATGACTGGCTGAAAGATGTTCATTTGCTTGATTTTCTTCGTGACGTTGGCAAGCATTTTAGTATGTCCCAGCTGGTACAGCGAGACTATATTGCTACTCGAATAGGCAAAGACGGTACCGGCATAAGTTATGCAGAGTTTAGCTATACATTATTACAAGGCTATGACTACTGGCAGCTTTATCGAGATCATGGTGTCAACATGCAGATCGGGGGCAGTGACCAGTGGGGTAATATCCTATCTGGCGTTGAATTTATTCGCAAAAAAGAGGGCGTACGGGTCGACGGCATGACGGCTCCCCTCATCATCAATAAAAGTACTGGTAAAAAGTTTGGTAAGTCGGAAGGTGGGGCGGTGTGGCTCGATTCGACTAAGACCAGCGTCTATCAATTCTTCCAGTTCTGGCTGAACACTGATGATGAAAGCGCCGTTGATTATCTCAAGATATTTACGTTGCTCGACAAAGAAGCGATTGATGGCCTTGAACACGAAATACGGGACAATCCCGGTGCACGCGTTGCTCAGCGCACCCTGGCACGAGAAGTGACGACACTGGTACATGGGGCTGACCGGACGGCCAGTGTTGAGCGAGTAACGAGCGTCCTTTTTGGCAATGACACTATTGACCAGTTGACTGCCGAAGATATCGAAGTGTTGGCAAAGGAGATACCCGTCGCCGTGGTAGGGACCACAGTCATAGATGCGTTAGTCGCGGGCGAAGCTGCGGGCAGCAATGGTGAAGCGCGGCGGTTGATTGATGCAGGGGCAGTGAGTGTGAATGGGGTGAAGCAGACTGAAGATAGTATCGTCTCATCCCTTTCGCTCATAAAAAAAGGCAAGAACCACTTTATTCTGGTTCGTGAGCATTGATATACTAAACGGCATGACAAAGAAAATTATCGCCTTCGACCTCGACGACACGCTGGCCGTCACAAAGTCACCGATCAGTGACGTGATGGGAGAGCTGCTCGTTCGATTATTGCAGCACTATGATATTTGTATTATTTCCGGTGGGAAATTTGAACAGTTTAAAACCCAGGTCATCGATCGGTTGGAAGCCAGTGAGCGCGAGCTCTCCCGATTGCATCTAATGCCGACCTGTGGGACGCGGTATCTTCGTTACGACGAAATTGAGCATAGCTGGGTACAGCAATACGCAGAAGATCTCACCGATGATGAGAAGCAGCGTGCTATCGATGCTCTGACGAAATCAGCCAAAACACTGGGATTCTGGGAAGAACAGCCATATGGCGACATTATTGAAGATCGCGGTTCACAGATTACCTTTTCGGCAATCGGGCAGCAAGCGCCCGCCGAAGCAAAGTATGCGTGGGATCCGACGGGTGAGAAAAAACAAACCCTTCGCGCCGCAGTAGCTGAGCAACTTATTGATCTCGAAGTACGGGCGGGCGGCTCAACGAGTATTGATATTACGCGCATCGGGATTGATAAAGCGTACGGCATGCGCAAATTAATGGACGCAGTGCATTGTTCTAAGGAAGATATTTTATTCATCGGTGACAAACTGGAAGAAGGCGGCAATGATTATCCGGTTAAGGCCTTCGGTATTGATACGATCGCTGTTGACCGCTGGGAAGATACCGCCTTCGTGCTGCGGGGCATTACTAGTGTCGCCTCCTAGCCCTGATACAATAACATTGTGAATATTCACTCATCGCTCTCGCAAATTAAAGGTGTAGGGGACAAGACCTATGATCTATTCCTGGCGGCCGGCATACGGACGGTGCGTGATCTTATTTATTTTTTGCCCAGAGCGTACGAAGATTACACGAGCATCGGACAGATTTCTGAGATTCGACCAGGTAAGTCGACGATAAAAGCGCGCTGTGAATCGATTTCAACTCGTCAAGTCCGTCGTGGTCTGCGTGTAACGACTGCTACGCTGGCTGATGACAGCGGCAAGGTCAAAGCCGTGTGGTTCAATCAACCGTACCGCGCGACCCAGCTCAAGAGCAATGAAGAGTTCTTTTTTTCTGGCAATTTCGAATTTAGCTATAACCAATATCAGCTAACCAATCCGAGCGCCGAAAAAGCGAGCGATCTTCCCCAGCAGACCGATCGAATGCTGCCGATATACCGGTCAGTCAAAGGTTTGAAGGTCCAGCTCGTCCGTAAGATTATGAGTGAAATCAAGCCGCTGATGACCATGCTGCCCGAGACATTACCCGATTCCATAGTAAAGACCGAGAAACTAGTCAGCCGCTCTGAGGCGTTACTTGGGATGCATTTTCCGAATGATGAGGCTGACGTGTCCCGTGCGAAGGAACGGCTGGCCTTTGAAGAGTTGTTGGAGTTGTTGATCGCTAGTCAGTTGAATCGTCTGGAAAATGCCCAGCTTGAAGGCTGGCACATTCCTTTTGACAAAGATTTAATACAGTCTTTCGTCAAGCGTCTCCCCTTTGAACTGACCAATGCCCAGCGGTTAGCAGCCTGGGAAATCCTGCAGGACTTTGAAAACAAAATTCCGATGAACCGGTTACTTCAGGGTGATGTTGGCTCCGGCAAGACAGTTGTGGGTGGTTTGACGGCACTCCAGGCGGCTCATGCTGGCTACCAGACGGCCTTGATGGCGCCAACAGAAATACTGGCCATCCAACATGCCGAAACCCTGCGTAAGCTTGTTGAACCGTTTGGTATCGAAGTAGGCTTACTCACGGGAAGTGTAAAAGGTACAGCTCGTAAGACGCTATATACGGCGATTGCATCTGGTGCGGTACAGATTGTCATTGGCACCCATGCGCTTATTCAACAGACGGTGAGCTTTCATAAGCTGGGATTTGTTATTATTGACGAACAACACCGCTTTGGCGTTCAGCAGCGTCACGAGCTATTAAAAAAATCAGCCCGTATGCCGCATCTATTAGCGATGACGGCGACGCCTATCCCGCGTAGCCTGGCGCTGACGCTGTATGGCGAACTTGATGTGTCGATTCTTAAAGACCTCCCCAAGAATCGTCTGCCGATCGTGACGAAGATATGGTCACCCAATAGCCGCACGCAGCTCTATGCTCATATCAGTGCGGAAATTGAGAAAGGTCGACAGGCCTATGTCATCTGTAATCTTATTGATGACGATCCAAGCAATGAGCTAAAAAGCGTCGAAGCTGAGTTTAAGCGTCTCCGGCAATCAGTCTTTAAGCAGTACCGCATCGGGTTACTTCACGGGAAGCTGCCGTCGCAGGAAAAAGAGTCGGTTATGGCGTCCTTTGCTCGTCATGAAATCGATATCCTCGTCAGCACCACGGTGGTGGAGGTTGGTGTGGACGTTCCGAATGCCAGCATCATACTGATCGAAGATGCTGAACGGTTCGGATTAAGTCAGCTCCACCAGCTCAGGGGGCGGGTTGGCCGTGGTGTGGAGCAAAGCTATTGTTATCTCATGATGAGTACGAGCGCCAAGCCCAGTCAGCGTCTGCGTGAGATTGAAAAGAGTAATGATGGTTTTCATTTAGCGGAAGTGGACTTGGAACTCCGAGGTCCGGGTGAGATCTACGGCAGAGCTCAGCACGGTGAACTGAATCTCCAGATTGCGACGTTAGCTGATACTCGTATGATTGCCCGCGCCCAAAAAGCTGCCAAGCGTTTCGTCCACGAGGGTAATGATTTGTTACAATATAAAGAGTTGGCAGACAATGTCAGGCATTATCAGCGGGTAACCACCCTCAATTAAAGGAAAAATGTTCATGTACTCCGGCACTACTTTTCGTAAAGACTCTGGCCGCATCGTCGGTGTTCACCAAAAAATTGATCGGGCCGCTCGGCGCCATCTGAAGCATGTGATGCGTCATGGGGCTTTCTTCCCCGGCATAAAAGACATATTGCACTTCGAGGGCATGAACGGACCTGATGGGATTAAACGAAAGAGCCCGTCAAAAGACGAGCCGTGGCATTATATCAATCCTCGCAAACCAGAGGATAAAGCACTTGTCCGATTGATTCAGGACCATAGCCATAATCTTACTGTTGCTCTAAAGGAGAAGAACGAGGTTCGAGCATCATTTGAGGCCGCCTGGATGGCGCATGCGATTGTCGATGGGTTGACGCCGGCTCATCACTATCCACTGAATGATAAGATCGAAGAACTTTGGGGGAAGCCACATCACGAAAGAACCACCATTAAGGATAAGAACATTATTCGTGGCTCCTCGCGGCGTGACACGCTCGCTAAGAACTGGGAGTATTGGGGCAAAGGCGGCGTATTTACGGCACATATCATGTTCGAATGGGGCGTCGCCTCAGCTATATCACCGTTGAAATTCGAAAAGATTGGGCTGACCGATCATGTAGTAAGCCGGGCGCGCAAGCAAACACTTGAAGAACTTTTTTTGGAAGCGGTGCACGATATTGCTGAGCTAAAGATGTATGAAGAATTCGGTGAAGACGGTTGGACTCGGCACCTCGTCAATCTGACCAAAAAAACATTAATACCGCGGATCATTCGCACGGTTTGTCTGGCGTGGCTCTTTGCCCTTGAGGCGGCAGAGGAAAAAGCGTGAACATCAGGGTCATTGCTGGTCGTTACGGGGGGCGAGTGATTGAAGGTTCCGGAACGCAGCGGACTCATCCCATGAGTGAACGAATTCGTAACGCCCTTTTCAATAGTCTGGGCTCGGAAATAGAAGGCAAGAAGGTTCTCGATGTTTTTGCAGGGAGCGGCGCACTCGGGCTGGAGGCGCTGAGCCGAGGAGCCGAGCAAGTTACGTTTATCGAACGAGACCGTATTGCGCAGCGCATTATTGAAAAGAATATCGCCACACTCGGTGTCCAAGAATCGGCCAAGTTAGTCAAAGCCAGTGCCTCGGCCTTCATAGGCTCAACAGCAGAAACGTATGATATTATTTTTGCCGACCCACCCTTTCGAGATACACAGTTTTCCACAGTTACGGCGTTATTTAGTCTATTGAAACCGGATGCGCTTATGGTACTATCATATCCAGGTAGTAGTGAGATGCCGACCGCTAATGGAGTTGTTGTGGTGGACAATCGTAGTTACGGAACCGCGGCTCTCGCGTTCTACCGAAAAAAGGATGCTTAGGCATCCTTTTTGTGTGGCTTTATTACCGTATTAATATGATTCCTCATTAAAAAAGCTTTAATAATGGCATCATGCGCACTTTGCGGCGTTACGAAATCTGAAAATTCCGGGCCCGTTTTGTCACTAAACGATAAGTACCCATCATTATTGTCGTTGATAGTAATCGTAGCCGTCACCTCGCCATCGAGAGAAGCTTCCCGCAGCGTGTAGAGTGTTGGTAGCGGCACTAATGCAGTGTTATCAAGGCCGAGCATAATCTGACAATCGAGTGCCTCGCATACGATTACCTTATCCTTAAATTGTAGCGTGCCTCGTTTGATTGCCGGATCTTCCGCATCTGGGATGACTGCATGGAAAGCAACGAAAGACTCGAGCGCACGACTTGGCTGAGGGAGTACTTCGGATTCAGATGCAGAACGTCCCATATTATTACTATTATAACACAATAGACAGATATTAGCAATGTATATAAGAAATCATTCACGTAACGCCCCATATAAAAAAGTCACCGTTACTGGTGACTCATTTATATGGTGCGCGAGAAAGGACTTGAACCTTCACGCCCGAAAGCACTAGCTCCTAAGGCTAGCGTGTCTACCAATTCCACCACTCGCGCACGCCGATAGGTATTATAGCAGAAACCAAGGCGCCCGCACTACGAATTAATACGCGACTCTGGTATCGCTCATGCTATTATAAATGCAGTTAATTCAGCAGGGGCAGGCAGTGAGCAGACTAGCACAATATCTCAATCAGCATATCGTCGGTGAAGTGAGCAGTAGTACCGTACTGCGGCGTCATTATAGTCAGGATGGAAGTGTTCTCGCCATCGCGCCGGAACTTGTCGTCTATCCTCGGACGACGAATGACATCCGCAAGGTGACATTATTTGCTCGTCAGCTCGCTGAAAAGGGTCATATCGTCGGTATAACGCCGCGTGGGGCAGGCGCCGATCAAACAGGCGCCGCAATCGGTAGCGGTATCGTCATCGACATGTCTGCAAGGCTTAATAATATTATCCACGTCGCGGTAAAAGAAAAATTTGTCCATGCGCAGGCCGGCACAACTACCGAAGCCATTAATCAAGCGCTACGCTGGCATGGCCTCCGGCTCCCGGGACAAATCGATATGCCGTACGCTACAATCGGAGGTATGATAGCCAGTCAGAGTCCTCGTTCGTTTACGCAGCACCTCACGCGGCTTGAAGTGATCTTAGGCAATGGTGATGTGCTCGAAACCGGCCGAATGAACCGCAAAGAAGTGAATCGAAAAAAAGGCTTGCAGACACTTGAGGGTGAAATTTACCGGAAAATTGATGCCATTACTGAAGACCATGAATCGATCATACAAACGCATATACGCCATGCAACACCAAGTGCCGTTGGATACCCCGGCATCGCTGATGTCAAAAAGCGAGACGGTTCTATCGACTTAACGCCGCTGTTTATCGGTAGCCAAGGAACGCTCGGCGTTATATCCGAAGCGGTCATTAAAACGGCATTTTATAGTGCTGAACGGGTCGCCTTTTTAATCGGTACACCGACACTAGAGATGGGACGCGATTTAGTTGATGGCTTTAAGGCGTTGTCTCCCGCACTGCTCGAACTGATCGACGGAAGATTATTTGACGTAACGCAGAAAAACGGAAAAACACTATCATTCATTAGTGCCGACGGACAAGCAGTCCCAGGCGCGGTTGTTGTTGTCTGCTTTGATGATATTGCCGAAATCAATCGTAAGAATAAATTTAAGAAGGCCTTAAAGCTACTGCAGCGATATGACGGGTGCAAAGTAGTAAACTCTACGGAACGTCCGATCGAAGAACTGCTATCCGTCAGAGAGATTTTTGCACGCATGGTTCTGTCGCTTGATGAAGCAGAATCTTTTCCTCCGCTTATCGACGGTGCATATATCCCGACGGATCGACACGAAGAATTTATGCGCGCGCTTGAGCTTCTCGAAAAAAAGCATCACATAACGCTTTATCACAAAACGGATGGCTTATCGAATATCGTTGACGTCCGATCAATCATGCAACTCCAGCAAGTTGGCGACAAACAGCGGGTTCTGAGGCTCATTAGTGATTACTGCGAACTTGTCGAGCAGCACGGCGGGTCGTGTATCAGTGAAGGAGGCGAGGGGCGCATCAAGGCTAATGCGGCCTGGGAAACGATCGACGCGTCACTGGCCGACCTCTACCGGCAAGTTCGACATTTGTTTGATCCGCTCGGGACGCTAAATCCTGGTGTCAAACAGGTGAATGATCAAAAGGCGCTTATCGCGGCGCTCCGTTCTCATTATGAGCCCGGTTCAATTGCTCGTTATCTTCCGTACGTATAGGCTTGTCAAAAAACCAGAGCGTAGGTATGCTTAATGAAGTGTTTACCCCCTATGCGGATGTGGCGGAATTGGTAGACGCGCTAGCTTCAGGTGCTAGTGTCCGTAAGGACGTGGAGGTTCAAGTCCTCTCATCCGCACCATTACAAAAAGGCCGTTTGATACGGCCTTTTTGTATGCCTTCATGTAGATAGATCATTTCTTCATTAACGTATACTAGTGCTATGACAAATACGATAGGTGTTGGCCCTCATCCCCAGCCGTGGCCAGTAGGCGAACAATATGACGCTGAGCTTCTAGAAAATGGAGACCGGCGCAATGTGGTCGATAAGTACCGGTACTGGACGGTAGAGGCCATAAAGAAAGACCTCGATAATACCAGATCTGCGCTCGTCATTGCGATTGAGAACTGGCAGCATGATTTTAATATCGGCACCATTGTCCGCACGGCCAATGCCTTCAACGCGAATGCAGTTCATATTATTGGACGCAGGCATTGGAATAAGCGGGGAGCCATGGTTACCGATCTCTATATGAATATGTATTATCATGATTCCGTCGATAGCTTTACGGCGGCGATGCAGCAGCAAGATCGTCTCATCGTCGGTATCGATATTATACCGGGTGCCAAACCGTTGCATGCGACCATCCTTCCCAAGAATGTAGCGCTGGTATTTGGCGGTGAAGGACCTGGCCTGTCGGACAACATGAAGGCTGCTTGTAGCGATATAATTATGATCGAACAATCTGGCTCGACACGTTCAGTGAACGTTGGCGTCGCGGCTGGGATAGTGATGTATGCATGGACAAAGGTGCACATCGATCAGGTTCGTTGACGAAATATGAAGCCAGTGTCATAATAAGCACATGAACGGAACTGATGAAACAGCCTACGTCCGAAGATCAGTTCATATCTTGCGCCCCAGCTTCCTCCCGAGTCCCTACTTGCAGCAGGAATTTAATAAACTGCTTGAACCGAGCGCACATTACACGACTCCTCTTACCTTCTTTGGAACGAAAAATGTCGCCGTTGATTTAATTGATTATACGCACCGTCACTATAGTGATGTTATTGCCCAAGTAGAGACAGAGATGCACCAGCAGTCAGCCGGGATCGTTCGACTAAGTGGTGAACTAGCCTACCGAGCCCTGAGCGATGTCAAAACACGAGTGGCCTTAAAGCCAAAGAACCAAACTTCATTCAATGAGCTGATGGAGGTAATGAACATTATACCGATTGCATTTCCTGAACGCGGGAGTGAGGGTAAAGTGCAAAATCATTATCTCTTTTTTGATATAGCGACCAGTGCGCTACTGGCCGATATCCAGCAACGTAAGCGTGTTCAGGCTGGTATGTCGGCGGGAATGAGCGTCATGACTCTCGGTAACCTGCAGGGCTTTGACTTTCACTTCAACACAAAGGTGCCCCAAGAACCGGGTAAAGGATTAGTGTCCCCAGTTGTTCGCATTCAGCCAACTGACGGCGGTTCTTTAAAAGATGCAATCTGACGTATAAAGCACGAGCTTCTTGTCTCTTCTTGGTAAAAGTGAGACAATAACCCCTATGGAACCTCTCTCGTCGTTGCCGTACAAGGGCACTCGTGACTACTACCCGGAAGATAAGCGGGTGCAAAACTATATCTTTGCAAAGTGGCGCAAAGTCGTCGAAGGCTATGGCTACGAAGAATATGGTGCACCGATGATCGAACAGCTTGAGGTATATGCGGCGAAGAGTGGTCAAGAAATTGCCAACGAGCAGACCTATTCTTTTACTGATCGCGGTGGGCGAATTGTGGCAATCCGACCAGAAATGACACCGAGTATTAGCCGAATGGTTGCCGCTCGCCGCCAGCAGCTGGCATACCCGGCCCGGTTGTATTCTATCGCTAATTTCATGCGTTATGAACGTCCTCAGCGTGGCCGTGAACGAGAGTTTTGGCAATTGAACGTCGACCTTTTTGGCCTAGAAGGCAGTCAGGCAGATGCTGAGATGATTGGTATGGCGGATGCAATCTTGAAAGCATTCGGGTCAAAAGCAGACGATTACACGATTAAGATCAACAGTCGTAATCTCGTTAATTTCATGATGGTCCAGTATCTCGGGCTTGACTCAATTCAAACCCAACAAATGATTCGTCTTCTCGACCGCAAAGACAAAATTACCGCAAGCGATTTTGATGAACAGGCGCAGTCAATCTTTGGTGAATTGGCGGAGGGTGAAGGTCTCGAGCGGCTTCGGGGGATTATTGAGGCGACGTCAATCGGGCAGCTACCACGTGAAATCCGCGATTCAAGTGCCTTTGATGAAGTCCATAATCTTTTTGAGGCCTTAACCAAGCAAGGGACTGACAGTGTCGTCTTTGATATCGCGTTGATGCGGGGCCTTGATTACTACACAGGTATTGTATTTGAGGTATTTGATACACACCCGGACAATAACCGCTCGCTGTTCGGTGGTGGACGATACGACGGGCTCGTCGGCTTGTTTGGTGCAGAGCCGATCAGCGCCATTGGGATGGCTCCGGGCGGCACAACGTTTGAACAATTCCTCCAGGTACATGACCTCCTGCCTAAATTACACTCGACGACCGATATTTATATCGTGGTACTGAGTGATGATGCGCGCAAGGGTGCGGCAACTCTCGCTCGCAATCTCCGTGAAGATGGCGTAAACGTAGAATTCGACTTCACTGGCCGTAAAATTGATAAGCAAATCAAAACAGCCGTTAAAAAAGCTATCCCATATCTTGTTTTTGTTGGTGATCAGGAAATAAAAAACGAAATATATACCATTAAAGATACGGCCAGTACCGAAGAACAGACCATGAGCGCGGCGCGTATCGTGAGCTTTGTAAAAGACCGGCGGCGTAACGATACGACCGACGATGATTTGATATAGAACGCGACCCCTGTTATAATCAATCAGATATGGACACACGACTGAAACAACTATCTGAGACCAAAGTAGAATTAACGATTACTGTCGGCGCGGCCGAGCTTCTGGCGGCCGAACAAGTCGCCCTGACAAAACTTGCTAAGAATATCAAAGTTGCTGGCTTTCGAGCGGGCAAAGTACCGATGTCGGTAGCTGCAAAGAATATTGATCCATCGGCGCTGGCGGAACAGACGCTGGAAGATGCTTTGAGTAAAGCTGTGGCTGAAGCGTTTGTCACCGAAAAAATCCAGGCGCTCGACCGCCCGTCGGTAGAAGTAAAGAAGTATGTCCCGAGGGATGTGCTCGAGTTTACCGCTGAAGTGGAAATCATCCCTAAGGTAACACTCGGAAAGTATACTTCTCTCAAAGCTCGACCTGAAGCAGTGAAAGTCTCGGCCGATGAGGTCAATGAGCTTATCGAACGCATGAGGGCCGGCTTTGCCTCTAAGGAAGAGGTTAAACGGGCTGCTAAAAGCGGCGACGAGGTGGTTATCGATTTTATCGGTAAGAAAGATGATGTTGCTTTCGACGGCGGTACGGCGAGCGATTACCGGCTCACGCTTGGCGAAGGTCAATTTATTCCTGGCTTTGAAGAAGCGGTCGAAGGCCATAAAGCTGGCGACGAGTTCGATATTGATTTAGCTTTTCCAGACGACTACCACGTCGCCGATCTTGCCGGACAAAAGGTTGTTTTTAGTGTGTCCCTTAAGCAAGTCAACGGCGTGAAGCTACCGGCGGTAGATGACGAATTTGCGGCAAAGGCTGGTCCGTTTACGAGCGTGAAAGATCTGAAAGATGATGTGAAGCGTGAGCTAACTGCCCAGAAAGAACGCGAAGCAGGCGAGAAGCACAAAGATATTCTCGTACAAGAACTGATTAAAGTCAGTGACGTGACAGCACCCGAAATCCTTATCACTGATCAAATGGATTCGATCCGCCAAGATTTTGAGCGCAACCTCATGTATCAGGGCTTAACGGTCGAAAGCTATATTCGTACCTCAGAGTATAAGGATGTTGAAGATTGGATTGCTAAGGAAGTTCGTCCAACCGCCGAGAAGCGCGTCAAGGCTGGCTTGGTTTTGGCCGAACTCAGCAAGGCTGAGAAAATTGAAGCAACGGCGGCTGAGCTGGAGGAGCATGTTGAGGTATACAAGAAGCAGTATGCCAACAACCCTGATGCGCTGAAGCAGTTTGAAACACCTGAGGTCCGTCGGGACATTGCCAATAGACTATTGACCGAAAAGACCGTCGAACGCCTTGTCGAATTAAACAAGTAGATCAGTAAACACCATGATTAGCACTCTATTGAAACGAGTGCTAATTTTGATATATAATAGAGTCATGAATAATCCTCGCAACTATCTTGTTCCAACCGTTATTGAAAAAAGCTACGATGGGGAGCGCGCCTTTGATATATACTCGCGCCTCCTCAACGAGCGCATTATCTTCCTCGGTGAAGACGTCAATGAGCACACCGCGAATATCGTCGTCGCTCAATTGCTTCACCTGGCCTACGCTGATAGCAGCAAAGACATTAAGCTGTATATTAATAGCCCTGGCGGCAACGTATACGACGGCTTGGCTATCTATGACACCATCCAGTTCATTAAGCCGGACGTCCAGACAATTGGTATTGGCCTGCAGGCTAGTATGGGCGCCTTCCTGCTCTCGAGTGGGGCAAAGGGCAAACGCTTTGCGCTGCCAAACAGCCGTATTATGATTCACCAGCCATCGAGTGGGACGCAGGGAAAAATTAGCGACCAGGAGATTACACTTCGTGAAGGACTCTTCCTCAAGCAGCGACTCAATGAGATCCTCGCCAAGAACACTGGCCAAAAACTGTCTAAGATTGAAAAAGATGCTGATAGAGACTTTTGGATGAGCGCCGAAGAAGCAAAAGAGTATGGCCTCATCGACGGACTCATAGAAAAGGCCTAAGGAGTATGAAATCATTTGAACTAAAGCCAATCAGCCCGACGCCTGAAAATGCCCGGCGGGTTATTGAGTTGGCGCAGGCGGATCTCGCGCAGGCTCGGGGCGTCTATGATGAGACTACCCTGTATCATTCTTTGCATATCGAGCCAGTGAGATTGCAGCAAGAAAAACTCCAGGCCCATAATGAACGCTACCTCGGGGTATACGCGACCGATCGACTGGTCGCTTTTGCCAAAGTCAATGAGTGGCGTGCCCTTGATCAAGCTCCCTTCGCGCGTGCCAAGCTTTCGTCTACGGCTTTAAAGGCAAGCGCCCGACTGACGGGCGGCCATTTATTACAGCACCCTTTCCGACCCGTCGATGGCATCCATGCGCTTATTGCCGACATGCAGCTTGGTTCACGGCACGATGAGGCGCTTGCTGAGCTCGTCGGTGAGATCACCGAGAACTCAGACGCGCGACTCCACGAACTCCGTATTGGCGTTCCGCTCGACGATCCCGTCACACCAGTCTTGCAGCAGTATGAATTCATGCCGACCGGTCGATTTAGCGACCAGGTACCGGGCGCAGAGGGCATTACGCAGGAATTATACCGCCGGCCAGCTCGGCGAATGAAATAGTATCTTGACTCATTACAGACAAGCAGTCATAATAGGTGACAAGAAGTAGTGTAGCCTGGGTTTATCATGTCCTTATGCGCAAGTGGCGGTGCAGACGGAATAACCTCGTGCTTAGGGAATCTTCGGCGCCAAAGAACCCCTTATAAACCTAATCTAACAATCTAATTACGCGAGGACCAGTATTTATAATGGCAAAAGCTAAGCCTGCATCAGCGAAGCGTGTCTTCTTTACGCAAGACGACACGGCATTATCACTACCAAACTTAATTGCGCACCAACGTGACAGCTGGCGAGACTTCGTCGAGACCGGCCTCGGCGAGATTTTTGCCGAGCTGAACCCAATCGACGACTACACCGGACAAAAGCTTGCACTCCGTTTCAAGGATTACAATTTCCATGATCCGAAGAACACTGAGCAGTTCGCCAAAGAAAACAACTTAACTTTTGACGCGCCGCTACACGCCAATGTCGAACTGACCAACAAAGTCACCGGTGAAGTTAAAGAGCAGGAAATTTATCTTGGTGACTATCCATGGATGACCGATCGCGGTTCATTCATTATTAATGGCACCGAGCGTGTTGTCGTTTCTCAGCTGATTCGATCCGCTGGTGTATTCTTTACCGCTGACAAAGCTGCCACGCGTAATTACTACGGCGCAAAGTTGATTCCTGGCCGTGGTGCATGGCTCGAATTTGAAACCGCTACCAATGGCGTCCTCTACGTCAAAATTGACCGCCGCCGTAAACTGCCTGTTACGACGTTGTTCCGTGCCCTTGGTTATTCCAAGACATCTGAAATCAGCGATCTATTTAAAGATGTTGATACCGGTGAAGTAAAATACATCGAAGCCACTCTCGATAAGGACCCGGCCCGGGGTTCCAATGAAGCATTAATCGAAGTCTACCGACGCCTCCGTCCTGGCGACCTGGCGACTGTTGATAATGCCCGAAGCATGATTGAACGTATGTTCTTTGACTTTAAGCGCTTTGACTACTCACGTGTTGGTCGTTACAAGCTCAACCAGCGCCTCGGCCTGGAAGTCGCAAACACCACCGAAAACCGTGTTTTCCAATTGACTGACCTCATCGCGATTGTCCATGAGATTATTCGTCTCAATAACTCACAAGAGCCAGCCGATGACATCGACGCACTTTCAAACCGCCGCGTAAAACTCGTTGGTGAGCTCGTTGCTCGTCAGTTCCGTGTTGGTATGCTCCGTATGCAGCGTAATGCTATGGACCGGATGAGTATGAGTGATATCGAAAACGTATCGCCAAACCAGCTAATCAATGCGCGACCTGTTGTGGCCGCCGTCCGTGAATTCTTTGCCAGCTCACAGCTTTCACAGCTGATGGACGAAACGAACCCGATGGCTGAACTCGCACACAAACGACGACTTAGCTCGCTTGGTCCAGGTGGACTCAGCCGTGAGCGTGCAGGGTTTGATGTCCGTGACACCCACCCGACGCACTACGGAAAACTCTGTGTCGTTGAAACACCTGAAGGCGCCAACATCGGCCTGGTGCTCAACCTTGCCTCATATGCCCGTATCAATGAGTACGGCTTTATCGAGACACCATACCTGAAAGTTGTTGATGGTAAGGTAACGGCTGAAATCGTTTATCTCGACGCCGCTCAAGAAGCCGTCGAAGTCATTGCTGACGCCGGTGCCTCATTGAACGATGACCGTTCATTTGCTGACGAACGCGTCAGTGCTCGTAACGGCCTCTTCCCTGAGCAGGTTGACGCGACGGAGATCACCTACATGGATGCTGCGCACAAGCAGATTCTCGGTGCAACCGCCTCACTGGTTCCATTCGTGGAAAAGAACCGTGTTGACCGAAGCTTGATGGCCTCAAGCATGCAGAAACAAGCCGTCCCTCTTCTTATTCCGAAAGCTCCTATTGTGGGAACTGGTACTGAAGCAGATATTGCTCGTAATACCAGTCAGCTTATCGTTGCTGAAGGCAGCGGCGAAGTTGTTCGTGCCGATGGTGATGAAATTCACGTCAAGTACGATGACGGCATCAAGACCTATAAGTTGATCCACTTTGCAAAATCAAACGATGACCGTTCTATTAACCAAAAAGTGTGCGTTGAACGCGGCCAAAAGGTGAAAAAGGGCGACATTCTAATTGAAGGTGCCTCAATTGACGATGGCGAAATTGCGCTTGGTCGTGACCTTATTGTTGCCTTCATGCCGTGGAATGGATACAACATGGACGACGCTATTGTATTGTCCGACCGCATCGTCAAGGATGACACGTTGACCAGTATTAACATCAAGGACTACACCGTCGAAGTCCGTGAGACGAAACTAGGACCTGAAATTGTTACCCGCGACATCCCGAATGTTTCTGAAGAATCACTTCGTCATCTTGATGAAAATGGTATTGTTCAGCTCGGAAGCGAAGTCAAAGCCGGCGATGTGCTTGTTGGTAAGATTACACCGAAGGGTGAGCAAGAACTATCGAGCGAAGAGCGCCTCCTCCGAGCTATCTTTGGTGAAAAGGCAAAAGATGTCCGCGATACCTCACAGCGCATGAATAATGCCGGTGGTGGTAAGGTTGTTGGCGTTAAGGTATTCTCTCGTGAGAATGGCCATGAACTAAAGGCTGGTGTCCTGATGCAGATCCAGATCTTTGTCGCCCAGTTCCGTAAGATCTCAGTTGGCGACAAGCTCGCTGGTCGTCACGGTAACAAGGGTGTCGTTGCCCGTATCCTTCCGACTGAAGACATGCCATTTATGGAAGACGGTACGCCAGTTGATGTCGTATTGAACCCACTCGGTGTGCCATCTCGTATGAATATTGGACAGCTGTTCGAAACACATCTTGGTATGGCTGCACTTGCCCTCGGCTACAAAGTAGCAACTCCTCCATTCAATGGAATTTCAGAAGAGGTCATTAGTGACGAGCTTGAAAAAGCTGGTTACGCTCGTGATGGAAAGAGCCAGCTATTTGACGGACGAAGCGGTGAGCCGTTTGAAGAGCGGACAACAGTCGGTGTCATGCACATGCTGAAACTTCACCACATGGTTTCTGATAAGATCCATGCTCGATCAACTGGTCCTTACACAATGGTGACCCAGCAGCCACTTGGTGGTAAAGCACAAAATGGTGGACAGCGCTTTGGTGAAATGGAAGTTTGGGCACTGGAAGCCTATGGTGCTGCCAGTACCTTGCAGGAAATGTTGACTATCAAGTCCGATGATGTCTATGGCCGTGCTAAAGCATATGAATCGATCATTAAAGATGAAGCAATTGTCGGTCCAAAGCTTCCTGAAAGCTTTAACGTCCTCGTAAAGGAACTTCAAGGACTCGGTCTACGTGTCGACTTGCTCGACTTGTCAGAAGATGAGGTCGTTGATGCTGAGGAAATCCTCGGAAGTATCATTAACGGTGAGCCAGTCGCGGCGATACCACTATTGCCATCGAGTGGCGATGATGATGACGAAGTAGCGATTCTCGACGAAGCCGATGAAGAATTTGGTGACATTGAAGACGGCGTGAGTATCCAAGATATCGAAGATATAGAAGAAATAAGGGAGGAGGCGTAATATGTCGCGCATACTTGTAAATAACGGCATTGCTGACTTTGACGCGATTCGCCTTGCAGTCGCAAGCCCAGAAGATATTCTGAACTGGAGCTATGGTGAAGTCACCAAGCCTGAAACGATTAACTACCGTACGCAGAAGCCAGAGCGTGATGGTCTCTTCTGTGAGCGAATCTTTGGACCGGTCAAAGATATCAACCCGCACGACAACAAGCTTAAGGGCGTCCGTTCTCGTGAAGCGGCTGTCGACAAGAAGGGTGACCTCGTTACCAAGTCGATCGTTCGACGTGAGCGCATGGGACACATTGGCCTTGCAACACCAGTTGCACACATCTGGTTTATGCGTGGTACGCCAAGCGCGATGTCACTCCTGCTCGGCGTGACTGTCCGAAACCTCGAACGCATCGCTTACTTTGCTACCTATGTAATCTTGAAAGCCGATGAGACCAAGCGAGATCAATATCTTGCTGATCTTGAGGCTGAGACCGAAGCAGCTCGTCTAGCTATCAAAGCTCGCTATGAAAAAGAGGCTGAGGCTGAAAATGCTGACGTCAAGACGCTTGCTGAACAGCAAACCCGCGAACTTGAAGAAGTGAACGAGGGCTATGTGATTAAGAAAGCCCAGCTGGAAAGTCTCGTAAAGAATGCGCTGATTAGTGAAGTCGACTATCGAAACTTACCAGAAGAATACGAAGACCTGGTTGAAGTTGGCATGGGCGGACTTGCTCTCAAAGCTATGCTTGATGACATCAAGCTTGATAAGCTCATCGCTCAACTGAGCGAAGAAGTTGAAAGTGCCAAGGGCCAACGTGAGAAAAAACTTCTCAAACGATTAAAGGTTCTTGAAGGTATGCAGGCAGCTGGCATTAAGCCAAGCAGCTTAACGCTGACCGTACTCCCAGTTATTCCTCCAGATCTCCGCCCGATGGTTCAACTCACCGGTGGCCGATTTGCAACAAGTGATCTTAATGATCTCTACCGCCGTGTCATCAACCGTAACAACCGTCTTAAGAAGCTCATCGAGCTTAATGCACCTGAAGTGATTCGACGCAATGAAATGCGCATGCTGCAGGAAGCTGTTGACGCGTTGATCGACAACAGCGCAGCCCGTGGTGGCCGTGCTGTCAATGCGACTGGTGGTCGCCGTCGTCTCAAGAGTATCTCCGATATGCTTAAGGGAAAGCAAGGGCGATTCCGTCAGAATCTTCTCGGTAAGCGTGTTGACTACTCTGGACGTTCAGTGATCGTGGTTGGTCCACGCCTGAAGATTCATCAGTGTGGTCTACCAAAGCAGATGGCGCTCGAACTCTTTAAGCCGTTTGTCGTCAGCTGGTTGATTCGTGGCGAACATGCCCACAATATTCGCTCTGCAACTCGCCTGATTGAAGCCGGGGAAGCGATTGTATGGGACGCACTCGACGCAGTTATTGAAGGCAAGTATGTGCTTCTGAACCGCGCACCATCACTGCACCGTTTGTCTATCCAGGCCTTCCAGCCAAAGCTAGTCGAAGGTAAGGCTATTCAGCTGCACCCGCTCGTTGCCAACGGATTTAACGCTGACTATGACGGTGACCAGATGGCTGTTCACCTTCCGCTTTCAAAGCAGGCGCAAACTGAAGCTCGCGAGCTGATGAGCGCTACGGCTAACATGTTGAAGCCAGCCGATGGCTCACCGGTACTATCGATTGCACAGGACGTTGTGCTGGGTAACTATTACCTCACATACGAGAAGCCAAGTGCCCAGACCGAGAATGTAAAAGCGTATAGCTCAGTCTATGAAGCCGAAATGGCATATGAAAACCATGTCATCCAACTCCAGACTCCTATCCGTGTTTTCGCAAAGGGTGAGCTTCGTACGACGACACTAGGCCGCGTTTTCTTCAATGAAATATTGCCGGAAGATCTTCCTTTCGACAATAAGGTTCAGAACAAGAAGCAGCTCAAGAAAGTGCTCGCGAAAATATTTGAACAGTATGGTGCCGAAACGACAGCCAAGACGGCTGACCGTATGAAGGGGCTTGCCTTCCGCTTTGCGACAATTGCCGCTATCTCCACTGGTAAAGATGATTACATTACCTTTGATGAAACTCAGCAGTTCGTTGCAGAAGGTGACGCAAAGACGACGTTGATCAGTGAGCAATTTGACCAAGGTCTTATCACTGAAGACGAGCGTTACAGCCTTACAGTGGGTGCATGGCGTAATGTTGACCGTCAGGTGACCGAGTTTATCCAAGATAAGCTCAAAGACATGGATACCAGCATCAGCGTGATGGTAAACAGTGGTGCACGTGGTGATATCTCGAACGTTAAGCTTGCGAGCTCAATGATCGGTATCATGGTGGATGCGAATAACCGCGAAATTGAGTTGCCAATCCGCTCAAGTTACAAGCAGGGTCTGAGCTCGCTTGAGCAGTTCGTGGCAACACGAGGTGCTCGTAAGGGTCTTATCGACACCGCGCTCAAGACCGCTGACTCAGGTTACTTAACTCGACGTCTTGTTGACGTGTCACAGGATGTCTTTACCGTTGAAGGTGAAGATGGCCAGGATGACGGCTTTGCGATCTACCGTAGCGAAACCGAAGAGACGATGATCGCGTTCTCAGACCGTCTTTACGGACGATTTGCCGCTGAAGACATATCAAGTTATGTGAAGGCTGGCGAACTGATTACGCGAGTAATTGCTGATGCCATCCAAGCTGACGAAGGTATAGCGGAAGCAAAGATCCAATCAGTCCTGACGACCAAGAACCTACGCGGTGTTCCGCAAAAAAGTTACGGTATCGACATGGCAACTGGTGTGCTCGTCGCAGCCGCACAGCCGGTCGGTGTTATCGCCGCACAATCAGTCGGTGAGCCTGGTACGCAGTTAACCCTCCGTACCTTCCACGCCGGTGGTGTAGCCGGTGGGGATATTACCCAGGGTCTCCCTCGTGTCGAAGAGCTGTTTGAAGCCCGAACACCTAAGGGTCAGGCATACATCACGGAAGTGACTGGTACGGTTGAACTGTGGGAAGATGGTAAGAAGTACATTGTCCAAGTAACACCTGAAGTCGGTCATGTTGAGCAGATTGCGCTCGAAGGCCGGACTGCTCAGATTAAAACGGGCAGTAATGTCAAGGTTGGAGACGTGTTGGCTGCTGGCGAAAGCGAATCGAAGCCACTTGTCGCACCGTTTGACGGCGTCGTTGAGTTTACCGATGACGTAATCGTGCTGACCGCAAACGCGAGCTCACCAGTCCGTTATGAAGTACCTGGTACCCTGCAGCTCGTTGTGAGCTCTGGAGACCGTCTTGAAGCGGGTGATCGTCTAACGATCGGCTCATTGAACTTGCACGATCTGATGCGGCTTAAGGGCATTGAATCAACCGAGCGATATATCATCAACGAAGTGCTCCGTATTTACGCCGCACAGGGTCAAGACGTTGCGAATAAGCACCTCGAGATCATCGTTCGCCAGATGTTTAGTCGTGTCCAGGTTGAAGATCCGGGTGATAGCACGTTTGTTACCGGTGATATCGTATCGAAAGCAGCCGTTGTTGAGGCTAATACCCAATTAGCTGCTGAAGGGAAAGAGGAGATCAGTTACACGCAGCTCCTCCTCGGTATCACGAAGGTATCGATTTGGTCGGACAGCTTCCTCTCAGCTGCATCCTTCCAGGATACGACGCGTGTGCTCATTAATGCTGCCGTCAGCGGACGAGTCGACCACCTCCACGGTCTGAAAGAGAACGTGATTATTGGTCGGAAGATTCCTGTCGGAACAGGAGCATTGAACCTTGCTGGAAATGATCGTAGCAGCGATCTCAGCCACATCGAAGAAGACTTAGCTGTAGAAGCCTAAGTCGGGAGTTTTCACAAACAGCACTCTAGGATACGTCTCGGAGTGCTGTTGTGTTCTCGGGTAGCGCTTTACATCTACGCTTAAAATTGGTATAGTTATTAACGAGTTTCCGTCCAGATATCAGAAGAACCGTGTACAAGACTTCTGATGCTTGGGCAACGCAATGAGCGGAAAGCTGAACCGCACATCGCAAACAGCCAATGCCGGCATTATTTAGTAAGGTAAGGGAGAATATTTATTCATGCCAACCATTAATCAATTGGTGCGTAAACCACGCCATACAGCTGGAAAGAAGAGTAAATCACCAGCACTTGGCCGTATTCATAACGCTCTCAAGGTTCGTTACTACGATCAGGACGCTCCGCTAAAGCGCGGCGTGTGTATTCGTGTTACGACCAAGACACCAAAGAAACCTAACTCAGCCCTCCGCAAGGTGGCTCGTGTTCGCCTGACAAATGGACAAGAAGTATGGGCGTACATCGGCGGCGAAGGTCATAACCTTCAGGAGCACGCGGTTGTTCTCGTTCGTGGTGGACGTGTGCCGGATCTTCCAGGTGTCCGTTACCACATCGTTCGCGGTGCACTTGACCTCCAGGGTGTTGCAAAGCGCCAACAGGGCCGTTCAAAGTACGGTACCAAGAAGGAAAGTAAGTAATCATGCCTCGTAAAGTAACTGCCAGTCTTCAACGACGACTATCTCCAGACCGTAAGTACCAAAGCGTGCTTGTTCAGCGTCTTATCAACAAGGCTATGCTCGACGGCAAAAAGATGCTTGCGGAACGTGAAGTATACCGTGCACTCGAAATTGCTGCTAAAAAGCTTGATAGTGAGAACCCTCTCGAAGTTTTCGAACGGGCACTTAAAAATGTATCGCCAAACTTCGAAGTAAAATCTCGACGTGTCGGTGGTGCAAACTACCAAATCCCATTCCCAGTCGCTGGTCACCGTCAGCTCCACTATGCCTATAGCTGGCTCGTGCAAGCTGCACGATCACGCAAAGGCATACCATTTGCTGAGCGCCTGGCTGCTGAAATCGTGGACGCACACAACGAAGCCGGCTCTGCCTTCAAGAAGAAGGAAGATACCCACAAGATGGCTGAAGCCAACCGAGCATTTGCTCACTTCGCCCGCGGCTAATCCTAAAGTGAAGATAATAAATCCGGTTACTATAACCGGATTTTTATTTTTAAACAAAAAGGTTTACAGCGACCAATGAGTCATGTATAACCATAAGCAAATGAGCAGCAAAATAAAGAGTGGAGCGCGTGGCTGATGACAGACTTGGCAGAGTTTTCGACACATGAATTACTCGAACGCCTGCCGCCTATCGATAAAGCTCCTATCCTTGAGAAGCTTGCAACGCTTGGTCTGAGACGATTTCAGAATGAACACGCCATTCCTACGCCGGTAGACCGCGAAACCGGTTTAGTTGACCACGAAGCATTAATGAATGAAATGCGCTTGCTTGTCGATCCGCAGTATAAATGGCAAGCACCTTTTTTTGACGAGCATCATTTGTATTGGTACGCTCACCGATATAAAACAAGTTTTCAGCCTAATCCGGCTTTGGCTGTTGAATTCCGTGATTCTGCATTCAATAAGTTTTGGGCACCCCGTCAATATCATGACTTCCTGCATACTGTAACGGTACCATCGGATGTTCCAAGTACTGATAGGATGCGATCAGAAGTTAAAAATTATAGACGTAAAAGCTACATTTATCGTATTACGACGAATGCAATCGTACTGAGTGACAGGCTTAGTCGCATAAAACCGCAGAATAATAGAGGCGATATCATGTATATAGATCCGGAGACCCGTTCAATAACAAGAAATCCCGAAGCACTTGACCAATGGCGAGAAGAGTTTATTCGCTATATAGAAAGGTCGCACCGGAAAGGCCTTATAGACTTATCGCAACTTGCCACTATTGACCTTACGGACATTGAAACAGTAGTAGAACTATTGCCTCAGATCCGGGACTTGATGGACGAAGGTTTAGTGCGGCACAAAGGAAAAGCGGCGCTTGGGGTCAATATTCCTTTCGAAAAAGTCGCATGACCGCTAATTGATTACGTTTTCTGACTATGTCCGTTGTTGATTTACCAAACCAACCGAGTATAATTACAACCCATACCGTATATGAATGATTTTGTCCGGACACCCACTGAAACTGACTATAGAGCAGCTATCGAACTCGTCGATGATACGCTGCAACGCGACGGTGGAGCTTGGGTATCAGCCATGCGGCCCGAGATGTACGCCAAGTACAGTGAGGAAGCGAAAGATTTCTTAGCTGCCTTATCAAATCTTACTGCTGGTTCCCATACGCTCGTAGAAGGGCCCGAGCTTCCTAGTCCTGTGCCAGCACGACGGGCACTCCGGTACGGGTACCAAATAGGACTAGAGGTAACGGACATCCTGTACTCAAGCCATATTCGTCTTGACCACATTAGTGATGCAATGCAAAAAATCATCACGGTAAATCGGTCTGACGATAAAGAGACTAATAGAATCACCGAACAGGCAGAAATTATCAAAACAATTGGAGAGGCGGGGCTAGAGCTCCTGGACTTCGGATCGCAGTTAGCGGTAGAGCGTTGGTCGGACGAAGCTGTGGCTGAAGTTTATTTACGACGAATATATACCTTAGGGTGTGGTGCGATACTTTGTGTGGCTCACTCGTATCACGATGCCATTATGGATGGTATATGCGAACGTGAAGTAGCGAAGGCTAATTGGGATGATCTTCTCCCGCCTAACCCTGGCGAGAAATAAGAAATTCTGCTATAATCTTACTAAAGTGCTATTTTTTATGGCTAAAAATAATTATATGGAAAGATAGGGAACACATGGCTCAAGCTAACGTCCAACTCAAGGACTTTCGTAACATCGGCATTATCGCACACATTGACGCAGGGAAGACCACGACAACCGAGGGTATTTTGTACCGTACTGGTATAAATCACAAAATTGGCGAGGTCCGTGGTGACGGTGATGGCGCGACAACCGACTGGATGGCACAGGAAAAAGAGCGCGGTATTACTATTACTTCTGCTGCCGTGACGTGTTTCTGGAAGGGCTGTAAGATCAACATTATCGATACGCCTGGCCACATTGACTTCACCGCTGAAGTTGAGCGATCCCTCCGTGTACTCGACGGTGCGGTAACGGTCTTCGACGGAAAGATGGGCGTTGAGGCTCAAACAGAAACCGTCTGGCGCCAAGCCAACAAGTACGGCGTGCCACGTATCTGTTTCATTAACAAGATCAACCAAATTGGTGGCGACTTTTACAAGTCTCTCGACACCATTCATAACCGCCTCTCAAAGCATGCGCTTCCTGTTCACTTGCCAATTGGCTTTGAAAAAGAGATTAACGGTCTTATCGACCTCCTTGATATGAAGGCATACACATACGGCGACTTCACCGACAAAGAACTCACGGTAGGCGAAATTCCTGCGGACATGCTTGAAAAAGCAAAGAATGCTCGTAGCCTGCTGGTAGAAGCTGCAGTTGAAGCCGAGGATGAATTATTTGAACGTTTTCTCGAACAAGGCGAAGAGTCAATATCTCTCGAAGACCTTAAGCGCGCTCTCCGTAAGCGTGTACTAGCTGGCGACTTCTTTCTTGTTACGGGTGGAGATGGTCGTGGCGTTATTGTCGAAAAAATCCTTGACCTTGTTGCCGATTTTCTTCCCTCGCCGCTCGATGTTGAAGCAATTCAGGGAACCAACCCGAAGACCGGTGATGTTGTGGAACGGCAGCCAGCAGATGATGAACCCCTCTCAGCCTTAGCGTTTAAGATTGCCTCCGACCCTTTTGTTGGACGACTCATTTTCGTTCGTGTCTATAGCGGCAAACTCTCGGCCGGTAGCTACATCGTCAACACGACTACGGGTGAAAAAGAGCGAATTGGACGAATCGTCCGTATGCACGCCGACAAACGCGAGGACATTGATGCAGTCGGTGCCGGTGACATCGCGGCAGTAGTAGGTCTTAAGAGTACCTTTACTGGTCATACGCTTGCAGATCCAGCGCACCCAATCGTGCTCGAATCAATTGTGTTTCCTGAACCTCCAGTATCGATTGCCGTTGAACCGAAGACAAAAGCGGACCAGGAAAAAATGGGTATTGCGTTGCAGCGCCTTGCAGAAGAAGATCCAACCTTCCGCATTCACACCGACGACGAAACCGGACAGACTATCATGTCAGGAATGGGTGAGCTTCACCTCGATATTCTTGTCGACCGAATGAAGCGAGAATTTAATGTCGAAGCTAACGTCGGTGAACCGCAAGTTGCCTTCCGTGAATCGATCAAAGGAACAAGTGCCGTGCAGGGTAAGCACGCCAAACAATCCGGTGGACGTGGTCAATACGGCGACGTTTGGGTACGTTTTGAGCCGAACGAAACCGGTAAAGGATTTGAGTTCTTTGACGAAATCAAGGGCGGTGTCGTCCCTCAGGAATACCGAGGTCCTGTCCAAGCTGGTATCAAAGAAACACTGGAAGGCGGAGTCATCGCCGGTTACCCGGTCGTCGACGTCAAAGCAACGCTCTATGACGGAAGCTATCACGATGTTGACTCAAGCGAACTTGCCTTTAAGCTGGCCGGTAGCCTTGCAGCTCGCGAGGGCATTAAGCGGGCGACGCCAATTATCCTCGAGCCGGTGATGAAGGTCGAGGTCACTACCCCAGAGGAATTCATGGGTGACGTTATCGGTGACCTTAACGCACGACGTGGCCGCATAGAGGCTATGGAAGATCTTCAAGGTGGAGCTAAGCTCATTCGCGCTATCGTACCGCTTTCGAACCTGTTTGGTTATACGAACGATATTCGTTCGATGAGTCAGGGGCGTGCAGCCAGTACTATGGAACTTGCGCAATACGAGGAAGTACCACCAAACGTTGCGCAGCAGATCATCGAAAAAAGAGCCAGCAAGTAATCACTTCTTGGCATATAAACAACACCGCTCGAAATGGGCGGTGTTGTTAATTTAATAGAGGTAAAAGACTGGAAAAAGCTTACGCTTTTTGGTAAGATGAGAGGAATGCGTTCAAACAATTTATCATCAATACAGCGAGGGTTTACCATCGTTGAGCTCCTCATCGTGATTGTCGTTATAGGCATATTGGCATCAGTAACTATTGTTGCCTATAACGGCGTCACAAAACGTGCCCAAGATATAAAAACCTTATCGCTCGTCAGGACCTGGGAGCAGCAACTATCGTCCTACGCTGTGTTAAAAGGCGAATACCCATATGTATCTCAGGTTGGTGCCTCGACAGTATACGGAGGTCCATTCTGCCTCGGTAAACTGCCGGCGGACGGCAATTTCAGCGACGGGGAATGTGTCAAAAATGCCGACTTGGTATATAACGAAAGTTATTATTCGCCACAGTTAGTCAGCGAGAAGTTTACTGTACCAAATTCGACCATTACTACCGTTACCTTAGCTGGCGGCCGACAGTACCGTGGTATCTATGTTGATACCTATGACGATAAGAAGACCAATTACTCAATCATCTACCCGCTGGTGCAACAGAACTGCCAGTCTGGTGATAGTGTCGGATTCCAAAATACGGCAGATGGGTCCTCGATCACCGGTGCTGCCGCACCTGGTACATTCGGGATTCCAAAGATTTGCGTCCATCCACTACCGAATTTGTAAACGCTCCGTCTATCGTCTTTACGAAACTGATAATAATCTGTATAATCATCCCTATACGTCGTGAGGTGGTATATCCTCATGCGAAAATAATTTAAAGGAGAAAGAATTCCCCCTATGGCAAATTTCGATCGAACCAAGCCTCACGTCAACGTCGGTACTATGGGACACGTCGACCATGGTAAAACAACTTTGACTGCTGCAATTACTTCCGTACTTGCGAAGCGTCTTCCGAGTGATGTCAATAAGCCAGTTGCTTATGACCAAATTGACAACGCACCTGAAGAGCGCGCACGTGGTATTACCATTGCGTCATCTCACCAGGAATATGAATCTGAAATCCGTCACTATGCCCATGTTGACATGCCAGGTCACGCCGACTATGTCAAAAACATGATTACGGGTGCGGCCCAAATTGACGGAGCAATCCTTGTAGTTGCCGCAAACGATGGCCCACTTCCACAGACTCGTGAGCACGTACTGCTCGCTAAGCAAGTTGGTGTGCCTAAGATCCTCGTTTTCCTCAACAAGATGGACCTTGCTGATCCTGAACTTGTTGAACTCGTTGAAATGGACATCCGTGAACTGCTCGCTAAGAACGGTTTCGATGAAGATGCTCCTATTATCAAGGGTTCGGCGACTAAGGCTCTCGAAGGTGATTCTGCGAGCGAAGACGCTATCATGGAATTGGTCGCTGCTCTTGACAGCTACGTACCAGAGCCAGTCCGCGACCTCGACAAGCCATTCCTCATGCCTATCGAAGACGTGTTCTCGATTAAGGGTCGTGGTACGGTTGCAACCGGCCGTATCGAGCAGGGAATTGTCAAAATCAACGACGCCGTTGAAATTGTCGGTATCAAGCCAACTCAGAACTCAGTCGTGACCGGTATTGAAGCCTTTAAGAAGCAACTTGACCAAGGTCAGGCTGGTGATAACGCTGGACTGCTTCTTCGTGGTATTGAACGCGAACAAATCGAACGTGGACAAGTTGTCGTGAAGCCAGGTAGCCTGACTCCACACACCGAGTTTGACGCTGAAGTGTATATCCTGAAGAAAGAAGAAGGTGGACGACACACACCATTCTCTAAGGGATACAAGCCTCAGTTCTACTTCCGAACAACTGACGTTACCGGCGAAGTCGAGCTTCCAGCTGACAAGGAACTTGTTATTCCTGGTGACACCGTTACCTTCAAGGTGACACTGCTCGCTCCTATTGCTATGGAGCAAGGTCTGAACTTCGCTATCCGCGAAGGTGGTAAGACTGTTGGTGCTGGTGTTGTAACCAAGATCAACAAGTAAGACCTATCTTACAATAAAAAACCTCCGTATTATCGGAGGTTTTTTATTGGACGAATATTGAGGACCCCGCCAGCTCGGAGGCTATGCGGGGTCCTCAACGAGTGCGGGGTCAGGTAGATGGTTGTCCCGGACGAGCCGGCATGAAGACGGTGAGCCGATGCAGCCTAGGATCCCATGCGTATTTGTACGTGTATGGGATGTCGGGCGGCAAGGCCCTTCCGTGGTATCCGTCGAGCTCTCGCCCCAGCTTCTCGAGCGTCTCCGTAGAGACGTTCATGTCGCTCGGGAGCAGGTCACTGATGGCGACGGAATCTCCGTTGCCGAGCGCCTTTGTCGAGAGACGCTCCCGAAGTTCTGCACGTGCCATGTTGGCTAATCCCAGCAGACTCGATAAAACGACGCCTTCATTTGGCATGCGTCCTCCTTTCAATCGTAGATGAGATGAAAACGCTAAACCGCTGTAAACTATAAGATTTTCATCCCGGCATGTCAACCCTAGAATGTACAATCATGTTGTTCTATGGTATAAATAATAGCTGTACTACTTAATCATATCGAGAACTCGGCCAGAGGTAATAGAAGCCATTCGAGCAGAGGTTACGATATAGCTCATGAGGAGAAAATCATGGCAGAAGCAAAAGACCAAGGCCTACGAATTCGCATTCGTTTGAAAGCCTATGATCACAAAGTGATCGACCAGTCAGCAAAACAAATTATCGATACGGCTATCCGCACAGGGGCTAGTATTGCGGGGCCAGTGCCACTTCCAACGCGTCGAAGCACGTTTACGGTAGTGAAGAGCCCACACGTCTACAAGCAAGGTGGTGAGACGTTTGAGATGCGTGTCCACAAACGTTTGATTGACATTACAAATGCCACACCAAAGACAATTGATTCGTTGCAAAACCTTAGCCTACCAGCTGGAGTTGATGCCGAAATCCGAATGTAATCGAATACATATAAAAAAACCGCCTACGTTCAGGCGGTTTTTTTATATGCTTTAGGTTTTAAGCATTTTGTAGCAGGATGCTGTCAGTGAGATCGACGATCTCCAGCTGGAGCTTTAGCACCCAGAGCTGGGTAACAAGAATGAATACCAGCAGTATCGCCCAGTAGAGCGTTTGCTTGTTGGGTCGAAAGCTGACGAAGGGTCGTGGTTCTTTTGTGAGTTTGAACGACTGAAGAGCAGGGGCCTTCTTACTAGCGGTCTTCTTTTTGCTCACTGAGCGTTTCGCTGCCGATTTTACCGGAACCTTTTTAGTCGATGTGGACGTACGAGCTTTTGTGGCCATATTTCTCCTTAATGAGCTGAAAAGATTAACTATTCTGTCAGTATGACGAAAGTGAAGCTGAAACACAAGCATTATCTCTCCATATTTGATCTCATTCTTCACTTGGTTTACCGTCTATTAATTGACGCGTAACAGATAGTATGCTAAAGTTAGTCGGTAACATTACGAATATAGTAACGATTCTTGGTGAATTGGTAAGTCCATGACTCAACACGAGTCTGAGGATACTGCCTCCCACCAAGAATTTTAAGTGGGAGCAAAGTGGCAATGAAATCACTTCTCGGTACCAAAATTGGTATGACCCAAATCATCAGCGAGGATGGGAGAGCTGTTCCAGTAACACTCATCCAAGCTGGCCCTATGACTGTGACTCAGGTTAAGTCTGTCGAAAAAGACGGCTACAACGCAGTTCAATTGGGGTTTGATTTAGGTAAGAACCTGAGCAAGGCCGTAGCTGGACATGTAAAACCAGCACAAGTGTCGCCGAAATTCATTCGTGAATTTCGTACCGACGAACTGCCGGCAGATATGGCCGTCGGCAGTAGCTTCGATGTAACAGTATTTACCATTGGTGACGTCGTTAACGCGACGGGTACAAGCAAGGGTAAAGGATTCGCTGGTACAGTCAAGCGACACAACTTTAACACGAGCAAAAGTACGCACGGTGGAAACGGTGACGTACGTAAGGTCGGATCGATCGGCTCGATGTACCCACAAAAAGTCTTTAAGGGTAAGCGCATGGCTGGACGTATGGGCCATGACCGGGTTACCGTCAAGAATCTTGTCGTCATGTACATTGACGCTGAGAACAACTTGATTGGTCTACGCGGCGCCGTACCTGGACCTAAGCGTGGCTTAGTGATGATAGGAGGCAAAGCATAATGGCACAATCTACTAAAGCAGCAGCACCTTCGCTGCCAAAAGAAATATTTGCCGTGGAGATTGCAAACCACCAGCTTCTTAAGCTGGCCTACGAATCTTACCTAGCCAAGTCTCGTCTTGCGAGCGCAACGACAAAGACTCGTGGTGAAGTCCGCGGTGGCGGTAAGAAGCCATGGAAACAAAAAGGTACCGGTAGGGCTCGCTTCGGATCAAGCCGTAACCCTATTTGGAAGGGCGGTGGTATCGTCTTTGGACCACTCGGTAACGAGAACTACACAAAGAAGATTAGTGTTGGCAGCAAGCGAACAGCCGTTCGCCAAGCTCTCACACTGGCAGACCAAGCAAAGAAAGTGCACGTTTTTGACTTTACGACAACTGGGAAGACAGCTGAAATTGTTAGTCAGTTAGATCAGAACAAGTTCGAGCGTTCGGTACTTATCGTTGTTGATGAGAAGACACCAGAGCTACTGCGTGCTACCAATAACTTGCAGAATGTCACGCTTGTCCGCGCCAGCTACCTTAACGTATTTCAAATTCTAAACGCCGATCACATTGTTATCGCTGCTAAGGCAATCGATGTACTGAAAAACTGGCTGATCAAGGAGGAGGCGTAATATGCTACTGACAGTAACACCACGACGCACCGAAAAAGCCTTTGGTCTCAGTCAAAGTAACACCTACGTCTTTGACGTACCTGTTGGTGTGAATAAACAAGAGATCGTCCAGGCGATTGAGTCACAATACGGTGTAAGTATCAAAAGTATTACCACGTTAGTACAGAATGGAAAGGCTATTCGCTTCTCACGAGGCAAGAATCGCTACCCTGGTACAACGACCCGCAAAAACAGCAAGAAGGCCTATGTCGTCTTGGCTGAAGGCAGCACGCTCGATATCTTCGATGCGCCTGTCGCGGAAGAGGAGACAAAATAATGCCGATTAAAGCATACAATCCTACAACCCCAGCTCGACGCGGGATGACTTCACAGGACATGAGTGACGTTACGACCCGTAAGCCTCTCAAGAGCCTCATCAAGAGCAAGAAGCAAAAGGCTGGTCGCAATAACACGGGACGGATTACGGTTCGTCATCGTGGTGGTGGTGTCAAGCGACACTATCGTTTGGTAAATCACAACTTAGCTGCCGGTCTCACCGTAACAGTAGAAGAGATTGAATACGATCCAAATCGCAGCGCCCGAATTGCCCGTGTCAAAGACCAATACGGTCTTTACCACTACATCCTTGCTGACACCAGCATGGTCAAAGGCAAAGTAATTAGCTCGGGTGACGATAGCGTCATTGAAGCTAGCAACCGTATGACACTCGCTAAGATTCCTGTCGGTTCGCAAATTTATGCGATCGAAATCAATCCTGGTAAGGGTGCCCAGATGGTGCGTGCGGCTGGTACAAAAGCTCAGCTCATGGCAAAAGAAGGCGACTACGCCCAAGTACGTATGCCGTCAGGTGAAGTTCGACGCTTCCGATTGGATGCTACGGCAGCTATCGGTGTCGTCGGTAACGTCCAGCACCAAAACGTTAAGATCGGTTCAGCTGGTCGCAATCGCCGTAAAGGTATTCGACCAGGTGTCCGTGGTGTCGTCATGAACGCCGCCGATCACCCACACGGTGGTGGTGACGGTGGACGACATGGTACCGGTAAACCACCACGTACACCGTGGGGTCAATTGACTCTTGGTTACCGAACCCGTCGACGCAAGAGTACAAATAATATGATTGTTCGCTCACGTCATGCAGCGAAACGGAAATAAGGTAGGAGTCTAGGATATGAGTCGATCATTGAAAAAAGGTCCGTTCGTTGACTTCAAGCTTGCAAAAAAGATTGCCGGCTTGTCGATAGACGATCGTACTATCATCAAAACCTGGGCTCGTGCCAGCACGATTAGCCCAGACATGGTAGGTCGCACGATTGCCGTTCACAACGGCCGTGTGCACGTACCAGTGCTTGTTTCGGAAAACATGGTGGGTCATAAACTCGGTGAGTTTAGCCCAACACGTAAATTCCGTAAGCACGGCGGAAAGGACAAGAAGTAATGGCTGAACTATATACTGTTCGTGCCTATGCCAAGGATGTTGATCAGGCGCCACGTAAAGTGAGCCTCGTTGCTAGCCTTGTTCGTGGACGCAGTGTCGCTGACGCGCTTGTTATCCTTTCGCACACACCAAAGCGATCCGCACTTCCACTTGTGAAGGTGATCGAAAGTGCCCGCGCTAACGCTGCCAACAATCACGGCATCGATACCAAGACACTGGTTATATCAACCCTGTCTGTAACGACCGGATCTCGGATCAAGCGTTTCCACCCTGCAAGTCGGGGCCGCGCTCTTCCATTTGAAAAGAAGGCATCAAATATTCTTGTTGAAGTAACTGGTGACCTAAAACCAAAGAAGACGCCGTCAAAGCCAGCCGCTGAGACGACGGTAAAGGAAGAGGAGAAGTAATATGGGACAGAAAGTAAATCCAACCAGCTTCCGTCTCCAAGTCCACAAGAATTGGGATTCTCGCTGGTTTGCAAACAAGAGAGACTTTGCCAAGTGGCTGAAAGAAGACATCTTGATACGTGAACTGATTGAAAAGCGATTTGAAAGTCGTCCTACGATCGGCCGCATCGAGATTGAACGAAGCGCCAACTTGGCTACCATTACGATTCATACTGCCAAAGCGGGTGTCGTGATCGGTAAGGGTGGTGCTGGAGTCACTGAACTTAAGGGCCTGATTGAAAAACTGACCAGCCTCCCGGTTCGTATTAACATCGAAGAAATTAAGCGACCAGAAATGTCTGCAAAACTTGTCGCCGAGAACATTGCTCGCCAGCTGGAACGCCGCGCCAATTTCCGCCGCGCCATCAAGATGTCAGCACAGAACACGATGGCTGCAGGCGCTAAGGGTATTCGTATCCAAGTGTCTGGACGACTGAACAACGCTGAAATGGCTCGTCGTGAAAAGGTAAGTGAAGGCTCAGTGCCATTGCACACCCTTCGTGCGGACGTTGATTTCCATACCGCTCGTGCCAAGACACCAGCTGGTATCATCGGCGTTAAAGTATGGATATATAAGGGCGAAAGGAGCTAATCGATATGTTGTTACCTAAAAAAACGAAGTATCGAAAAGTTCGTATCGGCAAGAACGATGGCGTTGCCACACGTGGGCACTATATTGCCTTTGGTGACTACGGTCTCCAATCACAGAGCAACGAACGCATTACCAGCCGACAAATTGAAGCTGCACGTCAAGCGATGACTCGTCATATCAAGCGTGGTGGTAAGATTTGGATCCGTATTTTCCCACACACACCGGTGACTCGTAAGCCACAGGACGTAAAGATGGGTAGCGGAAAAGGTAATCCCGAATTCTTTGTCGCAAAGGTCAAGACTGGTACAGTCCTCTTTGAGATGAAGGGTGTTGATGAAACGGTTGCTCGCGAAGCAATGCGACTTGCTGCACATAAGTTACCTGTCAAGACAAAATTTGTCATGAGGGAGCATAACTAATGGCTGATAAAAAAACAGTCGTGAAGACGACTAAGACCGTTGAACCAGCAGCGCCACTTACCCTGGAGCAGCTTCGTGAGAAGCTCACCAGTAGCCTTCAGGAGCAACTTGATAGCAAGCGAAGTCACGTGCAGGGTGAATTAGTAAATCCCCATGTACTCACCGTTAAACGTAAAGAAATCGCCCGTTTACAGACTGCCATTCGGCAGCTTGAAATCGCGGCGGCTAAGGAGAATAAGTAATATGGCCAAGACATTGACCGGCGTCGTCAGCTCAGATGTGAGCGACAAGACGATTACCGTCGTTGTTACTAGTCGTGAAACACATCCTATTTACGGCAAGCAGTATACTGTTACCCGTAAATATGCCGCTCACGATGAAAACAATGAGGCAAAAAAAGGCGATAAAGTTGTTATTGCGGAATCACGTCCATTTTCAAAACGGAAGTCATTCATATTAGAATCTATCGTTGAAAAGTCACGCGGAAGCGTTGAGCTGAAGGACGAAGAGGTAAGCGCATGATCCAACAAGAATCACGGCTAAAGGTAACCGACAACAGCGGGGCAAAAGAAATTCTTTGCATCCGTGTTCTTGGTGGTACCCGTCGCCGATACGCACGAGTTGGTGACATTATTGTTGCCACCGTTAAAGAAGCGAATCCAACCGGAGTCGTCAAGAGAAAGTCTGTTGTCAAGGCAGTTGTTGTCCGGACGCGCAAGCGAATGCTTCGTAAAGACGGCAGCACGATTGCATTTGATGACAACGCGGCAGTGATTATTAACGATGACAAGACACCAAAAGGTACTCGTGTCTTCGGACCAGTTCCTCGCGAACTTCGTGACCTTGGCTATAGCAAGATTATTAGCCTTGCACCGGAGGTACTCTAGTATGTCTGTTAAGAAACTGCTCAAAGGTGACACCGTTAAGATCATTAGCGGCTCACTCAAAGGTACTACCGGCAAGATTGAACGTGTCAACGCCAAGAACAGTACCGTCGTTATCGAAGGTATTGGCCTCAAGCACCGTCATGTGAAGCCGACTCAGCTCAACCCTCGTGGTGGTCACAAGGATATTCATATTCCTGTTTCAATCCATAAGGTAGCACTTGTCGTCGATGAGAAGTCATCGAAAACGAGTCGTGTTGGACTCATTAAGCGGGTCGACGGAACGAAAGCGCGAATTGCGCGCCAAGCTAATAGTAAGGAGATAAAATAATGGCAAAAGCAACTGCTATTACCGCTCCTCGCCTGAAAGCCTTGTATGCGACAACGTATACCAAGGAACTACAAGCCGAACTTGAACTGGGAAATGTGAATGAAGTTCCCAAACTTGAAAAGATTGTAGTCAGCGTCGGGATAGGTAAGAATAAAGACGATAAACGACACTACGAAGTCGTTAAGAACACCCTCATTAAAATTACCGGACAACAGCCAGTCGACCGCATGGCCAAGAAATCGATTGCTGGCTTTAAGATTCGTGCCGGCATGAACCGTGTTGGTATCAACGTCACCCTCCGTGGTGCACGAATGTACGAATTCCTCGATCGCCTCGTCAATGTGGCCCTACCTCGTGTCCGTGACTTTCACGGCGTCAGCGCTACCGCGTTTGACCGAGACGGAAACTACAATCTCGGCATCGTTGAGCAATCAATCTTTCCTGAGCTGACGTTTGAGGAAACACAAGTCGCACATGGAATTCAAATTACATTTGTCATCAGCGGCAAAAGCAAGGCCGGAAGCCGAGCACTACTTGAAAAGTTTGGTATGCCGTTTGAAAAAGAAGGAGGAAGACGATAATGGCTAAGACATCTGCTGTTGTACGTGATGAAAAGCGTAAGAAAATGATCCTCAAATATGCGGCAAAACGCGCTGAACTTAAAGAGCTCGGTGACCAGGAAGGCCTGGCGAAGCTGCCCCTAAACAGCTCACCAACCCGCTGGAAGAACCGCGACGCATTGCATGGTCGCCCACGTGGATACATGCGCCGATTCGGCCTTAGCCGTATCAATTTCCGGGAAAAAGCCTCAAACGGCCAGATCCCAGGCATAACTAAGAGTAGCTGGTAAGGAAGGAGAATTAAATTATGTCATTACAAACTACTGACCCTATTGCCGACCTCCTTACCCGTATTCGTAACGCGGTACTCGTTGGCAAAAATGAAATTCGTGTCCCATCAAGCAAATTGAAGGTCACGATTGCGAAAGAATTAAAGAAAGCGCATTACCTCACCGATGTGAAAGTCGAAAGTGGTAAGCCTCGTGATGTTTTGATAGTTACTATCAATAACCCTGGCGAAAATGCGAATATTACCGAAATTACCCGCTTGAGTAAGCCTGGTCGCCGCGTATATGTTGGTGCCAAGGAAATTCCAAAGGTAAAGAGCGGCCGAGGCTTGGTTCTCGTGAGCACCAGTAAAGGTGTCGTGACGGGTGCTGAGGCAACTAAACAAAAGCTTGGCGGCGAACTGCTGCTCAAGATCTATTAATAAGGAGTAAAGAAATGAGTCGAATCGGAAAACTACCAATTCAGATTCCATCCGGTGTGACAATCACGGTCGGCGATGCTTCTATTACTGTCGTAGGGCCAAAAGGCCAACTCGAAGTACCGAAGCTGCCACTGACCAATGTTGCGCAGGAGGAAACTGCAATCATCGTCACTCGTAAGGATGATGAACGTCAATCACGCGCACAACACGGTTTGCAGCGCGCACTGCTTAATAACGCCGTTGATGGTGTTGTTAAGGGCTTTGAGAAGAAACTTGAAGTGAACGGTGTCGGATTCCGTGTGAACGGTGGCGGTCAGGAAATTGAGATGAGTCTTGGTTTTTCTCACCCAGTCAAATATACCGCTAAGCCAGGTGTGAGCCTGACTGTAGAAAAAATGAGCATTACAGTCAGTGGAATCGATAAGCAACTTGTTGGACAAGTCGCTGCCGAAATCCGCGAGCTGAAAAAACCTGAACCATACAAAGGTAAGGGAATTAAGTATGCCGATGAGGTGATCATCCGTAAGGCTGGAAAGGCTGGAAAATAATCATGGCTAACCTTGCAAAGAAATTACTCAATAAGACGCTTCGTAAGAATCGCGTGCGCCAAACGGTGAGCGGAACGACTGAACGTCCTCGCCTCAGCGTCACCATTAGTAACAAGCATGTCAGTGCGCAGATCATTGATGATACAACCCACAACACATTAGTAGCAGCAACGACTATCGGCTCCAAGCAAGCCGGAACCATGACAGAGCAAGCCGCGTATGTCGGTACCGATATTGCCAAGAAGGCCAAAAAGGCCAAGATTAGCCGCGTAGTATTTGATAGGAACGGTCGACAGTATGCCAAGCGCCTCCAAGCGCTCGCCGATGCAGCTCGACAGGAAGGTTTGGAGTTTTAACATGGCAGAATTTTCAAGAAATAACACGAACCGACGACGTGATGAACCATCAGAACCAAAGCAATTTGAAGAGCTGGTGATCAACGTTGACCGTGTTGCCCGTGTCGTAAAGGGCGGCCGCCGGTTCCGTTTCAAGGCGCTCGTCGTTGTCGGTGACCGTAAGAGCAAAGTTGGTGTTGGTGTCGCTAAAGGCGCTGACGTTCAAGTTGCTATTGCCAAGGCGACCGATGTTGCTAAGAAGCATATGATTACCATCCCACTTGTTAATGATACGATTCCACACGAAGCCGAGGTCAAGTACTCGGGCGCTCAGGTACTCCTCAAGCCAGCTGCACCTGGTACGGGTATTATCGCCGGTGGTGTGGTCCGATCGATTATCGGTGTGACCGGTATTCGTAATATGCTCTCTAAGTCACTCAATTCGACCAACAAGGTCAACATTGCTTACGCAACGATTGCCGCGCTCGAAAGCCTCGTACCGCGCGAAGAGTGGATTGGTACAAAGGCTAAGGCTGCGAAAAAGGAGACGAAATAATGACTAAGTTTAACGAACTCGACCTTACTGCCAGCAAAACACGCAAGCGTGTTGGACGTGGTATTGCCGCTGGTCAAGGCAAAACTGCCGGCCGTGGTACCAAAGGGCAGGGCGCGCGTACCGGTAAGAAGAATCTTTCCGTGTTCCAGGGTGGATCTGGATCTCTGGTTCGCCGTACGCCTAAATCAAAAGGCTTCAAAAGCCTCCGTACTCCTGCTCAAGTCGTTTTCCTCGATCACCTGAACGCCTTTAAGGGACAGAAAGTTGATAACAACAGCCTGTTTGAAAACGGCTACATTGCCACGCCATTTCACAGTGTGAAGATTATTTCTCGCGGTGAGTTGACCGAAGCAGTGACCGTTGAAGTCGCTGGTGCCAGCAAAAGCGTGGTAATCGCCATCGAAAAAGCTGGTGGAAGTTTCACCAAAACTCCTGTACCATTAAAGCAGTCAACCGACGCAGCTGAAGCTGCCGAAAAATAATCGTTGCTGCACTTTTCGTGAGTCAGATAGGGTGAGTAATCTCTCCGCTGACTCACGTGGAGTAACAGCATATCAGTAGTAAGAGGGTTATATCGTGAACTGGAAAACCATTTTCAAATCATTTAGAAACAAGGATATGCAAAAACGATTGCTCATCGTACTCGGCATTATTATTGTTTATCGACTGCTTTCATTTATTCCGGTTCCACTAGCTGAACCGACCCAGCTAAAAGAAGTCATCGACAGCATCGTAGGCAGTACTGACTTTGGTGGCTTCCTCAATCTCCTTTCTGGTGGTGCCCTGGCGAGTTTATCTATTGTTCTCGTTGGTCTGACGCCTTTCATTACCGCCTCGATCATCACACAGCTGCTGACCAAGGCAATTCCAAAGCTGGAAGAGATTCACCAGGACGGCGAAAGTGGCCGTAAGAAAATTAATCAGTGGACTCGCATGATCAGCGTGCCACTCGCTATTATTCAGTCCATTGCGATGATCTTCATCCTTCGGCAGACGGTGCTAGCAGGTAACACAACAGTCCTGGCTGACCCGACGATGATTGAATGGATTGTCGCTGTCGGTGCGTTGACCGCTGGTTCAATCTTACTGATGTGGCTCGGGGAGTTGATCACCGAGCAGGGTATCGGCAACGGCATCAGCTTGATCATCTTCGCTGGTATCATCAGTCAGCTACCGACGACACTAACAGCCCTCGGTACGTCTCTCCTCGATACGCAAAATGGCTCACTCAGTGTCTTTGGGTGGTTTACTTTACCGGTTAATCCGCAGCTCTTTTGGGTCACGCTGGCCCTCGCCATTGGTTCGCTGCTTATCTTATATCTGCTGGTAAAGATCAATGAAGCGCAGCGGGTGATTACCGTTAATTATGCGAAGCGTGTCCAGGGCAACAGTAGCTACGGTGGCGTCAAAAGTATCCTGCCAGTCAAGCTGATTGCTGCCGGCGTGATTCCCGTGATTTTCGCGGTGGCATTTCTATCACTGCCAGCTTTTGTCGGACAGGTCCTGAAGTCGACGAATAATCCAGCGTATTTGGAGATTGCCAATAACCTCATTCTTTGGTTCCAGGCGCCGAATCCAGGTGCGTTCACGGGATCGTCCATGCAAGCGTTTATTTATCCAGTGGCTTACTTTATTCTTGTCATTCTATTCACGTACTTTTACACGGGCATCGTATTTAATTCCAACGAAATCGCCGAGAACCTACAAAAGCAAGGCGGCTTCATTGAAGGCGTACGACCTGGACCGAGTACTGAACAGTATCTCTCTCGAACTGTGAACCGATTGATCCTCTTCGGAGCAATGATGCTCGGTTTTATCGCCGTCATGCCTTTTGTCGCCGAATATCTTCTCTATAATTTTGCCAACATAACGGGCACCAACCTTTCCATTGGTGGCACGGGTCTGCTGATCGTGGTCGCGGTAGCCCTCGAATCACTTCGTCAGATCAACAGCCGTGCGCTGATGGTCACCTACGACGATTACAAGTAGCCAGTTGTCCTTACCGCCTGCGCTTTTAGTTTACTGATTCCTCTGGTATAACTAAGGGGTTCATATTGGTCCCGTTCACTGGTGACCAGTGAACGCACATAGACAGGTGCATACTATCGGAACTCAAAACCCTTCGGAAGTCCTCCGTATCCAGCTTCGGGCTGTGATGCGGTCACGTCTCACGAAGCTCGAACGGCAGTACAAGGAGCTCAGGACGCGGAAAGCGGCGTCTGTCGATGAATCTATGCGGGCATGGCTCGCTGACAAGGTGCTCATCGGCAATGCCACGTTCGAGACACTGCGTACCACATGGGGAGAGCTTCTCCATACGCGTCCGCTAGAGATTCAGCCTCCCAGCGTACATGCTGAAGCATTCCGCATCTTTCCGTCGGTGCTTCAAAGCCTGCCGGAGACTTCGAGTATCCCGCGGGATATCTCGGTCACCATCGGCTACCAAGGCCTCGATCTCGGCGGTCTCCCGTCCCGACCGTTCATCGTCATCCACATACCAAGTGACGGCGATAACGAGTGAGGACGAGTGCTGCCAAAAGCGTGCACCTGTCCTCATCTCTTACTACTCGAAGCTATCGAGTCATAAGAGATGAGAAGCCTGTCAATATTGACCTCGGTCCTACTTTTGCTACAATAAGACCACAAGCACATTACGCCGGTCGTAAAAACGGGGTAATATTCTTTAAAACGCTTTACGCGGCCAGTGTTTTGGTGTATAATTCACTACTGTAGCTTATGGCCGATCAAAAGGAAGTAATCAAAATGCGAGGTACGGTGGTGGAAGCACTGCCTAATACTCAATTCAAGATAGAACTAGAGAATAGTCATAGTATTATCGCTCACATCAGCGGAAAAATGCGAAAAAATTATATCCGCTTGGTGCCGGGAGATGCGGTCGATGTCGAGATGACCCCTTACGATCTTACGAAGGGCAGAATCGTTTATCGCCACCAAAATTAATTTAATGGAAACTGGAGTTTGAGTAGCGCTCATGAAAGTCCGTGCGAGTGTCAAAAAAATCAGTCCTGATGATCAACTAGTCCGCCGTAAGGGCCGACTAACGGTGATCAACAAGAAGAAAAAACGTAATAAGCAAAGGCAGGGTTAAGTATGGCTCGAATTGCTGGAATTGTTATTCCATCAGAAAAGCAAGTTGGCATCGCATTGACGTATATTTACGGCATCGGTCCCAAGTTCGCTTCGACCATCCTTGCGGCGGCTACTATTGAGCCGACCACTCGGGTGAAAGATCTCACCGAGGCTGAAGAACAACGACTTCGAGATATTATCGATCGTGATTACACCGTAGAAGGTGACCTACAGCGCTTGGTGACTAATAACATTAAACGACTTAAAGACATCAACGCGTATCGTGGACTTCGTCACAAATCAGGACTTCCTGTAAATGGACAACGGACTCGTACGAATGCACGAACTCGTAAGGGCCGCGCCGTTGCCGTTGGTGGATCACAACCTAAGTCGGCAACGAAGACATAGGAAGGAAGAATAGATTATGGCAGATGCAAAAACCACTACTAAGAAAAAGCAACGCCGATCAGTTCCTTCTGGTCAGTTGCATATTCAAGCGACATTCAACAACACAATCGTGAGCTTTTCTGACAAGAAAGGTAACGTCCTTGCTGCCAGCAGTGCTGGAGCAACCGGATTCCGCGGCAGCAAAAAAGGAACAGCCTATGCTGCTCAAGTTGCAGCAGAAAAAGCAGCCGGAACAGCTAAAGAACAATACGGCATCAATTCTGTTGACGTATTCGTTAAAGGAGTTGGTCTCGGCCGCGATGCTGCAATCCGCGCGATGAGTAACTTTGAGATTGCTGTTGATAGCATTAAAGACGTGACAGGCGTACCTCATGGTGGCGCTCGTCCACGAAAGCAGAGGAGAGCTTAATATGGCGCGTGACACATCACCGATTGTCAAGCAGAGCCGTCGAGAAGGCTATGCGCTACATCCAAAGGCGCATAAGATCATGGCAAAGAAAACTGGTATTCCAGGTCAGCATGCCAATTCACGACAAGGTAAGCCAAGTCTCTATCTGACACAACTCCGTGAAAAGCAGAAGGTTCGCCGTCTGTATGGGCTTCTGGAACGTCAGTTCGCTAAGCTTATGTCAGAAGCAGGACGCCGCGAAGGGCTAGCTGGTGAAAACCTTCTTCAGCTACTCGAGCTCCGTCTTGATAATGCCGTATACCGGGCCGGTTTTGCGACCAGCCGTCGTGCTGCTCGCCAGCTCGTTGGCCATGGCCACTTTATGCTTAATGGACGGCGTGTTGATATTCCGTCAATCCGCGTAAAGCCAGGCGATGAGATCGTCGTTCGTCCAAAGAGTACGAAATCTGGTTATTTCACCACAATGGATGAAATTACCAAGAATTCGTTCCAAGGCGCACTCAGCTGGCTAAAGAGCGACCCGAAGAAGTTGACTATTTCTATTACATCACTGCCAAAGCGTGATGAAGCTGAAGCAGACATTAACGAACAGCTAATCGTCGAGTATTACTCACGTTAAGGTAAGGAGCCTACATACATGACTAAAGTTATTCACAACCCCGCACTGTCCAGCGTCGAAGAACACACCCCTACCAGCGCAAGCTTCGTTATTGAACCGCTTCACGCTGGCTATGGTAATACGCTCGGCAACAGCCTCCGCCGCGTACTCATTTCGAGTATTAAGGGTGGCGCAATCGTTGCTTTCCGTATCGAAGGCGCAAGCCACGAATTCACGACTATTCCTGGTATCAAAGAAGATGTCGTTGACATCATGCTGAACCTCAAGAATGTTCGCCTCCGAGTTCACACTGATGAGCCAGTAGAAATTCGACTTGAAAAGAAGGGTGCCGGTGTTGTCACCGCTGCCGACATCAAGACGACCAGCGACGTTGAAGTAATCAATCCTGAGCAAGTGATTGCCACGATTGACGATCCTAAGACGTCACTTCTCATGGACATCGTTGCCGAATCAGGTCGCGGCTATGAAACAATCGAAGAATCAAGCGTCAACCGTCTTCACAGCGATATGATTGCGATCGATGCAATGTACAGTCCTGTCCTACGTGTCCGTTACAAAGTTGACAGCACGCGTGTTGGACAGGAAACGAATCTTGATAAGCTCATCCTCAACGTTGAGACTGATGGTTCGATTACACCAAGAGAAGCATTTGAAGAAGCGTCTGCTATTCTTGTTAACCAATATTCAGCACTCGCAGGATCAACGGTTGTTGAGTCTGCTCCAGCGCTTGGTCAGTCTACTGACGAAGATGCCAATGAGCTGAATACACCGATCGAAGAGCTGAACCTCAGCGCACGTACTGCCAACGCTTTGATCAACAATGATATCCGCACCGTTCATGACCTCGTGACATTAAGCGAGCAGGATCTCCGCGAACTCAAAGGCTTTGGCAGCAAGGCGCTTGATGAAGTCAAAGATAAGCTGGCGGAACTGGAACTTTAGATATGCACCGACACGGATATAAAGGACGTAAATTTGGCCGCGAACGTGATCAACGTCGCGCTTTGCTCAAGGGCTTGGCAACAAGCTTGATTGAGCATGGCAAGATCGAGACGACACTTCCAAAAGCTAAAGAACTTGTCCGATACATTGAAAAGTTAATCACTAAAGCGAAGAAGGGTGACCTTCACAATCGCCGCCAAGTTATTGCTGGTGTTTCGACACAAGCAGCAGCTATGAAACTGGTTGATGAAATTGCTCCACAGCTGACCGGCCGCACGAGCGGTCACGTCCGAGTGGAACGCACCCGCCTGCGTATTGGTGACGGCGCTCAAATGGCTACTATCGGCTTCGTCGATGAGCTTAAAGCAACGGCCACACCGCAAGCCGAGGAGGTAAAGGCATAATGGTACAAAAAACCTATTCTCACAAGTCCGCAGACGTGACGCGTCGCTGGATATTGATTGACGCAGCCGCTGCGCCACTTGGCCGAGTCTCAACAGAAATTGCCAAGTACTTAATCGGTAAGTACAAGCCGACGTATACACCACATGTTGACGGTGGCGACTATGTTGTTGTCATCAACGCAGCGAATACCATCGTGACCGGTAACAAAGAAGACGACAAGACATACTATCGACACAGTGGTTTCCCTGGCGGTATCAAAAGTGCTGCACTAAGTGAAGTACGTAAGAAGTCTCCAGAGAGTATCATTGAAGCAGCTGTCAAAGGCATGATTCCACGCAATAAGCTTGCGGCTGAGCGTTTGAAGCGCCTCCGGGTGTTTCCTGGCGCAGAACATGCTCACACGGCTCAAACCCCTGAGAAAGTAGAGGTTAAATAATATGGCACAAGGATCCTATTTTTACGGACTTGGTCGACGCAAGAGCGCGACAGCCCGGGCACGTCTTTTCGCTGGAAAAGGTGAGCTGACTATCAATAATAAGCCAGCTGCTGAGTACCTGTCTGACAATAAGTCACTTCTTGCTGAAGTAACTGACCCGTTAGCACTTGTTAATAAGCAGCAGGACTATGATGTGACTATCCTTGTTCAAGGTGGTGGTATCTCTGGTCAAGTCGATGCAATTAAGCTTGCAATCGCTAAAGCCCTCACGACTGCACATGCCGATCTTCGCCCAACATTGAAGAAGGCAGAACTCTTAAAGCGTGATTCACGTGAGAAAGAGCGCAAGAAGTACGGTCTTCGGTCTGCTCGTAAACGTGAGCAGTTCTCGAAGCGTTAGTTTGTACGACGCATTACAAAAACCCACTCTTATATACGAGTGGGTTTTTGATTAAAGAGAGCGGTCAGACAAAAGAAGGGGAGTACGTTATAATAAAGGTATATGAGTAATCCTGTAATTCTGACCGGCCTGCGCGCAAATAATGACCTCACACTCGGCAATTATTTTGGCGGTATCAAACCGATGACAGCAATGGCTACGTCACGCGCCAGTGAATATCAAGTGAATATGTTTATTCCTGATCTCCATAGCTTCACGACACCCGTCGACCACACTTCTCTTTATAGTAATGTGATCCATAATGCAAAACTCTATGTTGCTGCCGGTCTGCCGATTGATAACGACTCGATTTCACTGTATCGTCAAAGTTTCGTCCCCGCTCATAGTGAGCTAACATGGATACTGAACTGTTTCACCGGGTTTGGTGAGATGGGGCGTATGACGCAATTTAAAGACAAATCAGCGACCCTCAATCAGGACCGTATCAGTATGGGTCTTTTTGATTATCCCGTGCTTATGGCGGCTGATATCCTTCTCTACGGTGCTACGTATGTGCCCGTAGGCGAGGACCAGACGCAGCATCTTGAATTTACTCGTGATATTGCTGAACGTTTGAACCGACAGTTCGGTGATTTATTCGTCGTACCAGCGCCTGTTCTCAAGCAAAACGAATTCTTTGGTAACTCCTACGGACTGCGCATCAAAGACCTCGTTGATCCCTCGAAGAAAATGAGCAAAAGTGATGATAGCGGTAAAGGAGTCATATTCCTCGGCGATCATCCGGATGAAGCAGCAAAGAAGATTCAGTCAGCCACAACAGACAGCCTCGGCGCGGTTCATTATGATAAGGAAAACCAGCCAGGAATTTCAAACCTGCTGGAGCTACATGCGCTCCTTACCAATCAGCCGTTGGCTGAGGTTATCCGCGAGTATGAAGGTACTAGCCAATATGGCGACTTCAAATCAACCGTTGCCGATGCCGTACGGAACTTTCTGATTGGTTTTCAATCTCAGTTAGCGGCTATTGATGAAGTCGTTATTCTGCAGAAACTTGAAGCATCTGAAGCTCGTATGAATCAAATAGCCAATGAGACGCTTCAACGCGTCCAAGTTGCTGTAGGACTGCGTAAATAGTCTATGAGGGTTACTCTTCGGGATATTATTGACGTGCTTCGACACTATGAACTCGCTGACGGTGATACGACGACGCAGGCGATCAATGTACAGACAACAAAGCATCCCACTGAAGGAGTGACAGATATCGCCTTTATTTATCGACGCAATAAGTATCATCTCTACATCGATAATACTGCCCTGGAAGACAGCGACTACATAAAGTCCGCAATCAATGACGCCAAGCCCGCCGATTCATTTACGGTACTCCAGCCGACAGAAGGAATGGCAATCAGTGTTTTCTTTAAAGGCAAAGATGCCTATCTCGTCCAAGTGGGGGCCACAGTATCTCGGCTCGATGCGGAACTAGCCAGGCGCTATCCTGACATATCCCGCAGTCTGTGGCAGAAATACATCAAAAGTGAATATGTCACCGTCAACGGCAATGTCGTTACACAGCCTAAAACAGAAGTGACTGATACCGACGAAATTGCCGTCTCATTGCCCGAAATGACGGACTATACTGATCATTCGCTACCTATTATATATAGCGACGATAATGTCATTGTCGTGGATAAGCCGGCCGGCGTCCTAACTCACAGTAAAGCAGCGGATAATGACGAATTTACGGTAGCAGAATTCTTTGCGCGCTATAGCTCATTTAATAAAGATACCAATAAAGCTGGTATCGTCCACCGGCTGGACCGCGATACCAGCGGTGTCATTATCGGTGCACGCACGGAGCAGACGGGCCTCTATTTACAGAAACAGTTTGCCAATCGACAGGTTAAGAAGACTTATTATGCGGTTGTTGAAGGTCTGCCAAAAGAATTAACGGCCATCATTGACATACCACTCGGCCGCAACCCATCGGCACCGGGTACCTACCGTCCCGACGCCAGCGGCAAGTCGGCACAAACCTCCTATGAGGTCATTGAAACAAATGGCAAACAATCGCTCATCAAGCTCCAGCCATTGACCGGGCGTACGCATCAGCTTCGGGTACACATGCAGTATATCAATACGCCAATCAAGGGTGACCGAGTATATGGAAAGCCATCAGATCGGATGTATCTGCATGCCCACGAGCTTATTATCTCGACCAAACACGATCACGTGCAAACGTTTACCTCTCCTGTTCCGGATATATTCACGGATATATTTCCAAAGAAGTAGCTGACATGGATATACTCCTCAATCCCCGTACTCAGAAGCTGCTAGACGGACTGACCAGGGATGTGCCACAGTCGCTCCTTTTTACTTCCACTGCAGGTGTTGACATCGATGCCGCAATCACGTATCTCCAGCAGGGTACAGACTATGATAGGATGGCCGTTAATCCAGACACATCGAAAAAAGAGCCAGTCATCACCGTTGAGCAAATGAGGGGATTGTACGACTCACTTAAAACGAAGACGGATAGGCCGCGGTTTATCATTATCAATAATGTCAATGCCATGACGGTTCAAGCTCAGAATGCCTTCTTGAAGCTTCTCGAAGAGCCACTAGCGCGTACCCACTTTCTCCTGATTGCCCATCATCCGGTACGTTTAATCCCGACGATACGGTCACGAGTGATTGAACTCGAAATCTTACCCCTTGAACGGTCACAATCAAATACACTACTCGATAGTCTCCAGGTTGATGATACGATGAAGCGCCAGCAATTATTGTTTATCGCCGACGGACGCGGTGCTGAGCTCAAGCAACTAGCAACGGATAGTAACTACTTTGAGCATCGTTCACACATTATCCGCGACGCGAGGTCATTTATCCAGGCGAGGCCTTTTGATGCGCTTGCCGTTATTAATAACTATAAAGATGACCGCACTCAGGCTCTCATGCTGCTGGAAGATGTCCTCAAGCTTCTCCGTTTGAATATTTCAAAGACACCTGATCTTCGGCGCATCCATAATCTATCGCAGTATGTCGATGCGTATGAGCGTATTGAAGCGAATGGAAACGTACGGCTGGTGCTGACAGCGCTCGTGGTATAATAAATGGGATGTTAGGTTTACTTGCAATTGCTTTACTTGGCACATGGGCCATTTTTCAGCGACAGGTGATTGGCGAAGTCGTCACCGACTTACCAACCAAATTATCTGATAAACTCGATCAGCTATGGTCGATTGCTCAACAGTCTCTTCAGGACCGCAAATACCTGCGTGCTGAAAAGGCATTACTGACCATTCTCCGTGTTGACGAACGTAATGCCAGTGCCTATAACCGTCTTGGTATCCTCTATGCAAAGCAACAGCAGTACAAAGATGCCATTGAGTGCTTTGAGATAGCCCAAAGCCTCGAACCGAGCGCCAGCAGCCTTCATAACGTTGGCCTTATTTACTATGAGACGCAGAACTACGATAAGGCAGCCCTCGCCTTTGAGCAAGCGCTTGCTATGGACAGCGACCTGGCGGCACGGCACATTGCCTATGCCAAGGTTCAAGAAAAACTCGGCAATGATCGCCGTATGATAGAGTCGCTGGAACGTGCCGTCGAACTCGACCCGCTCCCGCAGACCTTAACAATTCTGGCCGATGCCTATGAGCGCACCGGACAGCCTGATGTTGCGCAAATTCACCGCGACCGGGCAACAAAATTAATGGTTCCCGATTCTCGCCAAAAACGCATAAGACAGCCACGCCGCGTGGTGATGTAGAAGGGGGAGTATGAGCGAAAAAGAAGAAACAACCGCGTACAATCAATCTGCAGGCCTTGTAAAGGTCCATGGTGTCATATCTATCGTTCTCGGCGCATTAGGAGTGCTATTTGGACTCTTGCTCTGCATTGCCTCCAGTATACTGCCCAGTCTCGGCGATAATGAGTTCTCGACACTTGGCGGTGTAGTCCTGGGATTCATCATATTCATCTTTGTTGTTATTCCACACGTTTACTTCATCGTTTCAGGCATCTACCTCATACGTCAACCGTCGCCCCGGCTCGTCAAAGGCTTCGTTATCGGCAATCTGATCCTCGGCTTGTTATATGGGAATGTGATTATTTTAGTATTCGCTATCATTAACCTCATCCAAGCCAGCGCATATGAGCGTGGCTATGATAATCCCTCATAAATAAAACATCCCGCCATGGCGGGATACTTTATATGGTACTGGGGGCAGGATTCGAACCTGCGAAGGCGAAAGCCGACAGATTTACAGTCTGTTGTGTTTGACCGCTCCACAACCCCAGCGTACGACATTTGGAGCCGCCTCACGGATTCGAACCGTGGACCTGCTGTTTACAAAACAGCCGCTCTAACCAACTGAGCTAAGGCGGCGGACTTATCGTAGTGTACTTGATTGCGCGCATCATTTCAAGGTTCATGGAGCCACGATCGGGGGTCGAACCCGAGACCTCATCCTTACCATGGATGCGCTCTACCAACTGAGCTATCGCGGCGCACTGATAGATTTTAGCATAAAACCCCTTTAGCCTCAATCGTTATCCCGGTGCATATCTTGATATTGTTGGTAATTTTTGCTATAATTTACTTTTGAAAGTTTAGAAATTAAAGGAACCGTATGGCAAAGAAGAACACGAAGCGAAAGTTGATTGGTCTGGTGAGCGAACTCTCTGGTCACCGTACTTACTACACGACCAAAAATTCCCAGAACACCACCGAACGTATCTCCCTTAAGAAGTACGATCCTGTTGCACGCCAGCATGCAACATACACCGAAACCAAGAAGAACTTGGGACGCAACGAAGTAAAAGCTCGTCAGAGCTAGTTTTCAATGAGCTGAGCGTTTTCGTCAAGCGCGCTCGCGAGCCAGACACCATTTTCAAGCATTGTACTCAGAAGTTGCATAGTCACATGCTTATGGTTGCTCGCATAAATATAAACAGTATTATGATACACCTCGACAGCTAGCGGCCAGAAATGAGCCGCTATTTTTCTGGTAATGATCGCGTTAAGGTACTTTTCGGTCCGTAATGCATCCGTGGGTGTCACGAATACGCCATATCGACGACTAAATTCTGGCGGCTGTGCAGCAAAAACATCCAGACTCGCTGGCTGTAATTTTGCAAAAGCCAAGAATAACTTTGCGTATGCTGCTTCTTCGTGGCTATGTGGCTGAAGAAAGAAATGCGGAACGTCTTTTGACGTGTTAAGATCGATCTCCAGAATGAGCCAGTTATGTGACACGGAATTTTGCTTGGCATCGACCACGATATCGGTACGGTCCACCAGGCTAATATCATAGCCGTTGTACGATCCGACGCAGTAGCTATCATCTTTGTGTGTTGAAGAGACTGTTAAGCCTCGCACAACTCGGTGTTCATCAATGAATTGGTCGACGCGCCCGAAGTATACCATGCCCATCTTTTCGGCAAACTTTAATATGAGCCGGCGCCTGTTGCGGCTATTGGGACTATTCCGACGGACGACCGACTGGAGCCGTAGTGCCGTATGCTTGAGTGATGGACGCATATTATTCAAGGTCCGTGGCCGAATCCAGCAACGTTGAAAGCAGTTCGGCATGTGACCAAGTGAGTGGGGCAGGGGCAATCGTTTGTCGAGTCAGCGGATCGATTTGTTCGGCCAGCATACCGGTCTTAAGGGCAAAGCCAAGAATCCAGTCGATAATTTCAATTGCTTTCTTCGGGTCGCCGCTCTCTATCTCGTACTGAGCCAGCCATAGTGAGGTAATAAACCACCAGTTTCCCGTGACCGCATCCGATTCGCGGCGGTAGTCGTCATCTTCATAGCGCGGTAAGCCATGATTATCGTCACTTAGTGCGAACCGGCTTTTTAATGTCTCGACCGATCGAGTGACCTCAGGGCTCGTCATGTCGAACAAGCCAAACATGTACGCACCGTAGAAGGCCGATGTATCAATCACGTCGTCATACTCAATCTGTCCATCCTTCACCATGATGCCACGACGGAAGAAGCCACGCTCAGTATTAAATAAATGGCGATGTGCGGCAGCGTGAATATCCTCAGCGACACTTCGCCACTTCACGGCATTATCATGATCTTCGACAGCTGCGGCTAAGTCAGAGGCAGCCAGGAGAGCGGCATAGACGAGTGACGTCGTATAGGTCGTCGTGGAGAATATTTGTTCCCACAAGTCATAGCTCGGTTTTGGCAAGCCAGATATATCATCAACGTAACCAGCCATAAATTCAGCCATCGGTTTGATCATCGGCTCGTAGAATTCTCGGAGAAGCTGTGGCTTGCCGTGCATCTGATAAAATTGCGCAAAGACATACAAGACAAGCGCTGTTTCATCTTCCTGAATAGGTGGGGCGATGACGCCGTCGTGAAGATATGGGTGCCAGCTACTACCGAGTGCGCCATCGGCCCGGTACTTGTGCATTAGATAGCCATTCGGGTGAATGCCGCGTTTACAAAATTCAAAGAACCGATACGCCTCGTCCTCGTAGCCCATACGAATCAAGGGCCATAGGACATGCGCACCATCCCGCGGCCAGCTATAGGCATAGGCATCCCGGGAATAGTTGAGCATCGTGGTATCGGTACTCGCCATGATCGCACCGCGCTTATCAATCTGCGATTTGATAATCATCGTGCTTCGAATAAAGTCGTCATGGTACTTTGGCGGCAGTTTACTGGCTGCCTCCAGCGCGGGCGTCAGCCATTTGTGCCACCAAGAAGCAGTGGCATGTAATCGCTTTAAGACACCCTCTTCCTTGATACTCTTATGGACGTAGAGCGCTTCACGGGTTGATGTCCCGGCGGCGATCCAATAATGAACACGCTCAGAGCTGTGTGGGCCGAGTTGCAAAGAAAAACGGATAGCTGAGTCAACTCGACCGTGTTCGACGTTACCGCCGCCGAGATGGCCGTCTTCGGCATCTTTGTAGGTGCCTTCATGGCCTTCGATACCAAATAGGCCGACTGAATACTCATCAAACGGCGCATCGTTGTGAACTCCTGAAATAATAAATGCCCTGCGGCCTCGGTAGTGTAAAATTGCGTTACTGTCGGGCAAGTACTGTGCTGTGTCGGTATTACTGCGCGAATCACCGATAGCAAACGCCTGGTGCATGAATAATCGTACTTCACGATCTTCATTACGAAGATTAATGACGTGGATGTTGCGCATAAACACACTGATTTCCGCATCGACACAGTCATCAAATTCGAGCAGGATGCCTAATGCCTCATTCTTGGCAAGCGTATGTCCGATCAGCGCTGTCTGGGGGTAGCGGAAGGTAAACTCCCATTCTCCAACCGTATCAAGCCAGCTCAATACTCCATTTACCCATACACCGACTTTGTGACGAAGGTTTTTACCGGCAACATGGTTCTCGAAACCGACATAGGGAAAATAAAAGTCATGTACCAGACCAGAGCTATTCAGTCCAACGTGAAGTTCACCATTGCTGAGAACAATTGGTCTAGCCATTGAGCACTCCGGCATTATGGTAGCTGTGGAGACGCCACCGCATATCCCGCATGGCATTCATGAAGTACAGAAAGGCGTCATACGGGGATTCGTACGGGCTGAAATAGGCATGAACATCGCCATCAGTAAACCACTTCGTACACATGTAGTAGACATGGTCTGACGTCTGAAGCTTGCGCCAGTCGGAAATAAGGTCGACGTCATTTGAGCGCATGACATCTTTTTCCATCGCGTATAAGCAGTTTAAGGCTTCCTGTTGCATACTATTACCAAGCCAGGCCGTTAGGTCACGTTCGCTGTCGGCCCAGGTGACCGTCTGCGGCATGCTGATCTCATCAGATGGTTCATTGGCATCGACCGCTTCGCTGGCGGTATAAAATCCGTGGTCGGGATTAGCCAGCCAGGCGCCAACGAATGATTCAAAGAATGAGAAGATACCCGTATCGGCCCACTGGTGCTCACCGAAAGTCTCATAATCCATGAATAAGTTTAATATCGGCTGATTGTCGAGTGCCTCTTCAGCCCAGCTGATGTACTTCTCGGTGCTCAGCGGCCAATCTTTCCAACCTTGATTACTAAAACGGAAGGCTATGTCGTCGCTCATACGGTAGTTCTTGAGGAGCAGCTTGATGTTCTTTGTTCCGCTTGGCCGGTACACGAAGTTTGGACTACGCCACTGGAGGATCGGGTCCCAACCTTCGGCAAGTATACCTTTGAAGCCATACCCGTCGGCCCACTGAGCTAATTCGTCGTTATAGGCTAGCTCGGTGTTTCGAAATACCGACGTCTCAACCCCAAAAACTTCGCGAATCTTATTTTTGTGTGATTCGACTTGCCGTTCAAATTCTTCGCGGCTATAAAAGAAGGCGAGTGAATGGTAATACGTTTCAGCAACGATTTCAGCTCGTCCGCTATTGACGATACGTTTGAAACTTTCGATGATATCTGGACCCCATTTTTCGGCTTGCTCCAGGAATGTACCGGTGATACTGAATGACACTCGAAAGTCCGGCTGTTCTGCTAGAAGTTTCTCCAGCAAAGCATTCATCGGTCGGTAGGATTTGTCAGCTACTTTACGAAATACCCGTTCGTTATTGCGATCGGTATCAGGAGACGGATCGTCGAAGTAATCATGACTGACCGCTGTATCAAAAACGCTATAGTTCCGAATACGGAGTGGTTGGTGGACGTGGAGGTAGAGGACAACGTTTTGCTTACTCATACCAATACCCCAACTGGCGCTGTTTCATAGGCGCGCATACACTTTTGTGCGACGTCGTGCCAAGAGAAGCGGGTGTACTCATGTGTCACATTGTGTTTGAGCGAGGAAGCCAAGGCTTCGGAGGTAGCGATGCCGACGATCTGATCAGCCAGGCGAGTCGTATCCCAGAAGTCGTAGCGGAAGATGCTATTGAGCACTTCACCGACACCAGACTGTTTGGTGATGATAAGGGCATTGTCATGATGAGCGGCTTCAAGTGCGGTCAGGCCAAAAGGTTCACTGACGGAGCTCATGACAAAGATGTCCGATACGCTGTAGGCGTCACGCCACTGCTTGCCGCGAACAAAGCCAGTAAAGAATACTTTGTCAGATATACCGAGCTCAGACGCCAGGGCAATTAATTCATTGCGCTGCTCACCGTCACCGGCGAGGAGGAGGACGAGGCGATCATATTTGTTAGTCGCCATAGCGAAGGCGCGTACCAGGTGGTCGAGGCCTTTTTGTAGAGCAAATCGAGTCACGGTACTAATGACGGTGTAGCCTTCACCCTTGAGGTGTTCTAGGTAGCGGTATGTACGATGGTCATATTCGTAGCCATCATTCAGCGAATCGACGTCAATGGCGTTATGGACGACCTCCACCTTGTCTGCCGGAATATTATAGCGACTGACAATGATGTCTTTCGTAATCTGGCTCACTGCTAGGATGCGGTCAGCCATCATTAGGCCGTTATATTCAATGTCATGTATCAATGGGTTGCCAAATTTACTACCGGCTCGGTCAAATTCGGTCGCATGGACATGGACGATCAGCGGTGCATCGGTGAGTTCTTTGGCGCGAACGCCCGCTTCCATAGTGAGCCAGTCATGGGCATGAATCACATCGGGTACTTTGAGAGCTACCATTTTTTCGACGTGCTTGATATATCGGCGCTGGATGCTGCGGATGTCGACCGCTTGATTCGGATCGGCCGATTCGCCAATCACTTCTTTGACGGCGTTACTGTCATAGGCACCCATACCAAAACGGTGGAGGGGAGAGAGGTTGGTGGCAGGATGAATTTTCATAAAATCGATGTCTGGATGCGATGCCTTATAAGGAACAACAAAATCAATAGTTGCTCCGGAGAGAGCGAGTGCTTTTGACATATGGTAGCACGCGACGCCTAGCCCACCGCTGTTATGCGGCGGCAACTCCCACCCGAGCATCAATATGTTCATGTTTTACTGTCGAATAACCACGTTTTTTGGGTTACCAACACTCCTTTTTTTCGTTTTACTGCTGCTTCAACGCTGATTATAGTCAAGCGCTTATGCTTTTACAACACTTTTATTGATCAAATATCGACTTGGCTGATATCATGCGAGCGCCAAATTGCCACCGCCTTTTGAAAAGGGAGAATATTACAGTAATCAACTAGCTCAATTAGACGTCGAATCAATGATCCTGGACGCCCAGCTGCGTACACGCCAAACCACTCGACATATCCCCATTTATCACCGACGGGGATGCCACTTGGTGGCAGGGCTGGCTTGTAGGCCTTCAGCGGACGTCCAGAGGCCTTGCGAGCCAAGTGCTGGGCAACAAAGGCACCTTGTCGCAGTGCTGGCCATGCGAGCCCTCCATATTGGACTGTGTTGTTGTCACCGATAACATAAATATCCTTATGGCCTTCCAAAAACTTATTGACGTTAGCCCGTCCATTCGGAGCGAGGTCGAAGTATGATGCATTCGCCTTAAAGAAAGGATGGTTTGCGACGCCCGATGTCCAGACGGCTGTCTTGGTCGGAACTTTCTTGCCAGCTATGGTGATGTTTTCTTCGTCAAGCGCTTCAACCTTCTTGTTTGTCTGAACATCGACACCGATAGCCTTCAGCCGCTTTTCGACGATCTTTGCTGCTGTTGCTGATGAGCGAGGGAGGATACGCGGAGCGGCTTCAATGAGCGAGAGCTTGACCCGGGCGTGCTTGAGCTGATGCAAATCAATCAAATGATGGAGATACTCGCAGAGTGCCCCGACCAGTTCGACACCAGTTGGGCCCGCGCCTATGATCACATAGTTGCGATCCAGCTGTCCCTCGTGTACGACTTCATTCTCAATATGCTGATGAAAGGCGCGGATCTCATCAAGTGACTTGATACCGTAGGCATGCTGCTCCATACCGCTGATACCGAAGTATGTCGTGACAGAACCGAGGGCAATGATCACATTGTCGTACTGATAACTTTTTTTATCGCTGACGACAAGCTTACGATCAGGGTCGATCGAAGTAACCGTATCCTGCACGACCGTCACATTTGGATGATTAAAAAAGATTTCATTGAGGGGAATGATTGACTCGGCGGCACTTCTTCCGGTCGCTGTCGCATATAATGTTGCATGGTGGAGAAAATATGGCTCATTTGAGATCAGCGTGACTTTACCTATTTGTTTTTTGCTGAGTTCGAGCGCTGCTTTAACGCCTGCGAACCCACCACCAACGACGACTGTATGCATGGATGTTTCCTATTTAATAAGCTTATGGTACCAGAAAGCGGGTCGGTATCAAAGGTGTTTTAACATCTATTCGCTATCTGTTACAATTAATGACGCGCCTAGGGGCATAGTACAACGGTTAGTATATGGGTCTCCAAAACCTAGGATCGTGGTTCGATTCCACGTGCCCCTGCCAAAAAAATAAGATCATCCTTTAGTGATGGTCTTATTTTTATTACGGAGCTATGTGAAGCGCACCACGATCGGCCGGCAAAGCCGGACATGATCGTGGTGCGCGTACTGTCAAATCTTCGATTTGTACAGTACCTGGCCGATAATAGAACTAGCATAGTTATATCATCGAAGCGTCGGACACGTGCCCTATCTTCTCAAAACACGACGCAAATGTATCTAATGATAGTTGAGTTCTCTCTACTAGGAATATGTGCCTCAATAAAGCCACAAATATATAGGCATCTTACTTATGGTTGTCAGTTGGAATATTTTGCCCATAATTAGGTCATGGACGATAAAAAGAACAACCCACCTACAAGAACAGAAATGTTGAATATGATGATAAATATCTCGGCAGAATATGTTACGGTTGTCGAAAAAACTGAAACTGCAAAACTGGACCAAAAACGCGACATAATGAGAGATCTTTCTAATGCAGGTCTAGCGCTTCTTGGAGGAGTGCTCACACTAGCAACCGTAGGACAACAATTCATCCGCACACCAGCAGCAGTTTATACAGGCGTATCCGTCGTGGCTCTTGCGGTAATCACCGCATTCTTTTTTAGAATTAGAATAAGCAGACGATTTACGAAACTTATAGATAAACAATATAACGACTATTCAACCCGTGCAAATGCTATTAGGGGAGTCATGTCTTCTCCGCAAGAGAACGAACAACGCGCTCAATTTGAATTGGACAGAACTATACAGGACTATCCTTTTAGCTCCGAGCCACTTACTCGAATGCTTTCTATAAGTGAAATCATTGTGTCTTTAGCGCTATTCATCGGCACGATTATTACAGCGGCGGGTCTAGTCCTAAGCATAAACATTAGTTAGTCTAGTCCGCATTTCATCCACTTTTATCTGCACGATAGTATTAAAACATAAGTGTATCGACATTTTTATGTTTTTATGTTAGAGTATTTCATGTTACTCGAAAGGTAGTGCGTGGAATTACTTGTTATCATATTCTTCTTATCAGTTTTTGTACTTGCGCCTATTATCGGTGGGATAGCTCTCTTTGCATCTATAGCTCATAGGCCACAGTTTACTAAGTCTAAACTTGCTGAGTTAAAAGTAAATGAGGCGTTGCGTAAAATCGATCTTAAATCATATGTCGTCTTTGAAAATGTAATTCTCCCATCTACCGGAAATACAGCTCACACCGAGATAGACCATATAGTAGTATCCCCTTATGGAATATTTTGTATAGAAACGAAGTCTCACAGTGGGTCGATCTATGCCTACGAAAAAAATAAGTCATGGGTTCAATATCTTGGGAATCAAAGATATACATTCCATAACGCTTGTCGTCAGAACTATAAACACATAAAAGCCATAGAGGCCTTAGTGGGAACAATCTTGAAGGCACCTGTTCACTCTTTTGTGGTTTTCCCAAATGCGCACAAAGTTGTTACTGATGGCAAGAGTGTATATGCCAATGTGAATACTGTAGTAGAGCGTATTCACCAGCATCAACGACCTGTATATAATATTGATGAGTGTACGCGTATATTGAGATCCTTGGCTTATGCAAGTAGTAAAAAGGAATCGCTATCTTACATACATATCGAAGAAGTACAATCTTACTTGGCTAATACATCTTCCTAACATCTATTCAGTTACAAGCCCGAAGCTCGTCCAAAAGGGACTACACAGCATAAGCAATAATGACAGGTCTCCACATAGGAGGCTTTTTGTTATGATGATCATATGAAGATACACTATATTTGTCGTGGGAATGTCGTCCGAAGCCTTACGGCTGAAGCTTATACCAATTCTTTACATATTCCTGGTGTCGAAGCGACTTTCAGCGGCACGGTAGCTGAACAAGATCGCAACGAGCAATTCACCATAGATCACCGAGCACGTACGGTAAAGCTGCTCCAGAGACATGGCCTTAACGATACTATCAAGGCCACCATTGACCAAGTGTCACAGGGATTAGTCGATAGCCAAGATGTCGTCGTGTGCGTCAATCAACGTGCATATGATGAAGCAACGAAAATCATCGATTTACCAGACACAACCATCATCTGGGACGTGGATGACATAGGAGAGGGTGAACGTCGTGCTAAAGACGGCGATAGAACTGAAAGCGAAGAGGCTATCTTCGCCGAAGTGACCACACATGTGGATAGACTAATGGGCATGCTCGGCTTAGCCAGCTCATTAAGCTGAATCTTGACAGGGGTTAGTCAGTAGATCAATACAATATATTATTGTATAATTAGCTTTTATGAATTACGTCGAGACTTTAAACGACTCTTTTGGTAAACACCAGACTCTAGCGCCGGCTCCTGCCGGCATTGTCGAGCGTGCGCTTGAAATGAGATTTTCCCGTCAGCTCGATGATCCGATGAATGATGCCGTAGATCAGCTTGACTTGAACCGACTTCCGCCTGAAGAACGTAGGCTATACCAATTCCGCATAATCGGAAGTATAGCAACGAGGCTGGAAATAGCTTCGTATCTTACTCCTTCGCTGCCAACCTTTCATGAACTTTCGCAGGACGAGCAAACTGCCCATTTGATGACGGCATCAAGACGTTATTCAGATAATCTCCTGTCCGATACCGCAAGCAGGGTAGAGGAGACACCAGAGGAAGTGTTAACATATAAAAAAGAATACGATCCTCTCGTCAACATATCGCACGCATTTGCTCGGTCGGTTATCTATACATCCCGCCTCAAACAAATGAGTAGAGCCGATCGGATAGCTATGGCGATGTCCTACGCCAATGTCTCTCCAGGAAGTTTTCCGCCTTCACCGTATCGCGTCACCCCTATGGGCAAGAACGACGTTGTTTTAGCTCAGGCCTTTGGCCGAGATAGCATCACCGATAGCGAACTCGTATCGATACGGGACATGCGTCAACGTCTTGGCAACGATGATGACATGATGGGATATCTCGACGGCACGCATTTTATTGCCGGCCCCTCGAACGATGCACTGGCAGACGAAATTAACAAACAGCTGTTAAGCGGCCCCGCTGAACAGATAATACAGTGGGAAGTCGCCTATGCACTTTGGCATAATCATCCCGCGACGTATCAGACATACCGTCACTATCTGCATATTCTCTGGCCACACACAGGATTCTACCCGACATATGAGGTAAAATCAGATTCTGTCGCGGTCATGGACAATGTCGGTCTTTATAACCCTAAAGAACTTGCCCACAAAGACATGATGGTTCGAGCTCTGGGTATTCTCAATAAACGAGGCATTATTGCAGATCCACTCGTCGTGGACGTACCCTTTGATCCCGGATCGACACAGCCGCACGTGAGAAATAGTAAAGCATGGGTACGCCGTGAAGCATTGGCGCGTGGTGAACATATCCTCCGCGGTAGAGTTAAGTTTTAAAAACTTACTAATTGGTTGGATTAACTACTAGATCGCGACGAGTTCTATATCAAACACCAAATCACTATTGGGTGGGATGGTTGCTGAAGCCCTGCGTGGGCCATACGCCATAGCAGAAGGGATGACAAGACGACGAATGCCACCGACTTTCATGCCGGGAACGCCTTTTGTCCAGCCTTCGATGACTTGATCGAGTCCGAAGGTAGCAGGGCGACCTGAGTCATGGCTGCTTTCAAAAATCGTGCCGTCGGTGCAAAGTGCACCAGTATAGTGAGCGGTTATTGTCGCGCCGACTGGGACTTCCTGTCCTGTTCCGTCGACAATATCGATTATGAGTAATTCTGCTACAGTGCTTTTCTTGCCATAGGGCGTGAAATCTTGTAGGGTTGTGCCTTTGAGTTTTTGATTCTTCATATACCTATTGTACCAAGTAGCGGACATGTTAACTATTTTGCGCGAAAGAATGAATTAATAAAAACGCCCCATTCAGAGGCGTTTTTATTATGCGTATAGCCGCTAGAGATTTATCAACCAGATAAATAGGCCTAGCGAAATCAGCGTCAGCGCAAAGAATAGTCCAAGGCCCACTGGTGAACCCCAGCTAAACCATGATCCCCATGCACGCCAATGCTGTACCGGCCAACCTGCGTCACGGGCTTGCTTCTGCACTTCGAAAGCTTCTTGAAGCTTATCATTCTTACGCTTTTGTCTTTCTGTTTCCATACAAGAGCTCCTCGTTATTTTAACTAACTCATTCGACCTATGCGTTAATGCTCTTCGAGTGAAACCGCTGCCTCTTTGTGTCACGAGCGATGACGAGGTTAGCTAGGCGGATTTATTCATCATTATATTAACACATGTGCTACTTGCGTACAGGCTCCTTCACCGCAGAGGAAGTGAGTTTATTCTTAGCGTAAGACGGGGTTCGATTTCATGTCGGCTTTGTGTATCACTTTATGAATCGTGACATAACGCGTACCGCCATCAGTCTTCTGGGAGAATATAATTCTGGTATTGCGGCCGATGGGACCACCAGAAATTCCGCTGGCTTGAGCTCCGGAATAACGCATGAACTGCTCTTTCAAACCATCTTCATTGAGATGGGCTTTTTCTTTCATATTGGCCCACTGCGTAATAGTACGATCGGTACCAGTGTAATTGCTTCGGGTCGTAATAATATTGATAGCATTGACGACCATCGCATTCAATTTATCGTCATGATACGTATCAAGATACTTTTTGAACAGCTTTTGCTCAGTAACTTGCTGAGCAACCGCATTTATATCGTTAATATTATTTGGATTGTTGATGACGAATGGTTCATCCTGGTTTACCAGGCGTAGTACGACACGTTCAAAGGATGGAGTTTCTAACTCTGCCGCGCCAACCAAAGCAACATCTCTTTTTTCCAGCTTAATTACTGTGGCAGCCCTTTTGCGTGACGTCGCATTCGTTGCTACCGTATCTTCACTAAATATGACAGAGCTATCGAGAATTCTGCTGACAGGTTTCCTCTTGGCGAAAGCAAGCAGGTCGTTCATTCTCTTTTGTGCCGCCGCGTCGTCACGACATGCGAGATCTCTTTTTAATTCTTCAGGGAACTGATCTTCGGGTACCTTGGCCATGGCGTATGTACATATACCAAGTGCATTGAACGGACATTCTGGCGCACCCATGACTTTCATCCCAAGCTTTACCGCTAACAATGATTTTTTTACATTGTCTGGCATCCCATTTTTCTTGATATAGTCCGTAAGTCGTTCGGCTGGTGTCTTCTCTCCGAGCGCTAACTTGCGGGCATTATCAAGGAGGACGCTTTGGCCGAACCCGCGATCAATGTCTAATTTAGCGATGCGCTGTAGACTGTCAGGTAGGTCTTCGATGGTCGAAGGGTCAAACACTGTTTGTAAAACATCTGGACTATCCTGGTTTATGCGCTGCATTAACGCCCTGACAACATACTCCATTTGAAATGCCGTCCTAAGCTCTTCGTAGAGATAGTCGGCCTTACTATTTTCATGGTTCTTAGTCCGTTTACTTTGCTTTTGCAAAATACGCTGCTCAGTTCCGCGTAATAATATTCCCGACGGCGCTCCTTCGTTCACGAGATTGTCTTTAAAAATGACATCGAATTCGGTAGAGCGTAGCTCATTGGCTGCTCGGTTATGAGCAGAGGCGATGTTCAGCGCCAGCCACGACTCTCGGTTACGGTCACGCGACCTGAGCTCATCCCTCGAGCTTGATGCCGCAATATCCGCCATGGCGACCGCAGATCTACCGTTTTTGATATATACATCGACGTTGCGAGTAAAAACCTCCCAATAGCGTGCGGCGTCAACCATAGTCTCCAGTTGCTCAGATTCACGCTCATCGAGCGATTCTGTCAGATAGCGCTCACTCTCCAGGCGTTCGAGATGACAAGATTCATCAGTAAGACATGGTTCGCTGGATACCTGCACAGCGGGAGTATCGGGAGTTCGACGGCTGAAAAACATGATTGCATTATCATAACACGATTCTTATGATTTGCAAGGGTTTGGTATGATAGGACTATGTCAGAGAGAATCCAATACGTTGACGAAAATGACCAGCCAATCGGTGCCGGTTCTAACGATAACGCCTGGGCAAAAGGCATTCACCACCGACTGGTCCGCGTAATCCTGCGCGACGAGACCGGCATGATTCTCTCCCAGCTCAGAAGTCCCGCAAAAAAGTCGTATCCGAATCGATGGACAGACAGCGCCACTGGACATGTCGATGAAGGCGAAGACTATGAACAAGCCGTTCACCGAGAAATGTACGAAGAGATCGGCGTTAAAACCACTCTAACATTTCTGGGCAAATTTTTGCTGACCGGTCACCAAGACGGAGTAGCGGTGCCCGTCTTTAACGGCGTCTTTGATGGTACCATCAGCCGACAGACACCATTAACTATGTCGAAGGATGAAGTAGCAGATGTACAATGGATTGATATACAAGACTTGAAGCAGTCCATGAAAGATAACCCAGACCTCTATACACCTGGTTTCATCGAAACCATTCGGCGCTTCTATTAATATATGTTTATATTTATAAAGAAGTAGTGCTTTGAGTATTGATATATTCAAATGTTTCGATATAGTTAAGTACATGGAAGCAATAACACAAAACAATACGGCAATAATCTTGAAAAGTCTTGCCGACGATATGCGACTATCAATTGTCCGCAAGCTGGCACATGACAACTGCGAAGTAGCGAGTAGCGAGATCGTACAGAGCTGCGCTGAATTTTTGAAGCTATCGCAGCCAGCCATGAGCCACCATTTCAACAAGCTCGTGACTGCGGGCGTTATCGTCGAGCGAAAGATAGGCGTCGAGAAGTACTATCAACTCAATAAACAACTTTTAAGCCTCGCTGGCATAAACCCAGATAAATTATAAAGGACCTATCATGACCGATAAAAAAATATCCCAGCCAAAGTACTTATTTGGCCTCGACTCGTTTGGTGACATTGCCGTCGACACAAAAGGACAGCCCCTGACGTATGCCGCGTCAATCCGACAAGTTGTCAAAGAAGCAGTGCTTGCTGATACCTTAGGAGTTGATATTATTGCCCTTGGTGAGCACCACCGATCAGAATACGCAATTTCCAGTCCAGAGACGGTTCTTGCGGGTATCGCGACTAAAACAAAGAACATCAAGCTAGCAAGCGGTGTCACCGTCCTCAGCTCTGACGATCCGGTGCGTGTATTTGAACGTTTTGCCACACTCGATGCCTTGTCAAACGGCCGCGCGCAGGTGATACTCGGCCGGGGATCTTTTACTGAATCCTTCCCGCTATTTGGCTATGACTTACAGGATTACGAATTACTATTTGAAGAAAAAATTGATTTGTTTTCGAAACTTTTGTCCGAGCAACCAGTCACCTGGGAAGGAAAGACACGGGCAGCACTCGATAAGGCTGATGTTTTTCCAAAAACTGAATCTGGCCGCCTGGAAACCATGGTTGGCGTTGGAGGCTCGCCTCAATCTATAGTCCGCGCAGCTGCCTACGGCTTTCCCGTTGTCCTGGCCATTATCGGCGGCTCTCCGGATCGCTTCAAGCCGTACGTCGAACTCTACCAACGAGCGGCACGAGAGTTCGGACACGAGGAACATCCACTTGGCATGCACTCACCAGGATATATCGCCGATACTGACGCGCAGGCGATAAAAGAAGCCTTCCCACGGTTTAAGAAAGCGATGGATGCCGTCGGGCTCAGCCGAGGCTGGCAGCCAATGACGCGCGACCATTTTATGAATGAAGTAAAGAACGGCTCAATGTACGTCGGATCACCAGAAACGGTTGCGCAGAAGATAGCTCGAGCCATGAAGGTCGTCGGCGTGAATCGTTTTGACTTGGTATACGGCTTTGGACCAGTCACGGCCGAAGCGCGCTTACATATGGTGGAATTGTACGCAACAAAGGTCATACCACGCGTCCGTGAACTACTAGCTGAGGCATCATAACGTGTTATCTCCAATTCGACGTATCGGTATCCTCGGGGCTGGCAAACTGGGCATTACACTAGCCCAGCTGGCCCTAAAAGCCGGCTACGAAGTAATCATTGCGGGTTCAACCCATCCAGGGAAGATCGCCCTGAGCATAGAGGTACTCACGCCTGGCGCTGTCGCCGCTTCAGCTGATGAGGTAGCTAGCCAAGCAGATATTATTATCTTGGCATTACCACTTGGGAAATTTAAAGAACTTCCCAAGCAAGCTCTCGGCGGCAAATTAGTCATCGATGCGATGAATCACTGGTGGGAAATTGATGGAGACCGCGAAATAATAGTTGGGCCCCACCGGTCTTCAAGTGAATCCGTCCAAGAATATTTAGCGACATCACGCCTGGTGAAAGCCTTCAATCACATGGGCTATCATGACCTGCATGACGAACATAAGCCGTCGATGGCGGAAGGCCGCAAGGCAATTGCGGTAGCGGCGGACAACCCAGAAGACGTCAAGGCAGTGAGCGACGTCATTGATACACTCGGTTTTGATCCGTTATACATCGGTGGACTGTCGGAGGGACGTCGACTTGAGCCTGGCACAAAAGCCTTTGGCGCCAACGTACCAGCGGATCAGTTAGTACGTCTCATTACTCCGTAACTTCCTGAGAATAAGCTTTCATCATGTTCGGCACATCACGGTTATACTGCTGATTTGTTAAAACCATAAGTCTATACGATACAATAGGAGTAATGAATAAGGACGGTACTACGGCTGGTTTCACTTCCGATCTCCCGGTCTATAACTACTCTTCGGCCATTACTGATGCCGTTGATAATAATCAGGTGACAATTATTACCGCGGAGACCGGTGCTGGGAAAAGCACCCAGGTTCCTCAGTATCTTGCGGATCATGGCTATAGCAAAGTCATCGTGACACAACCTCGTATCTTGGCTGCCAGGAATTTATCGAGGAGGGTCCGTGAGGAATGGGCCCTCCGCACGTCCAGCGATAGTGAACCAGTCATTGGCTATCGGACCGCCCATGAACGTGATGACAGCCCCGACACGCAGATTCTCTATTGCACTGATGGTCTCCAGCTCGTACGCGAGGTGACTGGAGCCGGCATCAAAGAACGTCAGGTGCTCGTGCTCGATGAGGTCCACGAGTGGAACGAGAACATGGAAGTGCTGATTGCCTGGGCAAAGAAACGTTGCCAAGAAGAACCGCGGTTTAAAGTAGTGATCATGAGCGCAACAATTGATACAGCCCCGCTGGCTAATTTCTTTGGGACATCTGCCGTTATTACTATTCCAGGGAGAAGCTTCCTCGTAAAAAAACGCCGGGGGACTGATGTAATCAGCGAGATTCTTGAAAAGATTCAAACGGCTTCAAGTAATATCCTCGTTTTCTTACCTGGCAAAGCTGAGATAAAGGATGTGAGTGACGCCATTGCACAAAAAGCCCATGCGGCGGGAGTGCCTATCATTCCCCTGCATTCGCAGCTCGAAGCGACGGCACAACAACAAGCGTTCGCCAGTTATCCAAACGGTAAAATCATTTTGTCGACCAACATTGCTCAAACGAGTGTCACAATCGATGATATCGACGTCGTTATCGACAGCGGTCTGGAACGGCGGAGCGAGGTGAGAAATGGTGTGGAGGGGTTATTCATTGCCCAAGTCGCCCAGTCAGACTGTCTTCAGCGAGCTGGTCGCGCCGGCCGGACAAAAGAAGGTGAGTACATACTCGCGCAGTACGACACGCTGCCATGCCTGAGCTTCGAAGAGCGTCCTGAATATGGTACTCCTGAAATACTTCGTAAACATATCGACCGTTTGACACTCCGGCTTGCAAACGTCGGCATTGATATCGAGCAGCTCGATTTTTATCACGATCCAAGCATCCGCGCCATTCGCCGTGCAAAACAAACGCTCATCGCGCTTGGCGCTATGACGCAAAGTGGCCAAGTAACCGACACGGGACGAGCGATGGAGCGATATCCCGTCGAGTCCAGTTATGCGCGCATGTTAGTCGAATCACATAAGTACGACGAACAAGTCCAGTCTAAGTTGGCCGCAATTATTGCTATTCAAGAGATTGGTGGCATCGTAAAGGGCGGTACGAGATATACGGGCTGGCACCGACTAACCCGGCAAAAAAAATCGGATCTCTTGGCGCAGTACGACGTCTACCGGGCGCTTCCAACCCTCGCGCCAGAGGAATATGAAGAGCTTGGCATCATTAGCAAAAATGTATCGAAGGCCAGCGAAGTCATGGAGCGCCTCAACCGTGATATTGCGAGCATTACGCTTGATGAGTCCTCACTGACACCGATTAGCGAGACGGAGCAGGACCTGGTCATGCGCTGCATCGTTGCTGGACAAATAGATCAAGTATGGACAGTGGACATTGAAGGTAACGCCACGCACATTACGACGAAGGCAGTTCGAGAACTATCGAGCAGTACGATTGTGAAAAATGCTCTTCTTGTCACTGGTACGCCGTTTGATTTACAGGTTCCTTCAAGGGATGGCACTCTTCAAACCCTCCATCTGGTGCAAGGTATTACCTCTATAAAAACCGAATGGCTGACTGAATTAGCACCAGATTTCTTTACGACCCGTCATGGAAAGGTGGCATATGACCCACGCTCGGGATTTTTAGTCATACGTCAGCAAGTACGGTCTGGTAAACAGACCTTTGAGGGAGTAGGCGTACCAGTCACCGAAAATACCAAGCAAAATCAGAAATTTTTCCAGGAAGCAGTTACCAAGTGGATATATGATCAACTCGAGAAGGAACGGGCCAAGCTAGCCGCATTTCATGTCAAACGCATCCCGAAGATTCCTCTTCCGCTCATCAAGTCGAGTGTTAGCTCATTAGCGGCCGGCGTCATCAATGTAGAAAGTCTTGCCCCTGAGCAGCGCAAGTGGCTATTCGACCTCACGAAGTTGGAAACGCATCTTGGCCGCGAATACATGAATCAAGTCGCCGCATCGTTTCGTGGTGGACACGCTCCTGGTCGCCATCATGCACACCGTGGCTGGAAGCCGTCGCACAAACGACAAAATCGACGCGATAATCGCTAAATACTCCATTTGCACGTGAGCCATAACCTAACGAGTGTTGTAATAATGTGTTAGACTGGAGGCATGAAAGACGGAATATCGGAGAAAAAGCTAGCCGAAAATCAAGTCTTTTTCAGAGGCCTGAACGCCAAGGTACGTGAAGGAATTGAGAATATTAAGCAAGTTGCCGATGAAGATGGCTCCAAAGCTGATTTGATCGATGAGAATACCGTCTTTGAGTTTCACTGCGAGTGTTCACACAACCATTGCCTTAACCGCATAAAAATAAGCCTCGCTGACTATGAGGCAATCCACAAGGATAACGCCTCCTTTACTATTACGCCTGGCCATAATATTCCGGAGGTTGAGGATGTGACATTTACATGCCCGGCTTACTGTGTCGTTACAAAACATAAAGAACCGCCAAAAAAAGTGACGACGGTGCATCCGATTGACCAATGAAACGACCTAAAAAAATTACAAGGCAGTCACACGTTTTCAACTTGCCATGCGAAAAGAAAACCGCCTACAAAACTGAAGCAGATGCGGTAGCAGCTGCCGACCATCGCATGCTCGAGAATATGAGCGTTGATCTGGAAGTATATCAGTGCAATGTTTGTAATCAATGGCATTTAACCAGGGCCAAGAAAAAATAACCGCGCTCATAAAACTTTCCCTGCGTATACCATAAATTAATGTTTGTATTTTAATCCGCTCCGAGTGATAATAAGTTTCAAAGGAGTAATTGTCGTTGGATCCCGAAAGCAAAGAATATGTATTGCAAAACGGTGAATACATCACTATTACCCGTGACAATACGGAGATATTCCGGCATATGAGTTCACTAGCAATCTATGATGTCATTGTCAGTGATGGCCACTACATATGGGAGGAACAAAAATTTGATTTCCAACGCTTACTCGGTTATGCACGAAAGTTGAAAGTGCCAGAACATCTCAATTTAGCCGAAGCCAAAACAGACATAGTAGAGAAGTATGTTGCCGAAAAATCTGATGATCTTAGGGCACTCGATACTTTTCCGGCCGAATGGCAGCACAAAGAAAAGGATATTTTATATAGTATCGATACGATTGTTGATAAAGACACGAATATCGATGGGGTTCAATACGAGACCACGATCGTCAATCTCCTCATTGCGCTTGGTCACTTCGAACGGCTTAATAGGATAACAAAAAGCGCGACAGGTAAAACGTTCGTGGATCTCGCCGGTTCGGACCCTGCATCGGCGTACAAACTGGCAAAATCGATGCTAAAGAGAATCGCAAATGATCATGAGTATGAAATTATCCGTCCTATGCCATCGATGGCTAACCCATTCAGTGATGGCTTGCAAAATACTTCAGGACTGTCCCGCTTATCATTTGCTGACATGCCCGACGAAAGGTTTCACCATATAAAAATGAATATCGGTGTTCATATATCTGAAGATGACGAGAGTGCATTAGACTATCAGCAAAAACACATTCCGATCGTGAGTTTCTATTCGAAACCAGAGGATGCTCCCAAATAGTTCTTTCGACTGACAGAAAATAATTGATGCTCCACGCAGTGACTGCTGCCAAATTGCTTATGCAGACCATAAAATCGGATATAATAGAACTATATGTTTGAATATCCGGTGGTGTTTGTTGACATTGAGACGACAGGAGGAAGTTACCGAAATAGCCGGGTACTTGAAGTTGCGGCAATTCGTGTCGAAAATGGGGTCATCACTGGAGAGTTCAGTTCTCTCGTTCATCCCGGGACATCGATACCGCCAAAAATCACTCAGATAACTGGTATTACGGAACACGATATTGTCGATGCTCCAGCATTTGAAGACATCGCGGACGAATTGCATGAAATTCTCCAGGGGGCTATCTTTGTCGCACATAATGTTCGTTTCGACTATTCATTTTTGAAACAAGAGTTCTCCCTCGTGGGCACGGACTTTCATCCAAAATTACTATGCACTGTCCGCTTGTCACGCTTGCTGTATGCCGATAGGCAAGGGCATAGCCTCGGCAAACTCATTGAGAGACATTCTATACCATATCGGTTTAGACACCGAGCGCTCGATGATGCGAGAGCTATCCATTACTTTTCTCAATTAGCCTACGATGAGCACGGCAAAGCAGTCTTTGAGGACGCCGTCAACCGCCAGCTCCGTTCTCAGTACGTACCATCACATCTTGATTCGTCGGAAATCGAGACAATTAAAGATGAGCCAGGCGTGTATATATTTGAAGATGAACAGCGAACACCGATATACATCGGTAAGAGTATTCATCTGAAAAAAAGAGTCGTCTCACACTTCCAAGACCAGGCCGCACGGGAACTAAAAATGTCCCAACACGTTCACCACGTCAGGGTCATACCGACTCAGAATGAACTGTCGGCACTCCTACTCGAATCTCAGATGGTAAAAGAGCATAAGCCGCTATACAACCGTCAGCTTCGCCGTGTATCGAAATACGCACTGCTCGTAAAGAGCACGGTAGATGAATACGCCACATTACGCATAGACTCGGGAACGGTTGACGAAGCTGCCGACCTGGGTATTATTTATGGGTTGTATGAAAGTAGGACGAAGGCAAAAAATCGTATTATTGAGCTGACAAAGACATTCCAGCTGTGTCCGAAACTCATGGGCTTTGAAAATACGAAGACCGCCTGCTTTTCGCATTCACTAGGACGCTGCAAGGGTGCCTGTATCGGCCTCGAAGAGGCTGCATCATACAATCGCCGCTTCGAACTCGCTTTGATGCACAGCAAGCTTGAAGCATGGCCGTACAAAAATGCCATCGCCATTCCCTTCGACGCAATAAGCGGCGTTGTTATCAATAATTGGATGGTCCAAGGCTTTTATGACTCGGGTGAGCCAGAACCCGTCCATCAATACGATTCTTACTTTGATCTTGATGAATATAAGATTATTCGAAGATTCATACGTACCAATGCCGCCTCGATCATACCACTAGCACCGTAGGGCCAGTATCAACGCAGAAGGAAGCGGCCAGACCTACGCTTTTGAGCCGATAAGGAGCACTTCGCCGCCGATAGAATCGCGGAAATAGCCGTCGTGACTGACGTAGAGAATGGCGCCAGAGTATTTACTGAGTGCTGTTTCCAGCTCCTCAATACTCGGCAGATCAAGGTGATTGGTCGGTTCATCGAGGATCAGTAGCTGGGGATCATTGGCTAACATTGTGATGAGTTGAAAGCGCGCCTTTTGGCCACCGCTCAGCCGCCTGATAGGCACTTTTCCGTCGCCTTCCGTAAAAAGATAATCATTCATCAGGCTGCGAACTTTTGTCGTCGTGATTGAAAGGTCACGATCCAGGTACATTTGTTCGATTGCCTGCTCGAGCGGGAGGTCAAAGTATGTCGGTGACACTTCTTGCTCATAGACGCCAATACGGACTTGCTTATCGACAGTGACCTCGCCTTTATAAACGGTAGGGGATGTATCACCAAGAATTGCTTTTATCAGCGTCGTTTTTCCTGCGCCGTTACGACCGCGGAATTCCATCGCTTCACCCTCACGGAGGTCGATATTAATGCCCTCAAAAAGCGGCGCGTCATAGCCCAGACTAAGATCGCGTGCTGACAGCAAGATATGTTTGCTCCGTGATTCATCACTTTTCAAATCAATCCGGACGTTACGTGCCTTGAACTTTTGGTACTGATTGGCAACTTTGTAATTCAGTTCGGCGGCCGAATCCTTATCGATCCAAAACGTTGGTTTCTCTTTTGCTTGGAGCTCAGCCAGCTCTTTACGCGATATCTCTTCGAGTCGTTTGAATTTTTGAATCGTACCAGGATTACGTGATTTTTCTTTCAATCGCTGATAGTCAATCACTTTGACCTTAAGATTTGCGATACGCTTTTCGATCATTTCGAATTCGTTCATTTGACTACCGGTTGAAACAGCATTCTGCTTCAAATAAGCATCATAATTGCCCTTGTAGCTATCCGAACCGCCATCTTTTAACTCGACAATGCGATCAACTTCACGCAGAACATCACGATCATGAGTAATAACCAGGATGGCTTCGCGGGCATTTTTCATCCACTCGATAAACTGGGCTTTTGCAATATAGTCCATGTGGTTCGTCGGCTCATCGATAAGAGCAAGCTGAGCATCAGAATGCATGATTTTTACGACTTCAATGAGTCGCTTTTGACCGCCTGATAGTGTTGAGAATTTCTTATGAGCAACATTTGGAAGCTGGAAGTTGTCCAGCTCACGCTCGATCTGTTCTTCAATTTGATAGAACCCTTTATCATCAAATCGCTGCAGAGCTTCCGTATAGGCTTCAATCATTTTTAAATTATCGCCCATGGTTTCGGGGTATGTTTCCATGATGTGGCTTAGGTCAGCATACTCGGGCAAACCAGCCAGGACGTATTGGAGGACTGTCTGATCGCCGACATCGTGATGTTCCTGTTGGGTAGCAACGACGACGGAACCCCGCTTGAATATAATTTCACCGGTAAAGTCTTTGTCTGAACCAGCCAGTATACCGAATAATGTCGACTTTCCAACACCGTTTCTACCAATAACACCGATTTTTTCGGCATCATCAACAGAGAACCGAATGTTCGACATAAGCGACTTTGGTCCAAATGATTTTTCTGTAACCGTAACGTCTGCAATCATACCTGTACCATAGTACCATTCTATGACCCCTGATGTCTTGGGGGAGAACTTTATAATTTGCTAATTAATCATATTCCCAATATTGTGGTGCTATTCTAGCAAGCTAAACTGTGACGATTGACTCATTACTTTGGTAATTCTACATACCGTCCGTTTCAACAAACAACCTTAATCACACACAGTTTTAATGGTACTATTATCGTATGATTTCGGAGCGAGACCCATTCCTGCGTTTACAAGTACAGCCTGATTTTCCCGCAAGCGACTAATCCGAAGAGAACACTGAGCTACTTCCATACATTTTAGAAGGAAGTGGCACAGAGGCTCAAGCTGCGCACTTACGACATGACCAACGAGCGCTTTATGAAGTTGCCCATAGAGCTCTTTTATTTTCCGATTATCCGGCAAAGAATTCACCTGACGAGTATCAAGCCTTTACGCTTGGGTTTGCGGCGTTTGAGGCTATTTCCTCCGCCGTTCGTCCTCCGCAGGTGTATGACATGTCTCTTGCGGCCGTCAATGCCTATTTATATTACATAGAACCAAATCACTTTGCTGATTTCGAGCTATCAAAGCGAATGAAGAACTGGCCGAATGATTATCCCAACACACATATCGTCATTACTACAATCGGTTTACGACGTAAGGAAACTATGAATGAACTACGTGCAAGGACAATTGGCGCTCATATTGCATTCGAGTTGCAGATGCCAGTTACCATCGAAGATTCAATCTAACTCGTGCTTGTACCTGCATACCATCGAATAGTAAACTGTGATGCATATGCAAGAGAGTTATGAGCGCACCACCGGAAAAAACATTCCGGCAGAATACCTACGCGATAATCCATTATTCTCAGAGGCTTACGCCCGTCAAGATAATTTAAGCCGACGTCACTTTAAGACATATGAAGATGCTCACACTCAGGCATTCAAAAACTGCGATGTCCTGAATAGGAAACTCGAACAAGCCGGAGCGAAAGGTCAGTTTGTCACAATATCCGCATTAGAATATATGCATACGACGGTGGCGATAGAGCCCAGTACGGGAAGTCATGTCATCCAGTCGGTCTTTGTTACACCCGAAGAGAAGGCTGATATGCCGTTTGAACCCATAGTCTTCAGCGCGCAGCTCGAAGGGTTCGCACCGACTGTCCGAGCACAGGCATCAGAAAAAAGTAAGATGCAGTCTTTTTTTCCTGAGATTAACTATCAATTTCTTGAAAGTGAGCGCGTCGCGTTACCAATCTTTGAAGGCAATCTCTATGGATTTGCACCGATAAAAACCACGATCCTGGAATTCCACGCCGATAAGGAACGTGAAGACAGCGGCATAGCAATAGGAAATCTGCTTAATATTGAAGGGCCCCATGCGAGCGCCATCCACGAAATCGATGAAATTTTACTCTCAGATCAAAAGTATACTCACGAGGGACTGGCTCGAATCGGTTATTTATTTCGTGAAGAACTGACAAAAGGGGAAATACTACCCGATAAAGCCATGCACGCTCTTATCGATCTCGTGAAGGCTCGCCTAGGCTTTTACGGCGATCGCGTGTTCCAGCTGGATTTGCAATTTGTATCAACATTCTCTGAAAAGTCACCAGGTGCAAGAGAAATCTTCATAGAACCACTGCCTGCATCGTTGTCAGTTAAAGATTTAATATTGTCATCATACTATTATTACGACGAGGGCCAGTGGCGCTACGATCCGGATACCATGGCTCTTTCTCTGGTGCTGGATCCGTTAGACGGATCAGACAAAGATTTCCTCGTCGCACAGTTTGAAAATATCAATTCAATTTCGCCAGAATAATATTGTGGCCTCCTGACATGTTTTACGAAAAAAAGTAAGTTACGAGGCTATGTCGAGGCGCATGCGCGGAAATTCATCATCAAGCTCTAAACGATAATCGCGAATCTCGGTGAAGCCAAGTTTCCGGTAAAAACGGACTGCCTCAGGAGCGGAATATAGTTCGAGCGCACGACGACCATCATTAATAGCAGTCTGAGATAAGCATCGTATCATGAAGCTCCCAACACCCGAACGCTGCCGCTCTGGTCTCGTCGCCATGCCATTAATCCAGCCATAATCGCGGCAAAGACTTGGCGTATAATTGGCAACGCCAAGTACCCGACCAGCCTCACAAGCAACATATGTTTGCTGCCCATTAAACTCTTCGAGTAAACGCGATAAGTCCGAAAAGTCACCATACTCAGCGTACTGATTTATTTGTGCGTATATCGCTAAGACGTCACGGTGAACCGGTTCACTAAGATGATCGATGACAAGTGGCATATCGACACGGGAAATTTCCATACCGTCTTGTTATACTCTTTTTTCTCCAGTAATCAATCGCGTTGCCGGCGTACGATGAGCACTGTTAAAATATATCCATGGATCAGTCTCTAGATTTTCTTGACGGTGACGTTATTATTGCAGCTCAGCGGCTTCTTGGTTGTGACCTCATCCGAAACATCGACGGCACGACCGTACGAGCCCGTATCATAGAGACCGAAGCCTACGACCAGTCAGACGTTGCTAGCCATAGTTACAAAGGTCGTACGCCGCGAACCGACGTCATGTTTGGCCCGGCGGGTCATTTATATGTCTACTTTACCTACGGTATGCATTACTGCTGCAATATCGTCGTAGGCCCGGAGAATTATGGTGCCGCGGTGTTAATCAGGGCAGTCGAACCGCTTGATGGAGTTTTATTGCTAGAGAAGCGCCGTCGAAAGTCAGGCATCGAGGTGACAAATGGGCCGGCTAAGTTATGCCAAGCGCTCGATATCGATAAGGGCCTTAACGGGCATAACCTGCGAGTCAAACCACTTCAGCTTATTGTCAATAAGCCGGTTGATAGGACGTCGATTATCCAGACGTCACGAATCGGTATATCTCGTGGCAAGGAGGCCCAATGGCGGTTTTACATAAAAGATAATCCATATGTATCCAAAACCGCCTCGTAATGCACAGCCAGCCAAAATCGTATGATGAGCTTTGTACCCGCCCGCAAGGGTAAGCAGAAGTGCTGCATATTACATACTGTCTCTGTTATACTTTGATATATGAAGTCGTTGAGTCTTGACCGGCCACATTTGATGGTCATGGTAGGGTTGCCTGGTGCTGGAAAGACCACCTTGGCTGTGCAATTTGCACATACCTTCAAAGCACCAATCATCAGCTTTGACCGGATTCGTGCTGAATTATTCAATGAGCCAACCTTTAGTAGCGACGAGCAAGAAATTATCGGACGCATAGCGTCTTACATGCTCGAAGAGCTCGTCAAGACGAACCAATCCATCCTCTATGATGGGCCGACGTTGCTCCGTTCTGAACGTCAAGCTCTTATGAAGCTTGCTCTTGCCGCGGGGTACACGCCGATGATTATATGGGTGCAGACGGACCCCGCTGAAGCAAGACGTCGCGCCCTTAAACAGCAAGTCAATAAGGCTGCGCTCAGCCCAAGCCAGTTCATCGCCGCAACCAAGCGGTTTACGCCGCCTTCGGCAAATGAGCGTCCTATCGTCGTCAGCGGTAAACATACCTATGCTACTCAGCTAAAGATAATTTTAAAGCACTTGGTCCAGCCACGTATTGGCGCGGCCGCTACTCACGCCTCGACTGCACGGCCCGGACGCAACATTATTATTCGGTAATACTATGTCGATCATTACAGATGAAGAATTCGGTAAGATCACCATACGAAGGAGCGCAAGGGCCACACAAGTACGGATTCGTGTCGCACCCGATGGAACACTGCGAGCATCTCTGCCGCTTTACGCTCCTTTATGGGTAGTAAAGCGACTCATCAAGTCATCACGCGATCAATTACGGTCGCTCATTAAAGCTTCCCGGCCGTCCCTAAAGGTAGAAGATGGCATGCGCATTGGCAAAAGCCACTCGCTGCTCGTGACAAGAACTCATGGAGAAAAGTCGAAGGTCTCGCGTACCAAGCAGCATATTATTGTTGAGCTTGCTGGTCATGACGAATTGACAGACGGCCATATTGAAAAAGAGGTGCGCGATATGATCATCGATACGTTAAGAAAAGAAGCGAAAAGCTATTTACCGCGCCGCTTGCAATATCTGGCTGACCAAATGGGGATGCACTACGAGCGTGTGCGTTTTTCTCATGCCAGTAGCCGGTGGGGAAGTTGTAGCTCTACGGGTACCATCAGCCTAAATATTGCTTTGATGAAGCTTCCCTTCGAACTGATTGATTACGTGATAGTACACGAACTGGCACACACGCAGCACATGGACCATAGTAAAGCCTTCTGGCAGCTGGTACTCGCGATGGATCCACACTATATTCAGCATCGCCGCCTCCTCGGCAAAGAAACTCCATCGATATGAAGACGGGTACTGTATAATATAAGCACTATGTATACGGGTGGACCAACTTATACGCCGCAGGCTGCGCGACTCGTGCGATTTGCAGGTCTCGTTGTCCCATTCGTGCTCTTTATTTATGGCTTGCTCGTCCAGTACAACCTTGTTGAAACATATCGCTCGCTCAGTAGCGTCGGCATGAACATACCAGTCTTTTACGGGATTATGGTGTCTTGGTTCATATTATCAGTCGTTCAATATCTACGTCCTAGCAAAACAGCCATCGAGTCGATGCTGCGACTGTTGGCGTATCATTTCTTTGCAGCTGTGTACCTATTACTCGTAACTGGCATCGCGACACCAATCGTCGCGTTTTGGATTGTTCTTTTGATCGCATCCAGTATTTACTTTGGCAAGAATGGGCTGCTCTTAAGCGTCTTCTGGTTTATCTGTCTGACGCTCATTGATGTCTTCTTTTTCTCGGCGAATGATCCGACGCTGATCTCATATAACGTCCTTACGCTTATAGCTGTTTCGCTGAGCGGCCTCGTCGCTATGAGCCTCTCTACTAGCCAAGAGGCGGATCAGGAAGCGCTTGAGCAAAGCAAAAAACAAGAAACGATTCAACGTGACAGAATCCTGACGATCGTTAACAATCTGACGGATGCCATCATGAGCACCGATATCAATGGGGTGATCCGGATGTATAACGCCGCCAGTCTTAACTTGCTCGATACCAATGAGAGCCTGAATGGTCAGCAAATCGATAAGATACTGAAGCTTGTCGATCAAGACGACAAGCCGGTACTCATGAGCAAAGAGTTTGGTAAGAGCGCGAGCACCAAGACGCGCGACGACTTGAATTTTACTTTTAGCGACGGCGAAGAGATTCGGCTTGAAGTTACTTACTCGCCAATCAAGAGTACATTTAGTCGCAATAAACACGCCGAGGGCCAAGAGGGCTATATCATCATTATGCGCGACATTACCAAGGCTAAAAGTCTGGAAGAAGAACGCGATGAGTTTATTAGTGTCGTCAGCCATGAGCTACGCACACCAATCACTATCGTCGAAGGGACTTTATCGAACCTCCAGTTAATGCTCGAAAAAAATAAGAAAGTTGATCTCAAGCCAAACGTCGACATGGCCCATGACCAGACACTCTACCTCGCGAAAATGGTGAATGATCTCAGTACCCTGTCACGAGCTGAGCGCGGTGTGGCCGATACGCCAGAAACAATTAGTGTCGGTGACCTGGTGAAGACAATGCACGAGCGCTACAGCGACGAAGCTAGTGCAAAGAGTCTTCACTTTGATCTTGATGCATCTCCAAAGCTTGGACAAATTCATGTCAGTCGCTTGTATGTCGAAGAGCTGCTGCAAAACTTCATCACAAACGCAATCAAGTACACCAAGAAGGGGACCGTCACCCTCATTACCACCCAGAACGATAAAGAAGTAACTTTCACCGTTAAAGATACCGGCATAGGCATTAGTAAAACAGACCAGGCAAAAGTGTTTGAAAAATTCTACCGCTCTGAAGATTATCGTACGCGCGAGACCAACGGTACTGGCCTTGGCTTGTACGTTGCGGCGAAGCTTTCCCATAAGCTCCACACCCATATTACGCTGACGAGCAGGCTGAATCATGGATCAGCATTTAGCTTCTCTCTGCCTCTCGTGCCTTCGACTGATAAAACCGTCTAGCGAGCGCGCAGATGGACATCGGTGGTTGTGACGGGACGATTCTTCCACGTCACCGACTTGGTAAGATAGCGCCCGGTACTGACAATGAGAATAACCAGCTCCTGCAAAACAGTCAGTGGCCATAGAAACGCCGCCAACCACCAGGCTTTACGCCATACTTGGGACAGATACATCGCGTACACGGCCGTATAGAGCAAATAAGTTGATAGCGCCAGCCAATGAAGTGCTGAGAATATCGTGTACAAGGCACCGATCAACGTCACGACTGGCGATAAAAGTATAAGTAGGCCGATACACCCGAGTGTCGCCCGCCAGACGCGTCCGCCGATCAAGGGAAATGACAGTCGGACACTGGTATCGACTTGTGATTGCCACTTCTTTTCATAGCTGACCGCTATCAGCGGTGTCCCAATGAGAAAGCGGTAGGCGTTTCGTGCCATCAACCTCGAAGAGTACTGAGCTTCTGGTTGTATTGCCTCCTTAAACGGCGTAAAGCCATCGAATTCGTCTGTAAGGACACTCCGCTTTATCATCCAGGCATTGCTCGCCGTAGCAGGGGAATGATGACTATGAAGTACCAGCTCCCAAAAATAGCGAAGGGGACTAAAGATAACGCTCAATCGCCAGCCATCTTCACGGCGCGGTAGCACCGATACCATCTCGGCATTTTCCTGGCGTGCATAAGCCACCAGCTCTTCAATCGTATCAGGTCCGATCTGCGTGTCGACATCGACGAAAAGAATATAGCTGCCGCTGGCTTCCTCCAGCAAACCCTGGAGGGCATGATTCTTGCCAAGCCAGCCAACAGGCAGCGGACTTCCTTCCACAAAGCGAACGCCAGCGCTGGCAAATGACTTGATGAGTACTGAGGTCTTATCGGCTGAGCTGTCATCAAGCACAATGATTTCCAGTTTTGGATAGCGGCTCGCAATCACGTTCTCGAGACAGGCGGTAAGCGCATGCATCTCATTTCTCGCTGGTATACAGACCGACACACTCGGTAAATCGTCCACCAGACTGCGAGCGGTGATAAGCTTCTTCATTTTGAAATGATTATGAGCGTAGGACAGTTTGCTCATTATAGATATGCCGACCAGGATAAGGGCCATGAATAGTGCGATGAGAACAATAACCATTGCCTTTATCATACACCTTGACGGAGGTCGCTCCAACAGGTATAGTAGTCTTGACAGTCTGCAAACAAGCAGACTTTTAAATTGGAGAAAAAAGTGGCGAAAAAAGAGCGTGAGGTTGTTAAAGCAGCAGACGAGCCGCGAATCACAAGGGTGAAAGCCGTTGAGACTGCGCCTCGTATCAAGAAGCAATCTAATAAAGCATCGAAAAGCGTTGCCCGTACCAAACGTCCTACGCCTAAAATTTTTACTCCTTTTGTATCGCTTGGCGGTTACTTTAAGGGAGCATGGGAAGAGCTACGACAAGTTCGCTGGCCGACCCGTCGCGCAACCTGGAGTCTCACAGGAGCTGTTCTGGCTTTCACAGCATTTTTCGTCATCTTGATTTTACTTCTCGATGCCGGATTCAAATTACTATTTGATTTAATTCTTAAATAAGGAACGACGACATGGCTAATAATCGATATGATTCATCCCGACAATGGTACGCAATCCACACTTACAGTGGCTATGAAGAAAAAGTAGCAGATAACATCCGCCAGCGCATTAATGCAGTCGACATGGCCGACAAGATTTTTGACGTTATGGTTCCAAAAGAAAAGCAAATCGAAATCAAGAACGGCAAACGTAAAGTGGTCGAGAAAAAGATTTTCCAAGGTTACGTCCTCGTCGAGATGAAGCTGACCGACGAGACATGGTACATCGTCCGCAATACGCCTGGTGTGACCGGCTTCGTCGGCACCAGCACTCAGCCGACACCAGTATCTGATGGCGAGATCAGTAAGATCAAAAAGCGCATGGGCGTCGAAGACCCAAAGCACTTCATCGACTTTACCGAAGGCGAAGTAGTCAGTATTACTGATGGGCCATTTAAAGGCTTTGATGGTGCGATTAGCGAAATCGATAATCAAAAGGGAAAGGTCAAAGTCATGGTCAGCATGTTTGGCCGCGATACATCAGTCGAGCTAGACGCATTGCAGGTTAAAAAAGTATAATTTTTAGGGCGTATTAAAAATCCGCCAGATTTTGGCGGTTTTTTATTGTAATGCTTATGGCTAGGGTGTATATTCAATTGCAATGTGTATTACTGCACGACAAGAAATAACATATGTATAAATTCGTAAGTCCGAGGTTTCGGACTTATTTTTTATAAAGGGGTTAGTATGGATAAAAGAACATCGGAGCTCATAATACCTGTCATTGATTGCGAGTCGGATCGCATCATTACTCTACAGAACGGCAGACTCATAAGTACTGAGGAAAACCCAGATGTTGGTGCCGAGAAGCGAGCAAAAGCATTTCTTAGCCGGATGGGTCTTCGAAGAGTAAAAGCCCTTGGACCTATTGCTAACGAAGAAAATGTCGATGTGTATGCACTATATCTTCCTGTCGGCGAAAAACTTGAACAGCTCCCGCGAACTCCAGTAATGGTCCTCAGCCAGTGGGGAATCGATCAGTATTTTAAAAGTCAGAAACACCAGAATTCATTGGACTTCCAACTCGTAGAAACAGCCCTTCAAAAATTACATCATCCTCTTGTTTCCACACGGATAGCATAGCTTGATAAAAAGCCTCTCATCTGTTATTATATGTTAGTTACGCACTAAATATCGCTTCAACTAATATTTAGTACAAGGAAAAATTATGGCTAAGAAAATTATTGGTAATCTAAAACTGCGTATCCCTGCGGGACGCGCTACTGCTGGTCCTCCAGTCGGTTCGACTCTCGGACAATGGGGTCTTAACATGATGGATTTCATCAACCCATTCAACGAAGGAACCAAAGATCTTATGGGCAAGGACGTGATTGTACACATCCAAGTCTTTGAAGATCGTACGTTTACGTGGAAATCACTCGGTCAGCCAGTTGATGATATGATCCGTGAACGCGCCGGCATCCAAAAGGGAAGCGGCAAGCCGCACGCCGAAAAAGTAGGCAAAATCTCTCGTGCGCAGCTCGAGGAAATCGCTGAAATCAAGAAAGACCAGCTCAATGCCATCGATGTCGATGGTCGAGTAAAGGTCATCGCCGGTACCGCTCGCTCAATGGGCGTCGACGTCACCGAATAATCACTCAAGATGATTGCAATATGCCACGGTAATACGTGGCATATTTTTTTAGTCAAAGTTCGCGTATGTCTTCACTGCCCAGTTGCTTGGGACATTGTTAAATCGGATTTTTGTGCTATAATTAACAGATAAGCAATCAATGATGGGAGCACCTCAGCAGTGCGTTACTACCACAGAAAGGATACACAACTATGGCTAAGAAAGCCGACTTGCTCGAACGAGCAAAAGAACTGGGTCTGAAAGTGACCGCAAACAATACGATCGCCGAGATCGAAGCAGCTATTAACACGGCCGGAGCAGTTAATGTCGAAGCCGAGATCGTCAAAGAAGAGAAGGCCGAAGTAACCGTGGCTAAAGCTGGCAAGCGAAGTGCAAAATCACTTCGAGAAGCCGAAGAAGAAGTTGAAAAGGAAGCTCGCAAGGCCGTTGGCGACACAGCGCCTCAGTCTGAAGACGCTGAGCAGACTACAGTCACCAAAGGGCCTCGTCCTGTCACGCGACCACTCGTCGAGCGACGCGGCAAAGGCTACCGCGAAGCAGCCGCAAAAGTTGACGCAACCAAGCATTATACGCTTACTGAAGCCGCTGCGCTTGCCGCCGAAACCAGCCCAAGTAAGTTTGATGCCAGCGTTGAAGTTCACGTCCGTCTGGGCGTTGACCCACGCCAGGCTGATCAGAATGTTCGTGCCACCGTCAGCTTGCCACATGGTACCGGTAAAACGATCCGCGTTGCTGTCTTTGCCCCAGAAGCTGATCATGCTGCCGCTACATCTGCTGGTGCCGACATCGTAGGTGACGAAGAACTTTTGAAGCAGCTGGATAAAGAAGACCTCAACTTTGACATCCTCGTGGCTACCCCCCAGTACATGCCACGCCTTGGTAAGTACGCTCGGCTGCTTGGTCCACGTGGCCTAATGCCAAACCCAAAGAGTGGTTCCGTTGCTACTGACGTCGCTAAAGCAGTCAAGGATGCAAAGGCTGGACGTGTCGAATACCGCGTCGACAAGCAAGCTATTGTTCACTTGGCTATCGGTAAGGTGAGTTTCGGCGCAAAGAAGATTGAAGAAAACGCCCGTGTGTTCTTCGACAGTCTTATCGCCCAGAAGCCTGCAAGTGTGAAGTCGGTCTACATTAAGTCGATCAGCATCAGTACCACGCAAGGTCCTGGCATAAAGCTAGAAAACAATATCGGATAGTCGTCGCTATCAAATAAAAAAACCGTCGGGTACCCGACGGTTTTTTTATATCGTAATGATTACATGAAGTGGAGAAGAGCCTGCGGTTTAAGATGCGCGAGAGCCTCGAGCGCCCGGCTTCCAAGTCCTTGTCTCACTTTTGGTGTGACGGCTACTTCGGCCTCAGCTACATTATAACTGCCCTCAGCTAAATCAATTTCAAGAAGTGCATCGAAATAGTCAAGATACTGCGGATGAATCTCCGTACGAAGGAGCATTGCTGATTGCTTGCGGCTCTCTATGACTTCGGGGTCGCAGTCAAGAACAGCGATGTAGTCATCCATATGCTGCTGAGACCTTCTTCGACGTTCAGCCATAATTTCGGCGAAGTCAACACTGGTCCTATCCTCGTTCTTAAAGCCGAAGGTGATGATTTCTGCAGCCTCACGGCTGACTTCGACCTCTTGAGTATATAATTCAGGATTACCTAAATGAGAAAGAGTATTAATCTGAGACCGGCAGACCGCCTGCGCTAATGTCGGTTCAGTATCTTGCCCTAAGACAAAATTACAATTTTTGCTGCTATTTTGAAGAGCAAACTCCATGATTTCAATATGTTTGTCTATACGTTGCTTTAGTTTTGCTTGTTCGGTTTCGCTGTGGGTTTGTACTTGGACTTCACCGGTAATTGCTGTTTTTAGACTCATATACACACTCTTTTTTGTTAGCTTTTATCTCGTTGGTTTGTATTTTATAAATACGCCTACCCCCAGTTTGCTCCTCGCCTAAAATGAAGTCAACCACTTTTGTGAAATATGTTACTTATGTTTAGAGGATTATAGGTATATAGGAAGTCGTACGGTAAAATGGAGCGAAGGGTGGGTGAACATTTCGAGTTTACCCCATTGATCTTGGAGACATGATGTCTACTGAAGATGATGAGAAAAAGGAAAAGGCGGAGATCGTTTTACGATCTGACGTCGTCGTGGAGTTGGTGCGCTCCAGCGCGCATGACTCCGACGTGCTGTTCGCAGCCCGTGTTTCGACGCAGGGCGAGCAGACGCTCGATGACGCTCAGAAGGATCCAGCGGAAATCGAGAAGGCCGACCGTGGGCTCATCAACTACTTGATGCGCGACCGCCACGGCTCACCGTTCGAGCACAACTCGATGACCTTCTACGTCCAGGCGCCGATCTTCGTCTTCCGGGAGTTCATGCGCCACCGCATCGCCAGCTACAACGAAGAGAGTGGACGCTACCGCGAGATGCGTCCCACCTTCTACACACCGGCTCCCGAGCGGAACCTGGTGCAGGTCGGCAAGCCAGGGGCGTACAACTTCGTCCCTGGCGCGCCCGAGCTGACTGAACTGGTCGGTGAGGAGGTCGAGGCTGTCGTGACGGCCGCATACGGGGCATACCAACGCATGCTGGCCGCGGGCATCGCCCGTGAGGTAGCTCGCATCGTGCTGCCGCTCAACCTCTACTCGTCGATGTACGTCACGATGAACGCACGGGCGCTGATGAACTTCCTGTCGCTTCGCACGAAGCGAGAGGGGACTCACTTCCCGTCGTTCCCGCAGCGAGAGATCGAGATGGTGGCTGAGAAGATGGAGGAGTTCTGGAAAGAGCTCATGCCCATCACCTACGCCGCCTTCGACGGCAACGGTCGTGTCTCTCCGTAGAGAAGGGGAATAAACAACCTCGATGAGTTGGCTTGATGAACGAACGTTCGTCGCTGGCTCATCGGGTCAACTCATTGCTTAGCAATAGTGATTATGCGATACTAAAGTGACAAAAAACGGACATACGTCTATTGCCTGGGGAGGTTTTAGTGAGCGTTTACAGTAATACTGATATTAAGGCTGCGGTTGCCGATGGTACGATTGTTTGCGTCCCGTTCAATGACAACTATGTCTCAGAAGCAAGTCTCGACTTTACGTTGGGGCATAATTTTTATAAACAAGAATTTGAAGAAGAGGCACGGGTATATAATCCGTTCGACAAAGACGACGTCGATCGATACTTCAAAGGTCCGCTGCAAGCGATGCCGCATAAAGCCTGGTGTGAAAAAAATGGCTACAAACTATTTGATAATATTCCCGACGATCATCCGATCATCGTCCTGCGGCCCGGTGAGCGTATCCTGGCTCATACTCATGAATTTGTCGGCATTCGAGCGTACGGTGGCGCTTGTGAAGTAAAATCACGAAGCAGCTGGGGCAGAAACGGCGTGGCCGTCTGCTTTGACGCTGGCTGGATAGACCCTGGCTACGTCAACCGCATCACGCTTGAAATATATAACTTGAATCAACACGAATCGGTCGTCCTGCCGGTTGGTGAGCGTATCGGTCAGCTTATTTTTCATACGACCGTCAGTCCAGTACAGGGTGACTATAGCGACGGACGCGGCGGTATAAGCGGCAAGTATCAACATACCTCTGACCTCGACGAGCTGATTCGCACCTGGTCACCCGAGCAAATGCTCCCACGCGCCTACAAAGATGCCCGTCGTCCCACCGTGGCTGTCAAAGGATTGCCCGCGGGTATTAAGTAGTGGGCCTTTTCATAGCATTAGAAGGCGGTGATGGATCCGGTAAAGGCACACAGGCAGCCCTGCTCGAGCAGTACTTCCAGGCGCAGGGTAAACATGTCCTCCATGTCAGTTTTCCTCGGCATGGCGAATTTTCTGCTATATATGTCCAAAAGTACCTCAATGGTGAATATGGCGCCGCTGATGATGTCCCAGGAGACCTAGCGAGCCTTCCATATGCATTCGACCGCTATGCCGCGAGTTCAGAAATGAGGACAGTGCTGGAGAATGCAAGCGGCATCGTGATAGCCGATAGATATGTTGCCTCGAATTTAGCACACCAAGGCACAAAGTTTAGCAACGCCGACGATCGAAAATCGTTTTATGAACGCATGATGAAGACCGAATATGAAGTACTCGGCATACCAAAGCCTGATATCAACATTGTATTAGTTGTCCCGACACATATAGCGCAGTCAAATGTCGACAAGAAAGCGGTGCGTTCGTATACCACCAAGAAACGTGACATACACGAGGCGGATGCGTCCCATTTAGAGCGGGCAAAAGCTAATTATGAAGAACTGACGCGGCTATACCCGGACAAATTTTTGGCCATCAACTGTACGGTTAACGATACAAGTATGCGGTCTATCACTTCTATCCACACAGAGCTGCTTGAAAAAATAAAGATGGCTCGTTAGAACCGCTTATTTAAAGAGCGCAATCCCGTATTCTTCACGAGCAATTCGACGGAGTCGAACCAGGTCCGAATCCTTGCGCTGTGACGCCCGTTCAGAAGAGATACTGTCTTCTATCTTCCTGTCCGTATTACGGTTGTAGGCATAGACGGTTGTCGACAGCGGAATCGCAACGTCAAAGTTATTGTTATCGAGAAAAGCGAATACTTTTGATGATATATACGGAATAGTCAAAAAATCTTGTATCAAATTCGAATTATTTGATAGTTGGAGATAGTTCAGCGCATCGGTTATTTCAGGGTCAAGGTGAGTCGCTTCATCAACCCGGATGATAAATGAAGATCGCTCATATATTCGGGTATCGTCATCAACTTCACCCACTAATCGTTTGCGGGTCATCGCCACGGCAGCGTATTTGGTCGCTTCGTTCGTATCGCTCGGCGGTACCATTTCGCCACGCAGCAGTTTCAGTTTCTGTGTTTCAGTTGGCTCATACACCTTACCGCCATTTTCAAGCACCGCGCTTGTGACCGCTTCACGCATGGGAACGAGCAAATCGATCATTTTTCCATAGGGGTGAGTAAGCTTTGATAGCTCAATAGAGCGCATACCGAAGGTCCGACGGACCCAGAGCAGCTCGCTCGGCGAGGCGTTACCGTTCAGGGCACGCTCATAGACACCGAGCTGGTCAAGAGGTATATCGCTGATATCCTTTTTTAACCGTGAGTCATGGCTCTCGACATTTTTCATGCTTCTTTCGTGAAAACGCGTCATGAAGTTGACTGCCATGAAGTCTTGGATATTTTTTGGTACATCAAAGGGTACATCGCTGGCGGTTCTTTCGAGGAGCGCATCAAAGACTTGATGTTGTTGCTCGGTAATGTCTGGCCGGCCGATCAATTGGAGAGGACTGGCCGCCCACGTCAGTGGACGTGGTTTCTCGTAGCGGGGATTAAGTTTTTCAGATGATTGTTCAGTCATGTCGCTATATATTATACCACGTTTGCTATTTTTTGTCTATATAAGCAAATAGCCTCACCCGAATTAACGGGCGAGGCTTGATAGAGAGGGTGGGGGTGGGGGCCACGAGGGGCCCCCACCTCGCCGTCAGGGCCTGTACACGAACGACTTCGCCGGGTTGTGGATCTCGTTGATCGCTTCCATGGTGAAGTTGTACAGGAGGTAGGTCCTGATGTAGGCGCGGAACTGCGACACGGCGACGTTGCAGGACTCGGCCGCCTTGGCGATGAGTTCAGCGATCTCGTTGTGCGTGGTGACTTGTCCGTACGCCAGCTTGTTAGCGATCTCCTTGACCGCATCCCCGCAGTCGCCATTCGGAAGATTCCGTACCGGTCCCATTGTCGGCGTTGACATTTTTCCCCTCTCATAACGACTGTACTTTACAGACGTATCTTCTTATTATACACCATTTGTATATATATGTCAATATGCTTACGTTACCACCTGCCAGCCCGTTGACTTATTTACCTCTTACCCCTATAATTACATCTCGACATACCAAAGACAGTAGCAGTGCCTAAAAACCACTTAATACGCTACCGAGGCATACGGTCTACCACCACGTACACCATATAGTCTTTGGCAATGCGAGAACCAAAGACTTTTTTCTTTCATTGCCTGTGTCAGCGTTCATTAACAACTTGGTCGAATCACTAACCATAACGGAGAATATCATGGCAATTAGTCGCGATAAGAAGAACGAATTGGTTGCTGAAATGAGTACTCTCCTCGCGGGTGCGAAGACAACAGTCTTTGCACGCTACGAGGGGCTCAGTGTAGCGCATTTGCAAGCTCTCCGAGCTGCAGCGCGCGCTGAAGGCGTGACAATACGGGTGATTAAAAACCGCCTGGTCCGCGTCGCTCTATCGGAAGTTGAAACGTACAAACAAACCGACGTCTCAGGTCTGACTGGACAACTCGTTTACGCCATTAGCGCTGAAGACGAAGTTGCACCTGCCAAGATACTGAACACGTTTGCAAAAACCAATGATGCGCTGGTTATCGCCGGCGGTATCTCTGGTGAGGGAAAACTACTGAGTGCTGATGATGTCAAAGCACTTGCGAATCTGCCAAGCAAATCTCAGCTTATCGCTGAGGTTGTGGCTCAGCTGCTTTCGCCGGTTCACGACATTACCAACGCACTTTCTGGCAACCTGCATGCATTGCTTGACGGCATTGAAGCAAAAGCAACCAGTTAATTCAACGAACAATTACATTACTTTTTAATTTAAAGGAGTCATCATGGCTGATTTAAAGAAACTGGCAGAAAGCCTTACCGGCCTTACTGTCCTTGAAGTCAACGAACTCAAGAACATCCTCAAAGAAGAATATGGCATCGAGCCTGCAGCAGCCGCTGTAGCCGTTGCTGGTCCAGCTGCCGACGCCGCAGCACCTGAAGAAGCAGCTAAATCTGACTACAATATCATCCTCAAAGATGCTGGTAGCCAGAAAGTTGCTGTTATCAAGGCCGTTAAAGACATTACTGGTCTTGGTCTTGGTGAAGCTAAGGCTCTCGTTGACGGTGTACCTTCAACGCTTAAAGAAAAAGTTCCAGCTGAAGAAGCTGAAGCTGCAAAGAAGACCCTCGAAGAAGCTGGCGCAAGCGTCGACCTTCAATAACTTTCGATTTCGACCAGTTGTATGAACCTTCAAATACCGCCCATATCAGGGCGGTATTTGAATTTCAATAACAATATTCACAACGAATATTTATGTACCCCTTATAAATGTGTGGAAAATTATCAGATATTGACTTTTCTATCTCTGATTGCTATATATAGGGGTAATAGTACGTCCAAAATAGACAGTAAAGGATATTGCGAGTAACCATATGTCTGAACTCCCGGAGAAACAAGTAAAACGCCTCCATGCGTTGATTCAAGAAGCCGAAACCAATCTCGCCGCTGCACGTGAGCTGTTAATCAGCATCGTCGGTGACGACGGTACGGTACTGACCCCTAAAACAAGTCATGTTGAAGACGCCGGCGGCAAGGTCGTCGAGGGAGTCTTTGACGGTCAAAAAATGGCTGGCCCAGATGGCAAGGAATACCCCGTGCCTGCCAATTACGCTAGTAAGTCAAAGCTCGTTGAGGGAGATATCCTCAAACTCACCATTGCTGACGATGGCAGCTTCATCTACAAACAGATCGGTCCCGTCGAACGCCGCCAAATCATTGGCACACTGGTTCAGCACGACGGCGCTTACTATGTAGAGGCTAGCGGCCGCGAATATCGCATCCTGCTCGCGAGCGTGACATATTTCCGCATCAATATGGGTGATCAGGTCACGATCATCATTCCTGCCGACAATCCCGAAGCGACCTGGGCCGCAGTCGAAGCAGCACTCTAGACATATTGCCCGAGGTAAAAATCACGGCACTGCTAATGACCTAGTCAGGGTATAATCGGAAGTAACATGACGAGGGTAAATTAAGTGGCTCAGGCACTCTATCGAAAATATCGCAGCAAAACGCTCGACGAAGTAGTGGGACAGAGTCACATCACTTCGCTTTTAAAAAATGCTATCTCGAGCGGACGCATTTCACATGCCTACTTATTGACCGGTCCCCGTGGTGTCGGGAAGACTTCAATTGCCCGCATCCTGGCCCATGAAATCAATCATTTGCCCTACACCGAAGAGAGTAACCACTTAGACATCATCGAAATAGACGCTGCTAGCAACAACGGTGTTGAGGACGTGCGCGATCTCCGCGATAAGGTCATGGTGGCACCGGTATCGGCCGCAAAAAAAGTGTACATTATCGACGAGGTCCATATGCTGTCTAAGCAGGCCTTCAACGCCCTCCTGAAAACGCTTGAGGAGCCGCCCGAGCATGTCGTCTTTATCTTGGCAACAACTGATGTCGAGAAACTTCCAGCCACGATTATTAGCCGCACCCAGCGCTATAGTTTCCGACCCATTAATGATCAGGACATGATTTCGCACTTACGTACCATTGCGGGTAAGGAAAAGATCGTCATTGACGATGCCGCACTACATATTATTGCCAAGCGCAGCGATGGTAGCTTCAGAGATAGCATCAGCTTGCTAGAACAGCTCTCGCATATACCGACTGATAAAACTGGCGTCACCGGCGAGCTGGTTGAGTCAATTCTTGGCATGGCGCCGACGTCACTCATTCAGTCGCTTTTTACCGCCGTCAGCGGTCATGATCTGGAAACGGTTGTCTCACTCCTCAGTAAAGCTGATCAAAACGGTACCAGCAGCGTGCTTATCGCTGCTCAGCTTATCGACCAGCTGCGCCAAGACATCGTCAAGCAACCACAGCTGATCCAACTGCTCGATGATCTACTTGATGTTTCAAGAAGCAGCCACCCTGATATTAAGTTACTGACGACATTAGCCCGTCACACGGGTACACCGCCACAAAAAAATATTGCTTTGTCACATCACACAAAAACAGTCGCGGCACGACCAGCCGACCTAATGAAGCCGCCAATCAAGCCAGTTGCACAAAAACCAGCACCATCACGGCCATCTCTATCAAAGGAAACGCCGGTTGCACCACTACCCGTCATCAGCAAAGCCGCCGTGACACCATTAGATATTGGGCAGTTCTCGTGGGATAACCTCATCGAGTATATCCGCAAAAATCACGTGGCCGTCTATAGTGTCCTGGTGAAGTGTAAGCACGAGCTGACGGACGGCACGCTGGTGATCTATACGATGAATAATTTTTACAAAAAAAAGCTTGATGATACTCGCTACAGTTCGTTAATAACGGCTTCACTCGGCGAACTCGGCTTCAAGGGACTTGAAATGGACACCATCGCCTCTGCCCCTGCACCGAAGGATAGCCAAGCAGCGGCCGTAGCTGCTATTATGGGCGGAGGAGAAGAAGTTTCACTAGAGGCTTTGTAGAGATATGGCGACCAAAGAAGTACCAGCTGGAAAGATCCCGCCACAGAACATCGACGCGGAGATGAGCTTGCTCGGAGCGGTTCTTATTGATGAGGAAACATTGGCCGATATCTCTGAGCATGTGACGCCTCGAGATTTCTATGACAAGCGCCATGCGATCATTTACGATGGCATGATGCGGCTCTATGAGAAAAACAAGCCGGTGGACCTCTTGACGCTTACCGACGAACTGAAACGCAAAAATGAACTTGAGCCGATTGGCGGATCGGCATATTTGACTGAGCTCACGAACTACGTGCCGACATCTGCCCATGCCGAAGCATACGCGGAACTTGTCGGCCAAAAAGCCGTTCGTCGGCGGCTCATTAAAGCCAGTGCGGAAATATCTGAGATGGGCTTCAACGAAGATAGCACTACCCAGGAACTCCTTCAGCAAGCAGAAGCCGAGTTGTTTTCCGTGAGTGAACAATCGCTAAAACAAGACCTCGTCAGCCTCGAAAGCATTCTGACCGAAAGTTTTGATAGGATGGAGGAGCTGCACCGTAATAAAGGCAGCTTAAGAGGCGTGAAGACCGGTTACCGCGATCTTGATAATATGACTGCTGGTCTGCAGCGGAGTGATCTTATTATCCTGGCAGCCCGTCCGGCGATGGGTAAGACGACACTTGTCACCAACCTAGCCTACAACGTCGCCACCATCGCGAAGCAACCGGTCCTTTTCTTTAGCCTCGAGATGAGTAAAGAGCAGTTAGTCGACCGTATGCTGGCCGACGCATCTGGTGTTGACGCGTGGAACATTCGTACTGGTAACTTATCGGACGAAGATTTTAGTAAATTATCCGAAGCGATGGGTGAGATGGCGGAGGCGCCGATTTATATCGATGATACGCCCGGCATGTCAGTCCTCGAAATGCGCACTAAGGCTCGCCGCGCTGCTCATGAACAACCGCTGGGCCTCATCATTATCGACTACTTGCAGCTCATGCAGGGGAGTGGGCGAGGTGATGGCAACCGCGTGCAGGAAGTGAGCGAAATTTCGCGTGGCCTTAAACTGATTGCCCGTGAGCTGAATGTTCCCGTCATCGCGCTGAGTCAGCTGTCACGTTCGGTGGAATCCCGTTCACCGCAAATCCCCCAGCTGGCCGACCTCCGTGAATCAGGCTCAATCGAGCAGGACGCCGATATTGTCATGTTCATTTATCGTGAAGCGTACTACAATCCTGAGACCGAGCGTGAAAACGTGACTGATCTTATTATTGCCAAACATCGTAACGGCCCGGTTGGCAAGGTTGAACTATACTTCCACCCAGAACGTCTACGCTTTATGTCACTCGACCGTAAGCACGAATAGTCATGCTATAATCAGAGGTAACGTATGGCCGCATTTCAAATTACGGATTTCTTTATTTACCGCGCTCGTTATATCATCGGGTACGGTATCATCGGTCTATTACTCGTTGCTCTGTTAGCCTTTGCTGGCTTCTTCGTACCGGGCGGACTTTCTGATAACGAAATTGCTGCCGTCGTCCGATCCGATGCTATTAATTGGAGCAACGCCTCTACCTATACCATCACCCATTTGCCATTCCACCTGCTTCAGCAGCTCAGCCTCGACCTTTTTGGCGTCCATAACTGGAGCATAAAATTGCCCTCGCTAATCATTGGCCTTCTGTCGGCAATCGGACTGATTGTCCTGTTCAATCAATGGTTCAAGCAGCGTATCGCCCTGATCGCCAGCTTCATCGCCATTACGACTGGCCAGTTTATTTTCGTCGCCCAATCAGGCAACCCCAGTATTATGTATATCTTCCTGACGATTTGGTTACTCGTATTCGCCACGCTCATTGCCCGAGCAAGCCGCTGGAAGTTCTTGTGGCGCATATTGTTCTTTGTGTTTGTCGCCATGAGTATCTATACACCGCTCAGTATCTACGTCCTGATAGCGATCGCCTTGACGGTATTCCTGCATCCTCATCTCCGCTATTTGCTCCGGCAAATGTCAAAACTAAAGCTGATCGGGGCATTCATCTTATCGGCTATTATTCTTGTGCCGCTCGTCACCGGCATTATCCGGGATCCATCTCTCGGCCTTACACTCCTCGGTATACCGGGCACACTGCCCGATATTCCGGCAAATATCATGGTGCTACTGAAACAGTATTTCCTTTTTTGGCAGCCAAGCTCCAGTCCACTGATGACACCGGTTTTTGGCTTTGGGTCAATGCTCCTGATCGGCATGGGCTTTTATTTCCTGCTTAAGACACGCGAGACCAGTCAAAGCTATCTCATCATCATTTGGCTGCTGTGTCTCTTGCCGGTACTTATTCTTAATCCAGACTTCACGAGCGTGATGTTTGTGCCGATGGTGCTACTGCTTGCGCTCGGCATTAATGGCCTAATCGGCTACTGGTACCGCCTGTTCCCAAAAAACCCTTATGCTCGTATAACCGCGTTATTGCCCCTGGCGGTATTATTTGGAACACTCGGCTTTGCTGGTTTTGACCGCTATGTCCACGGCTACTACTATGACCCAGGTACGGCAACGCATTTCTCGCGTGATCTACGTCTACTGCCCCGCGATGTACCCAACGTTGTCGTCAGCCAAGATCAACAAGCTTTTTACCAAGTGGTTGCCCACCATACACCCGCGATGACAGTTTCGACCGCTCCGAATAGTGATCGTTTTGTCGCCACGCGCGACGCTATGCAAAGCTTTGAAGGCTACACGATAGAGCGGATTATAACGTCCAATCGACAGGCTGACGCCGACCGTTTCTACGTTTACACAAAGAACGACCAGTAACGTATAATAGAACCAGACCAGTAAGGAGAGACTATCATGGCATTTGACCAAGTAAAGATGTTGAATCAACTGCGCAAAGCGCAAAATGACCTAAAAAAGGAAATTATTGAAGTAGAAGCAGGCGACGGCGCTGTCGTCGTGCAGATTACCGGTGAACTAAAGATGAAGAAGATTACCATCGACCCGGAACAGGTTGATCTGGAAGATATTTCTGAACTTGAGCACTGGATTGAAATCGCCGTTCGCGATGGCCTCGCAAAAGCACAAGAAGTAGCCGCTGAAAAAATGAAGCCACTCATGGGTGGCCTCGGCAATCTTGGCCTGTAAGGAATTGTTTTGGCACGATTACTCCCGGCAGCACTAGAGAAGGTAATTGATGAACTCGGCCGCTTGCCGGGAGTAGGTGTGCGTACCGCTGAACGGTATGCGTATTATTTGTTACGCTCACAACAGCATAACAATGAATCCTTAGCGAAGGCGGTGGCGTCACTCAAAACTGATGTAAAGACCTGCCCGGTGACGTTTGCGCTGATTAATGCCGATGAGACTGTCTCGCACCTTTATAATGACCCCGACCGCAACAAACAGCTCGTCGCGGTTGTAGAAGAGCCTCTTGATATCATCGCTCTCGAACGAACAGGCCAGTTCAAGGGTACCTATCATGTCCTCGGTGGCGCCATCAGCCCGATAGACGGCATTGGTCCGGAGCAACTCCATATTCCCGAACTCGTTAAGCGCCTCGAGGACGACGAGGTAGAGGAGGTTATCATTGCAACCAACGCCAGCGTTGAAGGTGAATCGACCGCATTATACCTACAGCGACACATTAAAGATGCTGGCGTTGAAGTGACGCTTTCCCGTTTAGCACGGGGCATCCCCGTTGGTGTGGACCTGGAGTACGCCGACCAGATCACCCTGACTCACGCACTCGAAGGCCGCCGCCTGCTTTAAACGTTCTCGGTCGCCACTTTGCCAATAAGAGCTTGTACGACAATCTGGTAGAATAAGTATAATGTTCGACAAAATTATTCCGCCCATACACGATGCACAAAATATTCTCATTATCCAGGCAGAAAATCCTGATGGAGATTCACTAGCGAGTGCGCTCGCACTTGATGAACTCCTCGAAAATATCGGCAAGAAAGTAACATTATTCTGCGCCATTGATATTCCAAAATATCTTCGTTACATAACCGGTTGGGATAGGGTAGTAAGCGACTGGCCAAACCATGCGGACGCGATCATCATTGTCGATACGTCCAGCAAAGCATTACTTGAGAAAACGCTGCAGATTCCGTCCGCCCAATCACTTTTGGAGCGGACACCCGTTATCGTGCTTGACCATCACGCCGATGTCACCAGCGATTTGCCATTTGAACATCTTTCCGTGAACGACGAAGCCGCCGTTTCGACTGGTGAGGTTATTTATGACCTCGCGGTACAGCAACACTGGACCGTCACACAGCAAGCCGCCGAACATATGTTCATCTCGCTTCAAGCGGACACATTGGGACTAACGACCCCCTCGACGACGGCTAAAAGTTATCAAGTTGCCGCTGATCTCGTCGCCCTGGGCGCGGTTCCGGCCGACATAGAGCTCCGGCGCCGTGAGTATATGAAGAAGCCGGCTGACATATTAGCCTATAAAGCCGAGTTGATCCAGCGCATTGAATACCATCTTGACGGTAAGCTAGCGACCGTTCACATTCCCTGGGCAGACATTCAAGCGTACAGTGACCGGTACAATCCGAGCGTACTGGTACTCGACGAGATGCGCCTCGTGGAAGGGGTTGAAATTGCTATTGCTATCAAGACGTATCCTGATGGTAAATTGACAGGTAAGATTCGATCTAACCTGCCTATAGCCCATACGGTAGCAGGCTATTTTGGCGGCGGCGGCCATGAACATTCTGCCGGTTTTAAGATTTATGAGAGCATTGACGAGCTTTTGCCCGAGCTTATCTCTGGTGTCGATAAAGCCGTGAAAGCTGAAACCATATGACCGTACGTTTGCACAATACGATGACAAGAACGGTTGAAGAATTTCAGCCAATAGGCGGTATCGTTAAGTTATTTGTGTGTGGTCCGACCGTCTACGACTTCTCACACCTCGGTCACGCAAAAACGTATGTTCAGTTTGACGTACTGGCTCGGATGCTTCGAGCTCACAATTATGAAGTCACATACCTTCAAAATATTACGAATATCGATGATAAGATTTTAGTAAGAGCGGCCGAACGCGATATGGATTGGATGGGTCTTGCCGATCAATTTTACGATGAGTACCTAACAGATATGACGGTGCTCAATAATACGTCGGTCGACCGCTACGCAAAAGCGACTGATTATATTGATGATATCGTCCGCCAAGTAACAGTCCTATTCGACAAAGGCCATGCCTATGAAATACCGGGCGATGGTATTTATTTCGAAATAGCGACATTCCCTGAATATGGCAAGCTGTCTGGCAGGCATGACGTTGAACAAAATGATGCTCAGTCCCGGATCGATGACAGCCCAGACAAGCGCGGCTGGAACGATTTTTGTTTATGGAAATTTTCAAGAGCCGGGGAACCATCATGGGATGCACCGTTCGGTTCTGGACGGCCGGGTTGGCATATTGAGGATACGGCCATTACCGAGCATCACTTTGGTCCGCAATATGACATCCACGGCGGAGCAATTGATCTCATCTTCCCGCACCATGAAGCCGAATTAACCCAAATGGAGTCCGCCTCTGGTAAAGTACCTTTTGTGAAACACTGGGTGCACAGTGGCTTCCTGACTGTTGATGGTGAAAAGATGTCAAAGAGTCTCGGCAACTTTTCCACGATTCGTGAAATTCTTGATAATGGCACTGACCCCATGGCCATACGACTCTACATGCTGCAATCTCATTATCGATCGCCCGTTAACTTTACGCTAGAGAACCTGGGCGCCGCAAAAAATCGACTCGATAATTGGCGTTCTCTCGCGGTACTGCGCCATCAGCTCCACGACACCATACGAGCCGATAGTCACGGCTACCTCGACGACAGCGAGGCTTCATTTGCCGCGGCCCATCAAACATTACTGGGCGCACTCGCCGATGATTTGAACACGCCCGAGGCGCTGAAGCTCATCGATGAAACGTTCTCGGGTATAGTCCTGACGGATCCTCGTCAGCTCCACCAACCTTCATTTGTAACCTACCTTGAACTGATTGACGACGTACTGGGGCTCCAACTTCTGAAGTCCACACCTGATATTGATGATGAGTCTAAACAATTACTCATCGAACGTAACCGAGCCCGCGACGAGCAACAATGGGACCGCTCAGATGAACTGCGAAAAGACCTTGAAGCGCGTAATATTGCAGTTCGCGACAGCATACACGGCACGATCTGGTCCTATATTACCTCGTAGGTAGCGCCTAAGAAGCTTTTTCGATACGTCCGCTAGGAAGGCGTATCTCTGCTTTCAGCTTTCGCAATAAGCTTGGTTCGCTTTTCGCGCTCCTGCTTGTTATTGCCGAAGTGTTCCTCAACCAATACTCGCACTGCACCAGCGACTGGTATAGCGATAATACCACCGGCAATGCCAAAGACGTAGAGACCTATCGTGACCGACGTAAGAACGGCGAGTGCTGTCAGGTCGATCTTTTTGGATTGGATATGCGGAGAAATAAAGTTATTTTCAATCTGCTGATATGCAATGAAGTAAATAGCATAAGTAATCGCCGCAGGAACACTATTGAATGCAAGCAGGAGAGTTACAATCGTACCGCCAATGGTTGCGCCAAACATTGGAATGAGCGACATAATAAACGTAATGGCAGCAGTTGGCATGGCAAGGTTGGCCGGTACTGACGGGAATACAAAGCTGATGATGAAGACGGCGAGACCAGCAAAGCCTGCACCAATTGCCGAGACCGTTAATTGGCCGGTGACATACCCCGTAAATACAGCATACATACGACTGGCCAGGCGTTGGTGTTTCTCGAGCTTGGTCGGATCCTTATAAATACTCCAGATTCGTTTAATCCACGTTGGCCCTTCGATGAGCATCAAAAAGGTGAGGACGAGCACAAGCAGTGTCGCCGTCAATATACCGAAAACCGAACCAATACTCGTGACGACAGCCTGGCCGGCATTAGCCGCAAGTCGTGAGGTATTGTCTTTAATAGAGTTGGCGGCTTGATTGACCTGATCACGCAAATCGTACTGATCAATAAAGTGGTTGACCCCGGCCCATTGTTGATTCGCCGTATCGGCAATATTTGGGAATGTCTGCACAAACTTTGCGCTCTGCTGAACGATGGGAGGAATAACAAGAAATACTATCGAAGCCAATACTGCCATGACGGCCACATAGGCGAGCGCCGTTGCCGCAACTCGGCTACGACCAGGTAGGAGCCGCGATAGTCGTGAAACGGGACGATTCAGGGCGAGCGCCAAGAAGGCTGCGATGGCAAGAATCACCAGGGCGGTGCGTGCACTATAAACTGCTAAAATTACCAGCCCGAAGCCAATGACAACGAGGCCAAAGCGGACAAATGTACGGGTGTCGATATCTATTCGGGTCTTCATGCTGTCATTATACACACTTTTATCCCCGAGACACACCTGAATAACAGATACATTCTCGACATAATGCTTATGGCTCCGGTATAGTAACATTATGGAACCATTACTTACTGAACTTCGCCAGGTCCTTGAGGGCGAAGTATTCTCAGACAAAGCCCAGCGATATGAATACTGCCATGATGCGAGCATTTATGAAATCATCCCGGATGCAGTTCTCTGGCCGAAGCACGCGCATGATATTAGCTCAATTGTGAAAATGGTCAGTCAGCATAAATCAGTCTACCCGTCGCTTGCTATCACTGCACGGAGCGCTGGTACTGATATGTCCGGAGCGGCGATTGGTGAATCGTTGATCCTTGATATGACTCGTCACTTCAATCAAATCCATAGTGCGTCAGCCACCATGCTTCACACTCAGCCAGGTGTTTTTATGCGTGATATTGACCCGCTGCTTGCAGAGCATGGTGTCATGCTCGGCTCGGTTCCCGCCAGCCGAGCTATTAATACTATTGGGGGCATGGTTGCTAATAACTCAGGTGGGGAACAGTCGCTGCGCTATGGCAACACCGAACGCTGGGTGCGTGAAGTAAAAGCAGTACTGTCTGATGGCCATGAATATACTATCCGACCACTTACCAAAAAACAGCTTGATGAAAAAATGACACATGATACATTCGAAGGGCGATTGTATAAGAATGTCTTTGACCTGATCGAAGCACACTATGACCTCATCAAAAATGCGCGCCCGCATGTTAATAAAAATTCAATGGGGTATGGCCTCTGGGATGTATGGGACCGGGATAAAGGCATCTTCGACATGACGCATCTCATCTCCGGCAGCCAGGGAACGCTCGGTATTATAACCGACATAAAGATGGAGCCAGTCCCTAAAGCTAAGCATACCGGACTCCTCCTGGCGTATCTTCCGTCGACCAAGCTGCTTGAGCAAGTTATCCCGCTCGTCGTCTCGCATAATCCGGCAACGTTCGAAGGTTTTGACGACGTAACGTTCAATCTGGGCATCCGCTACTTCAAGACATTTCAGCGCCAGCTCGGCATGAAAGAATGGCTCAAGCAACAAGCTGCACTCCTCGGCTCGGTCGCTAAATTCAAAGGGCATCTCCCCAATATTGTTTTGATGATCGAATTTGAAGGCGAGACGTACGAGGAAGTAAACGACAAGATTATCTCGCTGCAAGCCGACTTCGCCCGCCACCATGTCCGTATCCGCACCGATATCGAAGGCAATGAAGAAATGAGCAAGCCCTTCTGGGAGATACGCCGTGCCAGTCTCGCGCTTCTCCGTCAACGCGTCAAAAGTAAGTATGCCTCACCATTCATGGACGATTTGACCGTACAGCCAAAATTTGTGCCCGAGTTTTTTCCAAAGGTACGGGCCATTATCCGAAAATACAAGCTACCGGCTACCATTGCCGGTCACTTCGGCGATGGAAACTTCCATATCATTCCGCTCATGGACATTACCAGCCACGCCGATCAACAGAAGCTTGAACCTGCTATGCGCGAATTAGTGGGCATCGTCAAACAATACGGCGGCACGCTTGCCGGAGAACATAATGACGGCATGGTACGCGGCCCCTGGCTGAGGGCAATGTTTGGCGACGAAATGTTCCAGATATTCAAGCAAACCAAAGAACTTTTTGACCCGCTATACATCTTTAACCCGCATAAGAAAACAGATGCATCGTGGGATTATAGTATGAGCCGCATCCGTTCCGAGAAGACTCGTCAGCTTATCAAATAGCCTTTCATGTTAATCTCAGTACTCTCTCAGCTATTTCTATTATAATGGTGATATGAGAGTTCTAATCGTTGAAGATGAGCATAAGATTGCCCGAGCCCTTAAAAAAGCGCTTGAGCAAGAGTCCTATGCTGTCGACGTCTGTTACGATGGGGACGACGGATACGGAATGGCGACGACTGAGCCATATGATGTGGCGATAATCGACCGCATGCTCCCTGGTGATTACGACGGTATTGGTATCGTGAAGGGTATGCGAGCCAATAAAGTACATACGCCGGTTTTATTCCTGAGCGCCATGGGCAGCGTCAATGACCGCACCGACGGCTTAGACGCCGGTGCCGATGATTATCTGACAAAACCATTTGCACTCGAGGAATTGCTCGCTCGTGTACGCGCCCTCCTGCGTCGACCCAATGAACAACAACCAACGGTTTTAAGAGTTGGTGATTTGACGCTTGATACGGTTCATTTTGCTGTCAAACGAGGAGACCGAGACATACGGCTAACAAGCAAGGAGTTTGCGCTGCTCGAATTTCTCATGCGCAATGCTGGCCGACCGCTCAGTAAGGACGTCATTATTAGCCATGTCTGGGATTACGACGCTGATATCTTGCCAAACACCGTTGAAGTGTACGTCAAATATCTTCGTAACAAAATTGATGCTTCGTTTACTCAGCCCTTAATACATACGCTGCGTGGCTTTGGCTACAAGCTAGAGGCAAAGTGACCCAATGTTCCAGTCTGCCACGCTCAAACTGACCGGATGGTACCTCGCCATTATTATTTGCATAAGTTTAATATTTAGTTATCTTATTTATGTACTATCCGTCAATGAAGTAGAAGTACGGCTGGAGAATTTACAAAGTGGCCTTACGCAGGCGATTGGGGTACTACCGATCGGGGAGTCGGCCATAAAAGGGCAACTGAGCGAAGCTGGTGTACGCATTATCGTCAGCCTGGCGTATATGAATGCCGTCGTTATTGTTGGCGGCGGAGTGGGGAGCTATTTACTGGCACGGCGGACTATGCGGCCGATAGAAGAAATGCATGATGCACAGTCCCGTTTCACGAGTGATGCCAGCCACGAGCTTAGGACGCCGCTTGCCACAATGAGAACGGAGCTGGAAGTATCGCTCCGAGATGAAAAGATAACGAAGGCCGAGCTACGCGAAGTACTCCATAGCAACCTGGAAGAAGTCGAAAAGCTTTCACACTTATCCGAAATGCTCCTGACCTTATCACGACTGGAATATCATAAACTGGCAAAAAGCCGGTTAAATCTTCGTGAGCTCACCGAAGAAGTAGTACGACATATCAATTCCAAGAAGCGTCCTATTACCATTGAGGGGCCAGATAAGGTCAGCGTCTATGGTAATGAGGCAGCAATCAGTGAGTTGATTACCATACTGATCGATAATGCCCTGAAATATAGTCCCGAAGGATCACCGATTATCATCCGCCTTCACGAGCGGCTGCTTCAGTCGACATTTCGCATCACAAACCAAGGACCTGGTATCAATGAAAAAATGCTGCCCTATATCTTTGAAAGGTTCTTCCGCGCCGATACATCCCGCACAAAGTCCTCCGAGCAAGGATTAGGCCTGGGACTTGCGATTGCCAAGAAGATTGCCGAGCTCCACGATGGCACCATCAGCGCCGCCAGCAAGCCGGGGGAGCAGACAACATTCATCGTTGGACTGCCAACAAATAAAGATTTTTCGCCTATACCACATCGATAATATCGATTCTGGTTATGCTTTTGCTAAATTACAACGATATAGTGCTGTTTCTCAGACTCTCCTCAGCTTCGTGAGCAAGAATAGGGACAGTAGCTCGTAACGGCGAAGCTACAAAGCAACAGGTGCTCCGCACACATAAACAAGGAGGAATCAAATTATGAACACTACCACCGAACTCGCAACAGTGATGCTTAGTAAAAAAGGCATGAAAGAATTGCAGAAATCTATTTCGCAGCTCGAACATGACCGCCATCAACATATTATTGGCCTGCATGAACTCGACAAGACAACAGGGCATGATGACCGTCTTGAGCGTATTGAACGGCTGGCACGCCTCGAAGTCATCGAGAGCGACCTTGCCGACAAGAAAGCGACGCTCCTCCGCGCAAAACTTATTCCATCAAAACGAGCCCGTCTCCGCGTCGCCATGGGATCTGTTGTTGATCTTATCGATCAACAGGGCCGTTTGATTAGCTACACGCTTGTCGACTCGATCGAAGCTAATCCTAGCGATGGCCGCATCTCAGTGGCAAGCCCACTCGGACAGAGCCTCGTCGGTAAGACTGCTAAAGATATCGTCGAGTGGGGATCTGGCTTAAAAGCGAACCAGCTTCAGCTCGTCCGTATCCACTAAGTATAGTTAATGAATCTTGAACACCGCTCCAGCACTAACGGAGCGGTGTTTTTTTGCTACAATGAAGCTAATGCTTTATTACAATGTGACGGCGGAAGAAGCGCTTGACCACCTAAAATCGTCTCCCGGGGGATTGTCTCATGCCGAGGCGGCGCGCCGCCAGATGCGGTATGGCAAGAACGAACTTGTTCTTAAAGGTGAACCGCTCTGGAGAAAACTTTTAACGCCTTTTCTTGATGTCTTTATGGCAGTATTGTTCATCGCTGCGATTATCAGCGTCGTCCATCACGCCGTTATGGACGCAGCCATCATCATCGCCATCATTGTCGTGAGCGCCATCATATATTATGTGCAGCAATTTTCAACGGAACGGATACTAAGGTCACTACGCAAGAAAAATAATCAGAAGGTATCGGTAATGCGTAGTGACTCGATCATTATGCTTGATGTATCGGAGCTCGTTCCCGGCGATATTATTTTTTGCCATGAAGGTGATAAGGTACCCGCAGATTTGCGGCTGATTGAAGTCAATGGACTTAAGATAGATGAATCGGTCCTGACCGGGGAATCGGTCGCAGTTGATAAGACAACCCGGACCATAAAAGGCGTCAAAGAAGTGTACGAGCGAACGAATACCGCGTTCCAAGGCTCGTTCATCATTGGCGGCAGCGCCAAAGGACTCGTTACAGGCACCGGCAATGATACGGAATTTGGCCATATTGCAGCCCTAGCCGAGCAGTCGCGCGGACAAAGCCCTGTCCAAGCAAAAATTGATAAACTCCTGCGCTTCATTATCGCTGGCGTGAGCGTCCTGGCCATCGTTGCATTCATTTTATCGATGATCCGTGGCACCGAGCTGACAGAAGCCTTACGATTTGTCATCGCGCTGTCTGTTTCGGCGGTACCCGAAAGCTTACCGGTCGCTATTTCCGTCGTTCTGGTACTCGGCATGCGGCGAATGGCAATAAAAAAAGCATTGGTACGCACTATGCATACCATCGAGACCATTGGCATCGTGACGACGATTGCGACCGATAAAACCGGGACTCTGACAAAAAATCAGCTCAGTGTTCAAGAAGTATGGCAGTTACCTGGTAGTCATGCACATCTTGCCAGTACAGCACATCGGTCTATTAATCACCACGAGACGAAACACCACGATCCGCTCGATGTAGCCATGAGCGAATATACCTCTTCTGAGAAAGTTGAATTTCTGAAAGGTGAGCCACTGTCCAAGTTGCCGTTTGATCAGGGTCACGCGATGAGTGGAAATATCTGGCATCACGATAACGCCTACTATTTGAACGTTAAGGGTGCGCCCGAAGGAATCCTTGATCGGAGTGATCTGACGGAAGGGGAGAGGGCTCAGGCCGACCATGCGCTGCATAGCCTAACTTCCATGGGCTACCGGGTCGTCGCCCTAGCTACGACGAAGGTAAGCACGCCCATTGCCAGCTTCGACCACCTTCAGCGTCGCCATACGTTTAATTTTGTTGGTTTTGTCGCGGTTGCCGACACCTTGCGACCAGAAGCGAAGCGCGCTATTGCCTCTGCTATCCGGGCCGGAATTACCGTCCGCATGATCACCGGTGATCATTTCGAGACGGCCTACCAAATTGGCCGCACGCTTGGTCTTGTCTCCACACGTGATCAAGTGTTTGATAGTCGCCTCATGAATCATATGTCCGACAGCGAGCTAAAAAAAGCAATCGAACGTTCCCTTATCTTCAGCCGCGTCATCCCTGAGAACAAATTCCGCCTCCTCTCCATCTTAAAAGAGACGAATATTACCGCTATGACGGGCGATGGCGTCAATGATGTCCCCGCGTTAACAAAGGCACATGTCGGCATATCGATGGGTAGTGGCTCGCAAATAGCAAAAGATGCGAGCGATATTATTCTGCTGGATGACAATTTCCGCTCTATTATTGCCGCCATAAAAGAGGGGAGGACGATGTTTTCGAATATACGCCGCATGCTTTTCTATCTGCTATCCACTAACACCGGTGAAGCACTCACCATGGTCGGTGCTTTGGCGCTCGGTATGCCGGTGCCGCTGGCACCGGTCCAAATTCTGTGGATCAATTTAGTCACCGATACCGCCATGGTGATTCCTCTCGGGCTCGAGCCTGGTGAAAAAGACGTCATGAATCGCGGTCCAGTGCGACCATCTTCACCCATCTTAAGTTGGTACATGATCGGGCGTATCGTCCTAGTGGCAGTCACGATGGCGATAGTTGCTCTGTTCTTCTATGCACACTTTGCAGCCCTGTACGGACATGCCTACGGACAGACCATTGCCTTTAGCGCTCTGGCTGTTATGCAGTGGGCCAATGCGTTCAACGCTCGCAGTACGTACGAGTCAGTGTTTAGTCGACTGAAAACATGGAACGGTCCCTTCTACGCGGGACTAGCGGCCGCTGTATTGCTACAGCTGCTGGCGCTGTTTGGCCCACTCAGCGGGGTTCTGCACATCAGCCCAGTGTCAGCCTCCGACTTACTTGTGACGACCGCTGGTAGCTTTGCCCTCCTGATTCTTATCGTCGAAGTGCATAAGAGCATCGGCCGACGCTTGTTTAAATAAAACCGGCCTCCTTGCGGATGACCGGCTAGATAGACGTCACGAGTCGCCCTTATGACGCCATGCTGAGTAGCGTCCAATTACCGCCGTGGTTGTCGCTCCGCAGTCGGAAGCAAGTTTCGCCGTCTGACAACGTAACGATTTCGGCAATACGGTCGCCACTACGAACGAGACATCGTAGTCCGGCGTCGATGAAATCATAAATGTTGCCTTTGTATTCCATGCGGCGTGGGTATGGTGATAGATTCTTTTTGAACCCCATGACAGTGACGGCAACTTGCTCATTGATAGTAATTTGTTTCATAGCTTTTCTCCTGATTAGTTCGACGACAAAAAGCCGATAAAAGTTTCTTTCATCAGCTAACGGGTTTTATGGGCGAGTGATTTGGATAGGATACGGGTACCGTTACATCCCAGTATCTGTTGACCAAATATCACGTAGAATTGTTGTCGCTGCATCAGTGACGCTTTGAGCGTAATGCTCCAGTGTGTGTGACGGCGCTATGGTGGCTTCTTTTTTATAAAGCCTGCGGGTGAAAAGTTCCGAACCGGACCAGTACTCGCATGACTGTACTTAGTATACACCCGCCTTCAGTAGGGCAGTCAAGCAATTTAAGGCCTCGATTTTAATGAAAATAGTGGTATAAATGGTAGGTATGCTAAATGTAATATTAACCCTTCTAGCAATGATAGGGCTTGGCATAATCATTGCCTTCAGCCCCGCACTATTTGCCGCCGAGATTGCAGTGTTAAGCCACCTTAAGGAGGGCCGTCGCCAAGCGGTCGTACTGATTATCGGTAGCATCACCCCCATCATGATCCTCGCCGGCCTCGGTGTTTTGATTATTAGTCCCCGCACTCAGCAGGCAGTAATCGCAAGTGCCACCACCCAGCAGCTGTTCCACTGGTTCGATTTTGCGCTCGGCCTCGTGTTGATCATCATTGGCGTGGTCAGCCTGTACAGTATGCGTCGGCGATTGACAAAGAAAACCCTGAAGAAAGTCAGTCAGCCATTCAAAAACGACTGGTTTGCTTTTAGTTTCGGCTTTATCCGGATGATGTCAAATATTAGTAGCCTGGCGGCCCTCCTGCTAGCCCTGAGGCTTATAAAAGAGAACCTTGACTCTACCATTCTTGAGACGTTTGCGCTGGCGCTCTTGCTGGCGACGACGATAGCTCCCTATATTGCACTGATCTACGCGAAAAAGCATAAGCCTCATCGATACGAGCTCTTTGAGCGAGGGTCCAATAAGCTCTTGGCACTTGACTCACGTTTTGTTGTGTCGTACCCAAGTCTTGTTATCGGCGTGCTGCTTGTCAGTTACGTCTTTGTTACGTTTCGCAGCTAGACAATGCACTGCAGATGATCAGGCGCTATGCGGATACGGTACCGCTCCTGGGCATCCAGCTCCATAATCTCTCCATCAAGCTGAATAAGCGTCGGCTCCACCGTTTCAAACATAAACTCCGTACGGCGACGCTTACCGCGTAGCCCCGTGGTTGCCGTCCGCAGTAGGCGACTTATCAACTTTAAACGATTTCGCTGTCTGAAAAGTGTCAGCTCAAATCGGCCATCATTAGGGTGAGCTTCGTCGGCAATCCGTAGTACCTTAGACATTTTTGAAATATTACTGCAAATGACGCTATCATACCGCCGAAGCCGGCCCTTAATACGGAGCTTAACTGCCTGATTGTTCAGCAGCGCCTTACCGACGATAGCTACTTCTTTAAACACGTTCAGGTCCGTTTTGTTGAGTTCAGCGCCCACTTGCGGTGTCAGCCCCATGCCGATATATGAGTGAGCGTAGCGGACTACGGTTTTCCCTTTTATTTGTCCTTCAAACTTCAGTAGATCGATCGTGCTTTCCTGATGATTCTTGATGCGTTCAATGATGTCTTGATCATGCATATGGTGATAATGATCATTTGCATTGCCAGCTGGCACAAGACCAGCAGTTGCCTGTGAACCCTCACCACGAGCTTTCATTAATCCATTAACGACTTCATGGTAGCCACCGTCACCGCTTGAAGCAACGATGAGCGGGTGCTCGGTAGCCATAGCTGCCGCATAAGCCAGCTCTTCAGCATGCGACGCATACTCCGTACCAATGAGCTCGACCGATAGCTCTGGCATTGTGGTTTTTATTTGGTCCAAGAGCTTTCGTGCAAGCTCTTCGCTTGAGCCGGTACTCACGGGGTTGTATATGATGGTAATCTTTGAGTACGTAGACATGTATCTAGTATACTAGAGCTATGTTAATCGATATAGCTTTTGCCTTCTGGTTCCTCCTTCCTGCAGCCATCGCCAACGTCACACCGATCTTTGCCTCACGCATTCCTGGATTGAAACAATGGAATACGCCCCTCGACGGCGGCAAGCGCCTGAGGGGCAAGGAAATCCTCGGAACGCATAAAACATGGCGAGGGATTATCACCGGGCTCATCACAGCAACGATCGTTTTTGCGCTACAGCAGCAAGCTTACATACAGTGGGAATGGGTACGAGAACTGAGCGACCCAGCTAACTACCAACAGCTTCCTCTCATCCTCGGCACCATGCTGGGCCTTGGGGCGCTCGGCGGAGATGCTATTGAAAGCTTCTTTAAGCGTCAGTTCGGGATCAAGTCGGGCAACGCCTGGGTGCCATTTGACCAAATTGATTATATTATCGGGGCTATCTTACTATCGCTTCTTTTCATCGTCCTGCCGTTCCATCTGTATATCATCATGGCTGTTGTTTGGTTCTTGATGCACTTGATCTCAAGTTATATCGGCTGGCTACTCGGTCTTAAGAAAAAACCTATTTAACTATTTGCCTCAGGTATTGGGAGGCAGATATCAGCCCCATGAGTGACGAGCTGATAGCAAGCGTATAGGTGGCCACGACAAGCAGTGCTGGCCATTCTAGACCAACCGCCTTGATGAGTAGTAGCGCCGTCAAGACAACCCACGCGACTGCCATACTGAGCTTCCCGATTCGAGAGGGGTGCAGTTTGACGTTCCGAGAGCGACCGGCAAAGACAATGGCTGAAATAATAAGGTGAGGCAGGAAAAGAGCGAGTAGCACCCACCATGGAGCAATTTGCAGCACAGCTAAACATAAAATGGTTAAGAGCGTACCGATTTTATCGATGGAAGCATCCATTATTTCTCCCAACGGGCTTTTTGTACCGGTCGCGTGGGCAACGATTCCGTCGACAAGGTCAAGCAGTCGTCCGACGACCAGCAAGATAAGTGCTGGGATATAAGCCTGGACGAAGAGGAGGCCGAGTCCATAGAGGACCAAGGCAAGACCGATGACCGAGATGATGTTTGCAGGCGTGACGATGCTGTGAGTACTGGCGGCTACTTTTTGCCAATAATTCCATTGATCAGAGGAGATAGATTCCCATTCAGGTCGTTTGTCAGCACGGTGTAAGTTCATGACCACCATTATACAGAGTCGCGTCCGTATGCTCTAGTCATCGATGATGATCGTGCCGCCGCTTCGGGGAATCAGCTCGACGGGGCGTGATTGCACGTAATCTAAATGCTCCGGTTCAAACTGCCCAGCAACCAGGATAACATTCTGTTCGGCCGACTCAGGGTAATGGGCGTCCGCTGGTATGAGCGAGATATACGGAAACACCGCCTCAAACGTACGTACGAGGTCGTGCGAGAGCGTCGGACGCCTAGCTTGATAGTGAGCGATATAGTTGAGGGCAATGATGCCACCGGGCTTGAGAAGCCGCTTGTAGCGCTGCAGGGCGTTGACGCTGAGAAGTGAATGAGGGATATGATACTCAGAAAACGCATCGATGATGACTAGATCATAGACCCGCGGGACGTCCTGATTGATAAATGCCCGGCCGTCCTGAGTCATAATCGTCAGGCGAGGGTCGTCTGGAAGGTTGAAGAAGTCACGAGCGATTCCGGGAAGCGCCGGATCGAGTTCAACGACGTCAACCTTCACCGAAGAAAAACGCTCGATGATAGCCGTCGGCAACGTGAAAGCGCCACCGCCAATCAAGAGCACCCGGTGTGGGCGAACGCTGGCAACAATCTCTATGAACCGCTGGTTATAGTCAAATAAGAGCGCCGGGTCATCATCAAGCGCCACCCCAGATTGGGGGGAGTCCTTATCTCCATACAGTACACGGGCTGGCCTACCGTCGTAATAGGTCTCGACCACACGATATCGGCTATAGTCGCTGACTGTCTGAAGCAGCGTTTTGTTCATTAGGCTCATTCTCCTTATTATACGACCATAAGCTCTATCGTGACGCTCAAGCAACAATATGTTATATTAATGGTACATTTCACTAACACCAAAACAATGAAATTCATCGATTACATACTCCCATCAAAAAAGAATAAGTATCATCCGCTCATCCTTCAGCCGATCGGCCTTGGTATTATTGCCCTGGCCATTGCACTATTACCGCCGACCTACAACATCACTACCGCTAAGAGCTTCCAGGTCCTCGGTTACGCAACTAACGTCAATGTTACCGATCTTTACACTCTGACGAATGCTGAACGGAGCAACGCCGGTGTCGCTGGCCTGACGCTTGATAGCCAACTAAATAATGCCGCCTATGCCAAAGCTCAGCATATGTTCCAAAATAATTATTGGGCCCACAATGCTCCTGACGGTACGACGCCTTGGGATTTCATCTTAGGAGCAGGTTATCAGTACGTGGCCGCCGGAGAAAACCTCGCCAAAGGTTTCAATACATCAAGTGGTGTTATGAATGGCTGGATGAATAGTCCCAGTCACAAAGATAACGTTCTCCAGACTGCTTTTACCGATGTCGGTTTTGCTGCCGTCAATGGAACACTACAAGGCGAAGAGACGACGCTGGTGGTTGCTATGTATGGCTCACGCACTGTCCAACCCGTCTCGTCACCATCGCAAGCCCCCACCCAGACCGTTCAGACCCAAAGCACTCCACAGCCAACCCCACAAACCACTCCGACGACAGCGCAACCTGCGGAAACACCAGTTGAAACCGCGCCGATAGCCACTGATACCCCCGCTGAACCAACCGAGCAAGCACCAAGCGTCGCGAATGATAATGTCACCAGCACCGACGAGACAGTGAAAGCGGCGCTCCAAAAGGAGCAACAATCCAGTGCCGAGCCGTCCGACCTGATGGGTGTCGTCGCCGGCGCCATCACGAAACCCGTCAAGGCTTATACGGCGATGAATTGGGGCCAGAAAGCCACGCTACTGATACTTTGGTCACTTATCTTAGTACTCATATTGAAGCATACAATGATATGGCGTATGCGCGAACGAGGATTGAAGCATATCTGGCTTCGGGCGCATCCTATTGGCCAAGCCTCTCTGCTGGTGGTCGCAACAATCATCACACTCGCAAATAGCCTCGGGGTTATCATATGAAAAAAATCCACTTCAAATCACTTAAATTACATACCATATTCAGTCTCATCATAGCCGTATTGTTTACCGTCGCTTTCTTTATCGCCCAGGATGCAATCCTGTGGATTGCGCTCGTCACGCTCGCTGTCTACATTCTCGGCAACGCCATTATCCACGCCAAGCATAATGAGCTTCGACGCGACACCATGATTGAGTACTCTGTCATCGCGGTAGCTGTCCTCATCATTGTCGTCGCTGCTATCTACTAAAAGCAAATACCGCCCACTGCCTGGGCGGTATTAAGTAATAGCTAAATACTATCTATGCTTTGGTGCTAAATGCACGGCGAAGTGCAAAACCAAGGATTGTGCTGATGGCTGCGAAAATTGAGAACGCAGTTGCTGCAATAACGCTTGCTGAGCTTCCCGTGTAAGGAAGGGTAGTGATGGTAGAGGCACCAAGAACTGATCCCTTACCAGGAGTCACAGGTGTAGTAGGAACAACCGGAGGTTGCTCAACAGTACAGTCCTGAGGCGCTGTGAATGTGCTAGAGAAAGAGACTTTCGTATTTTTATCAAATACAAAGCTAGCTGAAGTAGCGGAAGCGGTAACTGTTACTGTAGACCCATTCTGAGCTGGGTAAGTTCCGGCGGCTACTACTTCTCCATTAATCTTATACTGAACGCCTTCTACGGCAACAATGGTATATGAGCCTAGCGTAGTACAAGTAGGTTGCGTAAACGTAACACTAGGTACAACTGGCTTTGGGCAAGGAGTAGATGTTCCGCTTTTGTTAACATCATATTGGTGATTATCATACGCTACGACAGTAACGTTATAATTGTGCGATACGTATTTGTCACCGAGACTGAAGATAGTGTTATAGGTAGTTCCAAAAGTCGTATCTGCCTTAACGACACCGTCGATAGTTACTTTTACAGTATTGGATTTTCCTACGACAGCCGCAACGGCTGCCTTATCTACAATTTTTACAGTTCTGGTACTTGTTATAGTCCAGCCAGTTCCTGCTGGAGCCGCGGTAAGCCAGTCAGTAGTAACCCACTGGTATGACTGCCAACGAGTATATTTATGCTGTGTCTCCATGTGAGACTGCTCCTGTACTGCCGCCTGAGCTTGTACTTCTGGTGCATAGTTAATTAAGTTAACTGTTAATGCTTCACACGTACTAGAAATGCTGTTTGTGTGCGCCGACGCTGTTGTTGTCGGGAGCACTGCAAAACTGATTCCAAGAACGGCGAGTGCGAACAAGATTTTCTTGATCATAAAAGCCTCCTGGCTCATATTAATTGTTGTCTGCATAACTTCTTTTGTACTACCTATGCAGGTACGTGAGAAATTATCACATTGTTAATATTAATACTACATATATGTATTTAAGTCAATTATATTATATAGCTTATGCTTATGTTCCACCATCAGTAATGTCAGCTGTACTTCTTACTCTATAATATAGTGATGAAGTCAAAACTTTACGGAGTAAATTTAGGTGGGTGGCTACTGCTGGAAAAGTGGATGACACCGACCTTATTCCAAGGTACCTCGGCAGATGACGAGTTTCAATTCATGTATACCAATGGGTCAACAGATAGGCTGGAAAACCACCGTCGTTCATTTATAACCGAAGACGACTATCGATGGCTCGCAGACAATGGAATTAATGCGGTTCGTATCCCAGTCGGCTATTGGGTCCTCGGTGGTGACGCGCCATACGCCGACGGTTCGAGATATCTGGACTGGGCCTTCGTCATGGCAAAAAAGTACCGTTTGTCGGTCATTATCGATGTTCACGGGCTGCCTGGCTCACAGAATGGTTTCGACCATAGCGGCAGAAAAGGTAACGCTTTGTGGTTTGACGAGAAATATTACCGCACGCAGTCGCTGATGGCGCTTGAAAGAATTGCCAAAAGATACGGGGATCATCCGAACTTGTGGGGCATCCAAGTGATCAATGAACCTAAAGTCGCAATATTCCACTTTAAGTTGCGCCAGTACTATAGGGCTGCGTATAAACTCCTAGCCGGTATACTGCCGACAGGTGTGCGTATTATATTCAGCGACGCCTTTTCACCAAGGCTCATGAACGGTGCGATGAAGCAAACAACCCATCGGTCTGTCATGGATGTGCACTTCTATCATATGGCGACTTTATTCGCGCATTCTCGTACCCTTGACTGGTTCTTCCAAAAGACAATACGTCGAAAAAAACTCATACAGCGGCTTTCCAAAACACAAGAGATTATCATCGGGGAGTGGAGTGGCATCGTCAATCAAGAAAAACTGAATGGATTGTCATTACCCGAGCAGTACAAGCTCTTTCAGGAGTATGTTGCCCTGCAATTATCTGTCTATGAAGCTGCCACTGGATGGTTCTACTTCAACTACAAGACGGAAAAACCGGGAGTGTGGAATTTCCGCTCACAAATTGAAGCTGGTAATATCAAATTATAGGTCGGCAAATGTATTGCAGGCTGTTGGGTTGCCGCTGTTATACCCCGCGTTGAACCACTGGACGCGCTGCTCTGACGAGCCATGTGTCCATGTCTCTGGTGACATCTGCCCGGTGACACTTTGCTGAATACGGTCATCGCCGACAGCAGCTGCAGCATCGACTGCTTCGTTAATTTCGCCTGGCTCAAAGACGCCGAGTGTGGAGACTGAGTTGGCCCATGAACCAGCGTAACAATCGGCTTGTAACTCTAGAGCGATTGAATTTGCCTGAGTGTTATCATGAGCTATCTGGTCCATGGTACCGGTAATATTCTGGACATGGTGACCGACTTCATGAGCAATCACATACGCTTCAGCAACATCACCACCCTTAGCCTTGAAGCGTTGCTGCAATTCCTGAAAGAATGTTTCATCTAAATATATTGTTTTATCAGCAGGGCAGTAGTGTGGCCCTACATCGGATGTCGCCAGCCCGCAGCCTGACGCTGTGGCAGATCGGAATAGTACGAGTTTTGGACCTTGGTAATTGGTTACTTTTTGCGTCCAGTAGTCATTGGTCGATCCAAGCACTGTCGAAGCAAACACTTCATAATTATCGGCGCCTTCAAAATCAGACGACGTCAAACTATTTTGCTGGTCAGTAAGCCCATTAAGCGAACCGAGGACTTGATTTAGGTCGAGCGTACCACCACTTAAGAACGTATAGAGAAGCGTGACTATGACGCCAACCACCCCAAGACCTCCGCCCAGCGCTAAGCCATTACCACGACGGTCTTCAACATTACCACGACTAAAGATCTTTCCCCAATCAGCCATATAAACTCCGTTCTTAGGTACTGCTACTATTATACCGTGTCATTGAAAGGCGATGCATCGGTTTTCCCAGATATTGCTATACTGATGGTATGGTAGCGGCAAGAAAGCACAACGATTTACCACCCCCGAGCGAAAGCGATTCGTTCAAAAGCCATTTAGCTGGTAATGAGAAGTTGTTTCACGCACTTTTTAAAGAGAGTACGAGCGCCATACAGCTCATTACTCCTGATGGGCATGTCCTATACTCTAGCGATTCGGTCGAGAATGTACTCGGCTACACGGCAGAAGAGGTCCAAGGCGTCGATATCAGCCCGTATCTACACCCCGATGATGCCGCACGTTTCAACCAAAAATGGCAGCATCTCCTGGCTCACCCAAAGTCAGTCGTTAGCCTCGAATACCGAGTCAAACACAAAGATGGCTCATGGGTATATGTCGGCACGACGCTCACGAATCATCTTGCGACGCCAGATATCGGCGCGATAGTTGGCAACTTCCGAAATATTACCGACCAGCGCCGAATCAATGAGTCCCTCCGTTCGCAGACGGCTATCCTCCGCGCATTATCCGAAAATACGATGCTCGCCTTATTTATGCTCGATGAGCATAATTATTGCACCTTTATGAACCCGGCGGCTGAATCACTCATAGGTTATTCTTTCGATGAAGTAAAAGAGATGAAAAAAACCTTTCATGACATCGTTCATCATACTCGGCCTGACGGCAGCGCCTATCCACTGAGTGACTGTCCCATCTATCAAGCAGTTATTAAGAAACATCGTGTGCACGGAGATGAATACTTTTCGGGAAGCGATGGTACATTTCACCCGGTTACATTTACCGCTAGTCCTATCCTAAAAGATGGCGAATCAGTCGGTATGGTCGTTGAAGCAAGAGACATTAGCATCGAGCGAGCAGCCGAAGAAGAATATAAACGACTGACGTTGGTCGAGGCACAGCGAAACGAGCTGCTAAAACTCAGCAATGCCAAGGACGAATTCATTGCGTTGGCATCACACCAACTCCGCACACCCGCAACCGCGGTGAAACAGTATACCGCCATGCTACTCGAAGGATTCAGAGGTAAATTAGCAATTGAGCAACGTGAACTGTTGCTGAAAGCCTACCAAAGCAATGAGCGGGAGTTAACGATCATTGACGACCTCTTGAAAGTAGCAAAACTTGACGCCGGTAAGGTACAGATCCAAAAAGAAAATATCGATATAATTCATATGATCAACGATGTGATAGATGGTCTTGGCAGCTCTGCTCGATTCAAGGAAATATCCATTATCCAGAAACATAAAGTCCCGAAGCTAATCGTATATATCGACCCTGAACTCTTTCGCATGGTCATCGAGAACCTCATTGATAATGCAATCAAATATTCCCCAAAGCGCAGCACTGTCACGATTTCCGTTGCAACTAAAAAGAACGTTGTGCATATATATGTCGCCGATAATGGCGTGGGAATAGCAAAAGAAGATTTGAAGCATTTATTCATTAAATTCTCACGTATCGACAACCCATTGTCCGTCCTGGCCGGGGGGACTGGGCTAGGTCTCTACTGGGTAAAGAAAATAGTGACGCTGCATAACGCAAAAATTACGGCCAAACCGAATAAACCAAACGGAACGATATTTGAAATTAAATTACCGCAGTAGTCTGCGGTAATTTATTATTTGTGGCCTCGATTAACTTTCGCGGGCAACTTTAAGCTTAGCCGTCCAAGTCGTCAGCTCATCGAGCAACGTGTTCGCAGCTTTTTCTTCCTGTTCACCAAATTTGAATTGGCCCTGCTCATCAAGGTTGAAGTAGTAGTTTGGAAGCAGGACTTGCTCGCGTAAATCAAACATTCTGAGCTCTCCAGCAATACCACGGAGATGCTCAACAGCACGAGCACCACCGGCTTGTGATCCGTAGCTGACAAAGGAAACCGGTTTGTAATTCCATTCGGCGTTCAAGTAATTGATGGCATTAGCAAGAACAGGCGAGTATGAATGATTGTACTCAGGCGTAACAAAAATAAATCCGTCCTTCTCGCCAATGGTCTTCGCCCATGCTTTTGTATGTTCTTGTTCGTAGTCACCCATCATGGCTGGCTTTGGTTCATTGTAAAAGGGAAGATCAAGTTCTTGAAGATCGATAAATTCGACTTCAATATCGTCTCTTTTCTTGGCTAGTTCATATACCCAAGTCGCTGGTTGAATGTTGAATCGACCAGGTCGAACAGACCCGGCAATAACGGCTATTTTTGTCATGCTTTTCCTCACTTAATTACTATAAATAGTATAGCACTTTACGACAAGCGACGGCAAGTGTTTAAAATAGTATTAGTACATTAAGCGACGTGGCTAAGGGAAGGTAAATGAAGATCAGCGGACTTCGTTGCAAAACGATTGAGTGCTTTGACGACGCTGTAGGCTTCTTTACCAAGAGAGGTTAAGGAGTAATTGACTGAGATTCCTTCGCTCAGCTCAGTACGGGCGACAATGCCAGCGTGTTCCAACTTCTTGAGGCGACTGGTAAGCGTGACGGGGTTGAGATTATTCAGCTCACGCTGCAACTCGCAGAACCTCATAGTACTTGGTTCGAGGGCATTGATAATACTAAGAGTCCAGAAGTCACCAAGTAGTTTCATACTGGCTTCACATGACTTTGAGTAGGGCGTGGTCGCATTAGACATACTATAATTATTATACTTTTTATCGACAACTGCAAGATAGGAAGAATTTGTAATGATTTTTTGCTTTTAGACTTTTGGTAATGTGCGCTATACTGTCTGCACGAAAGGTAATTTATGGAAAAAATCTCTCCGGATACCATTAGCCAGCGCCGAATCGTATCTTACTTCGAACATGAGTTCGGCGAGATGTCGTTAGCGAGCGCCTTTGAACATGTCGAAGAAATGAAGGAGGCCGGATTCACGAACGTCATACTTTGCGTGACCGAGTCGGACATAGATAATAGTGCGCGCCAAGAATATCTGCGCATCGTAAAGAGTCTCCTCGATGAGCAAGGGATTGAGGTATGGGCAGATCCATGGGGCGTCGGTAGTGTTTTTGGCGGCGAAGGTATCTCGCACTTCAAAAATAGCGGAGAAAAGAGCTGCTACTGCAACCCGAACCTCGATGTCCTTATCAAGCAATGGATTGAAACGGTTCAGTCATTAGAGATTGATACGATATTTTGGGATGAGCCAGAAATGAAATGTGATGATCATCGCGATGATGAACTCAAATTTATTGAACGATATACGGCAGTTGCGTCAGAACTTAACTTTAATAATGTCGTATGCCTGACGGCCAATCGAAAAAAACATGATCAATTTGAACTTGTCGCCTCAATGCCAAACGTTGCCGAAATCGCCGTTGATCCTTATTACCCAAATGCGTTTGAGGTTATTGCTGAAGCCGACCGCCTCGCTTACATTACGGAGTGGGTGGAGACTGTTCAGGATGTTGCCGAGCGAAACGACAAGAGATCTCATGTGTGGGTACAAAATTTTAACATACCGCTCGGTAGGGAATCCATCGTACGCGAACACATTGATATTTGCCGCCACCATTTAGCCGACGTGGCGATATGGGGATTCAGAGGTTGCGTGACGGTACCAAATTTCGCATCACCAGCCCAAGTCCAGCCCATCGAGATTTGGGATTACACGAAACAGATTTTGGCTGAGCACAGAGAGCCGATACAGGCTGAGATTAATTAAGAACAAAACCGCCGTAAGCATTTTCACGGCGGTTTTGTTTCACTGTGACATTCTCGTCAGTGAGCTACGGGGTCGTCACGACCGTGAGGTTCGTTGTGAATGCACTGTTCGTATTGGTTCCCCGTGCTTGTACTCGACAGTAATACGTAGTACTAGCAGTCATTCCCGTCACCGATACGCTCGTCCCAGCTGGTGAACTCGTAAAGTTAGTTGTCGCAAACGTACTATCGGTGGAGCACTGTGCGTTATAGCCAATTGCACCGGTCGATGCAGCCCAGCTAAGGGTGAACGTCGTGGCGGTAATAGCTGATGAAGCAAATGATCCTGGTGTTGCTGGTGTCGAGGTCGTCACCGTTAAGTTCGTTGAGTTGGCGCTATTCGAGCTAGTTCCGCGGGCAAGAACTCGACAGAAGTATGACGTTGCTCCGCTGAGACCCGTCACCGATACGCTCGTCCCAGCTGGTGAGCTGTTATGAACAAGGGTAGTATATGCCGTACTCGTTGCGCACTGTGCCGTATAGCCGACTGCACCTGCCACTGCGCCCCAAGAGAAGGTGAATGCATTAACGGTGATAGCAGATGAAGCGAGCGAGCCAGGGACGGCAGGAGCAGCTGTGGATGTCGTAACCGTTGCAGACCAGTCACTTGAAGCACTCCCGATAGAAGACATCACGCTACAGAAGTATGCCGTGCCAGCAGTCAGCGAGCTGAACGTCGATGTCGTTGCACCAGTCGTCGTTTGCGTTACGAGGCCTGTCGTATATCCAGCGTCACGAGCACAGCGAGCCGAGTAGCCAGTCGCACCGCTCACCGCAGTCCAGTTTAAGACAAATGAGGTTGAGGTGATTGAGGCAAAGCTGGCCGTCGAACTTGCACAAAGTGCTTGCTCGGGCGTGCCGCTCGCATTCGAGATTCTGAACGCTTTTGATCCGTTAACAATTTGCAGACAATAAGACAGCAGGTCAGGGGCTGGTACATACGTTACTATGTTTCCATTACTATTCTTCAGATCAACAACAGTATCATCAACGGGGAATGAACTGTTAATGGCTTGGTATTGACCAAGGACTCGGCTGTTCATCGCCAGGTCACTCTGGATTGCGGCAGTCACGGCACGATCTCGAATACCGTTAAACGCAACAATGGTTATTGCGGCCAATATTCCAATAATGACGATGACGATCAAAAGTTCGACAATCGTGAAACCTTTTTGTGTTTGTATTTTTTTAGGTAAGTGCGGAGAACCGAATTTCATGAATGTTCTTTTTCCTTATAAGAGGGATATTTGTCCTGAGTATACCATGAGCGATATCAAAACAAAATAAAAAAATCTGCCGAGATTTCAATCGGCAGATTTTGTATGCATTATCGTCTATTTAGCTAGCCTTAGCTTGCTGTGCTTGCTCGATGGCGCGCTGAGATTGGTTCTTGGCATCGTTTGCCACCCCAATCGCCGTACCAGCCATAGCAAGTGCAATGACTGCCCCAAGAAGCGCTAGCCAGGAAAGAACTTTCGCCAGCTTTGACTCTGAATGTGCTTCATGTACGTCTCGCCTTAAGTGATTCATGTTGTCGTTATCGTCTGCCATACTGTAGGCCTCCTTATTATTGGTACTACCTAGTATGGACGGGTATGCTTAAGGTTTCTGTAAACATTTTCACAGGTACGACACCCCCTTAATTTTCAATGACAGCTAGTATATTACCCGCCGGATCCTTAAACCAAGCGATGTTTGGGCCCATGCCCGCATCCTTACCACGCAGCACACCATTATCACCCTGTGGGGCAGGGAGGTTATCATAACGTTCAAACGATATACCATGGCTGCTTAAGTGATCGACGGTCTCGTCAATATTTTCAACGACGAAGTTCAAAACGGTGAATGAAGCCGGTTGATGATCGGCTTTTTCATATACAAACAGTCGGTTACCTCCCGGCAGTTCCAGCATCAGTCCCATGTTATCGTCGAGTGGTTTCATAACGAGCGTATCGACGTAAAACGTGCGCGCCTTATCAATACTGTCAACCGAAAAACCACTGAATGCACTAAGCGCCGTAAGCATATACTGTTCCTCCTATGTTGTTATCCTTTTATTATAGTCCTGACGATACGACCTGAAGATTATTCTGTCAGCGACTTAAGCTTTTGGGCTGTCGTGTAGTTACGGATGGTGACATGTTGATACGCGGCCGCACCGACAATCTTTGCCCATCGGCTACGTCCAAAGGTCTTGAGCGGTGCCGACCAAAAGATGATATGACCGTGAAAGGCAATTTTTTCATATTCAGGCTTAATTTCACCAACTTCCCTGACGAGCAGTTCGGTTTGAGCAGGAGGGATAACAAAGACGGCATTATGTTTACTCCCTTCGTCCGCACCCCACCAAGCAGGGGCATGAGCCAAGTCTTTATGCAGCTCATCGACGGAAATAACGGCCATCCGCATCGTCACGCCAAAACAATCTCTGATAATTGTTTCGCAGCGACTGACAAGCTTTGCGGTATCGAGCTCATCGCTTTCAAAGATTACATTGCCGCTATTGATATATGTAGAGACATTTTTTAAGCCCGACAACTCGTATTGGGATTTCAGCTCGCTCATCGAGACTTTATTATTCCCACCAACATTAATACCGCGGATAAGGCCAACGTATCGTGTCATAGTGAGATTATATACCGTCTGACTCTTTGTACTCACTAAAAAATAAGGTTTAGTACGACATTGAGGATAATAGTAAGGACAATGCTAATGATGATGCTGGCGAGCCAAAAAAATTTTATATAGATTTTGCCGCTATGATGGGTGACTGATTTTTTCATATTACATATCATACCAATCGAGCACCAGTGTTTCTGTGCCAAATATCACTGCACCACTTAATCGTCTCGACCCACTGGACAAGAGCGATGACATCAGTTGGTGAGGCGAGTGAAAAAATTAATAGCGCATGCTTTCGGTCTTTATTACGCTGATAGTACTTACAAGGAGGATATGTATGGAAAAACCAATGTCATCAACTCTCAGTTTATTGCTATGGGTGCTTGCTTTTTTGGGTTTTATAAAAAAGAAAAAGCACGTCGCTGGTCTTATGAACATTGATACATCCCATAGTATTATCCGCTTACCCATAGCATCGTTACTCCTGCTCGGATCGAAGAGCGACGTCAAAACGGCTCGTAATATCTTGCTTGGAAGCGGCTTGATATATGTCTTGATCGGAACGGCAGGCACGATAAACCGTAAGGCATTCGGTCTTCTCCCGTCCAAATTGACGGGGTTTGACCTGGTATACCATTTTGTTGTTGGCGCGGCGGCAATTTACATGGGCACCCGTTCGGGCCGCATGTTAAAGCCCTAAGGCTTTAACACAATCTTGATTGCTTCATCTTCCTTTTTCTGGAAAATCTCATAGGCATGTGGCGCTTCTTCGAGTGATAGCCGATGAGTTGCAAAATTATCGACGTCAAACATATTATCGTCTATGAGTAGAGGTAAGATTTCTTTTGTCCAAAAAGGTGCATTTGCTTGCCCCATCCGTACTTGGATCTGCTTATCAAACAATGCGTCCAGCGAAATCGGATCCGCTTGACCGGCATACACTCCGACGAGTGATAACGTACCGCCACGGCCAACCATTTCGATCGCACTGTGCAGAGCAAATAACCGGTCCATACCTACGGTCGTAAATAGCTTCTGGGCAATCGGATCTGGCATGAGCGTCGTCATTTGTTGAATTGCTTTCACATTCGGTGAACCATGTGCTTCCATGCCGACAGCTTCGATGACCGCTTCGGGTCCTCTGCCGCCTAAATGACTTCGTACAGCCTCCGCCAGGGCTTGTTGATCGCCCTCAAATTCACGGACATCAATGGGAATTACCCCGTGTGCCGCCGCACGGGCTAGCCGTTCGGGCACAAGGTCGATGCCGATAATTATCTCAGCGCCCAGGTGTTGAGCTATTCGCGAGGCCATATCACCAATCGGACCCAGTCCTATGACTACAACTGTCTTATTTTTTGGGATGTTCGCATACTTTACCGCTTGCCAGGCAGTCGGCAGAACGTCCGACAGGTACAAAAACCGCTCATCAGGAGGACCGACTGGAACTTTTTTAGCCATAAAGTCCGCGTGGGGGACGCGCAAGTATTCGGCTTGGCCTCCTGGAATATGTCCATATAGTTTCGTATAGCCGAACAGTGCCGCTCCGCGGTTATGCTCTTTCACCTGTGTCACCTCGCACTGAGTCGTTAATCCTTTTCTGCACATCATGCATTGACCGCAGGCAATATTAAAGGGGATAACAACCCGGTCGCCGACCTTCACATTCTTCACCGCACTACCAACTTCTTGCACGATGCCCATCGGCTCATGTCCCATAATGTCGCCTTTTTCCATGAACGGTGTCATGACCTCATACAAGTGTAGGTCTGACCCGCATATCGCCGTAGAGGTAATCTTTATGATTGCATCGGTCGGCTCCTCGATGACTGGATCCGGTACTGTTTCAACACTTACTTTTCGTTTACTTTGCCATGTTACCGCTCTCATAGTTACCTCCTGAAGTCTGCTATTTTCTATTAGACATACTTTATTTCACTATAGGCTGATGGCATTTTTTGACTATGAAAAATATTACTCTAATCTTGAACAAAAAAGGGTAATGGGTAAATAATATTTTATATATAAACCATGAAGTAGTAGGCAGAAATCTGCGCGAGAACAAACAGTCCTGCGGCAACCGATATATACATCCAAATCTTGATTCGCTTCGCAGCAATCGACTTTATCAGTACAAAGGTCGAGATGTAATGCAGCAACAAAATGTATGCCGCTAATGTGACCCACTGTACGATATCTTGGTTATATACGTTTTGCACGCCGATGATAGTAGGGACAATGATAATCGCTAGATACGCTGAAATAAACCAAACTAATGAAAAATTTCGATAGTATGAAATGTCCTTAAGAGACTTCACTAGCCACATAACAAGGCCGACAGCCAGCAAGGCAATACCGAAGGCAAAAAAGACACCTCCGAAGGCGCTCCAGGTGATCATCCGCGGAATTAAACCGATACAAATGATCGGAATGATGATAGTAGCGAATAGATAATGATAGAAACCGAACATGGTATACTGTCGCTTCACTCGGTTCTCAATCGATTTTATGAGCGTGTCTTCCGGCGGTCGGACCTCGGGGTAGAGGCTCGCCAGGTCACTCCGATCAGGAAGCTGCTGCGTATCAGTGACGTCACTACGTTCAGGTTCTACGTTATTCATTCCCCACATTATAATCGACATCGTTTACATAAGCTGTAGCACAATAGGCAACGGCGTGGAGCAGTGTATACTACTACATATGAATTCGACATATAACTGGTTAGAGAATAGTTGGGTGCAAGTGGCGTTTCTGGTGCTTGGCAGTCTTCTCATTTATTACATCGGCGGTAAAATATTAGCTCTTATTACTCGGCATGTCGTCAGTGGACATCTCAGACGATACCCGAAGAAGGATGTCGAAAAAAGACAGGCGACATTAGTAAACCTTGTCACTGGTATCTGGAGAATCCTCGTCGCTTTCACTGCGATAGTGACGATATTCAAAGTACTCTTTCCCGCCATTGACCTCGCCCCCCTTTTCACCGGCGCCGGTATCATCGGTATCGCGCTCGCTTTCGGCTCACAGACCCTCGTCAAAGACTTCCTGACGGGCGTTTTTATCATCACAGAGAATCAGTACCGCGTAGGGGACTACGTTAAGATTAACGACGCTGACGGTAAAGTCGAGCATATCGGTACTCGCTCGACGGTCATTCGTGATGATTATGGCAACGTTCACTACATACCAAACGGTTCTATCGCTCATGTGATCAATAAAACGATGGGTTATAGCAAAGTGTACTTTACGCTGTCCCTTGATATTTCAACCGACCTCGACGCCGCTATTAGTGTCATTAATCAAGTAGGGGACAAGATCGCCGCAAAAGAGAAATGGAATACTAAGATTCTCAGCGCCCCGCAGTTTAGCTCAATTGAAGCTTTCACCGGCAAATCCGTTGATGTTGCCATTACTGGCAAAACCCAACCTTCGGACCAATGGGCGGTTACTGCCGAAATGCGCAAGCAATTGCTGCGAGCCTTTGAAGATCACGACATCAAACTTGCGTAAAAAGCGTTAAAACAATATATTTTTATTGTTTTACGATAATTATCATGTTACGCTAAGATATATTAAGCAGGGGCAAGTATATGCAGCGCAGTTCTTCGATACTACTCAGAATTACCATTTTTATTATCGGACTCTTCATACTAGGTCTCTGCCTATTCGTTCTGCCAGAAGGCTGGAGCGATGAGGAAGCTTATCGTCCTATCATCGCCGGTATGTACCTGGCAGCTCTACCATTTTTCTATGGGTTATATCAGGCACTCAAGATCCTGGGTTATATTGATAGGAATCAGGCCTTTTCACTACTTTCCATCCTTGCTCTCAAGCGAATCAAATATGCAGCAATGGCCATTACGGCACTGTACGCAGTCGGACTCCCGTACTTCTACGTCCGCGCGCAGCACGATGACGCACCGGGATTACTCGCTATCGCAATCATCATAACGCTGGCATCGGCGACGGTCGCACTGTTTGCGACACTTCTCCAAAAGCTTCTCGGCCAAGCAGTAACTATGAAGGCAGAGCAGGACTTAACAGTCTAGGAACTGGCATGGGCATCGTAATAACCCTCGACGTCATGCTCGCAAAGCGAAAGATGAGCGTCACCGAACTTTCACAAAAAGTCGGCATAACAATGGCTAATCTCTCTATCTTAAAGAATGGCAAGGCGAAGGCGATACGTCTCTCGACACTTGATGCAATTTGCAAAGCACTCGACTGCCAGCCGGGCGATATTGTTGCCTACGAAGACAGTACGGCCCGCGTACATGAAGTGTGATACATCCTTATGTACTGATCTTAATGATTTCAGTGAAGCCTTCATCGAGTGTCGGCGGATTTAATTTCAGGCGATGATACATTTTGAATATAGCCGGTTCAGGCACTGCCCGTGACCGTTGTTTGTTCCGCTCGAGACAGACCCTAAGAGGCACATTGAACCAGTAGGCGATGATCGTTTCAGCGCCAGCCTGCTGCGCGAGAGCAATGAGCGTCCGACGATCTTTTGAGCTTGTGAATGTGGCGTCAACGACGACACCACTACTAGACAGTGCATCTTTTGCTCGGCTATGGACGGCGTCCCACACGGCAGTCTCTTTCGAGTGATTCGTGGAGTTGCCCGTCAGCTCCTCACGGATATCGTCAGAACTAATATAGACTAGGTCCATTTCATCAGCCAACGGCTTCAGGTAGGTGGTTTTGCCACAACCAGGCACACCAATTCCCATGATCAGTCTCATACCTTTATAATACCGAGCTGCATCTGGTAACCAAACCTTCTCTCTACTGAATAATACTATTGAGCCGGTCTTGAACTGTCGGCTCCTTGCTGCCGCCGCAGCTCGCTGGGTCTTTGGAAGTATTATAGTGCTCTGCACTTCTATTAATACTTGCGTACTGTTTTTGCAGCTCATCCTCCGTGGCACTTCCATAACTAACGAGTAAGTCATCGGCGCTATTGATAATTCGGTCGTCGAGTGAGCGGATCTTCTGTCCGTTCAGCAGGAAAGATATTTGATGCGTACCGTCGGCGACATAAAGTGTCGTATCATTTCGGATGGAAGAGGTACTAATATTCCAGCCTATGTTTTCGAAGAAGTTATTCCACGTCACCGCGCCATCATGAACATGAATCGTATCCCCAACGTTGTCATGCATGTGGGCGCGTTGCGCGGGTGTCTTAGCCTCATCAAGAGTACAGGACGTGGCACCGGTCTCCTCAAAATATTTAATGCCCTTAAAGACTTGGCGCTCGCCGTTAATAAAAATACCAAAATTTGCGTGATAGTGTACGGAATGCGGGTCGTAGGTAAAAAAGCGAAATGCCGCAAATAAAATCAGCCCGAGTACAAGACCTATGAGGAGAGTTACAAAAGTGCGCTTAGATTTTGTTTGAGTACGAGCATCGTTTGCCGACTGTTCTTGATCTGTCTCGTCATTTTCAGATTGGTGATTTGTCATGCCCTTATTGTAACAAGAATTCTGGACCTATTCATCTGAGTACAAATCCTGCATATCTCTAACGCTACCAAATGCCACCCGGTCAAGAATAAAGCTATCCATGTTCATGAGTAACGCCGAGCCGATAACCATGTCACCATACTTGTCGTTAACCGCGTCAACTGCTCGAGATAAAGCATTTATATCACCCTTTACGCCATCAAAGAGGCCGAGCTGTTCCGGCTCATATGGCACAAGGTCATAAACAGTCACGCCCATCTTGGCAATTGGCTTATCCTTTTGCCGTAGCTCAAACACTTTCATCGCATACGCAAATATATCCTGCGTCGTATAAAGTCTCGTTCCAACGCGCATGCCTTGATGCCAGAAGTCATGGTCAGTATAAAGAACCCAGACATGTATACCTTCCGCAAAAAATTTATTGCGCCGAAGACGCCGCCCCGTTTTTTCACTAAGTTTCATCATAAATTTACGTAGCAAGAGGGGATTATTGGTACGGTCTTGAAGAGTATAATCATGTCCAATACTCTGACGCTCGCTGTCATGATCCTCAATTTCCCAGCCACGAAGTTTGAGATACCAATAGTAACCGACAATCGACTTAAAGACCTGTTTTTTTAGCTTCATGACTGGTGCGTCAAAGAACTGCAACGGAGTAAAGATGCCTTCACTATTCAGTCGAGCACCATAGCGAGTGTTAATTCCAGAAATATCAAGCAGGTCCATACCGGCATATGTATCCAGCAAATTGTCTTTGGTGATTACATCGAGGCCATCCGGCTTATGAAGGCCTGCAGCCGTCTTTGCCAGAAAGCGATTGGTAGAAATGCCGACGTTGACTCGTACCCATTCACCGATCTCATCATGGACGCGATGCTTAATTTCGTAGCCAATATCGACGAGGCTTTTCGTCCGGATGCGTTCTGTACCAGCAAAATCGATGACCGCCTCATCAATTGATTTAGGCGAGACCTTATCCGAGTATGATTCGAAGATTCTCCTAAACTTCATGTGTGCATCCCGGTAAAGCGGTGGATGCGATTGGATGATGACGATATCTGGACAGACTTTTTGCGCCTCCCATACCCGCATGCCGGTCTTGACACCATATTTCTTGGCTTCAATCGATGGCGCAATCACACAGCCATAAGGGGCAGCATAGGCTGCTACCCCCACCGGCCGGCCGCGCAGCAGTGGATTTGCTTGCTGTTCCATCGTAGCAAAGCAACTGTTCATATCGACGTGCATCGTGAGTGGCTCGGCTGAGTTAATAGGGACGTCAAGCCCGATCATGTGATGCTTAGTTAGCTTCGCCATCAGCAATCCTCCCAATGACCCAACTAAGATCGTCAGTGTTAAAGATGAGCTCAAAAAAGTTTACTCCATCCGTCGCCGAAAAAACGTGGAGAAGTGCTTTGCCCTCCTTGAGCTTATGAACGTAGCCAATCTTTGTGATAGTATGCTCGCGTCCATTCCATTTGATGCGGAAGGGGCGGACATCCTTATAGGTGTCTCCAAATATTGCGACCACTGATACTCTTTGATTAATTCTTTCATACATACTCCCTCCTAGTTAGTGTGCTTACGGCGCTCGATAAAGAATTCCATGCGCTGTTTTAAGATAGTGTCAATTCGGACTGGCTCAGTAATAACTTTTCTTGTTTTCATACAAATTCTCCGTAAGGTTTTAAGACAAAAAACAACTAATAAAGATTAGCTGTAAACGGATTTTATTGTCGCTGCCTGGTAAGAGGTGATTCACCGTCTCAAGAATGATCTCTGCAGGTGTAGCGTAATTTGTATGAGGCGCACAGGGACCGGAGTATGCTTGCCTGAAGTAGCTTTATAAGCCTGAGTGCTATGACCGACGTACGGTTCATGCTCCCATAGCTACTTTTATTATACGCCACCAAAATTGAAAGCAGTACAATAGAAGTATGTGCGGACGATACACCCTCTATCAAATTGAAAAACTCCAAGCTCGTTATAATCTCAACAAAAAAGAAGCGGCGGCATTACTCAGAGAGCTAAAAAAACGGTACAACATCGCCCCCACGCAGTTTAGCCCCGTAGTGACTGAGGATAAAGATAAGAACACACACATCGAAATGATGCGTTGGGGCTATATGCCCGCGTGGGCCAAAGATCCAAAAGACGTATTCAAGTACAAGACCTTTAATGCCCGCTCTGAAGAGATATTCGGTAAACGGACATGGAAGGACGCTATACTGTATCGTCGCTGCCTCATACCGGCCAACGGCTTTTACGAGTGGCAGAAAAGAGAGGATGGTAAGCAGCCTTACTTTATTAGGCCTCACGACGATGAGTTGTTCTCATTTGCCGGGCTCTACGCCACATGGAATAATGGCGGCGTGTCATATAATACCTTTTCGATACTGACAACAAATCCAAATGACCAGATGGAAAGTATACACAATCGCATGCCTGTCATTTTACACAGAGATCAAGAGAGTGAATGGCTCAATAACAACATGACCGACCCAGATCACATAACCAATTATATGGCTCCGTACGAAAACGGTTCACTCGAGCTTTTTGAGGTAAGTAGGGATGTAAATGCGTCGCGCATTGACGACGAAACATTGGTTATGCCCATCAATTCACGATGAATTTCCTTAACCGATTTGTTGGAGCGCCCAGGTGTTTCCTGTTGGGTCGCTAAAATGAGCATATTTTACTCCACCCATATCATCGACTTCGCTGATCTCAAGTCCGCGTTCGACTAGTTCATTGCGCGCAGCCTCAATATCATCCACTACGAGGTGAATATTCTGAACAGGCGATGCATTCTCGGTACCCATACCTGTACCGATTGCTATCGAGCATGCTGATCCCGGAGGAGTGAGCTGAATAATATGCATACCATTGCCAGGCTCAACATCATGATCAAGATGAAAGCCGAGGGTATGTTCGTAAAAGTCTTTAGCCTGCTGGATATCGTTAGCTGGCAGGGGTATAAGCTCTATCTTCATAGTCATCGCTACTACTGGTTGCCTTCGCTATTAATATTGACCATCCAGTTTATGCCAAATTTATCGACAAAATAGCCAAAAGAATCGCCCCATGATTCGGTTTTGAGCGGCTGCTTGACTTGTCCTTCAGCTGATAGCTTATCGAACGCCAGCGAAAGTCGATCGTGGTCGGTTCCAGACAGCGCAATTGCCACATTATCACCGACTGTTGGTGGGTAGTCGGGATGACCATCAGAACCCATGATACGTAGTCCGTCGGACGACAGCATACCGTGCATTATCGGATCTTCGGGGCCAGCTTCTTTCGGTGGGCCAGCAGGATCCGCTGCCATAAGCGTCAGCTCACCGCCGAGTGCGTCATGATAAAACTCTAATGCCTTTCGCGCCTGTCCCTGAAAGTTGATGTATGGATTTGCTGATATTTGGCTCATATGACCCCTAAACCTTTTTTACAGATATTCTATCTGAATTGTACGCGCATGCGAACCTTTAACAAGTATAGCTATTTCGGTCAGGGTGGGGGAGAGCGCTTGCGCAGAGTCTCTCAAAAGCAAAGAGAGACATTTACATGTCTCTCTTCTGGGAAGATTTGCACCAACAGATGTGACCTACGAACTAAATAATTGAACCATTGAACATTTGTACATTGAACTATTGAACTTGTTTGGTCACACATAATGATATGTGCTGTATCACTTGATCTTCCTACTCATTATTTTACCAAGGCATTTTTTGGTCGTCAACATTTTTTTTGACTTTTTTATTAATTGTTTACGCTTAACAGAGATGCACTGGTTATTTTAAAAATTCTTATCAAGCGACGCCTTGATGAGGGCCTTCAAGCTTGCTCTATCAATGATCGCGTCCTCTCGTAGATCAATCGCTCTCGACTTTTTTGCGTCAAACCCATTATTAAATAGGTGATTGGCGTCATCCACTAAGGCACCATTAGCAATAAAATTATACTTGGTGTGCGCCTTGAAAGCCGACATCGCAAAAATCATTTTACCGTCCACTAAAAATACCGGCACGTTCCATTTGAAGTCTTCGGTTACTGAAGGAGAAGCCTCGTGAATTAAAGTCCGGAATAATGATAGATTCTTCTTTTGCCATTCAGGCAACGCGTTAAGGTATTCCTCGATTTTGTCCATATCAACATCATAGCAAACTTGCGTGCCTTATGTTTTTCCGATCAAGAACTGCACATATATGTATACTAGGCACATGAACATCAAAGCAGTTGTGTCTGATATCGATGGGACTCTCGTCCAGTACTGTCCCGATCTTTCTGGTCTTGATGAAGCCGATGCCCTGATTGCGGCAAGCACCATCGATGCCATCAGCCGGCTTCATCAGAATGGGCTTATTGTCGCTGGGGTTACGGGGCGCACCTATGAACAGTCTAGAGACGTGTTGACTCGACTCGGCATCACGGGCCCTTGCGTCTTTGCTGGTGGAGCAACGATCCGGGATCTGCCGAGCGGAGAGATCTTGTACGAAGCGAGTCTGGCGCCGCACACACTGATAGCAGTAAAAGCCATTTTGCTTGAAATACTCGGCGATGATTACCCACTCGATATCGCTCCGTCCGCCAAAGATCCGAACAGCTATAACTCAGTGTGGGCTATTGTTGAACGTACTAAGATAGCTATCATTGCTGAGCAGCTCGCAGCCTTGAATGATATATATCATGTCGTAAACGACGGGGCGGGCAAGCAAGATGAGGTCGGACTTCTTGTCCTACAAGCGGGCGTCGATAAGGGAAGCGCTACAAAGCGCCTCCTGTCACTACTGGCCCTCGAGAAGACCGAGGTAGCCTGTATCGGCGACGGAGCAAATGATGTATTGATGTTTGAGCAATGCGGAGTCACATTTGCCATGGGCAACGGCGAGCAGTCTTTAAAAGATCAGGCAAATTATATTGTCAGCGACATTGATAAAGATGGCTTTGCTGAAGCAGTCGATATCATTCTGCGTCTCTAGGGTATTAACTCGTGATCAGCACAGTAGTTGATTGCATTTTTGTAAAACGGGCGAAACTCGGTACTTTGCGTGAGGCCTGCGAGCGGCACCCACTCATATGACGCATGCTCCCAACTAATTCTTACGTCAGGCGTATGGTCGAGGAATGCGAGATAGAAGAGCTTGGTGATGGACTTGTGCCCTTTCTCTACGTATTCCGTCTCCGTGTAAGCAAGTTGGATCCTGCTACTATCAATTTCGATACCAGCCTCTTCTTTAATCTCTCTGATGACCGCTTCATGCTCAGATTCACCTGGATCGACGAGTCCGCCCGGCAAATCGGGTTTGAATGATTTTTCTGGATGCGACTTATATTCGCCAACGGTTAAGATAAGAGCTTGGTTCTTCTCATTCACCACCAGAGCTTTGGCTACCGATATAATCGTTGCTTTAGTCATAGATCCATTCTAACAAAACGACACGTTTTATATCATAGCGTTGTACAATAAGATTATTAGACGAAAGGGTGAGCGATGAGTAAAGGAACGGGTCAGAAAAAAGCTGTTAAAAAGCCAAAAAAAGATAAGAAGGTTAAAGTTGCTACTAGCAGCTAGCTAAAACATAAAGTCTCCACTGCGGAGACTTTTTTGTTAAGTTTCTGATCATTGAGCCTGCGCTATGGCTCCTATTGACCCGTTTATCGCATTGTCTTTAATGCTGTCGCCCAGCGCTGTAGCTCAGTGAGTAGCGTATTAGCAGATTTTACTTGCTGCTCAGTCGCCTGGAATACCTCATCGTCTAAAAGCGTTTTGACATTTATGATATTGACCGCTTCGTAGACAGGCATCATTTTTAGACTAGTGACTAATGGCTTGATGCTTTGTACGGACCGCATGCCACCCGATATGCCACCGTAGCTGACAAATCCAACAGGCTTATAATTCCATTCTTTATAGAGATAATCGAGCGCATTGATAAGGCTCGCAGGAGCATTATGGTTGTACTCCGGCATGACAAACACGAACGCATCGGCGGCATTAATCTTTTCCGCCCATGCTTTGGTATGCTCTTTAGTATATTGCTGCAGGTTCGGCTCATTCGGTTCATCAAGTAAGGGTAAGTTTATTTTCGCCAGATCGGAGATCGAAACTTCGAAGCCCTGAAAGCCTTTGGCGACGTCGGCAAACCACTCAGCCACTGGCAGCCCGCGTCGGCCTGGACGCGTACTCGCAATAATAATTTCTAATTTCATTTTAGGCTCCTCCAAACTACATACTCCTTGAATATACAATTGCGCAATTAGATGATGACTTGCTCCTTCAAAAGGTGCTTAGCCATCCAGTCAAGCAATACAATTCCTTTTTCTATACTTTGATTATACAACAGTAATCGATTAGCTACTGGCGTGCTGCTTCAACGTACGGCAGTCCGCCAACGTATCCAAAGACTTAGCCTTATTATACAAATAGCGGAGAAGTACCGATTGAACTATTGCTCTGCAAATACATTTGTGTCCTGGATTGAACCTTGGCCGGCACGTGCAAGATACTCAACAAGCTCAGGGGATTGCTCGTAAAGGCGAGCCATTAAGAGTACTGCCTTTTCTTGAAGGATAGGCGATTCGCTCGACTCAACCGTCCAGCGATTCCAGTTTCCTATTAAGTCCTGTCCGAGGGAGGCTTTATCCTCAACAATGTTAGTCAGCCCGTACTCATTGGCAGCCGCAACGCGAGAATCTATCTCATCAATTTTTGATTGAATCTCAGCTTTTTCGGCTTCAGTAGATGCAAACTGGATATCGGTCATGAGACCCTGATCGTTCTTAAGCTTAAATGCTTCGTCATCACCATAATAGCCCTGGGTATCGGCGTAGAAATTGAATTTTCCCTCGGCTGGCGGTGGATTAATCTCGTCGTACTGTTCATCCCGCATAGCTCCTATAGGGCCACACTGTTGATGATCCCAGAGGTGAAACATCTCATGTACTAAGACCGTGCCGCTGCCAGTCTTGTAGTCTATATATACCGTGTTGTTTTCGAGCTGATCCGGGACAACAAAGCCAGCGACGTCGCTGCTGACTGTATCGGTCAGAATAATCCGCTGTAGGCCCATAGCTTGCACGAGCTCAACAGGAAGATCACCCACACTCGATATAAGACTGTACAACACTCGCTTTGTTTCAAGACTATTCTCGGATACCAGACTCTCATAGCTATATGGCTTACTACTGGTTGGCACCGCGAGTTCAGTGTTGCTTACTTCTGCGCTAGAAAAGACAATAGAAACTCCATACCGTGAGAGAAATTCTTCAGAGTGTTCGAAATATGTTTCGGCAGAAATAACGGATGTGTCGGCATATAAATCAACTGACAAATCAGCCATCTCGCTCCTGTAATCGTAAACCGTAAGGCCGAGCTCATTTGCCACGGACTTTTTCTTTTCTTTTTGCGCTTTTAGGTAATCATCAACTGAATCACTACCGCCCATGATTTCTGATTTCGACCAAGTCTCGGCATATACATCCTCGGTTTCATCGATGACCTCATCAGGAACGATGGCGCATTCTTTATCGTATCGGGGGTCTATATCAGTATCGTACGGCGTGCTTGATATCGTCGGCTTCGGCGTCTCGGCAGTCGTACAGCCTGATAAGTTAAGTGCTAGAGGCACTGCTATAGCGAGGGTTGCGACCTTTCTCGAGAACGGATATTTATCGCTCGAGTCCTTGAGAAATTTTTCGTAATTCATATCGGCATTAATTATACTATATTTTGTATATTATGTCAATAACGGATGGCCCCTATCAAGTTATCCGATGCGGTTTATAAGGGTAGGGTTGTCAGCCTTAGGTGAATGTACCGCTGGGCTTACCTCATATGCAGTCAGTTGCCCTGCAGGATAGGCACGGAGCATATCATACAGTGAGCTCATGTCGCTAACCGCAGGGTCAAGCCAGCGTGCTTCGTCTTCTGGCTTAATAATAACGGGCATACGACTACTGATTGATGGCATATCTGCATTTGCTTCAATCGTAACGATAGAAAACGTGCCATGCACAGCGCCTTCAGGATCTTGCCATGAACTATAGACACCAGCAAATGAAAAAAGCGATTTATCTTTAGGCTGGGCATAATATGCCCGCTTTTTTCCGCTGCCATTGAGCTCGTAAAAGCCATTTGCAGGAACTAAACAGCGTCTTTCGCGTACGGCTTGCTCCCAGCTATGACGCGAAAAAATATTCTCCGAAGAAATATTGTACGTTTTATAGCGGAATACCGAATTAGTATCTTTAGCGCCTTTAGCAACGAGCCCCCACTTCATCAGCTTAATAGTAGTGGCGCCTTCATCGCTCACGATGACAGGTGCGCTAACCGTCGGACTGTAGTTGTAGTGTGGCTTAACGCCTTTTGGTAGGCCTGAAGTAAGATTAAAGCGATTGCTTATATCGGATGTGTCATATAACGCATATCTGGAAATCATCTCCTCAGTATAGCAAAGAGTAGGAGAGCACGTCGCTACCAATCACGCATGCGATAAACAGCGATAATCTTTCGCTGAAGCTGACCGAAGTGTATATCATGCTTGAATACCTTCTGCTGCGAGGAAGAAGTGCTAATCGCACTATTTTCACCAATATAAAAGCCGACATGTTGGCTTACATTATCGTCATCTCGCCCCGCCCAGACAATCACATCACCCGGAACAATATCGTCCTCATCCACAAGCACCCAGCCCGACTCTTCGAGTTCTTTCACCGTGTTTGAAACGGTAGCGTGGACGCTTTTTAACTTACCAAAAGCGATCAAAACACTCGTCACGTAAAACGCACAGGCATTTTCACCATTTCCTATAACATCCGTCAGCGGACCATCATCAATACGGACGTAAAAATTTCGAAACATTTCTGTTCCGACCGAATTATGAATCATTGCCAAATATGACTCAAGGTATTGCCGTTTGACATTTTCGCTCATGGATTTAGTATAACAAACGGAGTTTACGCTGGATCACTGGCCGGGTAATTAAATAGCCTACTCGGGCATCGGCAGTATAGCGTACATAGGAGCACCAGGCAGTCGCTTTCTGAAACCTGATTTCGCCTCATTAATATTTGCATTATAGGGGAGGTTAATCCATGGGTCCATCCAGGCGTTTTGGTGCCTGACTAGATAATGACCGACAGGATACCGTTTTGATCGTTTGATCAGCACGATAACGCCCTCCTGATAAATACGCGATCTAATATGAGGTTTTATGTACTTTGGCTCATACCCTAAGCCGGCTTTATTGAGAGCATCTGCCAAGCTCTTGACCCAGAACCGTTCACTAGACGCCTGCTCGCTGCCCAACCTTATTTTAGCGTCCGTATATGAGATTCCGAGCACAAACGCGTAGCATGCGATCCCACAGCCAAAACCGTATTCTTGTGTAATACTTTGCTTCATATGTGAAGTGTAGAATTTATATTTTTATATACAAGTAAAAAAAATGAAAAAGTTTTTAAAAGCATACAATTTATTACGGGGAATGCCGGACGTGCTTCAGGAAGATTTCCACTCAGAACCAAAACCCGGATATATAACTGCGTCATTATCGTTATACAGCTTTGGCGGATAGCCGTTCAATGCTAAAATCAGTCCTTGATAAAAGATTTCTTTTCCCGTTCCACAGCGTAGTGCAGCGGCGTCAGAATCTTGAACCATAAGTATCTTGGTTGGAGAACATAGTTCTAATACCTAAAAATAAAGGCTAGCACTATAGCTACAACTATTCCAGTTATCACACCAAGCACGGTAAACCATATAGGTAATTTAGTTTTCGATCTCAGCTCACTATATAAGCCGTGTATAGAGATGGCTAGAAGAACGAATACAAATATGAGATCAAAAAGACTCCATCCGTCTGCATATACATAGAAAAACTGTAAAAGTACATAAAGCGGAATAGCAAAAAAGAGCAGAAACAAAGAAATATAATATCTTTTACCATACTTCGCCTGACGAATTTGCTGATTCAGGCGTTTTGAAACTTCGTCAGAAACTTCTTTTCTATTCATAACACAATCATAACAAATAAGTATTCACATAACCTGAATACTGATTTGACTTTGGTTCGAATATATCGTGGCGGGGGATAGTGGATGTGCTCCAGGATGAATCAATACTACTTATTAACTAGCCTGAGGCAAATTTATAAGGCCAACAATCATAAAACCAGCAGGTTTACGAGTTATTTACCCGAGATTACATCTATAATGTGCAATAGCACAGGGTCAGATTTGGACGCCGCTTCTATAGAATCCGGTTTAAAGACTTTCAGATAATGTATAAATGCCGTTCTTCTGTCTGATCTTATATATTTTCTTTGAAAATAAGATTTATGTCCCTTAGCCGTATTGTACCAATTCTTTTGTGGCTCTAAAATATTCAGCAAAAGCGCTTCCATGCAAGGTGTTACGATAATTAACTCAACGTTGTGCTTATCGGATAATACTCGCGCTTCTTCAATTTCAGCGGCGGTTTTATCACCGTCAACAATCGCCACAACATGTTCAAACGAACCTGAGACAAGTTTTTGTTTATTTATAGCTGCCTGTACTACTTCGGCAGGGGAACCTCCGTTAGCCGATTCTATAACTACACTATATTTAGCTTGATCAGTATATATGGCCTTTAATAGATGGCACCACGCCCTGTCGTGTCTTCCCTCCGTTTCAACAAGACGTGCTTGTTTTATTTTTTTATCCCTACTCATCGTCAAGCTCTTTAGTAAATTTCCGGTATTCCGCCATACCTTCCGCTCATGTAATTAGCGAAGAAATTATCATCTGCTCTCGTGCCTTGAATTTCATCGAGGCGACTGACCTCCTGTTTGCCATCATTAATATCAGTTACATAAATTTGATATTGCTCCAGTAGATTCAATACCTGGGGATTATGCGTACTAGTGAGCAGCTGGGCATTCTTCTTATTGATATTAGGGTCAATAAACTGAGAGATTAGGTCGGCCAGCCAAATGGGATGAAGGTAGGCGTCAAATTCATCAATAACTGCGATTCCACCAGACGATAATGCTTTTTCCAGCTTATCCTTAATTACAACTAACTGCGTAGTACCTGACGATAACTGATCAATATCCAAACCAAACTCTCCGTCGGAAGTCACTACCTCGACTTTATTCGTTTTAGCATTGTACCGGCTGAGGTTCTGATTGTACGTATGGATGGATTCAAAGAACTGTTCTGCCTTTTTCTTAGATTGGCTAAGCCTATAAAAGATCAGTTGAGCTTCCATTCCATAAATCGCAAAGTTATGTTTAGACAAATCAATATTTGTTACGACTTTATTCCAGTAACTTGCGATTTTAACAGCAAGATCATCTCCATATATCGCTGCTATAGCGTTCATGCTTATGTCTTCAAGCATTGTGGTATTCATTCTCTCAAATGATGTCTTTATATCCTCTTTTGACTTTTTAAAGTTATACTTTTTTTTCTTACCGTCCCATTCTCTTGCGAATATAATTTTGGTCGACTGTCTCAAATTATTTTTACGTCGTACATTTAAAAGTTCAGATAATATTTTGGTACCCATGACCTGAACAGAATAAGTAAATAAATCATCGTCGATATTAAATACTACTTCGACAAGTGTCGGCACGTCTTTTGCCGTTGCAAAGGGCTCTATAAGAGAACTAACATTGTTTTGATCCTTAACTGAAGCACTAAGTAACCATTTCAAAATAGCAAGCGTCCTTAAAAGGTTTGTCTTGCCAGATCCGTTAGGTCCTACTACTACACCGACTTTAGAAACCCGCTCTCCTGTTGGTGTGGTGGCATATTTATTTTTACTCTTCGGCCGATTATTAACCAAGAAGGATATTACTGCCTCATCCTTGAATCCTTTGAAATTGCGTAGTTTGATTGAATGTATCATGTTTATAATTATATATTTATTGATTATATTGTCAATACATACATGATTTCGTATGAATAACCCTTATTTCTCTATTTTTATTGCATATAACAGTGAGTCGTGCGTATAATAAAGGTGTAGCGAAAAAACAAAAAGCATTAATGTGCGCGAAGTACGCGACACTACCGTAATGGCGGATTCGGTGGTTGCGGGTATAGACCAAAACCAATAAGGTCGATTGATATCAATTTAAGTCTTAGGGGAATTAAGGTGAATGCAAATTTCGTGATTTACATCGACTCAGCAGGTCATTACCGTTGGCGACTTGTCGCTATGAATGGTGAGAAGATTGCTTCCAGTGGTGAATCATTTTACGATAAAGCGGGTGCAAAACGCGCCGCCGAACTTGTAAAAGCTTACGCTGGATCAGCCAGTATCGACACATAAATTTTTTACGTAATCGTTCTATCTATTATCTATACGAAAAGATTAATGCTTACGTAAACCACGAAGGCACCCCACGGGGTGCCCTTCTTTTTTATAATAGCAAATACTGATAGACTTAGGTATTTTTAGGAGTATTGTTGTGAGTAATGGAAAATAATTTACAAATAAATTACTGCTTATACGCAACGAGGTCGACAGAGTCCGACGAACGTCAGACAATGAGTATTGGATCTCAAATCAAGGAAATGACGATTCTATATAACATCTGCTGGGGATGAGGGACTGACTTCAGTTCATTTCTCTTGGCTGGGATGGAGGGATTCGAACCCCCGAATGCCAGGACCAGAACCTGGTGCCTTACCACTTGGCGACATCCCATTATAGCCAAGAGAGATAAACTGAATCATATTATTAATAGTTATTCGGTCACGTTCCGCGACCCCGAATGCCAGGACCAGAACCTGGTGCCTTACCACTTGGCGACATCCCCAGTGCTCGGTGATGTATTATAACCTAATATATACCTTGTCTCAATGGTCAAGCTTGCAGTCAAACCAAGGATAAAATATGGTAGTGTCAGAATACGGAGGACCTATGGAAGCAAAAGAAGCTTATGAAGTTGCGACAACTATTGCAGAACATCAACACGAAGCAGAAGTTCAGGCTATGATCAAAGAAGAAATAGTAGATGATCATGAACTAGAGCGACGAGCATTTGAATTTAAAGTCAAAGCTGACCGGCTCATCCTGCACGCAATGCACCGAGGCGAATATTCGGCGACCATCGTCCACACTGAACTGGCAGAGCCGTACGCTATATCAGAAGAGGCAGCACAGGAATGCCAGCTGAATTGGGACGCGCTCAACCTTGCTATCGATCGGCTCCAGGCTGAAGGCTACAAGACTGAAGGCGTAGGGATGCGCGGCTACGAAGGATCAGCTCCTGACACCTGGACGCAAGAAACAAAGATTTATTGGTCAATGTCTGAAATAAGTAACCCAAAGGCTACATTTAAGCAAAAGCTGATTGCATTGCTCGAGCGACTACCTGATTAATGCCGCTGTGTAATGGTCACGTTTTGCTAAACTAGATGCATGATAGCCCGTACGCATGACCTTGCTTCCTTTACCGCATTAAGTGCCGTTTTCTTCCTTACCGTTCCGAACGGTCTGACGCTTTCGACGGTCATCGTGGCGCTGATCGCCAATATTATCGGTGGCATTACGCCGGATATTGATCAACCGACCGCACCATTCTGGCGCAACTTGCCCATTGGCAAATACTTCGGCCGAGCATTTGGCATGCTGACGGGTGGACACCGCTTTTTGACGCATTCATTCATCGGCGTTGCCATCGCAGCATTCCTAGTATGGAACTTCCTTCGCTTTTTATCCCCAATAATACCGACTGTCGATATATTTATTGTCTGGATTAGCTTCCTGATTGGTGTGCTGTCTCATCTTTTCATGGATATGTTTACGAAAGAGGGGGTACCGTTACTGCTGCCCATACCCATAAAGTTTGGGTTTCCACCGCTCAAACGGCTCCGCATCACGACGGGCAAAAAGCTAGAAATGTACATCGTGATACCACTGCTGATTGCCCTAAACGTATACCTATATCTCTTATTCTACGGCGACGTAGTGACGTTCCTGCACAGTATAAAGTTGTAGTGCTGCGGCAGAAACCGTGCCCTAAAATATGCCGAGATCCTAGACAAAGAATACGGCTTGTGCTATAGTAATTATATTGCATCCGAATGGATACCGTCTCTATTGGTCTATCAGACAAAAATAGATATCAAAATGGTTCTCACTGTTCGTCTGCAGACGATATCACTTATAACCCCCAGAAAGGGGCTACAACACATGGCATCAGCCTTCTCGAGTCGACGGACTAGTCGACCAACATCACGCCCAGGTGTGCGTTCATTTTCACCTAATAATCGAAGTAACCGCAGCGGCAATCGCGGCGCGGCTTATATTCACCCAAGCAAATTTATTAACAAGGCCGTCGCTGCGGCCGATGAAGTAATATATGAGTCCAAGCACCAGTTTAGCGATTTTCCGTTCAACAGCGTTCTCGCTCAGAATATTGTTCGCAAAGGCTACGTTACGCCGAGCGCTATCCAAGACCAGACGATTCCATACATCTTGGACGGCAAAGACGTTATCGGTCTCGCTAATACCGGCACCGGAAAGACTGCAGCCTTCGTACTGCCGATCATCGAACGTCTTTCAAACAATGGCTTACAGCCAAGTGTGCTTATCATGGCTCCGACCCGCGAGCTTGCTCAGCAGATCGATGAAGAGTTTAGGACATTTGCGTCCGGCATGAAGCTTTTTTCAACCATCGTCGTTGGTGGTATGAACATTGAGCGTCAGATCCGCGATTTGAAGCGGCACCCACACGTCGTCATCGGTACACCGGGACGTCTGAAGGACCTTATGAATCGCCGAGCGCTTGACCTCAGCTTTATTTCAACACTCGTGTTGGATGAAGCCGACCGCATGCTCGACATGGGCTTCATTAACGACATCAAGACGATCTTGGCTCAAACACCTTCAAATCGTCAGACGTTGTTCTTTAGCGCTACTATAACGCCGACCATACAGACGCTTGTACAGCAGTTCCTCAATGACCCAATCACGGTATCGGTACGAACCGCTGAAACCAGCGAACATGTCGAACAAGACATCGTACAGACGAATAGCAAAGAGGAAAAGCTTGACCGACTCGTTGAAATGCTTGGCGAAAGCGAATACGAAAAAGTCCTGATCTTTGGTGAAACGAAGTACGGCGTCCAACGCTTGTCTGATCATTTGACAAAAGTTGGCCATCCATCTGCTGCTATCCACGGCAACAAATCACAGTCTCAGCGTCAAAAAGCCCTCAACAGCTTTAAGAAGCACGAAGTAAAAGTACTGGTTGCGACCGACGTCGCTGCTCGTGGTCTCGACATTCCAAATGTCAGCCACGTTATCAACTTTGACCAACCGGCAACATACGAAGACTACATTCACCGTATCGGTCGAACTGGCCGTGGTGGCGCCAAGGGCAAAGCACTGACTTTTGTCTCGCATCGCTAAACCCAGGTAAACTAGGTAAATGCCTCAGAAATCCTTGCCAATCGTGACTGTTACCCTCGATAAAATTGTCGGGGGTGGACAGGCATTGGCAACGATGGACGATGGCCGTAAAATCTTTGTGTGGGGAGGTCTGCCCGGCGAACAAGTCGAGGTCCAGCTTACCAAGCGTAAGTCGAAGCTCGCCGAAGGGGTCGTTATCAATGTCCTCACAGTGAGCGATGAACGCATTAAGCCAACGGACGCCGATAGCTATATGTCGACGAGCCCGTGGCAGATTATGTCATTTGACGCCGAGCAGCGCTACAAGTCTGCACTTATCGAAGAGGCCTTTGAGCTTCATGACATCGTATTGCCCGATCCAATCGCCATGTACTCCGACGAACGGATCTTTGAATACCGCAACAAGATAGAGTACAGCTTTTGGTGGGATAATGAGCGGGATCAGCTTGATCTCGCTTTTTTCCGCCGCGGCACGCATGGCAAGATCGCCATCGAAAAAACCAGCCTCGCTTCGACCGAGATTACTGCCGCCTCTCAGCGGCTGCTTGAACTTCTACGCAACAAGCAGGTCAATGGGTTCTCATTGAAAACGCTCCTTGTGCGCAGCGCGCGCAGTGGTGCCGTCAGTATGCAGCTGTATGTCAAAGACAAAGATGCAATAATCTTTGATGCGAACGACTTTACGAGACTCGATGTACAGGGCTTTGAAATCATTTACTCCAACCCAAAAAGCCCCGCCAGTGTCATTACCGAACGCTTGGTCGCCTTTGGCAGCACGACCTTAATTGACACCATCCTCGATATTTCATATCGCTACAGTACCGAAAGTTTTTTTCAAATTAATCTGCCGGTCTACGAGCAAGCACTGCATGATATGAAAGAGTGGGTCCAGGCCGATAAACCAACTGTTGATTTATATAGTGGGGTAGGAACGATTGGGCTTTCGATTGGGAGCAGTCCGCTCACCCTCGTAGAAATAAACGAATCGGCAGTCGACGAAATGAAGGCAAATATTAGTGAGCTTGAAAGGTCCGACTCCGCCACGGCCATTCTCGCCGCCAGTGAGAATGCCCTCGATTACATCGATAATGAATCATTGATTATTGTTGACCCGCCACGCGCCGGTCTACATGACGACGTCATCGCAAAGTTGTTAGATGAGAAACCCGAGCGCATCATATACTTATCTTGTAATCCAGTGACACAGGCACGAGATGTCATGAAGCTCGCCGATACGTACGGCATTCGCTGGCACCGCGGCTATAACTTCTTTCCGCGTACCCCACACATCGAGCACCTTGTCATACTCGACAAGAAGGCTTAGTTCGTGCGGATACGACGATAGGCGAACTTCGTCGCAAGTCGCCATTTGCCCGTGTTGTCGCTATCGAACTGAAAAATCTCACCATTCTTTACTTCGCTGATAAGCACCAGCCCAGGGTTGTACGGTGCCAAGGTCCGATAAAACTCAAGATCATCGTTTGACGCCTGAGTCCTGCCGGGAAATACTTCACGGAACTTAACGACGGCTACTTCATCAAAATACTGAGGACGGCCTTTTGGCGGTATATACAGTTCGGCTTTAAGCCCGACGCGGGAAATAATCTTCTTCACATCAGCCAAAAGTATTTTAGCTTTATTATCTGTATAGATATAAAGCTGTTTTTTTGTGGTCAAAAAAATAGTCGCCGTACCAGTGCGGCTAATTGGGAAATGGCGAATAATTGCCGAGTCGATGGTCAGGTCGAGACCAAACTGTGCCTTAATCAAGCGCTCGAGCTCGATATCGTCGTAAATTTCACTCTCCATGTGTGCTCATATTGTATCACCCCAAAGGGGAAACTCATAAACACGCCGCTAGTCAGCTAGCGTATAATAGGCAGTAATGGAGTTCGAACACCGCTATACGTCGCTTAATGCGGCACAACGACAAGCAGTCGATACTATTGAGGGGCCAGTCATGGTCATTGCTGGACCGGGTACCGGTAAAACGGAATTGCTTGGCATGCGCGTGGCTAATATTCTCAAAAAGACCGACACCTTGCCGGAGAATATTCTCTGTCTGACCTTTACCGAAAGTGGTGCGGTTGCAATGCGCGACCGGCTGATTGGGATAATAGGACAAGCCGCCTACAAGATCCCGATTCATACCTTTCACAGCTTTGGTAGTGAGATCATCAATCAAAATCGTGAGCATTTTTACCGCGGGGCGCTTTTTCAACCAGCTGAAGAACTCAGCATTTACGAAATCGTCCGTACCATCTTCGATGAGCTCGAATACAGTAACCCACTGGCCACAACTTCCAACGGCGAGTATGTCCATCTGCGCGATACCATCACGGTTATTTCAGAGCTGAAAAAAAGTGGTCTGACGAGCGATGAGCTGCTGGCGGTACTGGATGCGAATGACGAAGTGCTCGAAAAAGCAGATCAAATCATTCTGCCGGTCTTATCGGATCGCATCGCCAAAGGTAGTATCGATAGACTGCGCGGCGCGCCCGAGTCACTCCGCAAGCTGACGATCAGTCTCGACAAGTACGCCATCGTGCCGCTGAACCATGTCATCGCCGACAGCCTGCAAGAAGCAATTGAGACAGCTGACGCGCTCGGCAAGACCTCACCGTTGACTGCCTGGAAGCGAGACTGGCTCAAATTAAGTTCTGACAAGACACTTATATTTAAAGCACGCGAACGGCAGGAGAAGCTCCGCGCCGCCAGCTATATCTACTATCAATATTTGGTCCGCATGGAGGAGGCGAGTCTTTATGACTTTGACGACATGATCCTCCAGGTCGTCCATGCTATGGAAGTAAAGGACGACCTCCGCTTCAACGTACAGGAAAATTATCAATATATTCTGGTTGATGAATTCCAAGATACCAACCTTGCCCAGATGCGTTTGATTACGAGTCTCGCCGATAACCCTGTCAACGAAGGCCGGCCAAATATTTTGGTAGTGGGGGACGACGACCAAGCAATCTTCAGTTTCCAGGGCGCCGATATCAGCAATATACTGACATTTCAGCAAGCGTATCCTACCAGGGAGCTCATCGTCCTGACGGAGAATTATCGTTCGACCGCCAATATCTTGACGGCTTCCCGCAACGTTATTGTGCAAGGAGAGGGACGGCTCGAAAATACGATCGAAGGAATCAATAAAGAGCTCCATGCAAATACCAACACGAGCGGCACCGTCGCGCTCCGCGAGGCCGCGAGCCAATCGGATGAACGACGGTGGCTGGCGCATGCGATCAAGTCATCGATCGAAAAGGGGACTAAGCCGACGGACATTGCCGTCTTAGCTCGCCGGCATTATGAGCTTGAACAGCTGCTCCCGTACTTTGCCGATGCCGGCGTCAACGTCAGCTACGAGAGAAGTGATGATGTCCTGGAGCTAGAACCAATTCGTCTTTTGTACCAACTTGCTACATTTATCATGCGTCTGGCTGGCGGTGACCATGATGGGGCTAACGGTATCATTTCCCAGGTCTTGGCGCATCCCGCTTGGGGATTTAAGCCAAAGGAGCTGTGGCAGCTGAGTGCAAGTGCGTACGACAACCGTTTGCGTTGGCTTGATGCTATGGCAACAAATCCTCGGTTTGAATCACTCCACGCCTGGTTTATTGAACTCGTTGCCTTATCGACGTTTTCGCCGCTCGAGCATATGCTGGATCGCATGATCGGGTATCAAGACGACGAGTTAGTCCATATTCAGGCATCAAGTCCACTGTTCCAGTATTTCTTCTCGGAAGAAAAGTTAGCGGAAGATCCCGGCAGCTACATTTATTTTCTGGAAGGTTTAGCCACGCTTCGTAATCATTTGAAAGAATTCCGACCTAAATCACTCCTGACCCTCGCGACATTTATCGAATACATTGAACTACACCTCCGGCTGGGGAGCCGTATCCAGATCACTCAGTCCATTGCCGCCAGTGACACGGCGATTAATCTGCTGACGGCCCACAAATCAAAAGGCTTGGAGTACGATTCCGTCTACATTATCGGTGCGACGGATAATATGTGGGGCGAGAAATCACGTTCAAGGAGCCGCCTTATTAGTTATCCCGAAAACCTGCCGATCGCTCCGGCGGGAGAAACTCGTGATGAACGGTTACGGCTCTTTTATGTCGCTATGACCCGCGCCAAGCGCCATCTGACGATCAGCTACAGCCGGCGTAGTGACCTCGGGAAGCCACTGCTGAAAGCCGATTTTATCGCTGGTATGTCGATAGAGCCAGAGCTGATTACACCAGGTCACACCACAGAATATCTAACCCATTCCGCCGAACTTGCGTGGTATCACCGTATCACCACGCCATCGAGCGATTTGAAAGTCATGTTGGCTCCCATGCTGGCAAGTTATAAACTGAGTGCAACACACGTCAATACATTTCTCGACGTCACCATCGGGGGACCGCAAGCCTTCTTACTGCAGAACCTCCTTCATTTTCCTCAGTCTCGCAGCCCACAGGCATCGTATGGCCTGGTCGTCCATAAGACGCTCCAGCAAGCACACCTGCATGTTATTGCCACCGGCACAGAGAAGCCCACCGAAGACGTTCTGAGAGATTTTGAAAATAACTTACGCGAACAACGCCTCAGCACGCTCGATTTTGATACCTATTTGCAAAAAGGCGTGACCGAGCTGCCGATATTCCTCAGCAAGCGCAGCCATACATTTACCCAGTCTCAGCGCACCGAGCTCAACTTTGCCGGACAACATGTCATGCTGGGTGAAGCGCGATTAACTGGCCTGCTTGATCTCATTGACGTCGATAAACAGACAAAAACAATCACCGTGTCAGACTACAAAACAGGTAAGCCGGCGAAGAGCTGGGTCGGTGTCAGTGACTATGAAAAAATCAAGCTGCACAAATATAGGCAGCAGCTCATGTTTTACAAATTGCTCCTGGAAGGTTCTCGTGATTACGGCACCTACGAAGTCAAGGGCGGCATATTAGAATTCGTTGAGCCGGATAAGACAGGGGAGGTGCGGTCTCTCATCCTCCAATACGACGACGATGAACTCGAACGCTACAAGCGGCTCATTGGAGCCGTCTGGGAGCATATCGTCGTGCTCGACCTGCCAGATGTATCAGCATATGACCTGTCATACAAAGGCATTTTGGCTTTTGAAGAATACTTACTCGGCGAACAGGAGTAGTTATTGACACTATCTCTATTAATTGCTATAATATTATTGAATAGATTGAGAGCGTGAAGCAAGCGTACAAATACTTGCCCGTTTACTTTACGCTCTCTCTGTTCGCACTTTGACAGAGATAGCAATACTTTCGGATGTTCGTTGAGATCTGGTGTCTTTCCCCCTTGCACCACAGATCTGCCCGCCAACTGATGTCCGAAACGGGCGGTGTTATTGGAGACGTTTGAGAGGCAACGGGTTGTCTTCTTTTACGTCCGCGTCTGGCTTCGTGCCCTACGTAAAGCAATAGCATCGCCTACCACCGGGTGGGTCGCTGAAAGGCTCCTTCGTGGAGCGCCTTCAGGCTTGGGGACGGGTATCCCCTTGTTCTTCTGAAGAAGTAGGCGGCCCACTCGGCCCACTCACCATTCTGCAATTCCACAGCACGAGCACCCTAGGAGGTGATTCATATGCAGTGCAGTCAATGCAAGGGAAATGGCACTTGTCCTAACTGTGGTGGCCGAGGCTGCAGCAGTTGTGGCGTCAAGGACGGTCTCTCGGGAGTGTACCGAGGCAACAACGTCGGCAAGTGTCCCGCCTGCAAAGGCAGAGGCTCCGTATAGGAGCACTGGATGGGCAATGTGACGCACACCAGTGCTCGCATCGTGGGACAAAATGCTATCTCTGTCCATCCCTCAGTCTTCATAAATTATTATGGACAGTGAGGGATGTTTTATGTGCAAACACTATGAATAACTTTTGGCACGAACTACCAAAACCTTTTTTTATCCTGGCTCCAATGGAGGCAGTGACTGATGTTGTATTTCGCCATGTAATTAGCGAAGCGGCTCGACCAGATATCTTTTTCACTGAATTTACGAATGCCGCAAGCTACTGCAGCCCGCTCGGCCAGCAAAGTACCAGAGGACGACTGAGCTTTACGCCTGATGAACAGCCGATGGTTGCACAGATATGGGGGAGCGTGCCCGAACAATTTAAAATAATGTCTCTAGGCTTAGCAGCCGCTGGCTTCAAGGGTATCGATATCAATATGGGATGCCCCGATAAATCAGTCGTCAAAGGCGGAGCAGGCAGTGGCCTTATCCGAAACCCTGAACTAGCCGCACGTCTCATCGCCGCAGCCAAGAAAGGCGGCCTGCCGGTCAGCGTCAAGACTCGACTGGGAGACACCAGAATCGATGAATGGAAAGAATGGCTGACGCATATACTAGGGCAAGATATCGTCAATTTGACGATCCACCTTCGTACGCGCAAGGAGATGAGCAAAGTTGATGCCCACTACGAACTGATCCGTGAAATTAAAGAATTGCGCGACGCGGTTGCACCTAAGACGTTACTAACCATTAATGGCGATATCAGAGACCGGGCACACGGTCTGGAACTTGTCGAGGAATATGGCGTCGATGGCATTATGATTGGCCGCGGTGTTTTCTCCAATCCCTTTGGATTTGAGATAGAGCAGCGGCAGCATAGCCGCGACGAGTTACTAGGACTCTTAAAGTTACACTTAAATCTTTTTGATAAATATAGCAACGAGCTCGAACCGCGAAAGTTCGAGCCCTTGAAGCGTTTCTTTAAGATTTACATACGCGACTTTCCTGGCGCCAGTGAGCTCCGAGAACAACTCATGCACACGAAGTCGACCGATGCAGTGCGTGCCGTCCTTGCTACGATCTGACGTGTATTTGCATCGTTGGGCCACAGAGCACGAGTGCCGCAGCGATGTTATAGTAGACCATCGCTGCCACTTTTTGCTCAACTTCCCTCGCGGTCCTGGAGATTAATTCTGCGCCTGCGGCAAACGACCATACGTCGACATTAAATGCCTGGTAGTCGTTGCCGAACTCCGCCTTGAGAGCAGCTCGATCAATTGTCGTTCCTTCGACGGTGTTGATCATAATAACAACCTCGTTATGGCTACCGGCGATGTGATCGATAATGACATTATCGGATTGCTGTATCTTGATATTCTCCAGCGTTTTCAATAGATTTGCCCCGCTCGAAAATGACGAACGATCACCAGCGCGGCCAACGATCAGCTGATGTGTTTCATCGTCGACTTCAACACCAAGCTTTCCAGCGAGATCACGAATAGCAGCACTACTCGAAGTGATGACTCCGTAAATATCAGCTAACCGGTCGTTTGCCCCGCAGCCGCTCTTGTCCCCGGACGCATTTTCATCATCGTGACCGCCAACCAACTCTTCATTGGCAATTAAATGATTCAGTATATGCACGTAGCCGCTCTGTGTTGAGCCATCCTCGCCGCGAAAACGCTGCGTCGTCAAATCATCGGCGACAAATAAGCTTTCAGTGCCTCCTGCGCTGTTCGGTACGACGACCATGCCGCGGCCATCTATGCACCCGACTGCAATATCTATTGGCGTAGTGACATAAAATTCACCGCTTTTCAGACGCTCAACAAACTCTTTACGACGTTCCTGCTGGTGAGGAGCGGCTTCAATCAGTCCCGTGGCGTGCTCAAGTACGAGTGGCTTATCTTCCATTTCCATAGAATCCTTCTCTTGCTCCATATTTATCTTTCCTATTATCGTTTGTGTCTGCGTCGAAGTTCGGCGACTTTGAGCCGTACTTGGTGTCGGTCAACAAGCTGATGGGCGTGATCGCGTTCCACTTGATTCTCGGCTTGATCACGCATCTTGATGGCCCGCTCCAATGCGGCCTGTGATTCTGCTTCGATGATGTCATCACCATGATCAGCTTCATCGACGAGCACCCGAATTGCTTTTTGGGATATCTCAATGATGCCACCACTGATCGCAAAGTACTCAAGACGATTGTCGGGATCGCCTTTTTTGTGTCGAATAGCGATAGCGCCCGGTATAGCGAGCGTGACGAGCGGTTCGTGTTCAGGAAAGACAGCGATTTCACCAGCAGCGGTCGGGGCAATCATCTCGTAGATTTCGTCATCGACTTTTATGCCGGCCAGCGTAATAAGTTGCAAATGCATCATGAGCTCCTTATTTGTCAGCCGCAGCTTTTTCGCTAAGCGTGCCGTTCACCATGTAGAACCAATCTTCGGGGCGGTCATCATATTTTCCAGCCAATATGTCACTGAAGTCACGGACGGTGTCCTGAAGTTTGACATATGTGCCAGGGTTGCCGGTAAACTTCTCAGCCACATGAAACGGCTGCGAAAGGTATCGTTGAACACGCCGCGCACGAGCAACAGTCTTCTTCTGATCCTCGGATAGTTCTTCCATACCAAGAATGGCGATGATGTCTTGGAGCTCTCTATACTGCTGAAGGATACGCTGCACCTCACGAGCAACCGCGTAGTGCTCTTGTCCAACAATTTCCGGGTCAAGGCTCGTTGAGTTGCTGTCGAGCACATCCACTGCTGGATAGATACCAATCTCGGTCAGCGCTCGGCTCATCACGATAGTTGCATCGAGGTGGGCGAAGGTCGTGGCTGGCGCAGGGTCGGTAAGGTCATCGGCTGGCACATAGACAGCCTGGACTGATGTAATCGAACCCTTCTTTGTTGATGTAATACGTTCTTGCAGTGCGCCCATTTCTTCCTGAAGGTTCGGCTGATAACCAACGGCCGAAGGCATACGTCCGAGCAGGGCTGAGACCTCAGCACCAGCTTGCGTATAGCGGAAGATATTATCGATGAAGAGCAGGACGTCCTTGCCATCATCACGGAACGCTTCGGCCATGGTCAAACCGGAAAGTGCAACTCGCAGACGTGCTCCGGGCGGCTCATTCATTTGCCCAAAGACAAGACTGGTTTTCGCAAGAACACCAGCCTCTTCCATCTCGTAGTAAAGGTCGTTACCTTCACGTGTTCGTTCACCGACGCCGGCGAAAACTGAATTACCGCTGTGATACTTGGCAATGTTATTGATAAGCTCGGTAATGAGCACCGTCTTACCAACACCAGCTCCGGCAAAAAGACCAGCCTTGCCACCCTTAATGATCGGGGCGATGAGGTCAATAACTTTGATACCGGTTTCCAAAACTTCGGTTGTGTTCGATTGCTCTGAAAGTGGGGGAGCGGCGCGGTGGATTTGTGCCTTTCGACCTTTTGGCGTGGGCTTGCCATCGATTGCTTCACCGACCACATTAAACATACGGCCCTGAGTGTCTTCACCCACTGGTACGCTAATCGGGGCGCCGGTTGATGTGACTGGATCGCCACGCTTTAAACCATCGGTGCCTTGCAAGGCAATCGTTCGAACAGTACGCTCATTTAAGTGCTGAGCGACCTCAAGTGTCACGGTTCGCTTGCCGTGTTCAATATGAAGTGCATCGTAGATAGCTGGCAGATTGCCATCGAATTCTACGTCGACGACAACGCCGACGATTTGTATGATTTTTCCATTTTCGGTCATTATCTTCTCCTTATTCATTGAGGGCCTCAACACCACCAGATATTTCTGCTAGTTCCTGCGTAATCGCACTCTGACGAGCTTTATTCATTTCAAGCGTTAAGTCATCGATCAGGTCAGAGGCATTATCGGTTGCGTTTTTCATGGCCATCATTCGCATGCTATGTTCACTGGCGCGGGCATCAAGCAATGCTTGGTAAATTTGAGCACCAATCAGACGATAGGCGACACCGTCGAGCACTTCTTCAGTAGATGGTTCATAGGTAACATCGCTCGCAACGCCTGCTTCCTGGGCATGCTCAAAGCCGGCAGGGAGGACGCGAATAATCGTTGGGTCTTGGCGGATACTACTCACAAAATCAGTGTAAAGAATATCGACGGCATCAACGTCGCCAGCAACAAACTTCGTCCGAATACTTTCCATAATCGCCCGCAGTTCACTGCCGTCCGGTTGGTCGGGGAGGTCTTCATAGACTCCAAGGACAGATGTGTCTTTAATTCGTGCGACAAATTGTGCCGCTTTGCGCCCGATAGCAATCGTCGTGTTGGTAACCGACGAGTTATCATCAGCTTTCAGCTGCTCAACATACAGACGCATGATATTGCTGTTGTATGCACCGGCCAAGCCTTTGTCGGAAGCGATTACGACAAGCAATCGAGTCTTGATGTCGCGACGGGTAAACAGCGGATGATTCTTTACCGATGTATGTGATGACAAGGCGGTCAGCAACTGCCGTGCAGCGAGTGTGTAGGGCGCAGATGCCTTCGTAGCTTCCTGCGAACGGCGCATCTTACTGGCAGCGACAAGTTGCATCGCCTTTGTGATCTGACGAGTATTTTTTACCGAGCGAATACGGCTCTTCAGTACTTGGGTAGAGGCCATTACAACGCTTCCTTGAATCCCTTCGCGGTGGCACGGGCCGTTTTTTCAATTAACGCCGTTGTTTTTTCATCTGGCTTATCGCCGCTATCAAGCTGCTTCATCTCATCAGCATGATCTGACGTCAGCTTACTCAGAAGTGCCGCCTGCGCATCTTTGACGCGACTTGGGGGTACTTCGTCAAAGGCGCCGGTACTGACGGCTGAAATACTTGCCACTTGCTGCCAAATGCTCAGCGGCTGATATTGTGGCTGCTTCAGCAGTTCGGTCAAGCGCTGACCACGGTCGATGAGTGACTTGGTTGATTCGTCAAGGTCGCTGCCGAACTGCGCAAAACTGGCAAGTTCGCGGAACTGGCTGAGTCCGAGCTTCAAGTTTCCACTCACGCTTTTGACGGCCTTCGTCTGGGCCGCACCACCAACCCGGCTCACCGAGAGTCCGGCTGATATGGCGGGACGGATACCTTGGTAAAAGAGATCAGTTTCGAGGAATATTTGGCCATCGGTAATTGAGATGACGTTGGTCGGAATGTAGGCGGAAATGTCACCAGCTTGTGTTTCGATAATTGGTAACGCCGTCAGTGAACCGCCACCAAGCTCATCGCTTAATTTTGCGGAACGTTCCAACAGGCGAGAGTGGAGATAGAACACATCACCGGGATAGGCTTCGCGTCCCGGTGGACGACGGAGCAACAATGACATTTGCCGGTAGGCCACTGCATGCTTCGTCAGGTCATCATAAATCATCAACGCGTGCTGAGAGTTGTCGCGGAAGTATTCGCCCATAGTCGTTGCCGCGTATGGTGCTAGGTAGAGCAGTGAAGCGGGGTCAGACGGGCTGGTTGCGACAATAATAGTCTGGTCCATGACACCTTCTTGTTTCAGCCGCTCAACTAAACGAGCTACTTTTGAAAGCTTTTGTCCAATCGCGACATAAACGTTGACGACGCCGGTCTTTTGGCGAGCTTGGTTGATCATCGTATCAATAGCGAGTGCTGTCTTGCCGGTCTGGCGGTCACCAATAATAAGCTCGCGTTGGCCACGTCCGATAGGAAACATGGCGTCAATCGCCACGATGCCAGTCATCAGCGGTTCATGTACTGATTTACGACCCATGACACCGATTGCTTCACGTTCAACAATACCAGTTTGCTTGGTCTTGATAGGTTCACCGCCATCAAGCGGTCGCCCGAGCGGGTCAATGACACGACCTAATAATTCCGGCCCGACTGGTACTTCGAGAACCGTCCCTTTACGACGGACGGTCGCACCAGCGATCACATTTTTGTCGGAGCCGAGCAGCACTGCACCAATCTCATCTTCGAGAAGGTTCAGCGCAAAGGCATCGACGGATCCATGAGGAGATTCGATCTCGAGCATTTCACTATAGCCAGCTTTTCTCAGGCCATGAATCCAGGCCACGCCATCACCGACACGGACAACGACACCGACTTCTTCTAAACCATCGCGGCGTTCCAATTTTTCAACGGCAGCGCGAAGGTCGTTGGATAATTCTGTTATTGATAAATCGCTCATACGTTACCTGTCCTTATGCCTTAAAAGTTGTTTCTAATCGTAATAATTGGGTCCGTACGGTTTGATCAAGCTCTCTGCCTGGCAAACTGATTCTCATGCCGCCAAGGACAGCTTCATCGACCGTCTCATCGAGTGACACGGCGGTGGCGGCTGTCTGTTGCTTGATTAAGTCAATCGTTGACTGACGCAGCGCGTCTCCGAGTGGATACGCTGTCGTTACTTCGGCGCGGATATGACCACGCTCCGCAAGCTCATACTCAATGTCGCGTACCAGCAAATCAATTTCACTAGTCCGGCGTGACTCCACCAAGTAACCAGCGACTTCTTGGAGCAGTTTCTTAGCATCTTCCGAGTCGGTCAGTTCACGCGCCACGTACTGAGCGATTAAACGCCGAGACAGTCGTTGTGCCACTACGAACGGCCCTCTTTGAGAAGCGTCGCGATCATCGCCTCATCAGCCTTGCTGTCATGCGATGCAGCGACAACCTTTGAGGTGGTCGATGCAACCAAGCTGATTGTCTCCTGGCGAAGCGCGTTCCTGGCCGCAATGACATCTTTCTCGAGCTCTTCTTTGGCGGACGCAACGATATGCTCAGCCCGCGTCTTTGCTTTTTGGTCACTGGTAGCGATGAGGGCAGCTGATTCTGTTCGTGCCGTATCAACAATTTCTGCGGCATCCTTGCGCGCCTTTTGCAGTAGCTTTTCGACGCGTGCTTCAGCCTCAGCGGCTGCATTCTGAGCTTCGCTTGCCGCCTTTGACGCAGCGTCGATTTTTGCTTGCCGTTCGTCAACTTGTTTCATGAGGATAGGGTAAACATATTTGCCGAGCAGAAAGACGAGCAGCAAGAATGCGATGATCTGCAAGACAAGCACCTGGATATCAATACCCAGGGCTTCAAAAATGCCTCCGGACGTTGCTTCAGTTGCGGCAAACCAATTCATTGTTATCCTAAGAATTTGGCGATAATGGCGACGATGATACCGATGATTGCCAATGAGTCAGCAAAGACGATGGCGGTAATCATCAGAGTACGGATATCACCTAATTTTTCTGGGTTTCGACCGAAAGCGTTCAAGGCGCCTGCGCCAATAAAGCCAATACCGAGTGCTGCACCGAGGGCAGGCAGGGCGTAGGCAAGACCAAATGCTAATTGTTCCACGTTATTCTCCTTATTATTGTCACTTGTTACTTCTTATTATATCATTCCTGCTTCAGGGGCTGTTTAGCCAGAGCGGGGGAATGGTCAGGAAGGTGATCGCCGTGTGCAACGGCGAGAGCGGTAAAGATGAGCGTCAGGACAAAGAAGACATAGGCTTGGATGAATCCAATAAAAAGCTCAAAGGCCATAAAGAAGGGCAGAACGACACTCGCAAAATAGCTCGTTAACACAGCGATGACTACCAAGAGTACTTCACCGGCAAAGGCATTACCAAAGAGCCGGAGCGCAAGCGCCGTCCCTCGAGAAACTTCACCGATCAATTCAAGGACCCCTTCAAATGCACCGACAGGATCCTTGAGCGGATTACGCAGATAGCGACCCGCATTGCCGAGCACGCCAAGATGGCGAATGGCATAAATCTGAACAGTCACGACCGTGATGATAGCGAGGCCGAGCGTAAAGTTGAGATCAGCCGTTAAACTACGAAGAAGGGGTACGCCATGTATGCGGATCGTATCGAGACCTGGAATAACGCTGAGCCAATAGTTAAGCAATACAAAGAAAAAGATAGTAATTGCGAGCGGTGCGATTTTACGGCCCAATCGCTTATCGGGCACAATGTCGTCAATTTGTTTTAACAGGCCTTCAAAGACCCACTGCACGAGCCCAACAAAACGATTGTACGAACCTTTTTTTACCTTACTAGCTACGTACCACAGTATGGTAACGGTCAGGATCAATCCAACGACACCAGTAAGTAGCGCGTTGGTAACCGGAAATGAACCAATGCGGAATAGCTCTTCAGCCGCAATACTAATATGGAGTTCCATTACCGGCGTACCTTTCTAAACTGTTGCGCAATGAGAAATGCCGCGGTGGTGAACCCAACGACGAGAAGGACAATGGTGAACAGTGGGATGGTCTTAAATGTTGTATCAAGCCAGATTCCGAGGAGAGTACCCCCAATTGTTGGTACAAAAGTTCGTACTGTTGTATCGATAGCCGTAGCGAGCAATAAAAGCGCCGTCGAGTTTTTCGACGGCGTCTCAGGATTTTCCCCCTGCTGAGAGTGCGACGTGGTCATTACTATTACTATAGCACTTAACCCCTTGTCGGACAACCGGCCGCAGCGCTTAATACTTGAGGTAGGTCATCTTCACAATCGATGGCTGGATATTGCTATGCGCTTCACCGCCACCAGATGGTTTCGTTTTCTGGCCAGGCGTGTACTGAGTTCCCGCATCTGCTGGCGGGTACTGGTTATTGAATGTATACCCTGTGAAGCTTTTATCATCGACAACACCAACAGTCAGCGTATGTGTATGCGAGGGGAGTTGGGCGACGGTTAACGTCTGCATCTTCGTACCGTACAGCTCTCCGATAGTGTCGAAGTCGGTGTCCGTATCACTCTTATTTACACTGACACGTCCTCTCGAATCCGGCACATTGAAGGTTGTTGACCCGTCGCCCGCACCAAACGTTGTTCCGAGGAGTGCAAATAGATTCGCGTATGTCGTACGAGACACGGCGGCACCATCTTCTGGTAAATAGCCGCTCGGTGTCGATCCGAGCCACGATTGAATCGATGATCCTACAATTGGGGATGAATTTGGGCTCGACAGTGTCGTATGCTTAATCGCCACCATCTTCACAATCGATGGCTGGATATTGTTGTGGGCACCGCCGCCCCCGGTTGCCTGCGTCGTTTGACCAGGTGTATAGATACCGCCGGCGTCGGAAGGCGGATACTGGTTGGCGCCACCGGCAAAGTTTTTGTCGTCGGTATTTCCGATGATCAGCCCGTGAGAGTGAGCCGGAATTTGATTTAACGTTAATGTAACGGTTTTGGTGCCAAACTTTTCACCCATCGTGTCAAATTCTGTATCGGCAGTATTCTTGTTGACGGTGACACGTCCGCGTGAATCGGGTACATTGAAGGTCGTCGACCCATCACCAACGCCATAAGTCGTACCAATTGCCGCATAAAGATTCGGATACGTCGAGCGCGACACAGCGGCACCATTCTCTGTTAAATATCCATTCGGTGACGCACCCCAGTATCCTTCAATCGATGTGCCAGCCGGCAATGTACTAATTGTTCCCGTTGGTGGACCGATATATTTAATAGCAGATAATTTAACAATGGATGGTTGCACCTCATTATGACCCAACCCGCCGCCCGCCGCCTGCGTCGTGATATTTGACGCCACGGTGCCGGTTGCGTCACCTGGTGGGTACTGAGCGTTGGAGCTAAATCCCGTAAAGTTCTGATCATCGACATCGCCGATAATAAGTGGGTGAGTATGACTCGGCATTTCTGGAATGGTCAGGATATGATTTTTTTCGCCGGATTTCTCACCGTATGTGTCAAATTCAGGATCTGACGGGCCAATCATGACGGTAGCGTAACCTCTTGAGTCGGGTAGGTTGAAGGTTGTCGACCCATCGCCGGCACCGTAGGTCGTACCGATAAGAGCGAACAAGTCAGCGTAAGTCGTACGAGACACGGCGGCACCATCTTCTAAGAGATAGCCAGCTGGTGGGGCGGACCAATATCCTTGTATAGATGTACCCTTAGGAAAACCGTCATCGTCATACGGCTTTACAGTACGGTTCACGTAGGTTTCGGAAAATGTTCGCCATGCCGTGTTAGCACTGGTGCGCACAAGTGATGTCTTGCCCGTCACGTTAAAATCTTTCGCCTCTCCAGCGGAATTGAGTGGGGGAGCACCTACCGTAAAGGTCGTTCGTATATCCCCGTCGACGAGTACAGAGCACGTAGGGTCAATGGTGCATCCGCCAGCTGGAGCGCTGACAGAGGTGACCGAGAAAGTACCGCTCGCCGTAAAACGATGGATCGTATTTCCACCTGAAGTAGTGACTGTACCTCCCGTAGCCGTAATTGTACCGGTAGGATAACTGACAATAACCACGCCAGAACCTCCGTTACCCCCAGATGTTCCTGAGCTTGCGCCGCCGCCACCACCGCCACCCCCGGTATTGGCCGTACCATTACTGAGGCTTGCGCCGCCGCCACCACCGCCATTACCGCCAGCAGCAAATACACCGGGGGGGCACGTAGGGCCGCCACCGCCACCACCGCCATACATGACGCTAGTACCCGTTATGGCGTTACTGATTCCAACGCCGCCGGCGCCAGCAGCGTTGTCAGCACCGACCGCTCCAACGCCGCCAGCGCCACCGCCACCACCGCCAGTACCGTTACAACCACCGAGAAAACCGTTCGCACCAGCGAAGCCTTGGCCTGCCGTACCAGCTGCACCAATGTTTCGCGCAGCATAGTCAGAGCCACCACCACCAGAACCTCCGGTAGTTGCGGCTGTTCCGCCGTCTCTCGATGCGCCACCACCACCACCAATGGCGGTGATTGTTCCGAAGACTGAATTAGCTCCGCTCGACCCTGGTCCCGTGGTAGCTGGTCCTGCCGCCCCGCCATCACCAACCGTCACCGTAATGACATTGCCTGCGGCAACATTGTAGTTCGTCGTGTACACAACGCCGCCAGCGCCACCGCCACCACCACCATTCGAGCCACCACCGCCACCACCGGCGACAACAAGCGCCTGTAAGCCAGGTGCTGCACCAGAGCTCGGATCACCGCTACAGGTTGAATTAGGTCGGAGCGGACTAGCATCACTCCACTGGGGAATATTATTATTCTGCGCCAGACAGGTACGCGCCATGGCTGCTCCAGCTTCAGCAGCTAAATCTGCCAGTTTCGTGTAGTACTGATTACGAAGAGCCTTGCTGATTGACACGGTCAATTGGACAGCCGATAGCATGACAGCTATCATGACAATGGAAGCAATCAAGACAGTCGGCAATGCAAAGCCGCGCGCTGTTTTTTTCCGGCCGAGCATAAGCATCATATGCGACCAGTATACCGCTCTCACGGTCTATGCACAACCGGCTGACACATGCTATAATATTTATAGAAACTTTTAGGCGAAAAGGATACTTACATGAGCGATGCAACGACACCACAGGTAATTGTTTACAGCACCAGCTGGTGCGCCTTCTGTCATACCGAGATGCAATGGTTAGATAAATTAGGCATTCCATTTATCGCCAAGGACGTTGAAGCCGACAAAGAAGCGTACGATGAATTAATGGCAAAGAGTAATGGTGATTTTCGCGGTGTACCCGTGACCGATATCGCCGGAGATCTCGTGCTTGGTTTTGATCGCCCCAAGATCCAAGAAGCAATTAAGACCCACAATATTCAGCCGGTAGCCGCTTAACCATTCAGCGAGACGACGTCACGACCGCTCCCGCAATAGGAGCGGTTTTTGCTATCATAGAATAATGATCTCAAAAACCTTCGGCGAGACTGCCTATTGGCAATACGGAACTGTTGCCACCGGGCCTATCTTTGTACTGATCCATGGCTTCAGAGGAACGCACCATGGCCTCAGCGCGATTGCCGAGAGACTGAAGGGAACCGTCGTCGTGCCAGATCTGCCAGGTTTCGGCGAGTCCCAGGCGCTCAAGAGTCACCATATTGAAGACTACTCGAGCTGGCTTGATGATTTTATTACCGCTATCGCCGGTCAGCAAACAATTGTTTTAATCGGGCATTCATTTGGGAGTATTATTTGTGCGCATTATGCCGCCACACACGGCGAGCGACTCAAACAATTGATACTGATAAACCCGATCGGTGAATCTGCCCTCAAGGGCCCTCGAAAAATCCTTACCGCCGGAGCGGTGCTCTTCTATAAGATAGGCCGCATGCTACCAGACAAGTTAGCAAAACCTTGGCTTTCGAGTCAGCTGATGGTCGATACGATGAGCCATGTCATGACAAAGTCCAAAGACCCGACGCTAAAGGCTGACATTGTTGACCAGCACCGCCGGTACTTTAGCCGCTTTTCCAGTCCCGCATCACTCGATGAGGCTTTCCGCACGTCCGTCAGCAAAAGCGTACGTGATGTTGCACCACAGATTACGACGAAAACACTGCTTATCGCCGGCGAGCGAGATGATATCACATCAATCCGACAGCAGCAGTCGGTACATGCTTTGTTTACCAATGCGACGCTTAAAATCATTCCCAATGTCGGGCACCTGACTCATTACGAAACGCCGGATCAGGTAGTAGAACTTATCGAAGCCTTTATCACACGGTCGTAGATAAATTCAAAACGTTCAAGCGTCGTCGTGAGATTATGATGATTGGCAATTTCAAGGCTCTGTTTAGACATATGAGCACGCAGCGGGGGATTGGTGATCACAGCCGTTAGTTTATCGGCAATTGTTTCGGCGTCATCCTGCGCGCACAAATAACCATTCTCACCGTCGTGGCAAAGCTCGGCCAGGGCACCGGCAGCTACCGCGACAACCGGTTGACCGCTTGCCATAGCCTCCAGTGTTGCGATACTTTGAAGCTCGGCAGGGGATGGCATACAGAATACCGTCCCGACTTTATGCAGTTGCACCAAATCTTCATCACTGACTCGTCCGGTAAAAGTGATGTGCTTTGTAAGACCAAGATGTTCGGCCATAAAATGCAAACGCTCACTCTCGGTCCCGCTTCCGACAATTAATAGATGCGCTTCGTTGGACTGAATAACCGCAGCGAAGGCTTTTAGTAAAACAGGTAGATGTTTTTCGGCATCGAGCCGGCCGATGTAGGTAATAATCGGCGTTTTTGTCGGCAATTCATAGCGTTCATAGAGCGATACATCTATGTCTCGAGGCGTAAAATGTGCCAGGTCTATTCCATTTGAGACGGCTTCGATCGGGACAGTGATTTTCTCTGACTGCTTAAACATATCGATGGCCGCCTGCGTCGGAAGTGTCACATAGTCAGCTTTTGAGTGAAACCGCCTACCATACTCCGAGAGCATATAGTTGATTGGACGAGCAACCGGTGCCAGAAGCTTCAGATTATCAAGCAGGTTTTCCGGCATTGCATGATTCGTACTGACAATTGGGATACCGTACTTGTTGCCATAACGCATGGCTGCCTGACCAATCCACATCAACATCTGAATATGGATGACGTCAGGATCAAATTCTGTGATAATTTTTTTTACTTCGCGCTGTGGTGTCAGTGAAATTTTAAAGTTTTGATAAAAGGGAAAGGCGACCGAAGCGGTCCGTATAATGACGTGATTTCCGTCAACTTCCTTATAGCGTTTTCCGGTCTGACTGGGAGCGATGACCAATACTTCATGCCCGCGAGCAGCCAGCCCGCGAGCCAGGTTCCGGCTAAACGTTGCCACACCGTTGATCGTCGGGTAATGGAGGTCCGACGCGATAAGAATTTTCATATTGGCTTATTATATCATGCGCTCCGTCGCCCAAAACGGTGTCCACCTCATGCTACAATAATCGTGCATGAAATTATTTTTTGACGCCCGCTATATCCGCACTGATTTTCATGACGGCATCAGCCGTTTTTCAATGGAGCTCGGGAATGCCATCGCTAGTCTTACTGATGTCACCTTTATTATTTCCGACCCCGCACAATTAATGAAGCTCCCGAAAAATGCTAATCATCTCTTAGTCCATGCGCCAGATTCTGCGAAGGAGCCGTTCACGGCCTACATCCTCAACCGGTATAAGCCCGACGTTGTATATTCACCGATGCAGACCATCGGCTCACTCGGCCGCAAGTTCAAGCTCATCGTAACGGTACATGATCTGATTTATTATCGGCATCGGACGCCGCCACAACAATACAGTACACTCCTTAAAGTCGGCTGGCGGCTTTACCACGCTACCTATGCCATCGAGCGCCAGGTGTTGAAGGGTGTTGATGTTGTCGCGACCGTTAGTCATACCGCCAAACAAGATATCCTGAAGGCTCGCCTAACCAAGAAACCAATCGTGGTGGTGCCCAACGCACCGGAAGCATTATCCCATTACCTCAAACGTCCGGTCAGCCTGAAGGGCAGCCCGCGTAATATTGTCTATATGGGCTCGTTTATGCCGTATAAGAATGTCGAGACGCTTGTGCGGGCGATGGATAGCTTACCGGAGCACCGCCTGCATCTCCTGAGCCGCATCAAAGAGGGCCGAAAAGATGAACTGCTCAAGCTGACTCAGCGGCCCGAAAACATTACCTTCCATAATGGCGTCAGCGATAAGCAATACGCCCAGCTCCTTGCCGACAAGGCCGTCCTTGCCAGTGCGAGTCTTGATGAAGGCTATGGGCTTCCCGTTGCAGAAGCATTGGCACTCGGCATCCCCGTCGTGGTTAGCGACATTCCGATTTTTCACGAAGTCGCAGGGAAAGGCGGCCTCTTCTTCGACCCTAAAAGTCCGGCGGAGTTTGCCGACATGGTCAAAAAACTTGATGATAAGGCTTTACGCACATCTCTCAATAAAAACGGCACACGGCACATAAGCCAATATGACTGGCGTAAATCCGCCCAAACCCTGTTAGAGACTATCGAGAACACTTTGCTACAATAAGGGGAATATGGCAAAGAAGCAGAAGAAATCGTCCCCAGGTGTCGTCGTTAATCGCCGCGCACGCTTTGATTATGCCCTCGGCGATGAGCTCGTGGTTGGTATTGTTTTGACTGGGCCAGAAGTCCGGGCTGCCCGTGACGGCCACCTTCAGCTCAAAGGTTCATTCGTTTCACTGAGAAATGGTGAACTCTGGCTCAACAATGCGAGTTTTAGCTTGCCAGGAACGACGGGCGCGCACGAGCGTACGATCGATACTTCACCGAGAAAATTACTGGCAAGCCGCCGTCAAATTGATGCCCTCGACAAAGAAAAACAGACGGGCCTCACGATTGTACCCCTAAAGCTACTGATTGCAGGGCGGTTTATTAAAGTCGTCATTGCCCTCGGAAAAGGCAAGAAACGCTATGACAAGCGCGAAACATTGAAGCGGCGCGATGAGAGTCGCGACGTCGCCCGAGCACTAAAGAACCGCTAACTACCGGCGCGTGCACTATAATATAGATATGAAACTCTACTCCTGGAACGTCAATGGGATACGCGCCGTCATCAAGAAAGGCTCATTCCAGTCTTTTATTGCCGAACATCAGCCTGATGTCCTCTGTCTCCAAGAAATAAAAGCCAAAGAAGGGCAGGCCGAAGTTGACCTGCAAGACTACCATGAATATTGGAACAGCGCCGAGAAAGCCGGTTACAGCGGCACGGCAATCTATAGCAAAATGAAGCCGCTTCAGGTCATTAATGGCTTCGCTCTCGACATCGCCGAGAAATATCAGCTTGCCGGCGACAGTTACGGCGACCCTGCTAAAGAAGGTCGGGTTCTCTCGGCAGAGTTTGATCATTTTTGGGTAGTGACCGTCTACACCCCAAATTCTAAAGATGATTTGTCCCGGCTCGAACTTCGTCATCAGCGGTGGGACCCGGCTTTTTTGGAGCATATTAAAGAGCTTGAAAAAACGAAACCAGTCCTTTTTTCGGGGGATTTGAACGTAGCGCATCAGGAAATTGATCTAGCGAATCCCAAGCCAAATATTGGCAAGCACGGTTTTACCAATGAAGAGCGCGAGGGTTTCACAAAATTTCTCGACGCTGGCTTCATCGATACGTTCCGCACCCTCCACCCGGAACAGACAGACGCCTATAGCTGGTGGAGTCATTTCGCCAATGCCCGTGCGCGTAATGTTGGTTGGCGTATTGATTACTGGTTGGCCAGCGTTAGTTTGCAGGACAAAATCGTAGCGGCGAAGATCCACCCAGAGGTTCTCGGCTCGGACCATTGCCCGATCAGTGTTGAGGTGAATATATAACGGCGCGGTAGCAAAATAACGGTAAGCAGAAGGTGGGGGATAGGATACATATCATGACGGAACAGACTGAAGCATTAATCATCCAAGAGCTCGCCGCTAAGCAGGAGTTATACGAGCCCGACCTTAGTGTTCAGGATATGCTTTCTCAAAAAGTCCTCACACTTGTTATTGGGCCGACTGCCGTCGGTAAATCAACGATCATTGAACGCGTGCTAGCCCGACGACCGAGCTGGGCAATTGCCGGCACAACGACAACGAGACAACGCCGCGACGGCGATCCGGCCAATTACCATACGGCGACTGAAGGCATTACCAAGGAGCACATCATTGACCTCATTCATAACGGCGAGCTCGTTAATTATTCTGTTTTTCGAACGGGTCATATATATGGGACTCTGCCAGAGGATTTTGTGGGCGATGTGTCACTTCTTCCCGCGTTACCAAGTAGCATTGCATCCCTCGGCAAAGCTGGCTTTAAACGACTGGAGCAAGCGTATGTCGTAACCAGCCCAGCGCCGTGGGAGCATTGGCTGAACGATCACGAACGAGCAGCTGACAATCTGCCAAAACGCTTACATGAAGCGGTCGACTCATTGGATTACGCTCTAGCCCATAAGGATGAACTGCACCCAGTGTTAAATAATGAAGATCCGGGCCGGCTCGAGCAAGCGGCAGAAGAGATTATTAGTCTGACCGAAAATGGTGATATTTTTATACCGGGATCTGAACGTAACCGCAGGTGGGCTCTTGTCGAAGAGTTGCAGCAATATGTTTTACAGAAGCTAGTAAGTAATTCAAGTCATGGATAGTAGCTATTGGCGGCGCCAAGATCCGGACAAAGCGCTTTTTCCTGATATCGAATGGAGTAAGCCAGAGCAACGCTCGATGGCTGGCCGTTTGGGCATTATCGGTGGCAACAAGCTCGGCTTTGCCGGCGTCGCCGATGCCTACGAGACGGCCAAAGCAGCCGGTGTCGGTGATCTTCGAGTGCTCCTGCCAGACGCTCTTCAAAAAACGATTCCGCGGACCATTATCGATACGGTCTTTGGCCCGACGACCTTATCTGGCAGCCTATCAAAAGAAGCGCTCGATGAAATGCTCGCGCTCGGAGACTGGGCACAGGCCACGCTTCTTATCGGTGACGCCGGACGTAACAGCGAAACGGCTATTGCCTACGAAGCATTCGTGACTCGTTACCAAAAACCATTGATTATCACTCGAGACGCCGTCGACCTTGTCAAGAATGCCTCGACCTTACTTGTTGAACGACCCGAAACCCTCCTGGTCGTCGCTTTCGCGCAGCTGCAGAAGCTGTTTCAGGCCGTCTATTACCCAAAGATTTTAACATTCAGCATGCAGCTCGCAAGCTTAGTAGAAGCGGTCCATAAATTCACGATCACATACCCCGTGACTATCGCCGTCTTGCACAAAGAGCATTTCGTCATCGCCCATAACGGTCAAGTTGTGAGTATGCCATGGGATAATCCGATGGCCATATGGCGGGGAAGTGTGGCGACTCGAGCAGCCACCTACTGGCTCTGGAACCCTGGCAAACCACTTGAAGCAATCAGCGAAAGCATCCGGACATAAAATCTTGGAACGACCAAGCATCTCCATCGTACTAGCTGTTTTTTACTAACTGGTACCGCGAGCCGGACTTGAACCGGCACGTCCTAATGGACACCAGATTTTGAGTCTAGCGTGTCTACCTATTCCACCATCGCGGCACGAGTTATTAAAAAACAGTTGTTGGGTTACGCTGACATCACACCATAGTAAGCATAGCCGCTTTCGACAACCGTGAAGTACTAATGTATTGTACAATATAAGGTAATAGGAATCTATAAAATGAACCCCGAACCATCTGCACATCCAGTTCCCGCTAACGACACGCCAGCCGTGCCGAATTCTGTTACGCCGCAAGTAGTTGAGGTTTCTGAAGACAATCAATTGCAGCGCGACGCCGCCGTGTCAATCCTCCGTTCCAAAATAGACACGCTGTACCAGACCGGCACTCCTCATGTTGAAGCCGAGCCAAAAAATCCATACGCCAGGACTCATGCCCAGCATGTTGATCCGACTGCTGACCAATGGAAGCAGTATCATACCGCCTGGCAAAATTATTACCAGAAATATTACGAACGATACTATACCGAACATTTAAAAAAATCGCAGGCGAGCCTAGCTGCACAAAAACAAAGCGCATTGCCAGATGCTAATGGTATTTTTTCCAAACAGCTCGATACGCCAACAACACCACGCTCAGAGTCGATCAGCAAGGACGAGGCGCTACTTGATCTTCGCAGTAAGCTGCGCTCGCAGGTCACGGAACGCGCTAAAAAATTCCGCAGGAGCAAACATTTTGTTCCGCTAACAGCCGCCATCATCGTGATTTTGCTTTTTGTATTTCTTCAGTACAATCGTACCTTTATCGCGGGCGTTCAAGCCTATGTATCACCGGGCAGTATCGATCCTCAGAATATCGTCATCGATCCATCAGCTGCTATTGCCGTGGGGCCCGAGTCGAGATTAATTATTCCGAAAATCAATGTTGACGTGCCGGTCGTATATGACGTCGGCAATGATCATGATTCACAAATGGCGGCCATGGAAAAAGGCGTGGCTCATTTTGCCATCCCGGGAGCAGATAGCCATCCAGGTGAGTTCGGGAACACCGTCATCGCAGGACATAGCAGTAACGACCTGTTCGATCCCGGTGACTATAAATTCATTTTTGCTCAGCTCGAACGCCTGCAGACCGGTGATAGTATTTACGCCAATTACGGCGGCATCCGTTATACGTATATCGTTACTCAGACCGAAACAGTCAGGCCTTCACAGGTTGATAAGCTTGTATATACAGCGAGCAAACCCAACCTTATTTTAATCACCTGTACACCAGTAGGCACCGCCCTGAATCGATTTCTGGTGACGGCTGAACAAGTGAGCCCAGACCCGACTGCATCCGACCCTGCACCGGTGTCTTCATCAAAAGCAACGTCGACAGGTATACCGGGTAATTCACCGACACTGCTCGAACGTCTCTTTGGCGCTTAGTCAGTTCTTTTAATCGAGTAGCATTCGAATACGCTGCAAGTGATAGACGTCGTCGATTTTTTGAATACTGTAAAGATATTTTCCATTTTGGCTTAACGATACATCGTAGCCAGGGGTAACATTGTGCATTGCATAGCTATTGCTACCATCGAATTCTCGGAGTGTCAGTTTGCCACCCTCGTCACCCCATAGATATGCACTGTCGAGCCAACGCAGCCGCGGGGCTGTAGTCTGACCTTCTGCATAGGTAAAGTGTGACAGCCGTTGATGTTCGAGGTCATAGGTATCGTATGCTGCCTGTGACTGTACGAGCAGGAAGTCTCCTGATGAGCTAAAGCTAAGCGAGGTGACAGGGGAGCTGACATCGAAGTTTGCAAACTCATCAAGACTCGTATCATCACGATTCGACGTCGGATAGCTACCCTTGAGTATTTTTACTTTGGACCCAGCTATAACCGCGACATAGTCGTCGTTGAAATAACGGGTAGTTGCAATGAAGAGGGGAGTAGAAGCATCGGTTGTTGCAATGACGTGCGCTTCATTATCGCCATCGCGGTAGACCCCGGCAACACGCTTGCTGGGATCACTCGCATCCGTGCCAACATAGGTCACGATATTGCTTTCATACATATCAAAGGACGCTACATTGCTCACCAGTGCCCGCGAAATCGTGGAAGAACCCAAATCAAATCGTCGAATGATTCCGTTACTCAACGCATAGAGAATATTGCCACTGGTACCCGAGAAAATCGGATTCACCATATCGACATTAAATAGGCGAGTAACATTGACGCTCGACGGGGCGTCCTGCGTATCTAAGACGATCCACTCAGTCTTATCACCATATACATGTTGTATAAAGACATGCCGGCTGCCCGTGTCCCAACGGCCAATAGCAAATTGCTCGGTCGCTCCTTGTGGCGCAGCGGTAAAAATGTCGGCAGGTAACGTCAGCGCGTCTTGCTTGATGGTGTCACTACGAATATCTACCAATGAGAATGACGACTCATTACTGCGCGCCTGCAGCAAGATTGATCGTCCGTCTGGAGATGCACTCACGCTCGCTAGCTCAGCATAGTTGCTCACATTCGCCGGCGTTCGGCTTTTTGGAATGAGGCGAGCATAATCGAGCCATGTCAGCGTCCCGGCGTTGGTTGGAAGCGTTTTTGTCCACGTCTCATAGCCTGTCCGCGCCATCGAGAAGCTATGAGTCCCCGCCATGATTGACTGTTTACTCGGTGTACGGGGTCCTATGTCGACACCGTCAATAGCAACCGTTGCGCCCGAAGGTTTGGAGGCAAACTGCACTAATGCATTCTGCTCTAACGTGCCATTATTGCTGTCGAGGCGATAGCCAAGTATGAAGAGGATGATGCCAGTGACGATCACCAGAACCGCCAATGACATGACGGAATAGACAGCAATACGCTGTACGAGTTCTTTCTTTTTTGAAGGTTTTTTGTACATCTGCGTTCTATTATAGCAACGGCCAGCATCCCGGCGCTAAAAATAGGCTTGCATATTTAACCAGTTGTTCTTAAGATAATGATATTACTGCTTACGCATAAAAACTAACAGTAGGTGTACTAGCGAGGAAAGCGTGCATGGAAAAAAATAAAACAATCTCGATTAATGGGCGTGACTACGATGTACGTACCGGCTTGCCAATCAATGATTCGGCTTCTTCGAGCATTCCACCCCATGCAGCACCCCGCGCCACTCACCACGCTACTGAAGTGCATAAGACGCCTGAACGATCAAAAACACTCCTTCGCCGTTCCGCCAAAAAACCAGCGAAACCAGCGATCGTTGCGCCCCGCAAGCCAAGCACTGGCCGCACTATGGACATCGCCCGCAGCAGTAGCATTTCAAAATTTGCTCCACATCCCGTGATTGAAACGCCAGTTCACGCCAAGCGCACCGACGTGCATGTACTCGCCAAGCCGCACCCAACAGTGCAGCGTGCTCTCCAGCAGCAGTCAAAGCGGTCTACTCAACCCACACCTGCCTCCAGTCATCAAACTGCTAAGCAGATTAAGGATACCGCCATCGCCAAAGCGCTCGCTACTGAGGTACCAAAGAAAAAAGCGAACAAAAAGCCATTCAAAACGAAATTATCGCGCTTTAGCCTCATAGGCGGCTTACTGCTGGCAGTTCTCGGCATTGGCGGCTACTTTACCTATGTCAACATGCCAAGCCTATCAGTACGAGTCGCTTCGGCGCAGGCAGGCATAGAAGCATCTTTCCCTAACTATCACCCAGATGGATATAGTATGAATGCGCCAGTATCTTACAGCGATGGAGAAGTGGTACTTTCGTTTAAATCAAACTCGAGTGACACCGGCTTTACCATTACTCAGTCACGCAGCTCATGGGATTCATCCGCCGTTCTCGAAAACCTGGTGAAAAAGGCTGTCGATGCCAACTACATCACGACCCAGGAACAAGGACTCACTATCTTCTCGTACGGCGGTAACGCTGCGTGGGTCAATGGTGGCATCCTCTATGTTATCGACAGTACCGCACCGCTCTCCGGTGAACAAATTCGACAAATTGCTACCAGTCTCTAATTTCTTTATAACCCTTATGTTAAACTATCGTTATGCATAGGGCAGCGCAAAAACAAACAGGTTTTACGATCGTTGAACTTCTTATCGTGATCGTCGTAATTGGTATTCTTGCTGCTATTACGATTGTGGCCTACAACGGGATTCAGAATAGGGCGAAAAACAGTGCTGCCCTGAGCGCAGTCAACCAGACGTATAAAAAAGTTGTTTCATACGCCGTAGTGAATAATGATAATTATCCCTTAGCATTGAGCGCTGTAGGTATCAGCGATAATGATTCCACAAACTATCAATACAGCGTCAATAATTCATCCTTACCGCGGACATACTGCGTAACCGTGACAGTCGGCAACGTAAGCTACTTTCAAAATAACTCAACACAGACCACTCCAGCACCCGGCGGTTGTCCTGGACATGGGCAAAATGGCATTGCAGCAATAACGAATTTATCGCTGAACCCCTCAGCTTCAGGCTCATCGAGCGAAATCGGTGAGTGGTCTAGCCGGTATGCAATGGCCCGTACCTGGATTACGGGCGCTTCCGACGGCCCAATACCAGCATTGACAACCTATGGCCGGTGGACACAGGGCACGGCTGCCACGGGCGGAGGCCGTGGTGTTGACCATAGGGGCAATTTAGACCTAACAAATCCTCAGGTTGATGCAACATGGCCGGTAACAGTGGGGGTCCCTATAAGTGTATCGACCTACCTCCGGAGTACTATCGCTAATTCCACTGCCCGAATAGATTATCGCATTTCCGACGGGAGCAGCACCTGGCTAACTGCCACACTTGCTTGTCCTTCAACGAACTATTCAGGGACCGGTACATGGATTCGACTCATCTGCACTATTACTCCGAGCGCGACAGGCTATATTCAGTTTTCAACTCGATTTGACCAAAGTGTTACATGGACGACGGGCGCAACACTTGATGTAACCGGACTTATGATAGTAAACAGCTCAAACGTACCAAATTATGCCGATGGCAATTCCACCAACTGGATATGGAACGGCTCAGCGAACAGTTCGACCTCAACCGGCCCACCACTCTAAGCTTTCCTCGGTTCTTCATTCTTCACACTTCTTATGCTAAAATACCCACATGCATAGGGCAGCGCAAAAACAAACAGGTTTTACGATCGTTGAACTTCTTATCGTGATCGTCGTAATTGGTATTCTTGCTGCTATTACGATTGTGGCCTACAACGGGATTCAGAATAGGGCGAAGGCTACTGCCGCTCAATCTGCCGTGAGCCAAGCCGCCAAGCGTGTCATAGCTTATTCCGTAGAAAATAGTGATATCTACCCAGTCGCATTATCAAATGCCAGTATCAACGACTCTGGTAATACGACCTACCAATATAGCGTTAATAACTCCACGACTCCTAAAACGTATTGCATTACCGCCACGACTTCAAACATCAGTTACTATATCAACAACACGACTCAAACGACTCCAGCCGCCGGAGGGTGTCCTGGACACGGTCAAAATGGCGTAGCGGCGATTACCAATATGGCCACGGACCCAGAAGCAACTTCATACGCAACCACGGCGGGCCAAATTGGCTGGCGATCTACTCGGTGGGCAGGTGGCTCACCCGCGGCAGCCACATACTCATTGGTTAGTGGTGCGTCTGATGGTCCAAGTGGCATGACGACCTACGCGCGAAAAACCTGGACAACTGCTCCGGCAGCGATTGGCAACACCGGAGACACTGGCTTTGATAGTTCACCGAGCGCCTTTAATGTTACCGAAGGCAAAACATATTACATTTCGTGCTTCCTGCGCGCGTCTGTAATAAGAAACTTTGAAATAGGCGTCTACCAATCTACGCCAGCTGGTGCCGCTTTTTCTCCGGCTCGATCTGCTAGCGGCTCGGTCATAAGTGCCGCGGGGCAATGGACACGAGTCAGTTATGCCTACACAGCTCCGATTGGTGTAGGTAGGATCGGCCCCGTGTGTGACTCGAATAGTAACTCGGCCAATGGTGCGGTTAACTGGGCAGTTGGTTCTACCTTAGATGGTACTGGCCTTATGATTACCGAAGGTAATACGTTATATAATTTTGCCGATGGAGCATCGACGAACTGGGCATGGAGTGGCGCAGTGAACAACTCTTCTTCAACCGGCCCGCCTCTGTAATTTTCTGTTATACTGAGCGGGTAATGTCTGAAAACAACGCTTCTATTCGTACTCGTTTCGCCCCGAGCCCCACGGGATATATCCATGTCGGTAATGTCCGTTCAGCACTTTTTCCGTATCTCTTAGCAAAACAGCAGGGTGGTAAGTTCGTCCTGCGTATCGAAGACACTGACCGAGCCCGTTTCGTGGAAGGTGCGACTGATATGATTCTCGATACCCTTGAGTGGCTCGGGATTGATTGGGACGAAGGTCCGCGAAAAGGCGGGGATTACGGCCCTTATACCCAAACTGAACGACTGGATCATTATCATGCCTGGGCGCAAAAATTAATAGAAAAAGGCTACGCCTACGCCGACCCCTACACTGCAGAAGAGGTTGAGTCATTTCGAGATAAAGCCAAGGCCGAAAAACGCGCCTTCCTCTACCGCGATCACCGCCCGTCGAACCCGCCTATCTGGGACGGATCACAACCGTTACGATTCAAGGTGCCCGTTATTAAACGCTACACGTGGACGGACGCGGTCATGGGTGAGCTATCAGCCGGCGAAGAAGCCCTCGATGATTTTATTCTGATAAAGAGCGACGGACTGCCGACGTACAATTTTGCCCATATTATTGATGATTACGAAATGGGCATTACTCATGTCATCCGCGGGCTCGAATATATCGCTTCCATCCCAAAATATTTATCACTCTACGATGCCCTTGAAATAGAATGGCCAGTCATCGCGTGCCTGCCACATATTCTCGCGCCAGATGGCAAGAAAAAGCTTGGTAAACGAGATGGCGCCAAGAGCGTCCAGGAATATAAGACGGATGGATACCTCCCCGAAGCGATGCTCAACTTCCTGGCCAGCCTGGGGTGGAATGACGGTACCGAACAGGAAGTCTTTACGAAAGAAGAGTTAATAGACAAGTTTAGCCTGGAGCGCGTCCAACGTAGTGGCGCCCGTTTTGACGAGCAGCGCCTCATCTGGCTCAATGGCCAACACATTCGTAAACTTGCTGTTGATGACTTATTTGAGCGAGTTACAGACTTCTGGCCAGCCGCGGCGACGGAAGCCTCCGAGCAGGCGAAGAAGCAAGTGCTCGCTTTGGTACAAGATCGCCTTAAGACGCTCCGTGATCTGCCGCTTCTGACCGAATATTTCTTTGCCGAGCCGACACCAGAACCGACAATGATTACCGAAAATAAGCAGCTGTCAAAGCTTGGCACCGATGAGACACTGTCCCTCTTATCGGCCTCACGCACGGCGCTGGAAGCATCAGACTATACACCCGATGACCTACAGAACACGCTGAACCGCCTGCTGGAAACAACCGAACAAAAACCAGGGGTGCTCTTTAGCCTTATCCGCCTCGCCGTCTCCTGGGCACCGTTCAGCCCAGCGCTCAATGACACACTGGCAGTCCTCGGTAAAGAGACGGTTACGCTCCGACTGACTCGAGCCATTGAAGCAATCGAATCCCGCTCATAGCGCCATACGTTTACCCAAATACAGTATCTGTTATAATACTGCTAACGCTATGGAAAAAACGAAAACAAAAAAATTAGCGACGTTCTTTCTTTGGCTGAAGCGCCATCGTAAGCTCTCTTTGCTTGCCGGAAGCTTCGTCATACTTACGGGGAGCGGTGTGTCGGCCTTCTTTATTTTGAACAGCCAGCCTGAACCCGTCGCATCTGCACCGGTTGAGTCCGTTAAGCCAGCTCCCGTGCCTGAGCCAGAACCAGTCAAATACTACTCACCACTCAGCGGGGCGCTGGTGAGCGACGAAGCAGCGACCAAACAAGCCGTCACGGCAATCATGATCGAGAATAGTCCAGACGCTCGCCCGCAGTCCGGCTTAAAAGGCAGCGGCGTAGTGTTTGAAGCCATCGCTGAGGGTGGCATCACGCGGTTTCTCGCACTCTACCAAGAAGGGAAACCACAGCTTATTGGACCGGTACGCAGCGTCCGTATGTACTATGTCGACTGGCTGGCAGCATTTAACGCGAGTGTCGCCCACGTCGGCGGTAGCGTCGCGGCCTTATCAGAAGTGAGGAGCGGTACTTACCGTGATATTGATCAATTCTTCAATGCCAACACCTATTGGCGCGCGACCGACCGTTCGGCTCCTCACAACGTTTATACGAGCTTCGCAAAGCTTGACGCGCTTAATGCAGCCAAAGGCTACAGTAGCTCGACGTTCACTGGTTTTGAGCGAAAAGATCCGGCGCCGAGCACGACGCCAACCGCCACAAAAATCAATGTCGTCATTAGTAGTGCCCTCTATAACAGCGCGTATGTATACAAGCCAGAGACCAACTCATACGATCGTTCGCAGGCCGGGGCTCCTCACATCGATAGAGAAGGGGGTCAGCTCAGTCCCTCTGCTGTTGTCGTCCTCAAAGTACCAATGCAACTCGTCCTCGAAGACGGCTACCGAGAACAGATAACCACCATCGGGAGCGGGCCGGTCACTATCTTTCAAGACGGTGGCGTGATTGAAGGAACATGGCACAAAGATTCAAAGACCGAACAATTATATTTCACCGATGCAGCTGGGGCACGGATCAAGTTGGTGCGCGGCCAGACATGGGTTACAGCAATATCAAATAAAACAGGGGCGGTATCATGGCAATAAAAAAAATCAAACCGGCCTTCGTAAAAGATTATTGGCCGGCGTATCGTCGTCGGATGATTCAGGTGACGCTCGTTGTGCAGATCAGCGCATTCATATTGTTGGCCGCCGTATTGTTTCTGTTCGACGTATTTCAGTCCAACCTTCCCGTAGCCATCCTCGTGCTGGCTTTTCAGATAATTTCGTCTCTGCTCTTTTCTTTCTTTTTGCTTGACGTCGTCACGCGGCCGACAAAAGATCTCCTCGCGGCGATTACCCGCATATCGGGGGAGCCGACTAACGTCACCCCGCCAAATCCGAATAATACTCATTATGAAAAGACCGGATTCAAGGTTGTCCTCCAGACCCTATACGAACTCGCCAGTAAAAGTACCTCAATGCCCGCGCCAAACGTCGTGACGCCAAACGCTCCGGCTGGCGACGCTTTACTGGCGGCGCTTGATGAAACACCGACGGGCTTTGCCATCCTGAATCATGACCGTGCCGTGACGTTTTATAACCGCGCTGCACCGACCCGCGAAGATTCAGAGGGCCAACCTCAGCTCACCCTCCTGTTCAACGGGACTGATACGCTCCAATCCTGGCTTGATGAATGCGACCAAAATGCTGTCAAAGCTGAGCATATATGGGAACGCATTCCTGATCGACTCCCGGATGAAGAAGGCCGTCGATTCTTTGACGTTATGGCAACGTACGACAAAGGAGCCACGAGCGAGACAGTCCTGACATTTATAGACCGAACGACTCACTACGAGGGAAGTGAAGAGGCCCTCGAATTCATTTCATTTGCCGCCCACGAGCTTCGTGGACCTATTACCGTCATCCGCGGCTACTTAGATGTACTCGAAGATGAGCTGGGAGGCGCCATTGACGACGATCACCGTGAATTATTCCGCCGTTTGACCGTCTCTGCCAATCGTCTGTCGGGGTACATCAACAATATCCTTAATACGTCTCGCTACGACCGACGCCACCTCAATCTGCATCTGACGGAGGTTTCAGCCGCGAATGTATATAGTACGATCTCCGACGACATGGAGCTACGAGCCTCTTCCCAGCATCGCTTGCTCAGCGTCAATATCCCGCCTGACCTTCCGGCTATTGCAGCAGATGTTGCCAGCCTCGGTGAAGTCTTTGGTAACCTCATCGATAATGCCATCAAATACACTAATGAAGGCGGGAGTATCAATGTCGTCGGGAAACTCAATCGCGACATGGTGGAAGTTTCCGTCCAAGATAATGGCATCGGCATGCCAGGTAGCGTCGTCAGCAACCTCTTCCAAAAGTTTTATCGCTCACACCGCTCACGGGAGACTGTAGCGGGCTCCGGTATCGGCTTATACATCAGCAAAGCAATCGTCGAGTCACATGGCGGTACGATCGCCGTGCGCAGTGAGGAAGGCCGTGGTTCGACCTTCACCGTTTCACTGCCGCTCTATAGTGCAGTTGCAGATAAGCTCACAGCAAGCGATAATAATAACAGCAGTATGATAGGAAAGGGGAAGGGGTGGATCAAAAACCATTCCATGTTCAGGAGTTAAATTATGGCGATTAAAAATATTCTGTGTATCGAAGATGACCGATTTATCGGTGAAATGTATGTCCGTAGCCTCAAGAAAGCCGGATATGAAGTCGACTGGATGGTTGATGGTAATGATGGCTTGATTGCCGCACGCAACAAAGTATATGACCTGATGCTCCTTGATGTGATGCTTCCAGAACGACGGGGGACAGAGATCCTCGAAGCACTGCGAGGCGGCAAGGAAGATTTGATTCCGCATACCAAGGTCATCGTGCTGACAAACTTTGAGCAAGATGATGAATCGCGTATTGCCATGGAGCAACACGCCGATGCCTATCTCATCAAAGCTGAGATTACTCCACGCAAGCTCATGGCCGTCATTGACGAACTGTCCGCTGCCTAGACACGACTAGGGTTATTTGGTAGAGTAGAACGGGTCAAGGCCCCATCGTCTAACGGTTAGGACACCAGGTTCTCATCCTGACAATCCGGGTTCGATTCCCGGTAGGGTCACCAAAATAAAATACTCATCCCCGCGATGAGTATTTTATTTTGGACGGCTTTCAGAGAAGCGAACCCGGATTGGTTTTGCGCACGCAAAACATAAGCCAGGTGCGATAGCGAGGAGCAGGGCGGAAGAACTACCTCCTAGTTCTTCCGAATGCGACGCTGATATATCCTGATAGTCCCGGTAGGGTTCGCATGCTGCCCAATCTTTGATTTGTACAGCATCTAGCCGATGTCCGCCGCTAGAATAGCGAGGACATCCAAGCGTCGGAGCGGTGGGGTCACCAAAAGAGATTCGTCAGCCATTAGATGTGTCTTTTTTGATACTTGCTAAGGCGTACGGGCACTCATCTTAGGGGAACCGTATATATTTTCGTTTTAGTCGTATCTTAAATCCTCGATAAATATTGGCCGTAGGCAAATTATCTAATTTTCCACCGAGACGATACTCTATATTCTTGGTGCGTTCGACATAAATTTCAGAGCATATAAATCAATTAGTATTCAGCTCCAGGAACGACCCAATATCTGCAAGCTCTACTTGCTTTCGCATAAGCATTACCATAAAACGGAATAATTGCAAATTCCTACTATTACAGATAGAATAAGGGCAATGACTACAACAGTAAAAATTACGCTTAAAAGGTTTAAGCAAATACTAGCAATCAATATTAATTCGTTTACCTTAAGTGCTGTTGCTACATTGTTTCTATTGGGTTTATTAGCATGGTACAACCCAGAAAAGCTATTCGATATCTCCATACCTGACTTATATAATGCAATACTTCCCAGCATGATTTTAATTATCTTCGTAGTACCTATATGTATCCTGCTCACATCTTTTATATCCGAAAGGCTTAGGGGACTGTCTGAAACAAAGATAGATTATGCTAGGGCAAAAAAATCCTTGTTCAATTTAGCTGGCTCTTTATGGATATGCCTCGGCTTCATGCTTTTCTTAAGCTTAGCTGATGTTGAGAAGTACTATTTGACGGTAATAGTTGCCGGCTTACTGACGCTATTCTCTTGGTACTACATCTGTAGGATACTAATATCTTATGTTAAGAGTTGATCGAAGCACACCGTTAGAGAGTTTTGACGAGCTCTTCAAAATATACGAAACAAACGACCCGAACTCTATACCCTTCATTGGGAAGGTTAAGGAAATGCAAATGGCTCTCAGGGAAGTTTTTGCTTTGGAGAATTACAAGTCAAAAGGCGTTGTCCTAAGTGTTGAAGGTACATGGGGTAGCGGTAAGACTACATATATGAATTTAGCACTGAGTGAGCTTGAGGATGAGAGCGCTATATTTATTAAGTATGATTCTCTCTTCTACGGCAATGTGTCAGAGGCAACATCAATATTCATTGATGACATTTTCAAAAAAGTACGAGAGTCGTTTGGCGTTGAGCTTAATGAAGGTGGCATAGCAAAAAACATAAGTCCCAAATTGGAGCTAGGTACTGGCTTACCAAGGCTTAGCTTAGACTTAAGTAAACCGAAGCGTGCTCCTACGGAGTTGATTAAAGATAACCTGGCTAAAAAGCTCAGGAAGATAGACGGTAAAGTAGTCGTTGTTATCGACGATTTAGACAGGGTTTCCGGTGGAGATGTGGTTCACTTTCTTAGAATCGTGCGTGTGCTAAGGGAGTTGCCGAATTTCATTATCATTCTTCCTGTCGACAAAAAAGCGCTGGAAGATCTGTTACAAGGGAGTAGCATTGCAAACCCCCGTAAATATCTAGAAAAGATCATAGATTGGTCTATAGGAATTGATCCCGAGATACCTACCGCTAAGACATTATTGACGAAAAAAGTGATAAATGGCTCAAACGGCATATTTAATGAGTCTAGTATTGAAGAGCTTTGGAGAATGATACTCCTAGAGCTTTCGCTTTATACCCTCGACAATGACGATATTAGAAGTACTGGTGGGAATATTGGTATTGGTCGGTCAGATCCGTCATCGCAACAGTACGAACGCAAGGCTAAGTCTTTAGCTGCAGGAGGCGATAGCTTGATGCGAGCGTTTATAGATCGAACAAATACCGACTTTGGTGCTAGCTATAATTTGGTAACAAAGGTAGTGAATAGTGCTGCACCAAATATCAGATTTTTTCGGAGTTACAGCACACTTTATAGTGGACAAAATTTTGCGGATTTTTTACAGGGTCTTACTAGCCCGTCGCTTTCTGGCACGGAAAGGCTGGAAGATCAGTCTCAAAGTATAATGAAGACTCAATGGTGGAGAGACAGTGATTACATATCTTCCTTCAATGGTGGGGCTTTGGCTCAAACCTACGATATTGCCGTGCCAAACCCTCAGAATATAAGCTGGGAGGACATTAATGTTAAGTTAAATGAAACTTATATTACTCTGTGGACTGAACTTAAAAATTTAGTCGAAACTTTCTACCCTTACGAGGGCTTACGTTATTTAGCCCCTCGCTCAATAAATAAGATTGTTGTAGCTTTAAATATGGATGCACTTAATGGTCTTCTTACTAACCCTATTGATACACCTGACAAGCAAATGGAATTGCATATACAGGTAAGGTACGCGGTAGGCAGAGCACTAAAAGAGCTCTAGGGGGAAAACCTTTCTTTAAGTTTTATTCTAAGCTGGAATGCTATGCATCACCAATATTTACTCGCAGTTGTCCATCTTGATTAAATCTTAAGGATTCCGTTCCATTTAGCTTAATAGCCCTCATGCTTGCAGCAAGCGCGTATCGATTGTTACACTACCCCCATGGAACGGCTTGACGTATCGACGATAAGGGAGCAGCTCGAAGCAATACGCGGCGACGTCGATACCGTTACTGATCTTGAAAGAGATATTGCCCAGGTCTTTGATGAACGAGTCATAAACCAAGGTGTGCACATTCATATAGGCAATAAGCCACAAGTGCTCCAAAGGGTACTCGATATCTTCGGAATAGACCAGGCGCTGGCTCAAAATCAGCTGCAGGTCCACAACGTTCTTCTGACTACCGCTGGCTCTATTAAACATCGTGCAAAAGCTATACCGATCGTGAAAGAAGCGGGGCTTATAACTGCTCTTGACCTTATGCAAGCAGAGATGTGGGAACGGCCGTATGGCAAAGATGCCGCTTCTACTATCCTCATAGGTTCTCCGAGCGAGCAGCACGGTGAGACTGATATATCAAAGCCGTGGATAACACTCGACGCTAATTGCCACTACAGTAAGGCGCTCCTTCAGGAATGTCTTGGTCGGTATAATGAGATAAAAGACTGGGCCAGACAGGCGGAGAACGCTTCTGAGCTCCTGGCGCTCAGTCCGGCACGTCTTTGTTATCAGTATATGAATGCGACGGGCGAAGTCCTGGGCGGACCAGCGAAACACTACCACTTTTCAATCGGGCGTGTATCAGGAACCTTTTTTGCCAGCGGGGTCTCTACTCGCTACTCATTTGGTGTTAAAGCTGATCGATTGATAGCACGGGAATAGTATTTCCGCGGGGGTGTTGACCGTAGCATAACCATGATATATGCTGAGGGCTAGAAGCATTATTAAGAAACCAACAATATACATGAAAAACATTATTCACACCCTTACACCATCCGCGCTTGTCCTTGCGGCAGCGTTCGTTTTAGTCTCACCAATCTTAGCATCAGCCCAAGCAACCGATCAGGGCGACACGACGGTCACCGCGACGATTGACCCGACCATTTCTATGACGACCGGTGGAACGGTTGGCGTTTCACTTGCACCAACGACCAGCGCGACTCTTTCCAGCGCCTCAGACACAGTTACCGTTGCCACCAACTCCGAGAATGGCTACAACCTCAAACTCTCTAGCTCAGACACCACCAACGCGATGAGCGGTCCTGGTGGCGATTCAATCACTGCCCATAACGGCACCTTCTCAACACCGACCGCCCTCGGAACAAATACCTGGGGCTACCGTATTGTTGGCGCTGGTGGTTTCACATCTACCGCTTATTCGGCCGAGCTCGATGCCACCGCCAGTACCTCGACATGGGCCGGCATTCCCGTTAGCAGCGCTCCCCAAACCGTGAAGACGACTGCCGTTAAATCTGCGTCGAGCACAACAACCGTCTGGTACGGCGTGAAAGTCGATGCATCGATTTCCTCAGGTGCCTATAGCGACACCGTGACCTACACGGCAACAACCAACCTGTAATCATCAATGAAGTTCAGCCCCCTCCATATCCGCATCAATAGAGGCATACTGTCCTTTGGTTTTGTTCTGGCATTATTTGGAGCGGTCATTATCCAGTCATCAGTGGCGCAGGCCCAAAGCACGGGAGATGCCAGTAGTATTTCACTCAAGCCCGCCTCGCAGTCAATTGCGCTGAAGGCCGGGCAAACAACCAAGGGGACGATTACCGTCATCAATTCCGGTAATAGCGCCTATGATTTCAATGTCTACGGTCAACTATTCTCCGTCAAGAATGAACAATACGATTATCAGTTCGACGAAACGAACAATACGACCAGCAATATAGCGACGTGGATAAAGCTGTCAGAGAGCAGGTACCATCTCGAAGCCAAACAGCGGATTGAGGTCCCATATACTATCGTCGTTCCGACCGATGCATCACCTGGCGGACACTACGGTGTTATCTTTGCCGAGACCGAGCCTGTTGCCGTCGAAGGCACGGCTATTGCCCGTAAAAAGCGTGTCGGTAGCCTTATCCTGGCCAAAGTAGCGGGGGACGTGAAACAACAAGGTGCCTACCTGGAAGGCATCGTTTCCTTTTTGCAAACCAGCGTGCCGCTTTCGACCTACAACCGCGTCCAAAATAGCGGCAACATTGATTTCCAAACCGAAATATCAATGCGCATTTCGAACGTCTTTGGCTCTGTTAAATATGACGAGAATAATAGCTATGTCGTCTATCCGGGCACCGTCCGTGAGATCCGGACCACCTGGAATGATTCGCCGTGGTTTGGACTATACAAAGTAGAGCAGAACATCAAGATTTTAGCTGACAGTCATAAAGTTTCACAGTACGTGCTAATGGCTCCAGTCTGGCTGCTGATCGTGCTCATCGTGGTATTTGCTGGTAGTGTCGGCTATATTATCTACCGCGTTATCCGCCGTCTGAAACGTCGTAAAAATACGTCCGCTCATCATAAGAAGAAGGATTAATAAACACATCCATATGCTTGCCGTCATAAGCGGAATGCGTCATACTACCACCATAAGTTACGAATAGGGTAGGGGGCCGCCATTACACCACTGACACTGACACGATTTTGGCACCGTCGCATCTGCGAAGCGGCGTTCTTCCTATCGCTTGCCGTCATCGCTATTTATGCGACGCCTCTCGTCATCGATACGACAGTTGCCGGCGTCTTTGACATCAGCATGATATCAGTCGTTAGCGCCGGAGTGACGGCTGTACTCAGCATTGTCTTTTATATCTTTCCGCCAAAAAATGAGTCACACCTTCCAGCACTCAGCGTGTTTCTCCTTTTTGCCCTGACTGTCGCGTTTCTGGTGGTCGAAACGGGCGGACTTAGCTCGCCATTTATCGCGCTATGGATGATTGCTGCTATCTTCAGTGGCCTGTTCGGCATATACGGCGTCCTCCCGCTCCTGGCAGCCGTCGGCATCTTTCTTGGCGCCACCTACCTGGCGCATGATTTCACCATACAGACGGTCACTACTGTTGCCCTCGTTGGGATTACTCCGCTTCTAGCAAGCTCGGCCATCTGGCATGGCCGTAACGACAAAAAAGCCGGTGAGCATCTTAACTATAAAGACTTAGCGAATGAGCTGACTGAAGTAGCCACGAAGTCGGAAGTCGTCATTAACGCGATCGGCGACGGCGTCATAGCAATTGATACACTCGGCAATATCCAGCTCATCAATCCAGCCGCTCAGCGCATTCTCGGCTGGGGCAAACAGGACTCAATGGGGCTCAATTACAAATCGGTCTTAAAGCTTATGAATCAGCAGAACGAAGAGCTCGATACCCTTAATGACCCGGTCCAGCAGGTGCTAAATAGCAATCAGGAAATTCGGACGGACGACTACAATCTAGTAACCAAGAATGGCCGAAAAATAGCCTCGTATGTCAGTGCCTCTCCAATCGGTGACGCTGGCTCAGGAGTTATTATCATCTTTCGTGATATTACCAAGGAAAAGGCCGAGGAGCGTGAGCAGGCCGAATTTATTAGTACCGCCAGCCATGAAATGCGCACGCCAGTTGCCTCGATCGAAGGCTATCTGGGCCTCGCGCTCAATCCAAGCACGGCGGCCATCGACGAGAAGGCACGTGACTACATTTCAAAGGCTCAACAGTCTGCCCAGCACTTGGGCCATTTGTTCCAGGATCTTCTCGATGTGTCGAAAGCTGAAGACGGCAGACTGTCCAATAACCCGAAAGTGGTAAATCTGACCGACTACGTTCACGACATCGTCCAGGGCCTACTCCCACAAGCCGAGGAGAAGGGGTTACGACTCATCTACAAACCGATACCGGACAACAACCAGCATATTGTCGCTCCCGTTTTTTATACCAATGCCGATAATGATCACATCCGTGAAATCGTTAATAACTTGGTTGAGAATGCCATCAAGTACACGCCGGCCGGTGAGGTGACGATCGACCTCAGTGCAACTGAAGAAAGAGTCGTCATTTGCGTGAAAGATTCGGGTATCGGTATTCCCGTCGAAGATATCCCGCACTTATTCCAAAAGTTTTACCGTGTCGACAATGAGGATACGCGCCAAATTGGCGGCACCGGGCTCGGTCTGTACTTGTCGCGGCGACTTGCCGAAGCGATGGGCGGTCGCATCTGGCTGGAGAGCGAATACAAAAAGGGGAGTACCTTTTACCTGGAGCTTCCTCGCATCTCCACACAGGACGCTGAACGACTGAAAGCAGAGCAAACGCAAAAAGTCATACAGACCCCACCCAGTGTAGCCGCGCCAGTACCAGCCGTTGCCCCAACTCCTATCACTATCCAGTCGGCACAGCCCGCCCCACCCGTGGCGCCTCCTACCAATACCCCAGCGAGCCCGACGCCACCACCAGTGGTGCCAAGCCCGCCTTTGGAGCGTTCATCGGTGCGCCCAGCGACGACCGTGCCGCGGGGACAGAGCCTGACGCCCGAGCAGATCGCTGCCCATGTCGCGAGGCTCGAAGAAATGGCTCGTCAGCAACAAGCCGCGCCCGCCAATAATCCGCCTGGACAACCTTAGCCGTAAGAACTATAGTATTTTCTAATAGCATTAGCTACAATAAGGGTAAATATGGCAAAAATTTTATTAGTAGAAGACGATAAAAGTCTCCGAGAAATCTACGGCGTACGTTTACTCGCCGAAGGGTACGATATCGTCTCAGCAGGGGATGGTGAAGAAGCATTGGCTATGGCCATTAAAGAACGTCCTGATCTCATCGTCAGCGACGTCATGATGCCAAAAATTAGCGGCTTTGATATGCTCGATATTCTCCGGAGTACGACGGAAACTAAAGGCATTAAAGTTATTATGATGACGGCACTGAGTAGCGAAGACCAACGAGCTCGAGGCGAAGCACTCGGTGCAGATCGCTATCTCGTCAAGTCCCAAGTCGGCATTGAAGATGTTGTTCGGACGGTTCATGATGTGCTCGGCGACAGCGTTGCACCAGCCCAGCCTGCTGCTCAGCCCTTTGCTGCGCCCGCACCGCGCCCCGTCGTCGCTGCTCCGGCACCAGCACCATTTGCTGCCCCAGCGCCACAGGCGCCCGCTCCGGTCGCTCCACAGCAACCTCAAGCACCCGCGCCCCAAGCCCCTCAGCCAGCACCATTCTCGCCGCCAGCGCCACAATCAGCTCAGCCGGCACCTCCTTATGTGGCTCAAGGCGCTCCATCGAGTCCGCCTCCGGCTTCTAGTCCCGAGCTAAGCGTTCCGAATCCCGTTCAACCTTCAGCACCAGTTTCATCCATGCCAGAGCCGACCGCACCGTTCTCAACACCTCGTACCGGTACGCTTGGCGACCGGGTGATTCATCCTTTACAGCAGACGACGCCTCAAGTTGATGTCGGCGAACTCATCAACCAAGAGCTCAGCACACATACACCAGCCGATCTTTTCACGCCACCCACGCCTCCTACACCTCCGGTCACTCCAACGCAGAATCAATAGGCGTCACCTGATACAATAGTCAGTATGGACGTTGAATCTTATTCAGAACGGCTCAATAAATACATCGCGCTAAGGCTCGGTGTGTCACGTCGTGAGGCAGATTCCCTCATCGAGCACGGTCACGTCAAGGTAAATGGCGAGCGCGCCGTGCTTGGCAGCCGCTTCAAAACCGGTGATTCTATCACTGTCCAGGGCCATCTCGTACCCGGGACTGTTCCTTTACAGTACCTGCGTCTCCATAAGCCCGTTGGGTACGTCAGCTCACGCCGACGCCAAGGTGAACATCCGACCATCTATGAACTCCTGCCCAGCTCTTACCATGACTTAAAACCGGTCGGGCGTCTCGACAAAGATAGCAGTGGTGTCCTCTTACTGAGCAATGACGGCGACTTTGCCTACCAGATGACACATCCCAAGTTTCACAAGCAGAAGCAGTATGAAGTGTCCCTCGATAAAGACCTGGAGCCGCTGCACCAGCAGATGATCGGTGAGTACGGCTTGTCGCTGGAAGATGGTGTCAGCCAACTGACGTTGACGCGTATAAATGAAACCAGCCGAAAAGACTGGTATGTCACGATGCACGAAGGTCGGAACCGGCAAATCCGCCGCACCTTTGCCGCCCTTGGCTATACCGTCGTCAAGCTTCACCGTACCCACTTTGGGCCGTACCATATCGGCACACTTGCGGCTGGCGCCTACGATGAAGTTGACAAAATATAGTTTTTTCATTGTTTTAGTCTTTTTGCAAGTGCCCACATCTGTTATACTGCTATAGATATGGCAGCAAAACTTCCTACAGTTGCAATCATTGGACAAGCGAATGTCGGCAAGAGTTCGCTTTTTAATCGTCTCGTAGGATACAACCAAGCGATCGTTGCCCGTGAAGCCGGCACCACTCGTGATAATGTCCTCGGCAAAGTCACCTATAACGACCATGACTTCTGGCTGGTAGATACCGCCGGCCTTAAAGACCCAAATGACGAATTTGAAGCCAGCATTCAGGAGCAGATCGATGAAGCGGCAGACGCTGCTGATGTCATCCTAGTTGTCGTCGATAGCACGCTTTATCCAAGTGACGAGGACCGAGTTGTCGCCAAAAAAGCCCTAAAAAGCAAAAAACCAGTCGTCCTGCTAACCAACAAGATTGACCTGCGTGGCCATCTTCCCGCTGATGAATTCAAACGCCTCGGTATCAAAACCATTATCGGCACCTCTGCCGAACACCGCGAAGGCATTGAAGATGTCATGAACGAGATCGTCTCGCTTATTCCAAAGGCCCAAGATGTTGAAGACGATGACGTGCTCCGCATTGCCCTGATTGGCCGCCCAAATGTTGGCAAAAGTTACTTGTTTAACACCTTGGCGGGCAAGCAACAAGCCATCGTCGCCAATATTGCTGGCACCACTCGTGACATCAACCGTATCCAAGTCCGCTACAAACAGCGAACGATTGAGCTCCTTGATACCGCTGGCGTTCGTCGTCAAGGCAAGCAAGTCGTCGGCATCGAAAAGTTCTCGGTCCTCCGCACGCTCCAAGCCATCGAAGAGTCCGATGTCTGCCTCCTTCTCATGGATGTAAATGAAATTAATACGCAGCTCGACCAAAGGCTCGCCGGCGTCATTGACGAGGCAGGCAAGGGAATGGTGCTGGTCGTTAGTAAATGGGATACGCTCGATAAGACGCCGTATACTCGTGATAGTATCGCACCGCAAATTGCTAATACCTTCAACTTCACGCCGTGGGCACCGCTCATCTTTACCAGTAGCGCAACCGGCCAAAATGTCACCAAACTTTTTGACCTGGCTCTCGACATCGAGGCCCGCCGTAAGCAACCGACCAAAACCCGCGTGCTCAATGATATGCTCCAAAAAGCCACTCAGAAGCATCCACCTGCCGGCCTGAAGAACACCCAGCCAAAACTCCGCTACATCGTCCAGACTGATACGACGCCTCCATGGTTCGTCATCTACGGGTCACATCTAAAATTCGTCCACTGGAGCTACAAACGCTATCTCGAGCGCCTAATCCGCGAAACCTATGACTATTCCGGCACACCACTCAAAATGTCGTTCCGCGACGAAAAGCAGATTCAAGCAAACCGCGAAAAAGCTGAAAAAGCCAACAAAAAATCGCCTCGTGATCGAAGCGACAGTGACGAAGAAGAATAGATAAGGACACGGCCGGGGCGGGTTCATGACTGAACCCGCCCGCACGGCCGTGCCCTAGTAGGGCTGACGGATATACATGCGCTGCCGCTAACGGCGGCTCTGTCGCAGATATGGCGGCAGTGTCTTCATGATGCCAGCGAGAGAGGCAGCCGCTCCAAGAGCGACCCCCGCCAGGTAGAACCAGGGCGCCTCGATCGGGAAGATCACCTTGATCCCCGAGAAGAGCACCACGATCATCGCTACCGCGAACGAAACGAGAACAATGAGATATTCATTGGAATCGCCGTCGTAGTAGCCCCGAGCCTCGCCGCGCAGCCCCATCGTGAACGCGACGATCATCACCACGATCATCAGAACCGTCACAACCCCATAAAAGAACGTCCACATCCGAGTACCTTTCGTTGAAATGAGTCGTGCAGAATTGATATATTATGTCATACTTATCCTTATAATTCAATAGGTTACAATATAAGCATATGAAGATTGTACTGGCGCAGGGAAATCCTGGCGACAAATATAAAAACAGCCGACACAATGTCGGCTTCATGATATTGGACGAAATCAGCTCAGACTGGAAGACCCATGCCAAATTCCATGCAGACATCAGTGAGCGGACGATAGCGGGCGAAAAAGTCTTACTGGTAAAGCCTCGGACGTTTTATAACGAAACGGGTCAAAGCGCCCGAGCTATCATCGACTTCTACAAATTAAATCCCGCCGAAGATCTGCTGGTCATCCATGATGATTTGGCGCTGGAGCGCGGTATCATCCGTGTCCGCAAGCAGGGGAGCGATGCGGGCAATAACGGCATCAAAAGCATCACGGCGCATGTTGGCGAGCACTTTCATCGCCTGCGCATCGGAATTGGTCCCAAACCACATCCAGATGCCTCCGACGTCGATTTTGTGCTCGGCTCCTTTACCAAAACAGAAAAAGAGCAGCTAGAGAAGCTCACCATTCCGATTGCGGAGACCCTGGTGCGAAATTTTGCCAAAGGTACATTGGATCTAACAAGCCATAAGCTATTCAAGATCGAGTAAAAATGAGAAGGGCGGCAGAAATATCTCTATCTCTGCCGCCCTGGCGGGTGATCTCCGGAAACAGCTAGGAAGTAGCCGCGCTCTGGTGACCTGCCCGTTTGGACCCATGGAGCCGTTTGTTCTTGAGCCACTGGACTCCTCCGAAGAGGAAGCGCCCACCAGCCCCGATCGCGATGACCACGACGCCGACGATGAACATCGTGACGTAGACCGCATCCGGCACATGGAACTCGGAGTAGTTGACGCCTTCCGGCGCCAGGTGCCGCTCCATCCATTCGTAGATCCAGAGACCGGCGAAGGCGAAGAGGACACCGATACTGACCACCATGGGCCAGTAGTTGCTCTTCTTGAAGTAGTAGAAGGTACCGATGAGCCCCGCGAGGCTCAGAGCCCCTAGGAACGCGTACAGTACGACAGCAAACATGATTCCCCAATCCATTGTGTTGTACCGTTGCCACATAGCAACAGTGTATTTCATTATAGCATAATCGTAATGATTTGTCAATATACCCCTAAGACACAAAAAAGCGCCAGGTAAGGGTGGGCATCACCTGGCGCCATGTTGCCCTTTAACCCACCGCGAGGGCCCAGAGGAAGTCTGGAGCGCGACCCACCTCACACAGATAAGAGGTCCGCCGGTTAAAGGGATTAGTATACGCATAATGCTTTTGACGCCAAAGCAGTGGAGGGTAGATACTACTGAAGCACATTATGCGTAACCTAACAGAGATGATAATCGGTATATACATACGTTTTATCACTGTTAAAATAGGGGGTATAAGGTGCTTGGTTATCCTCGCTGAATAACCAATCGTACCTCATATTAGCACTTATCTTTAATAATGTCAATAGCCTTGCAACATAAATATTATGAAAATCAATAGCATCGCACCAGATAAGCATAAGTATCTCCAGATTGTGACCACTATTGCTAAACCTCCGATAAAGTTCTTTTATAGTGGTACATTGCCGGAAGACCGGGTTACGAGTGTGGCGATTGTCGGTACTCGCAAGCCGACACCCTATGGCAGAGAAGTGACCTATCAGCTGGCATATGACTTAGCGAAGCAAGGTGTCGTCATTATCAGCGGGTTAGCGCTCGGTATCGACGGCATCGCCCATAAGGCAGCCCTGGATGCTGGCGGAAGGACGATCGCCATTCTTGCCAACGGTCTTGATACGATTTATCCATCAACCCATCGCTCACTCGCGCAATCGATCATAGAGAAGGGGGGAGCAATCCTCAGCGAATATGACATCGGTGTTGAACCGCGAGTATATCAATTTCTAGCACGCAACCGTATCGTGGCAGCGCTCAGTGATGCCGTCATCGTGACAGAAGCCGCAGCTCGCAGCGGCACGATGGCTACCGTTGCCCACGCGCTTGAACAGAATAAGGAGATATTCGCGATTCCTGGCAATATTACCAGCCCGATGAGCAGCGGCTGCAATACGATACTGAAGCAAGGAGCCCACGTACTGACGAGTGCGGACGACGTCTTAGAGATTCTCTCTGTCAACTTACCAGGCAGTCAGCAGCTTTTACCTCTCGGTACCACACCTCTCGAGACAGTCATTATCGCCCTCTTACAAGCAGGCATTCGGGACGGCGACGAGCTCCAAGAAAAGTCGAGCGCCCCTGCCAGTGATTTTGCTCAAGCGCTCACGATGCTGGAAATCAATGGCGTCATCCGAGCACTAGGGGCAAATCAGTGGACGCTGAAGTAGCCCCCATTTACAAACGGTTGCAACCTGCGGTATAACTAAGCACTGTGTTGACGCGTCCATAAGCGTCATAATGGATATATATATGAGTAAGAACGTTGTTATTGTAGAATCACCAGCCAAGGCTAAGACTATCGGGAAGTATCTCGGTAAGGACTTTACCGTGCTTTCCAGCATTGGGCATATTCGCTCAATCGCCAAGAAGACCAAGACGGGCACGCCGCCAATTGATATCGAGAATGATTTTAAGACAACCTATGAAATCGATCCAGATAAGAAAAAAACGATTACCGAATTGAAAAAAGCCGTGAAAATTGCCGAGACCGTCTGGCTCGCAACCGATGAAGACCGCGAAGGGGAGGCGATCGCATGGCATCTCTGTGAAGTCCTGGGCCTCGACCCAAAGACGACCAACCGCATCGTTTTTCATGAAATCACCAAAACGGCCATTGAAGAGGCAGTAAAAAAGCCTCGCACCGTTGATATGCAGCTGGTCCAAGCCCAGCAAGCGCGCCAAATTCTTGACCGCCTGGTAGGCTTTGAACTCAGCCCAGTCATCTGGCAAAAAGTACCTGGTGGTAAATCAGCCGGTCGCGTCCAGTCGCCAGCCGTCCGTCTCCTCGTCGAACGCGAACGAGAAATTCAAGCTTTTGAGGGCTCATACCAATTCCGCGTCACCGCTGAATTCGACCATCCGGAAGGTATCGTCCGTGCCGAGCTGCCACAGCGCTTCGACAGCGAAGCCGAAGCCCAGTCCTTCCTGGACAGCCTAAAGGACGCTGGCTTCAGCGTTTCGGCTATCACGACCAGTCCCGCGACGCGAAACCCCGGTCCGCCCTTCACGACCAGTACCCTGCAGCAAGAAGCCAACGCCAAGCTCGGCTTTGGTGCCCGCGCCACGATGTCGAGTGCCCAGAAGCTTTACCAGGCCGGTAAGATTACCTACATGCGAACCGACTCTGTCAATTTGAGCGGCCAAGCGATTGCTGCGACATCGGACTACATTAAGAGTACGTATGGCCCTGACTATTCCACCGTTCGCCAGTTCAAGACAAAGAGCGCGAGTGCCCAGGAAGCACACGAAGCGATTCGTCCAACCAATATCGCCGAGGAAAGAGCTAGCAGTAACGAATATGATCAAAAGTTATACGATCTTATCCGCCGCCGGACGCTAGCTAGTCAAATGTCGCCAGCAAAGCTGGAGCGCACAACCGCCGTTATCAGTATTAGCTCTTCGAAGCTATCATTCGAAGCGAAGGGTGAGGTAATTATCTTCCCTGGCTTCCTAAAGATCTACGGTGGCGGCAAGAAAGATCCAGATATTCTGCCGCCGCTCACCTCAGGTGAAACGCTTGAGTTGTCCCAAGCAACCGCCCGGCAGACGTTCGCCCGACCACCAGCCCGCTACACAGAGGGAAGCCTCGTCAAAAAACTCGAGGACCTCGGTATTGGACGACCATCGACCTATGCGACTATTATTAATACCATCCAAGAGCGTGGCTATGTCGAAAAGGGAGAAGGCGAGGGCCAGGAACGTGAAGTGATCGTGCTCGCTGTCACCCCAGGTAGCGACGTCGCTCGTGAGGTTGTCACCGAGAAAACCGGCTCAGACCGTGGCAAACTCGTGCCCACCTCGATCGGGCTGATGATTAGCGATTTCCTGACCGACCATTTCGAACCAGTCATCGACTACGGCTTCACGGCATCAGTCGAGGAAGATTTTGACAAGATTGCCGCCGGTGCGCTGGCACGTAATATCATGCTTGAGCGCTTTTACACGCCGTTCCACGAGCTCATCAAGAACTCAGGGGGCATTGAACGCTCGGCCGTCGCCCAAGCAACCCCCGTCGGTACCGATCCCAAATCCGGCAAAATGATCTACGCACGATTTGGCCGCTTCGGACCGATGCTTCAGCTCGGTGCGACTGAGGATGAAGAAAAGCCGCTCTTTGCGCCTATGCCTGCCGGTGCTCGCCTGGAAACTGTCACCCTAGAGCAAGCCCTCATGGCCTTTAAGCTCCCTCGGCTCGTCGGGACAACGGAAGACGGCAAAGACATCAAAGCTAATGTCGGCCGCTTTGGTCCTTATATCCAGATCGATAAGCTCTATGTCAGCATTAAACCACTCGATCCTCATACGATTTCCGAAGTAGAAGCCCGCCAGCTGTACACCGAGAAATTAAAAGCAGAAGCAGAAAAGAACATCGCCGACTTCGGTGACGGTGTTAAAGTGCTAAACGGCCGCTTCGGCCCCTACATTACTGACGGCACAAAGAATGTGAAGATTCCTAAAGATACCGTGCCGACCTCTGTTACAAAAGAGCAGGCGACCGAACTGCTCGCTCAAGCGCCAGCAAAACCACGCAAGCCACGAACACGCCGAAATACTCGAAAGAAGTAAATAATACCACATTTAACAGCGTTGAATAGTTCCACATCACGCTTTACTTTATGTGTCCATTTCATGCTATAATGGTGTAAATAAGCCATATACTTGACATTATATAGATTATCTTTTATAATGAAGAGTATACAGTAGTAAATACATAATCAATTCAGGTGCGGCAGAGAGGAACTACAGACAGAATGAGCGACATCAAAGACCGAGATCAAACGATTGACCTCAAGGCCAGTGTCACTGAGATTCTATCGGTTATCGAACAGGAGCGTGAGCGCGAAATCATCACGCGTCGTTTTGGCCTCTATGATCGCCGTGAAACACTCGAACAAATCGGTGAACTCCTTGGTATTACCCGTGAGCGCGTCCGTCAACTTGAAAAAGCAATTCTGATTCGACTGAAGATTGCTGCCGAAGAAGGCAAGACCGATGCCGTGTCTAACCTCGAGAAGATTTTCATTCGACACCTCAGTGAAATGGGCCGCGTTGCTCGTATCGCCGACATCGCCGACCGCTTGCTTGGCAAAACAACTGACCAGCAGGAGCGCGCGCACGTTGCCTTTATTGCTGAGCTTGCCCCAGGATTAAGCGTCATTAACGAAAATGACAACTATTACCTCGGTGTTGGTATCCGTGAATACGGTGACGAGAAGAAAGTACGTTTGCTCGTTGACCAAATCGTCGGCCTGATTAAGAAAAACGGCGTACCGATGACGATCGAAGACCTCCACGATCAGCTCAGTCTTGAGCACCCATCTCATGTCCGTGCGCTCGCCAGCCTGAGTAAGCTCCTGGCACACCTCAAAGACCACTGGGGTCTCGTCAAATGGCCGACCGTCAACCCGAAGAATATTCGCGACAAGATATATGTCATCTTGGCCGACAACGCTAAGCCGATGCACTTTTCTGAGATCGCCAAAGCGATCAAAGGTAGTAGCTTTAAGCGCAAGAATGTGACCACACAGGCCATCCATAATGAATTAATCAAAGACAAACGCTTTGTTTTAATCGGCCGTGGCATCTACGCCCTCGACAATTGGGGCTATAGCAAGGGAACAGTATCTGACATTATCACACAAGTACTAGCCGACTCGAAAGAGCCGCTGCACCGCGATGAAATCGTCAAACGTGTCCTCAAAAGTCGCCAGGTTAAAGAGACAACTATCCTCTTGAATCTTCAGAGCAAACCTCAATTCAAACGCGTCGCCAAAGCGACCTATACGATTGAACAAGCATAAGAGAGAAGTGCTCGACAACGAGTCTCTATAATGAGACAATAAAAACAGATTGATTATGAATATCGTGTCGTCGATCATTACCTTTTTATTGCAATGGTACATCTGGTTACCTATTGTATTGGTGCTCGCGTATCTCACGTACCGAAATTATAAAAAAGCTGAAGCCGAAGAAGGTATTGAGGGTGATCTTTTGCTCCTCGAAATTCCAAAAACGAACGACAAGCAAGAGCTTGCCGCCGAACAGATGTTTGCCAGCCTGCACGGCATTTTGCGCGATAAATCCGAGCTAAAATTGAATAACGGTGTCCAAGAACACCTCAGTTTTGAGGTCGCGTCGGTCAACGGACAGATCCGCTTCTATGCCTGGGTGCCAAAGACCCTCCGGAGCTTTGTCGAGAGTCAGATTTACTCCCAGTATCCAACCGTACAGATCCGCGAAGCAGACGAGGATTACGTCGCCCATGAACGTGAGCACAGTGTCGTTCATACCGCTGAAATCACCTTGACGGACAATGAGATGCTGCCAATCAAGACATTCCAAAGTTTTGAGGTTGACCCACTTGCCGGTATTACAGGCACGCTTGCCAAGCTCGAGTCCACCGGAGAAGAAGTGTGGGTACAAATTCTAGTCAAGCCAATTGCCGACGACTGGCACAAGGATTCGGAGCGCTGGGCGCGCAATGTTAAAAGCGGTCAAGGCGTCCTCCGGCCAGGCGTTGGTCTGGCGTGGATAGGTGGACTCCTGGAAGCGCTCTGGAAACCGCCCGAAGAAGGTCGTCCAACGTCCGAAACCAAAGAGCTATCAGACCGCGACAAGACTCGTATCAGCGAGGCCGAGAAGAAGGCAACCAAACTGGGCTACGAAGTCCGGATTCGCTTAGCGTACCTTGGAGAAAGCAGTGAAAATGGCCGGCTGCGGATGCAGGCGATCGTCGGTACTTTTAAGCAGTACAATAGTACCAATTTGAACGGTTTCAAGATGTCTTCGAGCAGCTTTAAAAAAGAAGATATTGCACCGTACCGTCAACGGAGCTTTGGAAACAAAGGCTTCATTCTCAACATCGAGGAACTGGCGAGTGTCTTCCACTTGCCGCACACCAGCGTGGAGACACCGAACATCGTCTGGGCAAGCTCCAAGACAGCGGAACCGCCAGCGAAACTGCCTATCATTACCGGAACATCGGCCGTCGATGAGAATATCAGCGCCTTTGGCCTGACTAATTTTCGGGGCATCAATCATCAGTTCGGCATGCTCCGTAGCGACCGTTCCCGTCATGTCTATATCATCGGTCAAACCGGAGCAGGTAAGTCGGGGACACTTGAGCTATTTGCCCTGAGTGATATCTTTCATGGCCATGGTTATGCCATCATCGACCCGCACGGAGACTTCGCCGTCAATAATCTGCGCTTTATCCCTGGTTCGCGCCTCCAAGACGTCGTCTACTTTAACCCGGCCGATACCGCATATCCGCTCGGCTTCAATCCGCTGGAAGTCACCAACCCAAATCAAAAAACGAATATTAGCTCTGAGGTTATCGGCGTTCTCAAACGCATGTTCGGCGAATCATGGGGTCCTCGACTTGAATACATTCTCCGCTATACGATTTTGGCGCTCCTCGACCGGCCGGAGACAACCATGCTTGATATTACCCGCATGCTGACCGATAAAAAGTTCCGGCTTGAAACCCTTGGCTACTGCCAAGATACAGTTGTCCTCAACTTCTGGAAGGTTGAGTTTGCCAGCTGGAACGACAAGTTTGTCTCCGAAGCGATCGCGCCCGTTCTCAATAAGGTTGGTGCCTTTACAGCTAATCCAATCATCCGTAATATCATCGGACAGCCACGCTCGACGTTCAATATTCGCCAGATTATGGATGAAGGGAAGATCCTGATCGTCAATCTCTCCAAAGGACTGATCGGCGAGGATAATGCGGCAATTCTCGGGGCATTTATGGTGACAAAGATTCAGCTTGCTGCCATGTCACGGTCCGATATTGCAAATATCGAAGACCGCCGGGCATTTTACCTCTATGTCGACGAATTCCAGAACTTCGCGACCGATTCATTTGCGACCATTCTATCCGAAGCCCGCAAGTATGGCCTAAACTTGACCGTCGCCAACCAGTACATCTCTCAGATGACCGAGACAGTCCGTGACGCAGTCTTCGGGAACGTCGGGACGATGATATCATTCCGTGTTTCGGCCGATGACGCCCCGATTCTGTCAAAGCAATTTGAGCCGCAATTTGAAGCTCAGGACTTGCTTCAAATGCACAATCGCCACTTTATTATTAATATGGTCATCAATGGCGAAAAAGCCCCAGCCTTTTCGGCCACCACCTTGACGCTGCCGCCACCACAGATCGATAACACTGGTCGCATCATTGAGAATACTCGCCGCAATTTCAGCCGGAGCAGGGCAGAGGTAGAGCGGGAGATTGCTGATGCAATCCAGCCACCAGCCTCACTCCAAACGCCGTCACAGCAGCCCAATCGGCCGACGGCGCATATTGCTCGTGCCGTTGTACCGACGGTCATTGCCAGCCCGATACCAGCCAGCATGCTGCCAGAAAGCGGAGAAGGGGAAGCGCCAAAGAAACGGAAGCGGACCCGGAGCCGTAAAAAGAAAAATCCAGATGCTACTCCAGCTCAAGCTCAGATTGCCGCGCCCGAACCAGTCCAGCCGCTGCCAGCCGGCGAGCCAGTTATCGTCGATACCGAAATTCGCCTTCGTTAACGCAACGACCTCGGGTAGCGGAGGCGGCTACTTCATAAATTGCTAGCGATACGATATAGTAAAGCCAAGCAGAAGCATTATGAAAAAAACAAGCACGCCTTCCGGATTCACCATCATAGAAATACTTATCGTCGTTTTAGTCATCGGCATTCTTGTTGGTATCGTTGTTGTTTCTTATAACGCCGTCCAGACGAGGGCCCAAGATCAGCAGATACAGGCGCTTCTTAAAGATGCCGCCGAGAAAACAAGAGTGAGTTTATCCTATGACAAGGTAGTGCCGACGGCCAGCGCTATCTCAAGTCCTACCGCTCCGACGATCACCATGCAGATTACTGGCAATGTTTTTGCGCAGACATTTTGCATTACCGCGTACGGTGCCAAATATACGACCTATAGCGTTGATGAGAAGGGGGCGATGATAAAAGCTCCTTGTGATGGCCATTCCGGCGGTCCCAATTACTGTCCAGAGACATCATACGTCACTCTCAACGGATATTATTGCAGTGGCACGCTCGGCAGCCTCGCAACTCTCCATACTGGCGCCACCAAGCTCCTGGCGACCGATGCCCAGGTACCGACCGGTGCACCAGCTTATTATGTCGGTCGACAGAACACCAGAGATAATCTGGGCAGTTCTTTTACCGCTGCTGGGGGCGATATATATTGTGTCACTGGCTGGGCGACCACCATCAGCTCAACAGTCACGCATGGCTTCGGTATTCGCTTTGTCGGGTCGTACGGCACCAGCTTTCTTGGTAGTTCAGTGACTGCCGCCAGTGGTGCCACCGGTTGGAAAAAAGTGACCGGCTGCTATACGGCTCCTGCCAACACCACATCGGCTTCACTATGGACACAGAACAACGGCGCCAACGGTTCCACGGCTGATGTAGCCTGGTTCCAGACCGCCATTACTCTTAAGAAGCAGTAGGGCATACATATTCTTCTACTTACCTCGGCAACAGAGTGGGGGATTTATAAAGAAAAAGATGCGTTAAATCTACTTTATTCTAGTGTCCGTGCATGCGCGAAGGCGCCCGGGCTGACAAGACGAGGAAGTATGTTTGTCGATAGCGTTGATTATTGCATAAACATGGCTTAACCCGACGCCACAATGGTAAGTGGTATTATGGAATCGTATGAATAACTACGAAAAACTGCTCATGAATTTAATCCTCAACGCAGGGGAGAAGTTAATAGACGCGGCAAGCTTATTTAAGACAGGATATTCATGGAGAAACTGTTGGTTTTTGACCGTTATAGCAGAGGAGGAAGTTGCTAAGCTTATCATAATACCTTTTGCTAACTATGCCGGAACCCTAAAAAACCTGCTAGAAGGAAAGAGTATTCTATACAGACACCCGGTAAAGCATAAAATCTTCGCTACATACGGCCTACAGAACCGAGATTATTCAAAGATAGAAAGTCTAAAACAAAGTTACCTATATGTTAAGCCCCAGCTTCAGACTGGCACGGAGCTGCCAGTTGTATCCAAAGAGCAAGCATTAATCGAAATTACTCACGCGGTAAAGCTATTCGATACGATTGCGGTGATTAACATGCTATCCTCTAGCACGCTGTCTGATGAATTTAAGAGTTTGTTAAGAAAATATCATAAGTCTATATTTGTACCCGCAATGAGAGATTTATTACCGGAAATCGTAAGAGAAATGAACACACACTACGAGGGGCCAGAGCCTTCATTAATGGAAGTTCTACAGAGATACCCTCTTTTGTTCGCGGAAATGATGACTTATGCGATACCCGACCAATACGTGGAGTTTTTCAAAAGAATAGAGGGAAAATCTTACGATCGTATGATGGAAATCTTGTCAGAGTATTTTCGTGACTTTCCGGATGTTAAGAACGTGCTCGAAGACCTGAATAAACAGCTCGGATAGTCACGCGAGGTAAGTGGGGAAGTCGACGTTCTATACGATACCATCCTAGTTCACGCGATACGCGCTCTGCCTTAACTTAAACTATATTGAGGGCCTTCAGTGCTGCACATTTATCCCTAACCATCAACTTATCGAGCGGATATCCATCGCTAAAGATTTGATAGTATTCGTTCTGCATGACTACACATATCCACCAAACAGAATATAGAACAAAAATCGAACAGATATCTAGGCACATATAGTGGCCGCATGACAGCGCCTATATACTAATGTACGTAAATAGTCATCCACGGGCGTAAATGCGCGCATAGGCAGCGCCAAAGGCCCATGGTGAGAAGCACAGACAAATGAGATAGTGGAAGTGATGAAAATAGTGACTGGTTGAAAAAATATCAGTCGTAAAGTATGATGGAGTGCTCATGTTCAATATATAGTTCTTACGTCGCACAATATATCTTTTACGACATTAACTATATAAACAAAGGATGAGTGTATACTCATCTATATTGAGCCGTTATCTGTTGAATAGAGTAGTTTCCATCTATATAGCCTTCTGCGCATACCATTTACTTTAAACGATATCTTTCACATCATTATATGCATCGTTAAGTCTATTCTCGCCATAGTAAGTGATCCACGTGTTGTCAGGACTTCCATGGTTATCCACAATTGCTATGGAGCTATTTGCTTTTTTTAATTTTTTATTTTCACGCTACTACTCTCTCACTCCTCCCCTGCTATTTGCTTTTTTGTTATTATTGTTACAATATATGTTTTTTCTATTCTTGCCCCACTTTCGTAATGTAGAACAGAATTAGAACAAGAGAGCAGAGTGAGGGGGTACCCCCTTTTCACCCATTAACGATAGAAGGCCTTACCGCTGACTCGTACATCCATATAGCTCGGTGCGAGGTTGTGCTGCTCGATGTAGCTGATAGCTCTCGCATAGTCTTCTACCTGCTCCCCTGCCGGGCGATCGATCGATAATCGGATGACCGGCTTGACGTTCTCTATCCGTAGTTCCAGCTGTCTGGTCGTGCCGAGCGGAAGCGTGGCTTCTTGAACCTTTAAGCCTTTGGACTGGCTATACGAAACAACCTTGCCGACGAATCCCAGCAGCCGAGTACTCGCAACGGCGCCGCCCGCATTAACGTTGGCCCCGCTGTTGTCGACGATCTGAACATCAGGGGCGCGATAGTAATTTTCTTCAAAGGCAACACCCTTGGCATCAACATAGTATTGATTGTTATTGATTCGCCAGCCAGCAATCGGACGACGAAGCGATACCACGAAGTGCGTACTCCCGATGCCCGGCAGGTTTTCTTGGCGTATCGCATTCACTTCTGGTAGACGGCTACTCATATATTGGCCGAGTGCCGCTTCATTCAGGGCAAATCTGAGTCGCTCAATCGGTCGGCCAGCAAGATAGTCAGAAATAACCCGCTGGTAACGATCTGCCTTGAGGCTACTTGATACCGTCGTATCCGATGTGCCTACCTCTATCTGAGCAGTAAACTGAGTCAGTATGATCGATAAGATTACGATGGCACTGAGACTACTCAGAAGAATCAGTCCTGCCTTACGCCGCTTATGGCGAAGATGATGGACGTGAGCTCGTTCCTTGCCAGCATCGGTCAGTTCGAGGCGCCTTGACTGCATACCGTAGCCACTCAGCGTGCGGTTGCGACGATAAAAAGTCGCATCATCACGCTCATCAGGAGCAGTACGTAGCTCACGGCGTGGCGGAGATTTTTTCTTTAGGGGGTTATGCATTTATATTACTTTTGAGTTTTTATATGTCCTATAATCAATTGTGCCATATTTTTTGCAGCATCGGGTAAACTAAACTCATGAAATGCTTGCGCCATACGCTGAGCGTGCTCCGGGTTTTGTAATAGTTGCGTGACGCCGTCGAGAAGAAGCGCTGGTTGATGTTCAAGCTTCTCTTCGTCAAGCACAATAACGGCCTGTTTGGCCGCATATACTTCTGCGTTCTTGAGCTGATGACCACCTGTCAATTTAGGATTAGGGATTAATATTGTCGGCTTCTCCAGTGCTGCCAGCTCCAGGATCGTCGTTGCGCCAGCTCTTGCTACGACAACATCGGCTGCACCAAGGAGTGACGGCATATCAGAAACAAATTCCACAATCCGAAATACCGGTGCAACTTCCAGACTCTTGATATCTTCGTACTGCGCCTTCCCGCTAATCAATACGACATCTGCTCCAGCGGTAAGCTGGTCGGCGATGGCAATCGCCGCATCATTCACCCGCTTTGCGCCAAGTCCGCCTCCGGTGACGACTACTAATGGCCGTTCTGGCCGGATACCCCAGGACTCCTTCAATGTCCCCTGCTCCTCTTTCGATATAGGACGGAAGCGTTGATCAATCGGAATGCCGACATAGGTCGATATACTTTTCGGATACGGGTAATACTCGAGTGGAGCACCGGTCGCGATAGCACTCGCCCACCTCGAGAGAATGCGATTCGTGAGGCCTGGATGGGCATCGGAATCATGAATCACAAGCGGGATATGCAGCAAACGAGCGGCCACGCCGACCGGCAAGCAGACAAAGCCGCCCTTTGTAAATATTACATCGGGGCGCCAGGCGAGTAATTTAACGGTGCTTTGTATAACACCGAGGCCCACCAGAAATAAATCCTTGATATTCTGAAGCACCACCGATACCCAGAGGAGCTGGCGAATCACTGACAGATGATTATACCGTCGAAACTTGCCGGCGAATATCGTATCGACCCGAAGGTTGTTATCGAACTCCCCCATCACGAGACGAGCTTGAGAAGCGAACTTTTTATCGCACCAAAATCGTAATTCAGCCGCTGGCTGTTGTGCGCGTATCTCTTTAAGAACTGCTACGACTGGCGTAACGTGCCCGCCCGAGCCCCCGCCGACTGCGAGAATTTTCATTGGTTGCCTCCTTTAATCGTGATCCATGTACAGTATAGCGTGAAAGTTGAAAAACGAGGCCAAGTGCCGCCGCGATAAATACCATACTTGTCCCCCCGAAACTGAGGAGTGGCAGCGTAATACCGGTCAGCGGAAAGATGCCTATCATTGCCGCAATATTAACGACCACATGCGCGCCAAACCATCCAAAGACTCCCGCGACCAGTAATTTCAATCGGTAATCGACAAGATGATCCATCACCTGCAACAGACGCATGAGCAGAGCCACAAAGATCCCCAGCAGAACCATCAAGCCGACGAAGCCAAATGTTTCTCCAATAATGGCAAATATTGAGTCGTTAATTGACTCCGGCAAATAGCCGGTTGCCTGGACACTATCACCAATACCAACACCGATAAGTCCACCGGTACCAAGGGCAATCTTGGCATGTTCAATGTGATACGATCCAGCATCCGACGTTGATGATGAATCGCCTTTGAGGAAGGTGGCGATACGGTCGATGCGGTGCGGCGCAATAACAATCATTAACGCCCCGAGAACCAGTGCCCCGATCAATATCATCGTCAGGTTCTTGCGGGTCAGACCAGAAACAAAGAGCATGCTCAGAACGATAAGAGCTAGCGTAATGCCCGTTCCCAAATCCTCTTGAATAACAATGACGAACAGCATTGAGATAGCGACCATAACACCGATTGGAATGAGTGTCCCCTGTACGTCATTGACCTTCCCCTCTTTGGCTTTTATGCCGAGAAAGCCCGCGATATAGACCAGGAGGCCAAATTTGAGAATTTCAGCCGGCTGCAAGGTGCCGATAGGCCCGAGCGTGAACCAGCGCGTTGCGCCGAGGCTTTCCTGCGCGATCGGCAGATTTGTCCAGTCGGCAAATGCCAAGATACCACAGGCAATCAGGCCGGCAGCGAGGAGTCTTCCTCCCCATTTGAGCACCTTCTCGTATGGTAATACCGTCATGACAACAAAGATGACCAGTGCCACGGCGAGACTACTCAGCTGCTTAATAAAAAAATATGTGTCCGACAGGTCACTGCCGAAAAGATTATTGAGGACATTTGCCCGTTGCGGGCCAATCGAATAAATCACAATCAGGCCAATGAGCATCAGGAGGCCCATAAAGAGCACTATCAAATAATCGGGGCGATGACGACGAACCACCTCGGAACCGCGCTGTAAGGGCGCGCGAGACCGCATGTTAGATGTTGCCCCCTGCAAGAGCAAGGAGCACCCCAACAAAAGAAGCGACCATGGCGATGACCCAAAAACGCATCGTCACCTTGGTCTCCGGCCATCCGATAGCTTCCAGGTGATGATGGATTGGTGCAGAAATGAAAATCTTACGCTTGAATACTTTCTTGCTAAAGATCTGAATCAGGCTAGAACCTGCCTCGATAACGAAAAGGATACCGATGACTGGCAGGAGCAACAATGAGTCAGTCAGCATCGCCACGACACCGAGACCCGTGCCTAAGGCGAAGCTTCCGATGTCACCCATGAAGAACCGTGCTGGGTAAATATTAAACCAAAGATAGCTCAGTAGCGCCCCCACGACGGTAAAGCAGAATCCAGCGAGCATGACATGGCCCTGCAATAGCGCAATGACGCCGAATGCACCGTACGCCGACGCCGCGAGGCCACCCGCCAGACCATCGAGTCCGTCACTAATATTAACGGCGTTACCAGTAGCAATGACGGCGAAACCAAATAGCGGGACAATCAGCCAGCCGAGGGCAAATTCTCCGATGAAGGGCACGTGTATAGTATCAAGGCCGAGCTTTGTATAGAAGAACCACCCCAGGCCAAGGCCAATAACGGCAATCATCAGGAACTTCAAGCTTGCGCGTAGTCCAGCAACGCCCTTGCCAAGCCCCCGTAGGTTGATAATGTCATCAAGGAGCCCCACAGCAGCACCACCAAGCAGTGCAGCGAGTGGTAACCAGGTCTGTTCCCTGCTGAGGTTGAATACTAGTGTAATAACGACAATCGCTACAACAAAAACCATGCCCGCCATTGTCGGAATATTTCGCTTAAACTTTGCAGCGTGTAGCTTGGTAAAGACTTCGAGCGCTTCACCGGTAGTACTCTCTGTCCGCTGTCGTTTCCAAAATTTGTATCGGTATGCGATAAACGTATAGACCGGTGTCAGAAGCATGGCAAGCACGAACGCTCCAACGCTCAGCAAAAAAGTACCAAGTAAGCCATCGTTGAGCTGGGTGATAATGTTTTGCATGTTTTTATTCCTTTGGTTGTACCTTTAAGTAGTCGAGCATCCAGTTGGAGATATCAGTGAAAATCGGCATAGCGTGTCTTGCACCCTGCATCGGGAGGTTTTTGCCTGATACTTGTACCATTATGACATACCTTGCCGTCTCGTCACCACCAAATCCCAGGTAGGAACCGACCGTTTGTTTATCGGTATACGCCCCGTTGACGATTGTCTCGGCCGTACCGGTCTTACCACCGATGGTATAGCCAGGTTTGTCTCCGTTGTTGAGTAAGGTAGCCCGGGCCGTTCTCGTCATGATTCTCAACTGATCAGAAGTGGTTGACTTAATAATTTGCGCTGGTGCTTTTATATCTTGAGGTATTAGTTGACCGTCCTTGATAACACCGGCTATAACGGTCGGCTGATAGTATTTACCGCCGTTCACCAAAGCCGAAAAGGCCGCAGCTGTCTGTACCATGGTCACGTTCATACCCTGGCCGAAGGCCATATTTGAATAGCGTACCGCATTACCCTCGCTCGAGCGCGCTGGCACAATCTCTCCTGCCTGCTCTCCTGCTACCTCAATACCCGTTTCTTCCCCCATGTGGAAGCGATTATGAAAATAGTCATACATCGTATCGCGGGCCTGTTGATTGATCTCCGTACCATTGCCGAGCCGCTGCGCAACGGTCACGAACCCGGTGTTGAGTGACCAGTTCATGGCTGATTGCAATGTAATCGTTCCGGTGTGACCCTTCTCTGCATTCGAGACGACTCGGTCTTCTATCTTGATGTAGTCGGTGTTCACATAGGTAGAATCAGGGCTGACGACACCCTTATCGATGCCAGTCGCCATAGTAAAGGTCTTAATGACCGACCCTGGCTCATACGGGGACGACGTCGGGACGTTATTAAACGCTGCTGCGTCGGGCACATTATAATATTCACCCGGCTTGTACGATGGCAACGTCGCCATGGCCATCACATGACCGGTCTGGGGGTCGATCACGATCGCGCTGCCGTTGGTAGCACCCGTCCGCTTTAACCCATCGGCAAGTGCCTGCTCCGCCTTCGCCTGTACATTACGGTCAATGCTGAGCACAATATCGTCACCATCTTTGGCGGGTATGTTGATATTACTGTTGCCGATGGTAAGCGGGACATCGCTGATATCAGTCACTGCGACCAGCAAACCATCCTCGCCCTTGAGACGATCATTAAGAGCACTCTCGACCCCATATGTACCTGTGCCGTCGGTGTTAACGAATCCAAGAGTCTGCGCCGCCAGCCCACCTTCCGGATAAACCCGCTGTGAAACCTCCTGGAAGCCGACTCCGCTCAAGTCTTTCTCTTTTAATTTCTTGGCCTGAACACGGCTCAATTTAGTCGCCAAAATCTGATAACGACTCTCTTTATTGGCCAGTCGCGCTTTCATATCATCAACGGCGTTACCACCAGCTATCTCCTGGACGGCCACGATGACTTTCTCATCATTCTTGATGATTTGTGGATCGGCGAACACCGTATAGACGGTCTCATTCATCACAAGTTCAACCGGCGTGCCATGCTCGAGGGCAAATATCTCGCCCCGCTTGGCGGGTAAGCTCAATCGCTTCTGCTGCTCTCCCTTAGCAAGGCCGGCATAGTAGCCATACTGAATAACCTGCAAATAAAACAGCCGGCCGGCAAAAATGACCATGATAGCAAAAAGCAGGGCCGCGAGGACCCTTGAACGGCTGCCTTTTACTAGTTCAAGTTTCATATGTGTCTATTCGGTAACGTACTCGCTACTAGCAGGCGTCGTCATTTCACGAGCCACACTAGAGTTTTTAGTGGTTTCGAGCGCGGTCAACCGAGCATTTTCTACTTCGAGATCTTGTTTCTGGTCACTGAGTTCAGCAATCTGATTATCAATGCGCTGTGCCTCGTAATCGTAGCTGGTCGCACGCGTCGCCTGTGTTAAGTATATCAAGCCGAGCACAGTAATCATAAGGGCAATAAGCACCGTATGAGCAACAGGGCCAAGTTTGACGGCAGAAACATAACGGGTGGTGTTTTGATTACGCGACCAATTTTGGGTACGACGGGCCGCATAATACGTGGTGGTTCGTTGATATGACATAGTGGTGGTGGTTTTGTTTTAGTGTTAATTTTTGGCAGCCACTCCCCCTTTATGAGGGAGTGGCTGTGGAGGTTATTTTACGCGGACAGCAACAATTTCTGTTTTGTCTGCGTACTGTACTGGGATGTGAATTGGCATGGTGTTTTGCCCCTTCCTATTTGTTTTTATTTTTTCACAGCGACACGGAGCTTGCTGCTCCGGGCGCGCGGATTGTGAACATCTTCGATATCTCCGTGAATCGGCCGTTTGGTCAGTGGAGAGAGCTCAGCTTCAAGACCATTGTCAAACTGCTCCTTAAAGAAGTGTTTCACAAGGCGATCCTCGAGGCTATGGAAACTGATCACCCCTACCCGGCCGCCGCTACTAAGCAGCTTGGGAATAATAGTGAGAGTCTCCTCTATGAGCCGTAACTCGTCGTTGACGGCGATACGGAGGGCTTGAAAGGTACGCGTCGCCGGATGAATACGTTTCATCGGGCCACGAACAGTGTGCTTAATCAGTTCGGCGAGTTCTCCGGTTGTATTGAGTGGCCGTCCTCTCACGATTGCGCGAGCAATTGCTTGAGAAAGCTTGACCGGCTCTTCCCCATACCGAGCAATGATATCGGCAAGCTCCTTCTCGGAAGCTTTATTGACCAACGTATGTGCAGTCAAAGACTGCCTCTGATCCATCCGCATATCAAGCGGTCCGTTGTGGGAAAAAGAAAACCCTCGTTCGCTCTGATCGAGCTGTGGTGATGACACCCCCAGATCAAGCATGATCAGATCGAAACGGTTACCCGCTTCTGCAAGCTGACGAGCAGCCGACAGGAAGTCGGTATGTAATAACCGCACGCCCTTCTCTTCAAGATCAGATAAATGCCGCAAGGCATTTTCGTCTCGATCGATGAGGACGCTTCCGCTGTAATTTCCAGTATGCGCAAAAAAAGCCCGGGCATGTCCGCCGTAACCGGCCGTCATATCAAGATATGACTCACCTGTTTTTGGGGCGAGGAGCCTGAGACTTGCTTCGAGCAGAACGGGAACATGTTGTTGTGGTGGATGTTCTTTAATACTCATTCTTCCCTTTCATACTACCATATCCCTAAAGGGAGCTGGAGGATGAGACGGTCGATTCGAGATCACCTAACTGATAGTTAAGCTGTTTGTTTTCGCATGATGTTTGTTTTAAAGGTGAACGGCTGGTATTTAGGGGGTTACTAGTGTAACTCATACCCTATCAGCCGCTCAAGTTGAGAGACTTATGTGTGTGAGGTGGAGTTTTTTTGGGAGGTGTGTTTTTGGAAGGTACGTCGGAATGTTTAATGTGTTTCCGTTTGACCACTGCCTAACTACCAGATAGTTGATCTCGAGAGTTTTCTGTTGAAGTCGCCGAATTGTCAAAGTGCTACGGAACGGGTTGCCTTACATTTCCGCGTCAGGTGCCATCAGACGGAAATAGGATCCTGCTCGTACGGCCACGATGTCTTTCGTGATACCAGCATAATCCAACAAGTGCTGCTCAAACGTTACACGACCTTGTTTTTGATCGAGCTCCGTCTCTGTTTTGCCGCGGCGGAACTGGACGTTGAGGTCAGCAACAGTTTCATCGAGAATACTATTGCCGTCGTTCAATGCTGGTTCGACCTCTTTGTCCCATACGGACAGCGGATAGAGATGCAGGTACTTGCCGAAGCCGCGCGTCACCACGATTCCAGATGCAAATTCGGTTCTGAGCTCGGACGGGATGGTGAGTCGCCTCTTCTCATCGAGTCTTCGTTCAAAATAATCTGTACTGGCCATGGTTTCTGTCTTCGGCTTCTTTGTAAGGTTATTTTTAATGTATTGGGTTGTTTGTTTGTGGTTTGTTGTATTCCACTGGCCTTAATATACTACCCACTTTTACCCACTACAACCCCCATTTTTGACATTATTTGATTATATGGGCCGTTTATCCACAGCATGCCCGCCGTTTTCCACAATGCATAGAGGTTAAAAATACCACCCGGCCGTAACGGCCGCGTGGTATTTTTTGCTATGGCCTGACTATTTATTGACCAAAGAGGAACGAAGCGACTTGCGAGTCGTAGGTTCGAGTGATCTGCAGGATGAGCCAACCGATCAGGATAAAAAGGTTAAAGGCGACTGAAACGACAAGGACTGCGACCTTGAAATCATGCCACACGGCGCCTTCGGCGACCAGTCCGCCCCGTCCTGTCTTCAGACGAGATACTGGTTTTTTTGCTGGTGTTTTCGTGCTGTTTGCTTTTTTCTGTACCATGGCTCCACTTTATCATATTGCTTATTCTTTGTCAGGTAGCCTCGCCCCGAACCTACTTCAAGCCTCTTGCTCGTCGTATCACCGATCCAAACCACCGAGCACTAGGCCGTAATTGCCGGTCGCCCGTCTCATAGTCCATACTCACCAGTCCGAACCGCGGCCATTTACCGTACGCCCATTCAAAGTTATCGAGCAGGCTCCAGTGCAAATAGCCTCGTAGATCCACGCCTTTTTCAATTGCCCTATTCATGGCCGTTACCGTTTCATGTATCCACCATTGTCGCTCGTCGTCATCGCCGTCAGCGAGTCCATTCTCGGTGATAAGTATCGGCTTTTGGTATAAGCCGTACAGTCGCACCAGCGCCTGCTCAATCAGCTCCGGCTCCATTTCCCACTCGACGTCACTCACCTTTTCTCCTGGGTTAGCGATCATCAGTCCTTTCATACGCTGGGTTTGGTAGAAGTTGATACCCAGATAGTCGGAGGTGTTCACTACCTTGCGAAGCACATAATCATCTTGGAGATAGCGCATGACTTTTACGCCGAGTTGACTGAGCTTGCTGCCATCATCCTGATAAAAATAATTAGAGTTCTTAGCGATGGAGACTTGATGGCCAGCATTCAAGCCGTGAATGGCATCAGCGACGTCGTTGTGTGCCTTCAGCTGGTTATTGAGCACACGAAACCACTGATAATAATTGCGCTTGCCTGGTGGCCAATTGCCGAGCGCATAGCTTTCGAAGGCATAGACCTCTGGCTCATTGATTGTGATGATATAGCGCACTTTTTCACCCAGTGCTTTAACTATTTTTTCGCTAAATCTTGTAAAATATGGAATGTTTGCGCTACTCTCGAAACCGCCCTTGGCTGCAAACCACTTTGGTAACGTAAAGTGCAGCAGCGTCATGACCGGTTCGATGTTACGAGTACGCAGTTCATCGATATACGCCCCATAGTGTTTGACGGCTTCGTCGTCCCACTCGCCTTCTTCTGGCTCAATACGCGACCACTCGAGGCTAAAACGATACGCATTCATATTCATTGACTCGAGAAAATCAAAGTCTTCGTTATAGCGATGATAGTGGTCTCCCAATGCACCCGAAATATAGTTGGCCGGATCTACCGCCTGATCTTTGATGGCCGGCCACTGTCGGTATGTGCCAATTCGGCGCTCGGCGTTTACGGCACTTCTTGGGGCCACCTGCCGTTCCCAATCGGTCCATTGATTATCCGTATGACCTTCTACTTGATGAGCCGCCGTCGCTGCTCCCCATAGAAAATCAGTCGGGTACTTATCGGTCTGAGGTGAAGGGCTATCGGTCATGTCGCTATTGTACTACGTCGGCGCCGAAGATTTTTTCCAGGCGCATTTTGATTGAGCCTTCGTGGCGCCCGAGTAGCCGACTAAGGTCCTTGAGGCCCGAGCCGTTCTGGAATTTCTCTTTCAAAAGCTCATCCTGCTCATCAGTCCATGGTCGATAAGCGTTCGGATGGACCTGCCGCATCTTTTCGATTTTCTCCGCCCAGCTGCCACCTTTTCGGGCGTCTTCTTTGATCTCGATCGCATGCGCTTTGCCGGAAGCAACAAGATGCTGAAAACGCTTGGCATCACGTGCCGTCTTCGTTCTGAGCTGTTCATCAATTGTACGAGCGTCCTGACTCATCTGTAAGGCCGTGCGGTTAATGCCACTCAGGAACAACGACTCGAGCCGCTTCACACGACTGAGCGCCACGTAGCCCATCCCTTCGACGAATGCTTTCCGCAGGTCAATGCGCGCTGCATCAAGCGTCATACCCTGAGACTTATGGACCGTAATCGCCCAGGCGAGCCGGAGTGGAATCTGCGAGATACTCGCCCGCTTCTTGTCGCCGTCGCGAAGCTCCCAGGTATCAGGCATCATTGTCACCACTTTGCCATTTTGAAATTCGACGATCGGGAAATCGCTCCCTCGCTCAAACTCCATGACCGTACCAATACTACCGTTCACATACCGCCGGTCTGGACTATTCTTCACCGACATGACCAGTGCGCCCTGCTTGAGAATAAGAGTCGACGGAGCGAGTACCGAACGCTGCAAATTTTCAACATAATTAGCACTCCCCGTCGTGGTCTGTGTATAGTGCAGCTCATCGCCCGGTAAGGTGGCCAGTCGTTTGGCATTGATGGTATCGACGTCCACATTAACGGTATGGAGCTCGGTAATATTCTCAGCATCCTCGGGCTCAACATTGACCCGCTCCAGGAGTATTTCAGCGTGATGGCGTCGGATATCGCCGTCACGAAGCGCCGTCAGAATATCCAGTAACGTGTCATCGTCTTGACGATGCTGTTCGCTCAGATAACAAATAACCGGATCAAGCTCCTGCCAGACGTTACTATGTACGACAAAACCACCCGCCCGGCTGTCACCGCGGTTAATCGGTGGAAGCTGATAAAAATCACCACTCATGATGATCTGGATGCCCCCGAACGGCTCATCTTTTTTACGAACTAACCGGCAGGCTTCATCAATCATGTCCAGCCGATAGTCATGGAGCATGCTAATCTCGTCGATAATAAGCACGTCGGCGCTTTCAATGATTTCTTTTCGTCCTTTGGCGAGATGTTCAGCAAAGCCTTGTGGGACATAGTCGAGTACGCCGAGGCCACTCCAGGAGTGGATGGTCGTACCGCCGAGGTGTGTCGCCGCAAGGCCAGTCGTCGCGGTGACCGATACATGCTTGCCGTCACGCTTGGCAAGCTTAATAAATTGATTTAGGACATAGGTTTTGCCGGATCCTGCCGGACCGGTTAAAAGCACGCTCTCCCCCGCCAGCATGATCTCGAGCGCAAGGGCTTGATTCATATATTCATTATACCGTACCTTCCTAAAATGAAGAGAGCCCGCACCAATGAAGGAGCGGGCTCTTTACTTCATCGGTGCAGGCTGATCTAGAACGCGTAGACGGGCTGTATGCCGACGTGGATGATGAGTTCCGGTGCCAATCGCTTGAATTGGCGCGCGAACTTCATCACGTCAATCTCACCGATCAGCGACCAGAAGGTCACCAGATACCGACCACGTTCGAGCTTCTCCGGGCCGCTGTACTCCATCCAGCCCTGTCCGTAGAAGAACTCCGAGATCTTCTCGTCGATTAGCGTCGGCAGCTCATTGGTGCTGACCACGAGCTCGAACTCGTCACTTCGCTCAGAAGGTGTCGCGACAAGCGCTGACAGCGGGATCGAAATTGCTTCGGTCCTGACTGTCATGCTTGTGCCATCCACGAGCTCAATCGGCTCGGTCACCTCCCCTGGCAACAGTAGTGCCGTGGAATCAGGTCGAACAGTTTGTGTCTCGATGGACATATGTATCACTTCCTAATGTGTCTGGGCTTTCGCCGCGTTCTCTATCTATTAAACCATCTTCTAGGGGGTAACCTCAACCCCGTAATCAATTCTTCACTTGTTAGGTGGGTACAATAAATTGACGCCATTGAAGTGATCTGTCATATCTGCAATCAAATTTTCGCATTCTTCCATAGTTACTGCGGCCATTTGAGCTTCTGCAAACCATAGTGATAGCTCTAAATCGCTGATGCTGAAGTTATCTATTTCATCAGCGAGGGTATCTCGTGATTTTAATGCACCGAAGCCTAAAGTCTTAACATATCGTTGAGAGTTTAACGTCCGCAGTCGATTCCATTCAAATTTATAAATGCTTCGTACTCCTCGTTTGTCGACAAAAAATGTGTCAAATACAGTCATATTCCACTGACTTTGCTGCCCACTATCAACATATCGTGTTGCCTTTACTATCGCGGACATGACGTGCCTAGCATCAAACACGCCGTCATCGCGCGGCAGGTCGTCCGTAAGATCGACGTCCTCAACAAAGCCTCGGGACCGGCTACTCCATTGTGACTGTCTCAGTTTTTTACGCTCGGCTGCTGCACTCGTGCTCATAGTCATAAGCTTATGTAACTGCTCAGGGGAAGGTGGATTATCAGTGATTATTCGTTCTGTATCTCGTGGGCTCATAAGAAAATACGCTTGTTAATTATTCAAGCGTACTCCTCTGATTATGCTCAGTCAACGATATATTAGCCTCTCGGCGGTTCACCATCGGCTTCATCAAGTAATTTTTTACTCTTGATCTCATACCGCCGCCCAGTGATTTCGCTGGTAATATAGTCTTCATTGATTAGGCTGACGAACATATCTAAATCGTTGCCATCCATGATGATGATTGCACCGGCATCATCGGTCATCAGCTCAAGCTGCATCGTATCAGCATAATCAATCGCCTGCTCCTGAGTTATGCTGCCGATCTCAAGCTTCTGGAGCTTACTGACGATCTTTTTTCGTTCCCGGACGAGTGCCTGCAGATCAGTGCCGTCTGGAAAACTAAGCTTATACTGCTTCAGCAGTTCTTCGACCTTTTGATCAGCTAGAAGCTGTTTTTTATACTCATAATTAAACAACCGCTCAAACTTCGTTTGATTAAAGATAAAGATGTCTTTGCCGTAAATCAGCACTTGATTGTCGGTCGGCACTTTAAAGCCAACTTCGGCCTGGAACATAGCAAATGATCCACCCCGTAGCTCCCAAGAGGTCGCGCCTTGCAGAACATTTCCTTGATTGACCTGTTTAATGACGTAGAACGTCTTCGACTTATCATCCTTATAGGTAAACTGGGCAACGATGCCCTTGATACGTTTAAACTCATGCTCTGTCTCGTCAAACTCCAGCATGTCATGGCGTTCGTGCTCGATAAGGTGAATTAACGTTTCCGCTCGACCGACTTTCTCTAGTTCGGTTCGTTGGATGGTGTTTTCTTCTTTCTCGGCCAGCTCATAATCATGAACGCTGAGGCCTGTCCCCGCTCCAACGGTGACGTCGCTGATAAGGTCGTAGAGGAATAGCGGCTTCAGCTGGGTATTAAGCTCAGTCGCAAAACGCGTCGAGTACGGCGTGTAATTTTTATTAAAAACGTATAGCTCAACATCGAGCTCTTTTTTGATACCATCGGTAAGATTTGCCCACTGAAAAATATCAGCAGGTTCTTGTTTATTTTCTTCCATTAAAATTCTTTCGTTTAACTAACAACTCGGTCTATTGTAACCGTCAAAAAAACGCTTTGCAACTAAGAAGTCAGCGACGCACCGGTAAAAATATGGCGGAGTATTTTAATAGGGCCCGTTCGTGTCTTTACCTGGTTAATCGGTTGCGTTGGCGTATCGATTAGTTCAAGAAGATGTGCCCGATACGTCGCTTGCTCACCGAGAATACGCGCATCTTTTTTGCGGTCCTCTTCTAATTGTTCCCGACGTATCTGTTCAAGTAGCCCGTCGTATTCGGGGTCGATTGTATTAAATTGTTCTGCGCTTAGCCAAGATCCGAGCCGGGGCGAAGGAGGCTCTCCATCGTCGCTGCTCATAAATTCTGATGTACTCATATAGTGACTACTATCGTAACACTAGTCAGCCGTGTTGTCAATATAACCTTCGAGCCGCTGTTGCCGGGCTTTATTGGCCCATTCATCGGCCATTTCATTGCCTTCATCACCTTCGTGACCACGAACCCACGTCAAGATCGCCCCGGAGTCTTTATAGAGGCCATACGCCTCTTGTACGAGGTCGATATTCTTGATCTCGCCGCCTTTTTTCTTCCAGCCCTTCGCCGCCCAGCCTGGCGCCCACTTAGTAATGACATTGATCCAAAATTCACTATCAGTAAAAATCTCGCAGTCGTGACCACGGGAATCCCGCAGGGCTGCGATAAGCGCACAGCCTTCCATGCGAATATTGGTTGAATTAAGTTCATGCCCGACGATGTGCGGTTTCATGTCTTTAATCACCGAAAAGCCGCCGGGGCCGGGGTTTGGGCTACAGCTCCCGTCAGTATAGTAAACGATCATGTTATTCTGTTACCGTAATACCGTTCCAAAACGCGACGTAATTGGCAAAATCCTTCTTCACTCGTTCGACGGAACCTTCTTTAGGCTCAGGATAATACCAGGCCCCAAATTCATTAAGGACGCCTATGACTTCAACGTCGTAATAACTCGCTTCACCTTTCCAGACACATGTCGTGTGGTGCGGGCTCTCTTTAAAGAACTCCCAGTTTATATACTTCGGTGGAAAATACCAGTTACCTTCAATTCGTATAAGATCTTCGGTCGGCCCCTCGGCGAGAATCTCATTGTTCCAGATTGCTTTCATATATGTATTATATCAATATCCAACCGTGCTTGCACCGTCGTATATGTAAAGACTTCGAGAAGATGTCGTCCTTCCCCCTAGACTTCACTTACTGGCGTGCGTGTTTGCTCTGTCGTATCGCGGTGACGGATAGTCACCGTATCATCTTCGAGTGTTTGAAAGTCGACGACCACGCAGTAAGGTGTCCCGATTTCATCCTGGCGTCGATAGCGTTTACCGATATTGCCGTTATCATCCCACATGACCGCGCCGTACTTTTTCTTCAAGGCTTCGTAGACGGTCCGAGCTTTTTCAACCAGTTCAGGTTTGTTGCGGACCAGTGGCGAGACAGCATAGCGAACCGGCGCGAGGTGCTCTGGCAACTTCAAGTAGACCCGCTTCTCGCCATTTATTTCATCTTCGGTATAGGCGCTGGATAGAACGGCCATCAAGGCTCGCTCGACACCAAAACTTGGCTCGATCACATGCGGGACAAATTTACGATTTGTACCCTTGATGGTATAGTCCATATTTTTGCCAGCTACGCGCTGGATATTCTGCAAGTCGAAATCTGTTCGGTACGCGAGGCCCAGTAGCTCTTCGCGGCCAATCGGAAAATCAAATTCAAAATCAATCGTCCGCTTTGAGTAATGCGCCCGGTCACTTTCTGACACTTCTAGTTCGTGGACATGGTCGTCTGGGAGCCCGAGCGCCTGAGTCCATCGCCATACTTGTTGGCGCCAATGCTCAAATGACTCTTCCCACTTCTCAGGATCGACAAAGTATTCGATTTCCATTTGCTCAAATTCGCGAGAACGAAAGATAAAATCACGCGGACTGATTTCGTTACGAAAAGCCTTCCCCTGCTGTGCGAGGCCGAACGGTAGATCTGGATAAAAGCTATCGAGAATATTCTTATAGTTAGTGAAGATTCCCTGGGCTGTTTCTGGCCGCAGATAGCTGATACTCGATTCGTCGTCAACTGGACCGACATTGGTTTTGAACATCATATTGAATTGCCGCGCTTCTCCGAATGTTCCTTCTTTACCACAGACGGGGCACTTATTTGGATCGTCAAGTTTATCGGCACGGAGACGTGCATGACAGTGAGAGCACTCGACGAGTGGATCAGTAAACGTGTCGACGTGTCCGCTCGCCTGCCAGACTTTCTGGTTCATGAGTATCGCCGCATCCACGCCGTACATATCGTCACGCTCTTCGACAAATATTCTCCACCACAGCTGAATGATATTACGCTTGAGTGTCACCCCGAGAGGACCGTAGTCCCATGTACCGGATAACCCGCCATAAATATCGCTTCCTTGATATATAAACCCCCGACGTTTGGCAAGGCTGACAATACTTTCCATTTTTTGCGTAGAATTATCCATAACTAGGCGTTATTATAGCATACGCCCTCTAGCTGATGCATTGACTTTTTGGTTAAATTTGGTATAATATTCTTTGTTCTTTCCCAATCCATCCAACCATTGGAGTCACATGCCCGACCACTTATTCGGCTCAGTAATGAGCGATGGCCACAGAGCCCTCGACGCCCAGCAAGACGTCCAGGCCGCCTACTGGTTTCGTCGGGCTGCGGAGTACGCCTCAGTCAACGAGCAGCGCAGTCAGGCTCGGCAGATGGCTGGTGTCGCCCTGCGCAAGCTGGGTGATTTCGCTGCCGCTGCTGATGAGCTGGAGACCGCGATCTCGTACGAAGCCATCAGTGACCTTCAACTCGGCAAAGCCTGTCGTGATTTGGCCATGATCTACATCGACATGGCCAAGGCGACAACGAACCTGTCCGAACAGTCCAAACTGCTCGATAAGGCCCGTGTACTTCTGCTACAAAGTCGCGAGAAACTCAAACGAAGCGGTGACATGGTCGAGCTGGGTATGACGACAAGCTTCCTCGGACGGCTGGTCGTTACCAAGTACCCGCTCAACACCATGACCGCTGCATTCTGGATGCGCATGGCGATTCCATACGTCCGGTCGAACAAGGTCTACGCCCTCAACAACGTGCTGACGCTCATGGCGTTGACGCGTCGTTTGTTCTGGCAGTATCTCCCCTACGCCCTGTGGTTGGGTCTCAGGTACCCTGAGAACCACGGGCGCCTGAGGAGTCTCGCGGCCAAGAAAGCCGACGGCTTCATCAACCTGCGAGGCCTATCGAAAGGATGACGGTGAGAGAACCAGCCCCATGGCACCTAGTGCCATGGGGCTTTCTCATACCAATTTGATTTATACCGCCGCGTGTTCCCGAGCAACGTGGAGACACTCAGCCAGTACCTCAGATACTCCGCCAATCTGCGCGAGGATAGCCAGTGGCTTTGCCGATATAAGGCGAAGTAGTTTGATATGATCAGCGGTGACGTTGCCCCGCTCCGACGCGCGCAAACCACTCTCAGTGCTGTCATAACGATACGTTTTGTCCGCATCGAGTTTATCTCCGGTGATATCTCGGCTCAGATTTATTTCATGACCGAGCATAGCCGCATAACGCAAATAAAACCAGGTTTCGACTAGCTCCAGCGGAATCGTCAACACATCTAGCCCCATCAAGACCTCATGCAGAATATCAAACCACTCCGGCTCATCGAGCGTTTCACTGGCACTTGTAATCAGCTTGATCACGAGATAGCCAAATTGTAGTCGGTCATAATCCTCCAGGATATGCCGGTAAAATTGAATCAGGCGGGCTGACGTTAAGATGCCAAGATCACCCCGGCCTTCACCGAGTACCACGTCACTGAGCGCAAACAGTTCAATTCCTCCAGCTAGTTTGCTCTTTTCTTTACGGACGCCGCGGGCGATGACACTTCTTTTGCCGTCGGTTGTTAATAATTGCAAAATGCGATCAGCCTCCCCGTAGTTGGTTCGCCGGAGCACGATGGCGCGCGTCCGATATGATCTCATGCCAAAGCACTCCGAATGCTGCTGATAATATCTTTTGGTGTCATGGTGGTCTTATCGAGAATACGCACCACGCCGTATGGCTGAAGCTGCTCAATAGTCAGTGTGTCAGCAATTGTGCTGGCGATGATGACCGGAATACGCGCCGTATCGGCGTAGGACTGGAGTTCATGGAGCAGAGTAAGCCCGGTTGAGACACTGAGAAGCATGTCGAGCAAGATGACACTTACTGGCCGCTGATCAATTAATTCCATCGCCGTTTGGCCTTCTGCCGCCGTTAAGACATCATAGTCTTTTTCGAGCATTGCTTGGTAGCGCGATTGCAGCCACTCTTCATCTTCAATGACGAGTACTGTCGCTCGGCTCATAGCAAGCTCATTTGTTCGGAGGCTCGCATATCGACGTAAAACGTCGCACCATCGCGGTGACGTATCGCGCCGATAGAACCATGCATCTGTGATGCAAACTGGCTAGCGATATAGAGTCCGAGTCCACTACTTTGCGGCCGAGCATGAACCGTCTGCGGTGAGGTGTTAAGCTTGGAGCGAAGCGTCCGCCAGATATCGATCGGAAGAGCCGGCCCAAAGTCACGAACGCCTAAGCGTATCGTCTTTCCCTGATCTAGACTGTTGATGCTCAGTACCACTGCACCACCCTTCGTGCTGTAGTGAAGCGCATTGTCGCTAAAGTTTAACAATATACGGCGCAGCAGATCACGGTTGGCGACAAGCAGGAGCGAATGGCGGTAATTCTTGGCAACAATCCGTCGATTGTGTGCACGGTAGAGCGGACCTAGCTCCTGAGCGACCTGAGCGCAGAGCTCGACCGGATTGATCGGTTCGAGCTGAAAGAGTGCGTCATCAAGGCGCATGGACCTCGTGAGATCCGAGGTTAAGCGCAGGGCTCGTTCGGACGTCAAGGTAATCTGCTCCAGCAAAACGGCCCGCTGGCTCTCGCTCAGGGTTGCGTCTTCGAGAGCGAGCGCAAGCTGCCGGACCAAGACGAGCGGCGATTTTAATTCATGTGCAGCGGCGACAAGTGAAGGCACATCATACTGTACGCTACTCCCCCGTTGAATCCGCTGCTCCCCTCGCTTCATACTGAGTCTAGTGTAGCACGTGCTCCCAAGTGGTCTAAAGCGTGAGCGGGATGAATTATTCGTTGTAGTTGACAGTTGCTAGAAGCTTGTCAAAATCAGCCCTGAAGGTATCTGCGTCGGTGCGGAGCGTCACTGTTTTGTCACGGATTTTGAAGATAACGGCGATACCGCGAATGTCTTCCGAGAAGCTACCTTCCAGCCGAGTGGCGGTCGTGCCTTGGATCTGCGTTGTGCTTGATTTCAGTGAATTCTTTTTTACCAGACTGTCAAAGCTGTCGATGACTTCATCATACGGTTTTTCGGCAATCGTTACCCGGAGAGCATACTGCTGCGTCTTCGAGACTGGCGGAACCGTAACAGGATTCAAGTAGGCTTCGTATGTGCCGTTATTGGTATCGGCCGCATCGACATAGACGCTCCAAGTCTTGGGATAATCAAATGTCAGACGGCCATAATCATCAGGACCGGCAAACTGACGATTCGGTTCTTTCTCGCGCGCCGTAAAGTCGGCTTCGAGCTTGTCCTCAAGCGTCTTATTCGAATCAAGTACGGCTTTATCGATTTCTGTCTTTTCGACTTTGCTGGCATCTTGGTAATTGATATAGGACCAGATCGCAAAGGCACCCACACCGAGCGTAACAAAAATTAAGATTATCGTAGCGAGTAGCCAGCCGTTGATGGCTCCCCGCTCATAGCGATGCATATTCATATCGGTCATTATACCTATGGTTATTTTTACTGTAAAGGCTGGATACGGTAGAGTGAATACGCGCCAAGCTGCTTTTCGGGCTCGTGGCCGATAAGTCGATGGGCATACACAAGTACCATGAGTGAACGGCCAAGCCGCGTAGCTTCCGCTTCTAATTTGCGAGTTAACTTCTTTTGATCACGCTCAACCGGAAAGACGTACACGAGCGTGGTTTCATGGGGTAGCTGGACGCGCCAAAAATCTGCCAATCGAACACTGAGCTTCTTATCCTTCCAAGACATCAGACGAGTAATCAGAACCAGGAGCGGATTTAGCTCATACCCGATAGCTTTCGCGCCGTATTGACGAGCAGTGCGCAGCACAATACCATCCCCGCTGCCGATGTCGACCAGCGTATCGCTCTTGCCGAGCGCATAGAGTCCATCGAATGCTTGTTTCAGCTGCTTCTTCTTACTCGGGAGATACGGAGCACCCCGAAAGGTCACAAAGCCAAACAGCAGCACAATACCGGCCGCGATATATCCAATAATCACCACGACTTCCCTATGCCTCGCCGTCAAAACGCTGTTTGATAACAACGACGTCGTTCTTCAGTTCTTCCAGATCTTTCTCGATCTCTTCGGCAAGCGTTTCCGCTTCCTTAAATCGACTCATCGCCTCTTCCAGGCTAAATTCATCACTCTCAAACCAGCTGACTTTTTCATTCAGCAGGCCCATCTTTTCTTCAATTGTCTTATTTTTCTCGGACATCTTTTACCTCTGCTTTCAGTATAACGCGCGATAGCTCCACTTCGATAGTTGCGCCGAGAGTTGTCTCCCCCCTCATGAGCGCATACCCCCTGGCCAGAACGGTCTCGGGATTAAACTGCGCGAGCAAATGTCGCTGCATCTCGACTGACCGTTCTACCACTTCGACTTTGTCCTCGATGGTTTCAAACATCCGTACGATTGTTTGGCCAACACGACGCTTCGCCTCATCAATGATCTGCAGCATCCGCGGAATCAGTCTGGTCGTCGTAGCTCTGACTTGACGGCCGATATCGTGGCGATCCGGGACGAGAAGCTGGGCGGCATTGCTAGGCGTGGCGGCTCGGACGTCGGCTGCTAGATCCGCTAGAGTAACGTCAACTTCGTGGCCGACTCCAACCAGTGTCGGCACCCGACTGCCGGCAATGGCTCGTACCAGCTGCTCATCGTTGAAAACAGCGAGGTCATCAGCGCTTCCGCCGCCCCTCACGATAACGATCACTTCCGGGAGCGTCTCAAGCGTATTAAAATGCTGCAAAGCCCGGATGATCTGATCAGGGGCAGCCGCTCCCTGCACTTGCACATGCGCTACCTCGACGCTCACCCCGCCCCATCGATCGTTTAAAATCTTGATGAAATCTGCGTAGCCCGCAGCGTCAGTGCTACTGATAACGGCGACGTGGTTTGGGATTGCTGGAAGAGGACGCTTTCGCTCAACGGCAAATAAGCCTTCGGCTTCCAGTTTTGCCTTCAGGAGCTCGAAGCTTTTCTTTAATGCCCCCTCGCCGCTCGGCCGAACCGTTCGTACGGTTAGACTAAACTTGCCCCAATTGGTCAGCTTTGGCGACGCTTCCACAATGACCTTCATGCCGTCCTCAATCGGTACTCGGAGCTGCCATACGGTCATGAAGCAGCCAATACTGCCTGAGGCATCCTTCAAGTCAAAAAAGACATATTTACCTTGATTTACCTTAAATGATGAGACTTCACCTTCCACTTCAAGCGAGCCAAATGCATATTCCAGCGTTTGGTTGGTGAGATCAATAAATTGACTGACGCTAAGCCGGACGTTTGCCATATTTGACCAATGTCATTTGATAGAAAACGTAGCCGAACAATATTGTTCCGAGCACCAGCACCACGCGGGCCAGCAAGGTGCCAGCAATCGCCACATCGGGCGGAACACCGCTGGTAGCTAGAAAGGCGATCATGATTGCTTCATAGACACCAGCGCCGCCAGGAGTCACCGTAAAGACGCTCCCGATCGAGGACAAGCCAAAGGCGATGAGCAGCGAGGCCGGATTCACATGATACCCCAGCGCCAAGAAAGCAATATACAGCAAGGCGACATCAGCAAGCGTGGCTAGGATAGACCATATAAACGGCCTGATAAGAATCCGCTTATCTCGGCGAATCGCTACATAATCAAGGTGAAGATCATTAAAGAAGTCTTTGAGGAGGTCACGCTTCAAAACATTGGCCTTGCGGCCACGGGTAACCTTCTTGACCAGTCGGTTAGTTATTCTCGTTAACCAGCCGGCGACCCGGTCGAGTCTGGGCTTACTGGCCAGCAGATAAATAAAGAAGACCGTCCCCAGAATACTCACCAGTGCCAATCCGCTCGAAAGCAAGATGACGACACGGTTGATGTTATTGTCCAAGATGAGCATGGCGACCGCGATAACGAGCAGTAATACAAAGCTCGCGAATATTAAGACAAAGCGCACAATCTGCGACATCGTTGAACGGCCCGCTGACACGCCGTAACGATGGAGAATCCAGCCCAGGTAAGAAAAGCCGGCCGCTCCCCCACTTGGCAAGATGTGATTAACGAAGTTTAACTCCAGCGACAAGCGAGCGACATACCAGCGTGACATACTTTCGACGTTTCCTTTGGCGCGGAGATATGAAAAAATCAGCCCGCCAATCGCGTAATAACTAAAGAGTTGGACCGGAATAAGCAGCGACAGTATCCATAGGTTAACTCGTGCCAGCAGTTGCCAGGCTTGGACTAACTCGGGCCACGCAAAGACGACTACTACTGCCAGGAGTACAAATGTGATGATGGTCAGCCAGCCGCGAAATGACATACTGTACTTATTATAATCAAAACCTCTGCCAATGGGTATAATGAATACATATGTATATTGCCCTGCTCGGACGTCAACCAGCCCTCGGCATCGCCGAGCTTGAACGAAGCTACGGAAAAGTTCGATGGTTTTCGTCACATTCTGCACTGGTTGACACTGATTCGCTGCATTTTGAACGGTTAGGCGGCTCTCAAAAAGCCGGCCGTGTTGTCGCCGAGTTTGCCAGCGGCGATTGGCGTACGGTCAGTCAAAAAGTCATCCGTGCCTACACCGCGGCCTGGGCTGACGTCGATTACAAGATAACCCTCGGTATCAGCGCCTATAACTTTCCTGTGACCGGCCGCGATGTCCAACACACCGGTATTCTCCTGAAAAAAGCCCTCAAGGCTAAGAATGTCAGCTTGCGGCTCGTTCCGAATGACGATGCGGCCCTGCTTTCGGCTTCATCGCATCACAACAAGCTAGGATTATCGGCGAATAAAGTCGAGCTCCTCATCATCAAAGGCGACGACGGTTCGGTGAAGGTCGCTGAAAGTATTGGCGCCCAGAACATTACGCAACTCGCTGCCCGTGACCAAAAACGCCCTCGCCGTGACGCCTTCGTCGGTATGCTCCCGCCCAAGCTGGCGCAAATGATGGTTAACCTCGCTGTCGGGGAATTGGGAAATGGGAATCACGCGCCAGAGAACCGTTCGGCTGCTGTTACTGAGCAGCATCTGCAGCCCGAGCATATCGAAGAGATGCACGGCGTGAAGCCGCTGCGAAAGAATAGTAGCCGTGACGGTGACGCAAAGACGAGACTCACTATCCTCGATCCTTTCTGCGGAACTGGTGTTATTCTCCAAGAAGCGCTTCTATCTGGCTACAACGTCCGCGGCTCTGACCTGCAAGACAAGATGATTGAGTACACCCGTGAGAATATCGACTGGCTGAAGCGCACGTTCCGCGTTCACGCCGATATGACGTCCCTGGACGTCGCTGATGCAACGAAATATTCATGGGGCTCCAAACTACCAATTGATGCCGTCGTCGCCGAAACGTACCTCGGTCAACCCTTCAGTGCGCCGCCGTCACCTGCCAAGCTGCAAGAAGTGCAACGCAACTGCAATCACATTATCGGCGAATTTCTTACTAATATCAGCAAGCAGCTCAAGCCAGGTACACCACTCTGCCTGGCTGTTCCGGCCTGGCGGAGCGCCAATGGCTCGTTTACCCACCTGCCACTGACCCAAAATCCTGAACGATTCGGCTATAGCCGCGTCCAGCTCTCAACAGTCGCACCCAGCGACCTCCTCTACTACCGCGAAGACCAAGTCGTCGCCAGGGAGCTACTCGTCCTCGTCAAAGCTTGACGAACTGACGATTTTCCGGTACAATCAAACAGATTTAATTAATAACGCTAAGGAGTTAGCATGTCACACGTCAAAGCTGGCGGTACCGCCAAAAACGTTCACAATAACCCCGGTCAACGCCTTGGCGTTAAGCGTTTCGGTGGCCAAAAAGTAAGTGCTGGCGAAGTTCTCGTCCGCCAAACTGGCTCAACGAAGATTGCCGGCCCTGGTACTTTTATAAGCCGTAACTTCACTATCCACGCTGCCATTGATGGTGTTGTTGGCTTCAACAAGGTCAAGAAGAGCCGCTTTACCGGCAAATCTGTGCCTCGTACCCAAGTTGTCGTCCTGTAATAAGGATCGGCTTTACTAAAAAAACTTCCTCGTCATGAGGAAGTTTTTTCATTCGAACGATCGCTTACTGCACGTGACGGTTTTCACGGCTTTTTGCAGTCAGTCGTACCATTCGGGCCATATTCCAATCTACGGGATCATATATATGAATGCCCTTATTTTCAATCAGCTCCTTTTCGACCCGTTTTTCTTCTTCACGAGCTTTCATAAATCCATCATATGGAACATCTCGATACTCAATATGCTGGGGGTTATCTTGAGTCGTCACCCTGCGAGCAACACGCACCAGTAGCTCATCTTCGTTGACGGAAGACGGGTCCGCCTCAACGTAATGAGTCCCTATCAACGTCCACCCGATTTCATAATGAACACCGCCACCTTCGGCGTTTTCTACCGGTATTGAGACGTCATCGCCTCGTTCAGCAAGGCGTTGAAGCAATGCAAAATCCGGTATCTCGGCAGTGTGAATTTCGGAGTGTGAGGAATGATGACGTTCCATGATTATTGTCCCTTTCCATTCTCTTCCGATTGGCTCGTCGCTTGTTTACGTTGGCGTAGCTCATTGAGAATTACTTTTATTTCTGCTGCCGAACGTGTTCGGCTCAATTCGTCTTCAAAATGCGGTTCATGTGGCTGCGGCGTCTTTTGTTCGGACGCGAATTGAGCGGCCTGTTCCGCGGCAGCATGGCCAACGCCACGCTTACGGGCTGCCCGTACTTCACGGTCCTGGCGATCGAACGCTAAGGCAACGTCGAGCGGTGCTCGTTTTTCAATGACGCTGGATTCCCCGTCGCTTTTTACAAAACGCTGGAAAATACCCCATACTTCACCCGTCTCCTCGTCGACGCCATTACCAACATACATAAACGGTTTGATTTCATAACTGTCTTTTAAGCCGACCGGCAGATTAACACGACGTGCCGCATCTTCAATATCAAAAAGCTGTACGTCCTTCAGTGGATGTACGGATGATTGATGCTCTTGGTGGCTACTGTGGGATTGTTCGGGGTTTGACTTGGACATATATTTGTTTTTATTACCTTATATTTTTTATATTAGCATAAGTATCAAGAAAAGTCAATATACACTCTCGATCGACCCCTTAGCGTACTCCCGTCGCCGCTCGAAAGCGCCTGACCCATGGCATACGGTCAAACGTTTTACGTAGATCAACATATAACTCGTCAAAGTTGTCGTAGTCGCGACCTATCGTGCCTTCCGTGCACTCTGCATAATCAAGTGGCTTTGCATTGAGGGCGCCGGCGAGAATAACATCGGCATCGGTGCCGTAACTGGTGACGTCAGATGTGCTAAATTTCAATCGCTCCAGCCACACGCGTCCGTCCTGGTCGTGAGCTACGTGCCATTCAATACTTTTTCCGCGGTACGTCACTGGATACACGTCGACACCCGATTTACCGAGAAGCGTGTGCTTGATGGCGTATCGACGGTCAGGCCCCTCTTGAAAATCAGGCTCAAAGCCACTGGGCAACAACATGTCAGCGAGCATTCGCCGGCCTTTTTCAGCCCCATGTACTCGGTAGCCTAAGCCTGATACGAAGCCGTCCAAGCCATATCCAGTTAATCAGTGCATACGCACTTCGTCCTCATACACCCGGTCGTGGCTATGTTCCGCTTGGTCGAGTTCGAACATTTTATGGATGGCCCGACGACCAACATGCTTCCCGCCCGCCTGACGCTCCAGCGCATCGAGGATTGCTGCAATATCTTCTACCGGCTTCGTGGCTTGGACATATTGCCCGAATTCCTCGCTACCAAAACGTCCTTTTGATATGCCGCCATTGTGTGCGTAGAAACCTGGTGTTGCCCGCCACCCGCCGTCACAACGTGATTGGTAGAAAAGCCGTGGAAACACCTGTTTAGCTCCATGCTCCCGTACATACCCTACCGCATACGGTCGCCTAGATCCCTGACTGGTCGTGAATACATCAGAGAACGCAAAGTCTAACTGACCGATCCTTAATCCGATAATCGGCTCCAGATCGCCCCATTCCCACATATTCATAATCAGCTCAGTGTTACCTGATTCAGCTATATCGTTTGAGATATCGTCCAGTTGCTCTTTATCAAATAATGCCCGGTGCTCAAAGGTACGGGCCGAAATGTACTGATCAAGTGAATAGCTTTGATCGATAAGGCCCTCGGCCAACTCATCAGCCAACAAGGCCTGTGTAACGTCAGATAAGCTATCCGTTGATATATGTTTTGTCGGATAACCAAGTCTGCCGTTGATGAACTCTCTTTCTTGGCCACGTACTCGGGCGATTCCATTACCACTGCTGACCAGGTCCATGACGCGAATAGACTGGTCGGACCTTTTCACGAGATACGGGTGATCGGTGTCTTGGTCTGCCGGTAACGGAGCATGTTCAAGCAAAGGAGGCTTTTCGCTCCCAGTCTTTATACTGGTTGGCTGATTCTGTTCAATAATGCACGTATAGTATCATATCTCGTCGGATTGTAAACGAGGGCGCCATGGTGACGCCCTCATTTACAATTGATTGTGGAATCGCTTATTTGTTCAGGCCGAGGTGAAACTTGACGCGTTCGACAACGTCACCGATGACGACCTGCGATTTGACGAGGTAATCGTCAACACCCAGTGTTTCAGCCCGCTCTTTGTCCTTCGGCTGACTCAAGGCGGTCAGCATGATGACACGGATACCAGCGGTTTCCGGAGTGTTACGAAGAATATCGAGAACATCAAAGCCGCTAATCTTTGGCATCATGGCATCGAGCAGTATGAGGTCAGGCTTGAACGTCTTTGCTGCATCGAGTGCTTTCTCGCCGTTATTGACTTCCTGTACCGTAAAGCCTTCGAGTTCGAGGCGAGATTTGTAGACCGCAGATAGCGCGTCGTCGTCTTCCACCAAGAGAATTTTTTTGTTTGCTTCCATATGGCGTCTATTGTACTACAGCGTCAAGCGTAAGCACAACTGCTTACTTGCTGAGCTCCGCCTTGGCGGCATTTAGTTGCGGGTCATTACCGGCATCAATATCAGCCTGGGTGAGCGTCACGGTCTGGTCCGGCGAAATGCCTTCTTCCGTGATATTCTTTCCCTTTGGTGTGTACCAACGAGCGACGGTTACTTTCAACTGCGCGCCGCCAGGTAATTCAAGGAGTTTTTGAACACTGCCCTTACCAAAGGTCTTTTCGCCGATGAGCGTCGCAGCGCCGTGGTCCTTCAGCGCGCCGGCAACGATTTCACTCGCACTGGCACTACCGCCGTTCACGAGGACAACGGTTTTGATGCCCTTAAGTGGCGCGAAGCTACCAGACTTCAGTTCTTCGACTACCTTGCCGTTAGTGCGCTCACTAACGACGACTTTGTTCTCGAGCCAGAGTCCCGCAACTTGCTGAGCCGCGACCAGGTAGCCGCCGGCGTCACCGCGCAGGTCGAGGATGATACCTTTGACGTTTTTCGCTTTAAAATCATCAGCGGCGGTCTTCGCGAGGTTGGCTGTTTCGCTGTCAAAACGAGACATCGTGATGATGCCGATATTATCGACGATTTGACTACTGACGCTCGGCGCGTTAATAATCTCCCGGGTAACGGTGAATGACTTCATCTCGGTGCCGCGGATGACATCGAGCTTCACTGTCGTCCCTGCTTCACCGCGGATTTTACTGACAGCTTCGTCGACGGTCCAGCCTTCAGTCGACTCGCCATTAATCTTGTCGATGATGTCACCAGCGTTCAAACCAGCTTTCTTGGCTGGATAATCTTCGAGGGTGCGTATAATACTCACCCGCTTGTCCTTCAGGCCTATTTCGGCGCCGATGCCCCCGCCGATGTTACCGGATAGGCTATTATCAAAGGCTTCAACCTCACTCTTGGTCATATAGGTCGTATAGTTGTCTCCGGCGGCTTCGACCAAGCCTTTATTTGCACCTGCGATCAATGCTTCATCTGAAACAGTTCCGTCGTAGTTCGCTTTGAGCTGCTGATATGTCGTCTGCAGAGAGCTCGTATCGAGCGTGCCGCTATACGTCTTTTGGCCAAAAATAGGAGCGATGGCGGCAAAGACCTGAGTATGAAAGGCGCCGACTAAATAGCCGACTGCTAGTGCTCCAACGATAGCGAGTGTGGCAAAACCACTCAAGGAAGACTTATCAATGTGTGATTTACGCGCATGGCGAGCGCGCGGCTGTTTATTATCGGTCATATGTTCCCCTGTTAGTTCATTTATACTAGCAATAATTATAGCGCACGCGAGGTGCGTGCGCTATACATCATGCTTAAGCTGGGAATTATTTATTCAAGAAGTGGACGTAGACGGCGCTTGAGGCAAGCAGATCCATCGTGCTGTATTCGCCAGTACCAGCGAAGTTGTACTGGCTGACGCGGATCCAGCCATCGCCATAGACCTGCTCGACAACCATGGCGTGACCGATAGGCGTAAAGCTAGAGCGTGGTGCAATTGCGACCGAGCCGACTGTTGGTGAGTTATCGACACTTGCTCCCATCAGTGAAGACGCGGTGTTTGGCCACTGGTAGGCATTGCCCATGCCCGAGAAGCTGGTGACATGCTTGCTGAAGCGGTACTCGGCTGCCCAAGCGGCGTAGCTGACACATTCCCGGGTGTAGAGCGCCCATTCATCGACGTACTCGTCGAGTGGTGCACTACACCAGCCAGATGGATAACCACCGCCACAAGAACCTTGGTTGCCGCTAAAATTACGGAACTGGAATGAACCGACGGCACCAGCAGTATTCTTGCCGTTATTGGTCAAGCGAGCGATAGCTTCACGCTGTTGTTGCTGAACAGCAGCGAGCTCATTACGCTTCGAGGCTGCGAGAGATTGGTAAGCAGATTCTTGTCCACGAGTCTGAGCAAGCAGGTCAGCCTGTTCATTCTCCTTTTGTACCAAGATATCTTTTTGGCCTTTTTGCTCAGCCAAGACTTTCTCGACTTCAGCTTTTTGCTGTCCAAGTTGTATTTTAAGGGCATTCACTTCATTAATCGTGGAGCTCAGTTCATCACGGACCGAACTTCGGTACTGCTGCTTATCAAGGTACTCACTAATGTTCTTACTGCTCGCAAGCATTTCAAGTGGTGAAATGTTTCCAGCGGTATAAAGACCGGCCAAAATATCACCCAGGGCACCTTGGTTATCCTGAAGAGTCTTCTCTGTCTCGGCGATTTTCGCAACGAGCTGGTCATACTTAAGCTGGCTCAGATCGATCTGCGCCTGAATAGTCGCCCGTTCACTTGTCAAACGAGCTAGTTCGGTCTGAAGTGTCTGCGCTTGACTGTTGAGCGTTGCTGCTTCTGCTTGAAAAGCGTTAATTTCTGACTGAATCGCCCTCATCTTGTCGTCATACTGATCGGCAAATACGGTATTAGCGAGCTGCAACGGTCCGGCAATCGCTAGCAGTACAGCGAAAAAAACAAGAGACAATTTGCCAATAAAGGAGACTGAAGCTGGTGTGGTGGTGCGCAGTTTCATGCTAGCTCTGACTTTAGCATAAGCATGATACTTCGTCAAGTGCTGACGAATACTGCCTAAGATTATAATTTGAGATACCGTCTTGTCGCTAGTGTCGACGAAATAATACCGATGATTGCACCGAGAACAATCATGCCTAGTACGATGAGTGCCGCGTACTTATAGAAGAAGCTCAAACTTGTGGCTGGATCAATGGTCAAAAATTCCTGCAACGCCGGGCCGACGGCTCGCAGCATCAAGTAACCAAGAATCGAGGCGATAATAGCCGCCAGAATTCCGTAGACCGTCGCCTCAACGAGGAACGGACCGCGGATGAATGACTTCTCTGCTCCGATCAGCTTCATCATCTGGATCTCTTCACGGCGGTTGAAAATTGCCATACGAATCGTATTAAAGATAATTAGCATTGAGATGATGACAAATATCAGACTGGCAATGATACCGCCCTGCTGTGCGGCGAGGACCCACTTGCCGATCGTTTCAATGATGACACGCTGCTCACCGACAAAGGTCGGCTTATTATTTGGATCAATATTATTCTTGACCGCTCCGTTCGTCTGAACAAATTCTCTTAGCTGATCCGTCTTATTGATGTCGCTAACTTCAATATTGATAGTCCACGGGATTTTATTGGTTGCTAGCTTCGCCGCTTCGAGCGTGTCACTATTCGCTTTCTCGGTATCAATCAGTTTATCCCGGCCCTCTTCTGGGGTAAGGATTGTAATATCCTGAACACTGGAGAGCTTCTTGATATCGGTGGCGATCTGATCGACATCGGCCTGAGTGGTCTCTGTTTTCAGATAAATCGAAACACCTACGCTTTTTTGAATGTCTTCGACTTTCGAGACCAGGATGTTGCGGGCTACAACCGTCGTGAAGACGATCGACAGCGTAATGGTCATGATGGCCGTGGCTGCAATCGTCAGCCAGGCATTACGTGAAAAATTGTTAAGTCCATAGCGAATAATCCGCGAAGCACTGATAATGCGGCGGCGATGTTGCTTTTTGAGCGAAAACGGTCGGCCCTTACCTTTTGTTGTCATTGTCGATAACTTCCTTTTGCTTGATCACTGGTAATCTTGCCGCCTTCGAGGGTAATAACGCGCCGCTGGAGTTTGTTGACGATATCAGCATTGTGGGTCGTGAGCAAAACGGTTGTCCCGTACTTATTAATCTTTTCCAGTAAGTTAACGATATCCCAGCTGTGCTTCGGGTCGAGATTACCGGTCGGCTCGTCAGCAATGAGTATCTTTGGCTGGCGCACGACCGCTCGCGCGATGGCGACACGCTGCCGTTCACCACCAGAGAGTTGGTGCGGAAAGTTCTTTTCCTTGCCAGTGAGTCCGACCAGTTCAATCACCTTTGGCACGGTATTCTTGATTTCCCGGCTAGTCATGCCGGCAATCTCCAGCGCGAAAGCGACATTCTCAAACACCGTCCGCTGTGGTAATAATTTAAAGTCTTGAAAAACAACACCGATTTTGCGGCGTAGCATCGGGATCTGCTTGTCTTTGAGCGTGTCGTAATCGATACCACCGACGACGATTTTGCCGCTCGTTGGCTTTTCTTCCCTGGTCAAAAGCTTGAGAAGCGTCGATTTGCCAGCCCCGCTCGCACCGACGAGAATAACGAATTCACGGGGTTCAATAAACAAGCTCAGGCGATTGATAGCTGGTGTTGAGTCTTTTCCGTATGTTTTTGTTACTCTATCGAGAAGAATCATGTTCGCTCATTATTATAGCATAACCGCTACTGTCGTTGACAGGCTAAAGTACGGACTCTGACTCGAGGTAGGCGTCGATAAATCCATCGATTTTACCGCCGAGAACCCCTTCGGCATCACGATCTTCGTGCTTGGTACGAGTATCTTTCACAAGGGTATACGGGTGAAGGACATAATTACGGATTTGACTCCCCCAGTTGGCCGACTCGCCTGCCTGCAGGTCACTGATACTGGCCGCATGCTGCTCAATCTTTTGCTGGGCAAGTTTTGAGCGGAGAATTTTCATGGCGGTTTCTTTATTTTGGAGTTGGGAGCGTTCATTCTGAATCGCTATGACTATACCTGTCGGCAAGTGAGTAATACGGACCGCACTATCGGTGGTATTCACCGATTGACCGCCATGGCCGCCTGCGCGGTAGACGTCAATTTTGAGATCCTTGTCATCAATCGCCACTTCATCTGGAGCATCGATATCTGGCAGTATCTCCACGAGCGCAAAGCTGGTTTGTCGCAGATTGTCACTGTTAAACGGACTGAGCCGGACCAAGCGGTGGACACCGTTTTCACTCCGTAGCTTGCCATAGGCGTACGGTCCGGTGATTTCGATGACACTGGTCTTGAGGCCTGCCTCTTCTCCGGCCGATCGCTCCACCATACGAGCCTCGAGCCCGGATTTCTCAGCCCACCGTAGATACATTCGCTCCAACATTTCAGTCCAATCTTGAGCATCTGTTCCACCAGCGCCGGCACTGAGCCGGAGGATGGCGTTATGGTCATCATATTCGCCTTTGTAGAGTAGCTCTTTCTTCAGTGCAGCATATTCTTTTTCAAGGGCCGTAATCTGGCCGTCAAACTCAATAGCCATACTGTCATCGCCAATTTCCAGTAATTCCTTCATGTCGGTCGTCTGTGCTCGGAGCGTCAGCCACGGCTCGACGGATTTATTCAAGCCAGCCAGCTGTCGGCTCATATCCTGGGCACGGTCCGGATTGTTCCATACCTCTGGTACCGCTAAGTCAGCCTCCAACCGTCGGATCTCTTCCTGCTTTGTATCAATATGCAGATGCGAAAAAGCAGTTGTTATCTGCTCTTCTAAGTCATTCAGCCGCTTGATGAAGGGTTGCATCCTCTTATTGTAACAAGCTTTTCAGCTAACCGTCAGGCTCTTGACCGCTGTCTGAAATTGGTCGCCCCGATCTTGGTAATTTTTGAACATACCAAAGCTGGCACAGGAGGGGCTGAGGAGGACTGTCGAGCCATCGCGAGCAAGTTCTCTCGCACGCTCGACTATTTGCGTCATCGTGACGTCATGGAGAATTTCAAAATGATCAAATCCAGCTCCCTGAAACGCTTCTGCAATAACCTTTGCTTCGTCTCCAATTAGCAGAGCAACAACATCATTTTTTAACATTTCTTGAGCTAATCCAGTAAAATCGGAACCTTTGTAGGACCCGCCAAGAATAAGAATTTTATGCCCTTCAAATGCTCGTAAAGCAGCAATCGCTGAGCCAGGCGTCGTGGCAATGCTGTCATCGTAGTAGCTAACGCCGTCAATAGTCGCAACCTTCTCCAGCCTATGCGGTAGTCCTTTGAATGCCCGCAAACCAGCTTCAATCACGCTCGCATCTTGGGTAAAAAGCCAGATTGAATTTATCGCAGCGCATACATTGTCCAGGTTATGAGCCCCTGGTAATTGCAGTGCATCCATACCGCAAAGCTCCTTATTGCCATAAAAGAAGTGGTCCTGACGAACATGCGCGGAAGATTCATCTTGATAACCGAATTTCGTTGCGTTAGATTTTTCAGCAATATGGCGTGCATACTCGTTCTTCGCATTAAAAACCAAGATATCATCCACGCTCTGGTATTTCGTAATATTCGCTTTTGCAGACACATAGTCCTCCATACTTGGATGTACGTCGAGGTGCTCCTGCTCAATATGAAGAACGACCGCCACCGTTGGCGAGCGTTCGATGTCCCAGAGCTGGAAACTGGACAGCTCGTAGACGACGATATCGCCGGGAGCAATCTGCGCCACGACATCAAGTCCGGGCAAGCCAATGTTGCCAACCAGCCAGACTTTGCGTCCGGCTTTCTCTAAGATGCTCGCAATCAGGCTGGCGGTTGTCCCCTTCCCCTTGCTACCGGTAACACCAATGATCGGTGCGCGGCAACGGGCAAAAAATTCGTTGGTCGCTGACCAGACTTTGCCGTTCGTCTTGATTTTATACGGGCTAAGGCCAGCCGTTCGAATGACCATATCAAAACCATCAAGGCGCTCAAACACACCCTCGCCGCTCAGTACGGCTGCGTCTGGCAGCAGGATTGACGCATCCGGCTCTTTCTCATCAACAATAATCAGTTCGTTCGACGGGTCGGCTGACCAATAACGGTAGTTCGACTGCCCTTCAACGCCAAAGCCAGCAATAGCTATTTTCATAGACTTATTCTACGGCCTTTACAAACATATCTTCAAATAATTCCCGTCAGCGTTATGCGGTAGAAGCATCTTTTACCTCAAACAAATCCTGAAGTTTCTCGTGGAGTTCCTGAATCTCGGCGCGCTCACCGCTACTGACAGCGGCGAGTACCCACACCTTATGATCAATAAACTCACGAGCAGTCTTCACAATCCGCTCCAGTGAGACGTCGTTAATACTATCGGGCACTTTGTCGTAATCTTTGATAAAATCATCGGCAAAATAACGACCGGTATAGAAGCTACTAATCTGCCCGACCGTCTGTGCGCCCATCTGGTATCGCCCTAGTGCAAAAGATTTAGCCGCATCAATTTCTTTTTGGGTTAGTTCACCGTTCAGGACGTTGTACGTTTCTTGGCGAATAATATCAAAGAGCGCTGGTGCCGCGTCATGATTGACCTGCCCTGATATATCCCAGCTACTGTTATAGAATCCAGCACCAGCATACGCACCCACGTGGTACGCCAAGCCTTTTTGGCGCGCCGTCCCAAAGATACGAGAATGTGTCGTCCCGGTCAGGATATGATTAAGGACATGCATGGCATCGAGTTCCGCATCTGTCAGTTCCCGTGGTACGTTGAGTGACCAGCCAAACGTCAGATTGGTAGCGTCCTTACGGCGAATAATAGCCGCCGGTGCACTACGCATTTCGTCACGTGGAGCCTCCAGTCGCTCGCCTTCGGGCAGCCCAAAGCTTTCCATTTGCCGCTTAATATCGGCTTTGCGGCCGAGCAATTTACCGGCAATGACGAAGCGCATATTTCGCGTCGTATGTGTTCGCTTGTGGTGTTCCTTGATGTCACTCAGTGTCACGTTGGCGATCGTTGGTAATGCTTGGCGGTAGGTCAGGACATCCTCGCCCATCAACTGCTGAACTTTCGGCCAGAGAATACGGTAATGATCATTGAGGTAACTCGTCAGCTCACTGCGAACATTGCCTTTTTCAGCCTGTAACTCATCTTCATTGAACTTCGGTTCGCAAATACTTAACTGCTGGAGATCGAGGATGCGGTCCCACTCAAAATCAGCGCAAGTTGCCTCATATACCATCGAGAGATCGCTGGTGTAGGCATTGTGATACGCGCCGTTTTTAGTGAACTCGGACTCAAATTCATGCTCCGTCTTAAAGCGAGCATTCGCCCCAAACGCCAAATGCTCCATAATATGCGCGACTTCTTCGATGTCATTGGACTTCGCATAGCGGCTACCTGCACGAAATTGAAACTGCATACTCATAACGGTCGCACCCGGTACGTCAATCAGCAAGCCACGAGCTCCATTTTTTAATCGAACTTCTTCAACGGTATGATTCATGTATCCTCTTTCTTAATGCCGGCCGGTCTTACGATTTTGCCGCTGCGACTTTTTCTTTTTACGAGCGACATTCTTTTTAGCCTGTGCTTGTACGGCACTGACTGATTTCTTTATTGAGAAATCGTCGTCTCGGTTGTCTTCACCCTGTCCAATCTCATTAACGCCGCGCTCAACGGCTGATTCAGCCAGACGAGTCAACTCGGTCTCATGGTCTTCCTGACTGCGAGCGACGGCATCGTGGACATGAACGTGCATAATCATGCGCACCACTTCGTCCCGGAGTGTTGCTTGCAGACTATCGAATAGTTTCTGAGACTCACCGCGATACTCAACAAGCGGATCGCGCTGTCCAACACTCCGCCAGTGAATACCCTCGCGGAGATGCTGCATATTCTCAAGATGCTGCATCCAAAGCGTATCAAGCACCTGAAGATAAACTTCACGTTCAACCTTACGAATAACGTCAGCTTCCAGCTCTTCTTCTTTTGCTTTATAGAGCTTTTCGACTTCACGCTTCGCCAGCTCAAAGCGGGCTTTATCGTTCTTTTCTGTACCGATTGCCTTCAGCTTCTTGTCGCCGATTGGGAAAACGGCTTCAAATTCTTTGGCAAAATCAGGGTTATTCTTAGCTGGCAGGACGGTCAGTTCAGTCAGCTTACTCTCGATCAAGCGCTCGATTTCCGGCTTGATATCGGCCCCTTCCAAAATCTTACGACGCATCGTATAAACCACTTTACGGTGGCGGTTGATGACGTTGTCATATTGGACGACTTGCTTACGCGAGTCGAAATGGTAGCCTTCAACGCGCTTCTGCGCGGCTTCGAGCGTTCTTGATACCGCGCTATTTTGGATAGGCACGTCTTCTGCGAGACCAAGCCGGCCCATCAATGCAGCGATTCGCTCGCCCTGGAAGATACGCATCAGGTCATCCTCTGTCGATACGTAGAACTGCGTTTCACCCGGGTCACCCTGTCGTCCGCCGCGACCACGGAGCTGATTGTCGATCCTTCGAGATTCATGACGCTCGGAGCCAATCACGACCAGTCCACCGAGTTCTACAACACCTTTGCCAAGCTTGATGTCAGTACCACGACCAGCAATATTGGTAGCAAGCGTGATAGCGCCTTTTTCACCAGCTTTTTCAATGATCGCTGCTTCCCGTTCGTTATTCTTGGCGTTCAAAATTTCATACGAAATCTTCTCTTTATCAAGATAGGCCGCAATCATCTCGTTCTTAGCAATTGATGCCGACCCGACAAGGACTGGCCGGCCCTGCTGATGATATTCTTTAATTGCCTCTGCGATAGCCTTGAGCTTCGCTTTTTCCGTACGGTAAATGAGGTCTGGTTTATCGATACGTGAAATCGGACGATTTGGTGGAATCTGCACCACGTCGAGGCTATAAATTTGCTGGAATTCTTCGGCTTCAGTGAAGGCCGTACCGGTCATACCGGACAGCTTTCCGTAGAGGCGGAAATAATTCTGAAACGAAATCGTCGCCAGCGTCATACTCTCTTGCAGCACCGGAACTTTTTCTTTGGCTTCGATCGCTTGGTGTAAACCTTCGCTGTAGCGGCGACCCTGCATCAGACGGCCAGTGTGCTCATCGACGATGATCACCTCCCCTTCAGTGGTAACGACATAATCTTTGTCCCGCTTAAACAGTGTTTCGGCACGGAGCGCCTGGTCAATGTGATAGACAGAACGAACATATTCTGGCCCGTATAGGTTCTTAATCCCCAGCAGTTTCTGTATTTTGTCGATGCCATCATCGGTCAAAGCGACCATCTTACGCTTTTCATCGAGTACGTAGTCACTTTCTTTTAGCTTGTTCGCAATGCCGGCAAACTGATAATAGCTATCGGGGTTTTCAGCCGCTGGCGCGCTAATAATCAGCGGCGTGCGAGCTTCGTCGATCAAGATACTATCTACCTCATCCACGATGGCGAAATTCAAACCACGCTGTCGCAGCAATTCAACTTCATTGACCATGTTGTCGCGGAGATAGTCAAAACCAAATTCATTATTCGTTCCGTAGGTAATATCCGCTTGGTACGCCTCTTTACGAGTGACGGGGCGGAGTCGGCGCATACGTGCATCGTCGTGTCGTTCGTTATCAAAGCTCGGATCATAGAGGAATGACGCCTCATTGATGATAATTCCCGTAGAAAGACCGAGGAAATGATAGATCTCACTCATCCAGCCTGCGTCACGCTGTGCGAGATAATCATTCACCGTGACCACATGGACACCTTTGCCTTCAAGAGCATTCAAGTAGACAGCGAGCGTGGCGACCAAGGTCTTACCTTCACCGGTCTTCATTTCGGCAACGTTCCCCTCGTGGAGTACCATACCGCCGATCAACTGTACGTCGAAATGACGCATCCCGAGGATTCGGTCGCTTGCCTCACGCACCAGCGCAAAAGCGTCCGGCAAGATAGTATCAAGCGTCTCGCCCTTTTTCTGTAACCGCTTTTTGAGTACGTCGGTCTGCTTGCGTAGCTCTGGCTTGGATAGCTTTTTGTATTTATCACTGAGCTCATTAATAGCATCGACTCTTTTTTGAAGTCGCTTCAAAATCTTTTGTTGCGGGTCACCGAAAAGTTTGGTGAGCGCCGTCTGCCTATTGATCATTCTAAAACCCCGCCTTTCAGGAATAGCTGTCGATTTACTTCCGCTTATTATACGGTGAAATAGCACCTTAGACAAGTTGGCAGCCGAGGTAATTTTTGTTAGAAACTACGGTTGAGGCGTTGACCGAATCGTCGCTTGCCAACGTGGTCAATCGTCGTTTCTTTATAGCGGTGGAGCTGAGCCATTATCTTTGCTTCTACAATATCGATTGCAGCCAACATATTTACCGTACAGTCTGTGGCAACGAGCTGCTTGTCAGGTAAATTTATAATAACTTCGGCTTCATATTTGTTGCCATGGTCACGATTGACTTCACGGAGTCGCACCTCTGCCGTTGCGCTTTTGCGGGCATGCCGAGGAAGATAACGATCAAGGCGGGCGATTTTCTTCGTGATATACTTTTTCGTCGTGTCATCAACCTCATATTTGATGCCGACAATATCTACTAATGAAATCATGCTACCCTCCTTGTTCATTTGGTTGGTAGTCTTATTATAACAGTTCGCGGCCGCCGAGATAAGGCTGGAGTACGGCTGGAACACGCAATGTACCGTCCGGGTTCTGGTAGTGTTCAATGATCGCCACTAGTGACCGAGCGAGCGACACGGCTGTACCGTTCAACGTATGAAGCGTGCGGACCGTCCCATCATTCCCCCGAACGCGAATGTTCAGATTTCGAGCCTGAAAATCAGTACAGTTTGAGCAGCTCGTCAGTTCACGGTAGGTGTTATCAACGGGAGACCAATATTCGATGTCGTATTTCTTGCTCGCCGGAGCGCCAAGATCGCCTGAGGCAATATTAATGACATGGTAAGGGATGTTAATCGCCTGCCATATTTCTTCTTCGATCGCTAAAATTCTTTCATGCATCTCGGCGCTTTGTTCTGGCGTCGTAAAGGCATACATTTCCAATTTGTTAAATTGGTGGACACGGAAAAGCCCGCGGGTATGCTTGCCGTACGTCCCCGCTTCTTTGCGGTACGATGGGCTATATCCGGCGTAGAGCAGCGGCAAGTCTGACTCGTCAATGATTTCATCGGCGTGGTAGCCAGTCAGCGGTGCTTCGGCTGTGCCGATCAGAGCCAAGTCCTCACCTTCGATGAAATATTCATTACTTTCGAGATCACCGCGAGGTGCAAAGCCGGCTCCGGCCGCCGTCCGTGAATTAACCATATGCGGGACCGTCAAATAATTGAAGCCCTTCTTCATCACGAGTTCCAGCGCGAATTGTGTAACAGCGTTCTCAAGCAGGGCTAATTCGTTTTTTAAGAAGTAAAACTTTGTACCAGCAACTTTTACGCCGCGCTCAAAGTCAAGCCAGCCGCGCTTGACGGCAAAATCCAAATGGTCAATTGCACCACTATTTTGTTCACCCCATTTTTTAATCTCAACACTGTCCTCTTCCCGGCCGATTGGCACATCGGATTGAAGAATATTTGGAATCTGCTGCATGAGGCGAAGATACTCGCCGTCGATTTCCGCGTACGATTGCTCAAGGCCGGCTAATTGTTCTTTCAGAGCACGTACTTCGTTGATTACCACCTCATCGGGCTGGCTTTTCAGCTGACTGGAGAGTTCATTGCGTCGTTCGCGTAATTTATCAGCCTCTTGCTGGATGGAGCGACGACTTTCATCGCGGGCGAGCAGGGTATCAATATCAACACTATAACCTTTTTTAGCAGCATGATCGCGGACAAGATCAGCATTCTCCCGAATAAAACGAATGTCTAACATGTCACCATTGTAGCAAATTAGCACTCGCAGGTGTCCAGAATGGACTATACTGATGAATAAGAAATGTGATCCAGCTCATGGCGATGATAGAAACAGAACAATCCTCTCATACATCTCAACCTCTTGTGGAAGTTCACGCCCCTCTGAAAATCGAGAAGCAGCCTGATACGCTTCGCATCCGCCGAATCAATCGTCGGCTTGCTGCGGCGGCTAGCCTGCTCCTCACGGGTAGCCTTGGCTTTGGCGCGGCGGTTGACGATATCTCACAGAATCAGGAGCTTGCCGCTGCAAGCACGCCAAGTATATATTCTCGCTACGAGGCAGTAGAGCCGGCGAATAATGGTCGAGCAACGGTTTACATGAATGGCTTCGGAACGATTAACGCCGATATGCTCGCCGATAGCATACGTCCCGGTATGACCGAGATATACGACAGTGAAACATGGTCGGTAAATTATGGAACCGCGCCTTTGAATGCGGGCCAAATCGCGGACCGCATCATAGAACTGGCAGATAAACGGCATGTCGATGAAATTGCACTTGTTGGTTACAGCGCAGGCGGAGATATCGTTCTCGATGTGAACGAACAGTTAGCAGAGAAATCGGAACTTGCTGTACCACTGCTGGGTCTCATTTCGACGCCGGATCAAATGGCTAACCTACGAGATGATCAGCGCGATCAAGCATCGGCGTTTCTTGACGTATTGTCGAGATTTCCTCTTCTTGCCTACTCCACGCCAGTGCGGTTTGCTGGAGAAATGTCACTGGAAGCATCCCAGTTTACAGCAGAACCAGCCGATATGCTTGATATACCTGCGACCGTAGCGGAAAATGTCACGGCGTTTGTCGAGACAGCCCATGAAGTCAACGAACGGCTGAGCTCAAAGTACAGCCCGCAAACATGGCTCATGTTCGACCAGATGTTAGCCATTCAGAATGCTCACGCCCAAGAACGAATCAAGAAGATAAGCGAACAAACTGGTCGGCTACAGCCGACTCTTATCTACCTCGGCACAGAGGCGCCTGGCTATGATTATGTGGTTGATGATGACACTTCAGGCGACAATATTTGTCACTACGCCAGTGAAGTCGGGATCGATTGCCTCCAGTACGACGTGCCCGGCGCAGTCCACACCCGGCCCGACCTCACCGTCGAGGCCTACACTACCACTCTCACCAACGCTCGGTACGAGGTTCAACTAGCACTTGACCGTGCAAAAGCGGCGTACGATGCGGCGCATCCGACGTTTCGACCGAATCTCGTTGTTGGCAAATAGCTTTTACTCAGTCCGGAGCGCTTCGATGGGATCGAGCTTGGCGGCTTTACGAGATGGGAAATAACCCGCGACCATCGCGATCACCATTAAACTGACTATGAGGATAACGATTGGAATGAGCTGAAAGATGAGAAGCGAATTGCCTTCACCAAGTGACAGTTGCTCGGTAACCCAAGGATTTACCGCGGTACCGATGACAAAAGCCAGCAGCGAACCGATTAGGCCACCTAAAAAGCCGATCCAGGCAGCTTCATAGCGGAATAGTTTGGCGATATCACGTCCTGACATACCCAGCGCTTTCATTAGACCGATCTGCTGCGTTCGCTCCAAGACACTAATGTACTGCGTGTTGATGATGCCGAAAACACTAGCGATAAGCGCAAGCGCCGCAAAACCGATGACAATACCTTGCAGGATATTAACAATTGTAAATATTAAACTTTGCAGGTCCTTAGCAGTTTGCGTTGGATAACCTTTTTGCTCCAGTACCGCCTTGACGGTAGCAGGATCTGTTCCATCATTCACGATAGCGGTGGCGGCCATATACTTTTGAAAGCCAGCGGTGCCTTGAGTGACAAATTCTGATATCGCCTTCATTTGAGACGGTGCAATCAGAACTGATGAGGAGGATGCCAGCGCCGTGGCTGACTGTTTTGTCACTGCCCTGACTTTATATATAAATTGCTTTTCTTCAGGCTGAGCCAATGCCGCCGCGGCTTCGACTCCGCCACTGGCAAATGCTTGCGCTAATTGCTCGCTTGTCACTGATGACGAGGTTCGACCCACCGTCACGGCCACGGACTTACCGAGCATAGAGGACGCGTCTTTCACGCCAAGCGTCTCTAGGTACGCCTCCGGTATGACAATATCTCCGTCGGCTATTTGCTCGCCGCGTCCAGGTAGCGATCCAACTAATGTTTCGGACACAATACCGGCACCATACGTCGACACTTCAGACGTATACCGGGTATCTTTGCCTTCAAATTTTATGTACTTTATAGCCACTTGGTAGAGCGGCTGAATCTCTTTAATGCCCTTCACTGCGCGAATAGCTTCAATATCGGCCGCCGTTAGCTGCTTAAAGGTGACATTGCCGCGCGTCGCAGCGTCTGGGTCATATTCGCTCAGGCCGCTTCCACCGAATTGGCTTCCGCCTTCGCCGAACAAGGCAGCATCTTTCGCAATGAATAATGATTGTTCATCAACATTCGAGGCGATGAGTTTGTCTGCATACTGCCGTGAGCCTTCACCTGCTGCCAGACTTAACGTCAGCGTAAAAGCACCGACGGCAATGGCCAAGCTCGTCAGGAGCGTTCGGGCTTTTGCCTGACGAAGACTTCGTCCAGCACGAGCCGCGATATCGATACGTTTCATACTTTTAGTTCCGCAGGCTCTTTGACAGACTCGATTTTACCATCTTTTACATTGATAATCATGTCACAGCGCCGCGCCAGCTCTTCGTCATGCGTCACAATGATAAGCGTGACGCCTTTGCGGCGATTGTAATCAAATAACAAGTCCTCAATTTTTTGTCCGGTCGTGCTGTCGAGGTTGCCCGTTGGCTCATCGGCAAAAATGATCGATGGTTCATTGACAATAGCGCGGGCAATAGCGAGTCGCTGCTTCTGGCCACCGGACAGGTTGCGAGCTTTACTATTCTTTTTGTCAGATAAGTCGACGGCCTCAAGGGCTGCATCAATCTTCTGGGTCCGTCGGGCTGTTGGCACCTCAGCAATTTCGAGCGGGAGGCTGACGTTATACTCTACCGTTTCATTGGGCTGCACGAAGAAGCTTTGAAAGATAAATCCAATGGTACGAGCTCGAAATTGATCAACCGCTTTTTGATTCAACTCAAGAATATTCTGTCCATCAATGATGACCTCGCCGCTCTCAGGCTTATCGAGTCCACTGACGGCATGCATCAGCGTTGATTTGCCGCTACCAGATCGGCCTAGGATGCCAACGGATGTACCGGTTGGTATCGTGAACGAGACATTATCGAGTGCTTTAAAGGCATTCTTACTTTTGCCGTACGTTTTTGTAATTGCTTTTACTTCGATCATTGCACCCCCTCTGCTCCTTCTATTGTAGCAGTGCACAAGGTGTTTTAAATAGACGCTTATTCTTTTCCGTATAGATCAGGGTAAATTGCTTTGGTTGTCTGATCGATATCAAGCTTAAGCTGTGGAAACGGCACACCTTCACGGGCAGTTACGCCTTCAAATATCCAAAAAACACGTTCACTATAGCCCCAGCCACAGGCTGGCGGCATGCCATATTCCAACATTTCAATAAAATCGATGTCGAGCATCATGGCTTCGTCGTCACCCGCTTCACGCATCGACTGTTGTTCCTGGAAGCGCGCTAGCTGGTCGAGCGGGTCATTCAGTTCCGAAAAACCATTACCCAGTTCACTGCCAGCAATCACTGGCTGAAAACGCTGCACAACGCGCGGATCTTCAGGATTAGTTTTTGCCAACGGGCTGATAAAGGTTGGTGTGTTGATAAGCCAGATCGGCCCAATCACGTCTTTGCGGATATTTTTCCAGAGCTTATCGATACCACGGGCACGGTTCTCCGTCTTCTCTACCTCAAGGTTATTTTCGGTAAGTGCCGTCTTGACTTCCTCAAGGGAGCTGTCATGAACATCCAGACCGTAACGCTCTTTAATAACCGTCGCGTAGTCCCATACTTCCCATTCTTTGCTCATATCAATGTCGAACGAACCGACGTGAAACTGCAACGTGCCAAATGTCTTTTCCAGTACCGAGCGGTACATATCTTCCATAAACTTCATACCGTCTTGCCAGTCAGCATACGCCCAGTACCATTCCATCGCCACGTGCTCCGGAAGATGCTCGTCGCTGTAGTTTTCATTTCTAAAACGTGGACCAATGTCATAGACCTTTTCAAAGCCGGCGCCGAGTAGCCGCTTTAGGGGTAGTTCGTGACTAATGCGCAAATAAAAATCTTGATCAAGCGCGTCCATATGCGTCACAAACGGGTTTGCGTCAGCCCCGCCTGTGGTATGCTCCAGGACCGGTACATTGATTTCGACAAAGTTATTTTGATTTAGGTAATCACGCGTGGCCTGCCAAAACTTGCTCCGGCGAATAAAGCGCTGATGAACGTCTTGATTAACGGCAATGTCGACATAGCGGCGACGCATCCGCTCTTCTTTGTTCGTAAAGCCTTCTTGAGCCAGCGGCAACGGCCGGAGTGCTTTGCCGACGAGCCGCAGCGTATTGATTTCGATGGACTCTTCACCTGTTTGGGTTTTGATAACCGTACCGGTAGCTTCGACAAAATCACCACTATCAAGCAGTGCAATATCATCAATCCCAAGTTCGCTTTTACGGCGATCGGCCTGGACTTCATCGTTACTTCGCCAAAATAATTGCAGATCTGCACTCTCGTCTCGAATAACGATAAAAGCAATTTTTCCGAATTTTCGGATAGAGATAATACGCCCGACGACTGTCGCCGTCTGACCTTCGAGTTCAGGGAATGACACATGAATTTGCTGGCTGTTATGTGTCCGATGTGCAACCGCCGGATACGGATTAACACCCAGTTCTTTCAGTGTTTCAAGTTTACGTAACCGTTCATCGCGGTAATCTTTTAACGTCGCCATAACTAAAAACTAGTATATCACGGCCTCACACCGCTAAGAGGAGAGATCCTAGCCGATGTTGGCAATAGTGTAGGTAATTTCGCCTTTTGGCGTTGTGATCGTGGCGCTGTCGCCGACTTTCTTGCCAAACAAGGCCACACCAATCGGAGATTCGTTACTGATCTTGCCAGAAAGTGGGTCAGCCTCAACCGGGCCGACGATAATATACGTAAATGTCTTGTCGGCAGTTGAGATTTCAACTTTACTACCCAAATCGACGCTTTTCTTGCGGCTCGCCTTGATAATGTCGGCGTTTTGGAGAATTTCTTGAATCTCTGCAATACGCGTCTCGACGAGACCCTGCTCTTCACGAGCTGCATCATATTCGGCGTTTTCACTTAAGTCACCGAAGTCGCGGGCATTAGCAATCTTATCGGCAATCGATCCGCGGCGTGATTTTAAAGCAATGAGCTCTTTTTCAAGCTCATTCTTGCCATCTTCAGTAATCTGATATAATTTCTTCATTTTCTTTTCCTTTTCATACATAGTGTGTATTTGTCTTATGCAGACACGCTATATATGGTGTTTCTACCTAGAAATTCCTCTAGTCAAGTTAGTTTAGCAAGCAGTTCACCCTCTGTCAATAGAGATGTTTCGCCAGTTGCTCGAATGGTGAGTTCGTATTTGTTTTCGCCAAGCAGGCGTTCACTGATGGTCACCCGGTATGGTACTCCAATAAGTTCAGCGTCAGCGAATTTTGCACCTGGGCGCTCATCACGGTCGTCGTAGAGTACGTCAACGTGTAGGTCGGTGAGTCTATTATATAACGAGTCGCTGGTTGAGACCACTGTATCGTTCGTACCAATCGGTACGAGGTATACTTTTGCGGGAGCGATGGCCTCTGGCCAGAGCAAGCCTTTGTCGTCCGAGAAGTGCTCCGCAACGAGGCCCATGATCCTACTTGGCCCTATGCCGTAGCTGCCCATGATAACCGGCTGACTCACACCATTTTCATCGGTATAGCGGAGATCGAGCGGATCGCTAAATCGAGTGCCGAGGGTAAATATGTTTCCTACCTCAACGGCGCGTACCTCTTCTAGGCTGCTTTTATCGAGGCCGAGTTCAGCCAGTGTTTCGTCGGTATAGACTTCTTGATTAACGGCAATACCTTTCTCACGGTTGAGATAGATAGTATCCTCCCCTACGGGGCTAATTGTCTGAAACTCATGGCTATACTTCGCAAAGCTGCCGCCACTCGCAAACGTCTTGAAGGTCTGCTCACCGATGCCAAGCCGCTCGTAAACGCGGTGATATGCCTCACTGACTTTTTCATAAAATTCATCGTGTTCAGCCTGCGTCCGGCTAAAGCTATACAGATCCTTCATCCAAAATTCACGCCCGCGCATCAGCCCGCTCTTAGAACGGAGCTCATTACGAAACTTGATCTGGAATTGATATGGGTACACCGGCAGATCTTTATAGCTCTTGATATACTGCTTCATCAGCCGCGTCAGCGGCTCTTCGTGGGTTGGCGCGAGTCCGAGCGCACTGCCGCCGTTCAACTCGGTCTTAAACCATACGTCCATGACTGAATCATCCCACCTGCCGGAAGTTTCCCATACTTCTTTCGGCTGGAGTGCCGTCAGGCTGATTTCATTTCCACCGATACTATCCATCTCTTCACGAATAATCTGAATGATCTTATCGAGAACGCGCTTACCGAGTGGTAAGTACGCGTACACCCCTGCCATTTCTTTATAAATAAATCCCGCCCTGATGAGGAGCTGGGCATTTTTTGCTACTTCGTCGGCCGGAGCGTCGCGCAGGGTTTTGGTAAACAGATGTGTCAGTCGCATATTATGCTCCTAGTATATTTAATAAGTCGGGATTGATAAAGAGGATGTAGAACGCCAGACCATTTTTGATCATATGCAGCAGGATTGGTGCCCATAATCCGTTTGTCTTAATCCGGAGCAGACACATGACGATACTGAGCGCAAAGGTATCAACGACGAGGTTCCAGGTGTTATTGACTGGATCAAAGTGCGCCAGGCCAAATAACGCACTGGTGACAATAACGGCGAGCCAGAGCGGTGCTACCTTACGAAGCTTACCGAATAAAAAGCCGCGGAACAATACTTCTTCGGCGATCGGCGCCACGATTACGAGCGTAAGAAACGCCAGGACATACTCATAATTCTGCGTCACCCCACCGAAACCAGTATTCTGCTCCGATGTAATATCAAACGCTGGTATCAGGTGCATCACGATAGTCGTAAGTACCGCAGTCAGAATAATATACCCCATGTAGCCGATTGGCGCCCAGACAACGTCATTCCAGCCGAGTGGCCGCTGCAAACCGAGGTCATCCTTCGTCGTACGCCGTTTTCCGATCCACCACGGCAACCCAATAACCAGTAGTAGTGTTATGGTGTAAATAACGATAGCGACGAACGTATTCAGGATGATTGCATTGCTAGTTGAGGGCAGCAGCTCACTTTCGGACAGTATGCCAAGGACAGTGCCGACAACTACTTGCGCAAGGTAAAAACTGGACAGGACGAATAATGGCCACGCAACAATGAGCAACCACCGCGTTCGCCGTGGTCTCGCCTGGCCTACTTCGCTCGGCTTAGAAGAATTTTGTGACATCCGCCACCGTTACGAGCACGACCAGCCCCATCATGATGAAGAAGCCCGTCGCTTGCACCTTTTCTTCTCGTTCTTTTGTGAGGGGCCGCTTCAGCACTCGGTACAATGCTGTCACAAACCAGCGACCGCCATCAAAAGCCGGAATCGGAAGAGCGTTCATAACCGCGAGAGATAACGAGATGAGTGCCGTAAAGAAGACCAGTTGCTCGAAGCCGGCTTTTTGAACGGCTGGGAAAAAGACTCCGAGGATGCCGATTGGCCCAGAAACGCCGTTGCTGGCTGTTTGGATATTACTATCTCCCTGAGCGCGCACCGCTTGATCTGGGCTAAACTTCAATACGAGACCACTGAAGAAATTACCGATAACATCGCCCAGCCCTTGAAGCGTCAGCCAACTAAACTGAGCAGCCGTACCCAGGCCAACCAGCGGCGCAGACCAGGTCGATACCAGTTCCTCAGATTGGTTCAGCCCGACACCAAGCGCCGGCTGCCCCTGAGGAGCGTTCAGGGTTACTTTCTTGTTCTGCTCTTCGCCACCACGCAATACAACCACGCTGACGGTCTTGCCGGCATTTGCTTTACTTAATTCTTGCAGGCGCTCAATAGTCGAGACGTCTTCGCCGTTAAACAATATGAACTTGTCTCCGGTCTTTAGCTCTGCGCGTTCAGCGGGGGTATCTTTCGAGACACCAGCAATTTGTACGGGTTGCTTGTCGATACGCGTGTCGGCCGGGATACTAAACTGGTTTGGCACCACCTTAGGCAGACCCGTTAGCGCGAGCAGCGTCAGCAGTAAGGCTGCAAACAGCCAGTTGATGGCGACACCGGCAAACAAGATTTTCGTTTTCTGCCAAAATGTTGCCGCACCATAATCCCCTTTTTTGTCGGCTGCGTCATGTTCACCTTGCAGCTTCACAAAGCCACCAAGCGGGAGCCAGTTTAGGCTCAACAGGACGCCGTTCTTCAATTTCTTTCCGAGCGCCCGCGGCGGAAAGCCGATGCCAAACTCTTCAACAACGACCCCGTTCCGTCGTGCTGCAATAGCGTGACCGAGTTCATGGATTACCACCAAAAAGACAAGTATTAACAGCCCAGTCACAATACCTACAAGTAGTTCCATCTATCCTCCAAATCGCCGTTGTCGGCTTGAATATTCTTCCATTATACGGGTCACGTCGTCTTTTGTCATGTCTGGCCAGAACATATCCATGAACATTAACTCACTGTAGGGCGAGCGCCACAACATGAAATTGCTCAAGCGTTGCTCACCAGAGGTTCGAACGATAAGATCGACGGGCGGAACCTCCGGGTGATAAAGATGATCGCTAATGGCGTCAATGGTAATAGCTTCCCCCGTAGCCCCTTCGTCGACAAGTTGCCGAACAGCGTCGACGACTTCCTGCTGTCCTCCGTAGTTGAAACAGACGACGACGGTTGCTTTGCGGCAGTGCGCTGTTTGCTCCTGGGCACTATCAATCGCAGCGTTCATTTTAGCGGGAAGCTTATCCCGAGTACCGAGCACCAAGAGACGCAGGTCATTATCGAGCAATAACTTTAAGTCAGTTTTAAATAACCGCATCATCAGACTCATCAGGTTATTGACTTCATCTTTCGCTCGCTTCCAGTTCTCGGTCGAAAACGTATAAAACGAGGTATACTCAACGCCAGCATCGGCCATGGCAATGACAATGTCCTTAAGAGAGTTGTAACCAGCCAAATGGCCTTCGTAGGGCGGCAAGCCGTGTTTCTTTGCCCAGCGTCGATTACCATCAACGATGAAGCCAACATGCCGCGGAATAATACTATCGTTAGTTGGCATTGAGATATCCTTCGAGCATCTCGATATCAGCCTTGTCCTTGTCACTTCCCCGTTCCTGCTTCATCTGAATCAGAAATGCTGGATTGACAAAAGTGACACCGTCGATGACCACGCCGTCGGCTTTGAGTGCTTTGAAATTTGGTTTTCCGGCTTTCGTACCCCAGGAACGCCAGACTTCAATGTCGTCCTTGTATAGATATCCTTCGTCATGTTTCATCCCGACCCTATACTCTCCCGACAATCGAAGGTCCCTGTAGGTATATTCTGGAACAACGATGTCGAGGTCATTGGCCTCTCTCAGTCCATAGGCGTCGAGAAGACCACTGCCGATCACAACCATCTCATCAAGCGGCAGGTTAAGCTGCTTGACCTTATCGATGATACTCATTAGAGAGTTAGGATATCTTTCTCTTTGGCCTTGAACGCGGATTCGATTTGCTGATTGTACTGAGCAATATCTTCATCAATACTTTTTTCGTAGCGTTTGACGTCGTCTTCGGTAAGTTCTTTGGCATCTTTGGAACGCTTCAACTCTTTGAATGCGTCTTGGCGTATATTGCGCAGAGAAATACGAGCTTCCTCGACTTTCTCACCTGTTTGCTTTACGAGCAGGCGGCGGCGCTCTTCAGTTAGAGCCGGGATTGGCACCCGCACCACACGCCCGTCGTCGCTTGGGTTCAGGCCCAGTGACTGGTCGTTACGAATCGCACCACTAATAGCCTGAATATTACTCGGGTCAAATGGCGTGATGGTGAGAAGCTGCGCTTCCGAGGCGGTGATATTGGCCACTTGGTTCAGCGGCATTTTCTGACCATAAGCCTCAACTTGAATACTGTCGAGCATGCTCGGGTGAGCCCGGCCGGTCCGGACTTTTTTGAGTTCTTCTTCGAAGTGGCTGACGGCGGCAGTGAAGCGGTCTTTGTAGCTTTTAGTATCAAACATTATACCTACCAGTATAGCAATGCTACCCTTCAATGTCACTTGTATTGACGCGCTGAACGATGCCAGTTGCAGGTAACTGTAACTTGGTCTCTATGCCACCGCGAGCAGTGATGATAACGAAATCTTGAGAGTCGGATGATTCAATACCGTTTGGAGTCCTATGTGCATATATAACCGCGTTGGCTCCCATGTCAGCCAGGCGTCGGGCGATTTGACGATTTGACTCGTCATTTTTCTCGTCCATCTTCTCGGCTAAGAATCCGGCGCTCGATGCAAGGGCAAACCGTGCCAATAGGCTACGAGCAAAAAATAGATTATCACCTTTGTTGAACTTCCGCTCGACGCGTCCAAGAATTTTTTCAGATAGATCAGCCATAGAATAGATATTATACCATATTTAAATAAAAAACTTCCCCATACATACTGGGGAAGTTTTTAGTTTGATACGGTTTATTCGTTTACGCCGAGTTCAATACGCTTAAACTGGCGAATGATGATGTTTTCACCGGTCTTGGCAACTGTCTCTTTGAGGAAATCAGTGACTGTCTGCTTTTCATTCTTGATGTAGGTTTGGGTCAGCAGTACTTTTTCTTCAAAATGCTTTTTGACCTGGCCGTCAACAATCTTTTGGGCGATATCAGCCGGTTTGCCCTCGGCTTCAACGCGCTCTTGTGCTTCTTTGCGGACACGCTCCAGCTCATCGGCTGGAATGTCGGCTTCCGAGATGTACTGAGGTGACATTGCCGCGACCTGCAAAGCGATTTCGTGGGCAAATTCCTTGAAGCCGTCAGTACGAGCGACAAAGTCAGTCTCACAGTTCACTTCAACGAGGACACCGATACGGCCACTATGGACATAGCTGTCGATAACGCCTTCGCGGGCTTCACGGTCAGCTTTCTTTTCAGCGCGGGTTAGGCCCTTTTTGCGCATGGCTTCAAGTGCCTTATCAAAGTCACCTTCCGCTTCGACGAGTGCCGTCTTGGCGTCAGTCAGGCCGACACCAGTCAGTTCTTTGAGTTTGCGAATATCATCGATTGATACTGCCATCGTTCCTATTCCTCCCCTTGCTTATCGGCTGGCTTGCTGGCGTTGATGCCTTCCGTGATTGCTTCAGAAACATAGTCGAGTAGGAGCTTGACGCCCTTGATCGCATCGTCGTTACCTGGAATCACATAGTCAACGAGTGATGGGTCAGCGTTCGTGTCAACAACGGCGACAACCGGTACGCCGATTGTCTTAGCCTCTTTGATTGCATTGATATCACCGATAACATCGATCAGGAAAAGTGCACCTGGTTTGCCGTCGAGGTCCTTGATACCGCTATACTTTTCATTCAAAGCTTCGATTTCTTCTTGGAAACGCTGAACTTCAAGTTTGCTGTAGCGCTTTTCAAGATCACCTGATGCCATTCGCTTTTCGAGGTCGAGCAGCTTCTTCACTTGCTGAGAAACGGTCAAGACGTTGGTAAGTGTCCCACCGAGCCAACGCTCAGTCATATACGGCTGGCCGAGCTTTTCGGCAGCTTCACGGACAACGTCCTTTGTCTGCTTTTTGGTTGCAACGAATAAAATTTTCTTGCCACTCGCCGCTACCTTTGTCAGGTATGGCAACGCCTTATCAAGACCTTCGACGGTCTTGGTCAAGTCAATGATATGGCTATCTTGACGCTTTGAGTGAATGTACGGCGCCATCTTAGGGTGCCAACGGCTCGTTTTGTGTCCAAAGTGAACACCGGCTTCGAGCAATGCCTTAATATCGACAGTAACTGCCATGTTAGTACTCCTTGTTCCTCACCCTGCGCCCTGATTTACCAGGAGTAATGCGGAGGGTTGTGTCATTAAAAATTGTTACTTGGTTATTTTAACAGATTAAATACAATTCTGCTAGAGACGTGCCGGCAGTTTACTAGAGAACTCACAAAGTCATTCCATGGTATATCTAAATGATCAGTCGCCGGTGAATAATTTTGTCGTATTATGGATCACAAATATTTGTGGCCTGACACTATTTTTTTGTTCTTCCGATAAGTCTGCATGATCTAATAAGCTATTTTGTGCCTTACGAATATAGTCGTTATGGTTGCGCCTTGATAGCCTAACGCTATCTAAAAAAGTATCGTCGTATCGGTGTATGATTATATGGCCCTTACGAGCGAAGAGCCAGTTTATAATTTGTTCCCATATATACTTGTCAGTACTCCCTATAGACGTTCCGTAAAATACTATCAAAGAGCTGGCGGTTATGGTCGTTGATAACTTTTTAAGAGATCCGTCATATCTCGATGCAATTAATGCTTCCTTGATCAAATCATCTTTTTCTTGCTGTGGCATACCGTCGTATAGTTGTGATTCGTCACTTACACCAAGCGTTAGATCTTCGTATAAATTTCCATGTATATGTTGCGGTTGCCTGAATCTATAACCATAATTAGGATTTATTTCGACGCCATTTATTATTTTCTCCAATGTATCCGTATAGTTCAGTGTTATAAAATTAATGTACACGGGTTTATCGGATAGGTAGCTTGTGATGATATCTCTCAACTCAGGACTTAATTCTTCATAAAAACCTGAAGCGGTAAAGCGAAATTTGTATTTGTCTGGTAGCTCATTGTTGATTGCCTCTTGTTCGAGTAGGTATTGAGCTAAATCTTTTCTTATTTCATCAAGCTCCTCATGCAATGTTAATGTGGCTTGTTTCTTCTTATCCGCTGGGAGGTTTTTCAACCCAAATGTGTATTGCCCGAGGGCAGTTTCGAAATCTGACCATGTCTTAGGATCGTTATTAATTTCACCATATATTCGATTTTCGGGGTGAAGAACGTTAGTTTTTACAAACTTGTAAAAGTCTTCGTATTTTGTTTCTAAATTTAGAGATAAATCTAATCCATTACCGATAATGAAAGTAACATTGACTGCCATCGACCGCTCCTTTAAGTAATATACTTATACCACTAGCTGGGAGCGGGGTCTGGGGTATCTGGAATGGCCGGTGAAATTTGACTGTTTAATGCTCACTAGGTGGTGATTTTCCAGTTCAAGTTCTGACATACCATGCTCTGCCCTATCGCAAACGAACAGCGTCGCTGCGCTATCGAAGTCCAGGCGGTGCGGCGACAGTACCTGACAGCCGCAGGTTATCAATTCAGTATAAATATCAAGCAGTCCTTCCCTATCCTTATGGAAAGAACCCGAAAGTGTCGCTCGTACGACTTGCCTATTCATATCAGAACTCGTCTTTGGTGTACGTCTGCTTTGCTTCAACAAAGGACGCTTGCCCCAAGCCAATCTTTGTCTCAATATCAGTGCTTAAATATTTTTTCTTTAAAGCACCAAGCTCTTCGAGGCACATCCAGGTGTTCCTGCCACCTTCAAACATTACACTCAGCGTGCCCCGTGGGCGAACAGCACTAACGATATGAAAAATTTTGTTCGTCGCACGACATAAGAATGCTCCTCTTCATTTAACTTTTTGCTATACTACAAACATCAATGTGGGCTAAAAATAAACAATCCGGTTTCACCATCGTCGAATTGCTGATTGTTATCGTCGTCATCGGTATTCTGGCCGCTATCACGGTCGTGGCTTATAACGGTATCCAAAGCCGCGCTAACGATACGGCAGTACAAAGCGATCTTACTAATATCGCAAAGAAATACGAACTATATAAAGTCGATAATGACACGTATCCATTCGGCGGCACCTTAAGCCTCGGAGCTGCATTTAAAATAAATATTTCTAAAAATGCGTATGATATTACCAAACCATACCAACTCCTAAACTGCACCAGCTCTTCAAGCCCAGGTACTGATTTTGCCGTCCTGGCCGTTAGCAAAAGCGGGAAAAAGTTTTACGTGTCATCAAATGCGTCAGGGTCAGTGAAGGAATATACCGCCACCGATGTTTGGCTAAGCCTGAGTACCTGTGTGAACGTACTGGCCGGTTCAGCAGGAAACGGTGCCGGTTACGACAGTACGAATGGCTGGCGCGCCTGGACATCGCTGTAGCATTGAAGACTACGCTCGAGCAATTGCTACAAGACCACTGAGGCAAATCAATTGCATTTCCCGTGCATAGAGATTATGAGCATATAGCTCTACTTTTGATGCTTCTGGGTCATAATGCATACCGTCTGTATCTAAACTACAGCTTCCGGCGGGATTCGTCTCAAGCGTAATGCCTTCGGAACGACTTACCAACGCATAAACGAGGCTTGGAATTATGCGCCGCGACGCATAGCGTAAATTAACTGCGCTGCTACGCATTGCATCCGTTGCAACTTGCTGAATGTCTTGATCGGCTAATTCTGGCCACGCAAGTTCAGCCGACATCCCTAAGCGGTCGCCAGCATTAATGTACTCCCTACTCATATTCACGTTGAGCGCTGGGTCTTCCAAATCATATGGTACCAGTGAAGCAACCTCAGTCGATACTTTGGTAAGTTGAGTAAAAGCATTTCCTCTTACCACATGGTCTCTCATACTGCCTGCTTTGGTATAGTTGAGTGTAATATTGGCGCCTTCTTGGCCCTTGCTTTCAAAATTCACTACACGCTGTTTTGCTGGCAAACTGAATGTGCGAAGCAAAGTCTCACTATCGATGACCTTCTCCATCACCTCGTCTGGTATGCGAAGTATTATGCCGTCATCGTAATTCTCATATCGTAAGCGCTCTGTCATGGAAACCATAGTAAACCTATGTCAGTTCGCGGGCAAGATTGAGGAATCAATTAATCACGGTTGAGGTCGCTTTACTGCCTTTGACAAAAGCTAAAAAAACCGTTACAATGGTTCAGATTATGAAGAGCAACTTACACCCTAGTGACTACCGCCCTGTCGTCTTTAAGGACGATACAGCTAGTTTTGCCTTTTTGACACAGTCAACGGTAAACACCACCGAAACGATTAAATGGGAAGATGGCAACGAGTACCCTCTCGTAAAAGTACACATTTCGAGTGCCTCTCACCCCTTCTTCACTGGTGAAGAGAAGATCATCGACACCGAAGGACGCGTTGACCGATTTAAAAATCGTGCAGCAGCAGCCGACGCGCGCAAATCTCAACTGGCGAACAAAGCTAAAAAAGCCAGCGCCGCAAAAACTCGTAAATCTGACAAATAGCGACGGCCCAAAAGAGATTATCTTAAAGAATAGTCTCTTTTTTTGTACAATGAAGATAGGATAAGGAGTGAAATGCCGAAATTACATATCGATACGACCGAACTACAAGCTGAACGCGATGCGCTCAGCAGCTTCTTAGCGCGCCCTGATGCCTACAGCGATCCTGACTATAGTACGAAAAATAAGCGGTTCATGGAGCTTGATACGCTGCTAGCTAAAGCGAACGAACGCGCTTCACTGGAGGCGCAGCTCGTTGAGGCCAAAGAGCTGACAAGTGGGAACGATGAGCTCGCCGAGCTCGCTCGCTCCGAAGTCGCCGAGACCGAAGCTCGCCTGGAAACCCTGGAAAATGACCTCTTCGCCATGCTGGCGCCAAAGGACAAGAATGACGAAAAAAATGTGATCATTGAGATACGGGCCGGCGCTGGTGGCGATGAAGCCAGCCTGTTTGCCGCCGAGCTGTACCGTATGTACCTCCGCTACTGCGAGACCAATCGACTACGGACGGAGCTGATCAGTGAAAGTGCCAACGATACTGGTGGCTACAAAGAAGTTGTTTTCAGTGTCAAGGGCGACGCACCGTATGCACGGCTGAAGTTCGAATCTGGAGTTCACCGTGTCCAACGTGTCCCAGCAACGGAATCACAAGGCCGTATTCACACCAGTACCGTGACGGTCGCCGTTCTACCGGAAGCAGAAGAAACCGATATCGAGATTAGTCCGAGTGATCTTCGCATCGACATTTACCGGGCAAGTGGCCACGGCGGCCAATCAGTGAACACCACCGACAGCGCCGTTCGTATCACCCACATCCCTAGCGGCATGGTGGTGACGAATCAGGACGAGAAATCACAGCTGAAAAATAAAGATAAGGCCATGAGTGTCCTCCGCAGCCGTCTTCTGCAACAAAAAATTGACGCTGAAAATGCGAAACTTGCCAGTGAACGCCGTAGCCTGATTGGCTCAGGTGATCGTTCTGAAAAAATCCGTACCTACAACTTCCCGCAGGATCGTATTACCGATCACCGCATCGGCTATAGTCGTAGTAATATTCCCGCCGCCCTTGGTGGCTCAATTGATGATCTGGTGGAGAACCTACAAGCGTATGAACGCGAACTTGCCATCAAATCCGCCTAAATACGAAACTTGGCTGGCCGAAGCTCGCAAAGAACTAAAGGACGTGGGCATTGCTTCCTACCGCCTTGATAGTGAAATCATCCTAGCGCATACCGTAAAGCAGCCACGGAGCTTTCTACATGCCCATCCTGAAACACGAATGACCGACCGTGAATATGAAATTGCCAACGCCCGCCTCGAACTTCGTCTCGAGCATGTCCCTGTGGCCTACATTATCGGCCACAAGGAATTCTACGGCCGCCGCTTTATGGTGACGACAGCGACGCTCATCCCCCGCCCCGAATCTGAGGCCTTGATCGAATTGCTCCGAGAGGTTCAGCCAAAGTCCGAATCATTGTTAACGATCTCCGAACAACTTGTCGACGTGGGCACTGGTTCCGGTTGCCTTGGCATTACCGCCAAACTCGAATTTCCCCACTATGACGTCACCCTCATCGACAATAGCCGTCATGCCTTGACCGTCGCCGAACGCAACATCAAGCAATGTAAGGCCGATGTGACGACTCTTCGGAGCGACCTTTTGGCCCAGTACCCCTACACCGCCGATGTCATCATCGCCAATCTTCCCTACGTTGACGAATCTTGGGAGCGTTCCCGAGATACCGATCATGAGCCAACCGCGGCGTTATTTGCTGGCGATAACGGTCTCGCTCTCATCAAGAAGCTCATCACACAAACACATGTTGCGTTAGCGTCTCAAGGTCATGTCATCCTCGAAGCTGACCCACGGCAACACGAAGCAATTATTCATTTTGCCAAGCAGAACCAGCTTAAGCATCTGACGACACTTGGCTATGGCCTCCTTTTTCAAAAAACTATATAGCCGATCCGGAACTATTGAAGAATATCAGCAGTACGATAACGACGCTGACACTGAATAAAGTCGGCAGGATAATATCAATTGGACGGATCTTCTGGTGATGGTGGAATGAATCATAGGCTTTGTATCCTACAAATCCCAGAAGCAGCGCAATCACCCCTACCTGCGGCAGCAGTAATTCATCGGTAAATGGAATAGCATAGGCAATCGTCCAGTGATACGCCACCCAGCCAATTTCTGCCAAGGCTAACCCGCATATCAGACTCATGAGCAAAAGATGGCTCTCGTCATAACTACTGAGGGCGTGACGGGCGGTGGCATACCCAATCAACCACATAATAAGGACCACGACTGATACGGGCCATGCAAAAGAAATACTAAATAGCGTCGAGACACCGAGCAGTAGCGCAACACCAGCTTGCACGACGACATAAATCCGCTTAGATTTTGGCTTGAGAAGCAGTAACCAACCGATATACAGCAGTGCTGTCAGCGACAGGAGAACGATCTGTCGAACATCCTCAATTGGTGCAGCGTTGATTGCGAATAGCGTCAAGACATAGCTGAGTCCAACAATAATATCGACGAGATTTGCTTGGATATTAACAAACCAAAAACGCGGCCGGACGGCGAGAACGCGCCACTTGCTGAGCAGGAATAAGAGCATGCCAAGCAGAATTGAGTCGGTGAAGCGGATGACGACCAATATAGCGACAGCGAGAATAATATTCAAAGCCGTGTAGATTGCTTCGTTCAACCAAGAACGTCCCTTCACCATTTTCAATAAATCCATAGGTGTTTTTATTATATCACGCCGTTAAAGCGGTCTACTCGCGTGCCTTACCGAGGACAACCGCATAATCGGACGTTGACGATACTTCAAACGGCGGCTTGGTCGTTACGGGCGTAACGCCGAAGATACTCTTGAGCTTCTCAGCAGTAGCCGGCTTGTCGGCCGTTATCTGGTAAATAGTCACTGCCGCGTATGTTCCCGCTGGCGCGTTTTCAATGACGTCGATCCGTAAGCCTTCATCTTCAAGTTTATTCGCTTCTTCGAGTGCAACACCCGGTACGCCGCTGCCGTTATAGACGCTGATCTCAGCTTTTTCGCGAACGGCGGGATCACTTGATAATTGCTCTTTCAAGAAGGCCTGTATATCGCTGTAGTCAAACAAGCCAGCTATCGGACGAACGATACTTGCCCCATTGTACATACCGGTCGTGACAACAGGATTTTCTTCATCCATAAGGCTAATCGTCTGAATATTCTTCGAGTTAATATCCTGGCCGAGCTGCATGAGCGTCCGGATCTCCTTGGTCTCGATATTCGTCCTGAGGTTATTGCCAAGTGCTTCAATCAACCCGGTGACTGCACCAAGATTGGTCAGCGTACCCGTTGATACTGCTTTTTCTTTGAGAGCAATGATGATTTTCTGCTGATTTTTTTCTCGGTCGAAGTTTGAATTACCAAGCCCATAGGTCGGCGCGACGTCGCCGCGCGCCATGGCGAGGAAGAGTGCGTGTTCGCCGTCAAGATGATGGACGCCATTTTCGTATTTCACCAGATAACACTTATATCGGCAGCGCCAGTCAAAGTTCCGGTCGAGAATACCGGGGTCACCATTTGAGCCTTGGACATCGACATCAACGCCGCCAACCGCATTGACCGCGTCCTTAATCACCGTATTATTAACATGCACGGCATACTGAATATCAAGTCCGACAATATCACCGACGAACGCACGGGTCTGTGCCAGACGCTCGTCCTCTGCTTCCGTACTGTCTTCTTCGTTGACGCAGATAAAGAACGCATTTATCTTGCCTGCTGAGCCCGGAGCACAATCCATGCCGTAATCAACGTATAAGTCGCGTGGGATACTGACCATAAAAACATCTTTTTTATCTTGGTCAATGCTCATAACCATCATCGAGTCTGTCAAAAAGCCAGCTTCGTGCCCTGGATCGTCTTCGGACGTACCGAGTATCAAGAAGTTGCTGCGGCCATTGGCGTCTTCTTTCAGTGGCTGGTTCTGGACTAAATCAAGAATATTGCCCTTAAAAATATTCCCGCTGGCAAATACCACCCGCCACGCGACGTAGGCCCCAGCGAGAATCAAGAATATAACGAGGAGGATACTGGCCCATTTTACGGCGCGCCGAGTGTTAGAGTGTGGCTTCGTCTGGCGCTTGAGGCGTTTTCGCTCGCGACGGGATAGCTTCTTTGGCTGCTCTCCGGTATCGATTTGACGCAGTGATTCATCAATATCGGACCGACCGAGTATCTGCTGGGGTCGCTGCTGCCCGGCGATAGCTTGGACATTGTCGCCGCTGTGAAGCGGGCGGTCAAATGACTCGGCTCGCTGTTCGGCACGCTTAGTGTCATGGAGTTCACCAAGACGGCTCCCGGGTCGACGTGGCACAAACCCGTCAATGGATGGACGATCATTTCTCATAAATACTCATCCTACTATACCGAATTTTACCTTATCAATAAAGGCATAAATATAAGCACTTTATATCTTTTATCCGCTAATGGCAGTATAATAACCTCTAATGGAAGCATCGTTTTTTACACGTCACCCCTTCTTAAAGGACGTGCTCGGAATTATTTTCTTCATTATTTGTGTCATTATCGGCACGCTTTTTATCAATGCCTTCGTTTTCCGTAGTTATAACGTTTTTGGACCAAGTATGGAGCCGACGCTTCATACTAATGACCGATTGATTGTTAACCGAACGGTCGTGACGTGGGCAAAGATACAGAATAAACAATACGTCCCCGACCGCGGTAATGTCATCGTCTTTCACAATCCTTTGCTCGGTAGCGGCCTTGACGATGAATATATCGTCAAACGAGTCATCGCCTTCCCTGGTGAACGTGTCGTCTTGAAAGAAGGAAAATATACCGTCTACAATACCGATCACCCCAATGGATTCAATCCCGATGACGCCTTTCATGGTGAACCAAAGAGCTTTACCAGCGGCACGGTAGATACGATTGTTCCTAAAGATGAGATTTTTGTGAGTGGCGATAACAGAGAAGGTAGTTTCTCGCTCGACTCACGTAACGGCCTTGGCACCATTCCACTATACGATGTCGTCGGACCAGTTGGCGTTCGCATCTATCCGTTCAATCTCATTCGAACGTTCTAGGCGCGTAGCGCCTACGCTTTTTTTATGAACCGAGGAGTTCTTCAAGACGCTGGAGATCGTCTTCGTCCCTAAACTTAATAACGATCTGACCAGAGCCGTGATTATTCGTACGGATGGCAACATCAGTCGACAGGCGTGAGGCAAGTCGCTCGCGGCGTGCTTGATACAGATGCTCGTTCACGGAGCTCTTGGCTTCGACGGAAGTGTCTTTCTTGGCATTGACGACGTACTGCTCCACACGCCGGGCACTCCATTCTTCACTGATAATACGCGGAAGGATGTTCTCGATAAACTCAGGAGACTGGCCAATAAGCGGCCGGGCTTGGCCCTCAGTTAGTGACCCCTCGGCGATAGCCTGGCGAGCTGCATTCGGCAGCTTCAGAAGCCGCATCGTATTACTGACGGCACTAATTGATTTCTTGCCGACCCGTTTCGCGATTTGCTCCAGCGTCAGATTGAACTGATCTCGCAGCTTGGCGTAGGCCGTGGCCGTCTCAATAGCGCTCAAGTCGCGCCGCTGGAGATTCTCTATCAGCGATAGCTCAAGTTTATGCTGGGCCGATAAGGTCCGAATAATGGCGGGGATTGTCGCAAGGCCCAGTGAACTAGCGGCTCGATAGCGCCGCTCCCCAGCCACAATCATATAGCCGCTGCCCTTAGGAATCACAACAATTGGCTGCAACAGACCATGCTCTTTAATGGAGTCGGCTAGCTCTTCAATAGCTGATTGATCAAAGACTCGACGCGGCTGCTCGGGATCAGCTTGAATACTGTCGAGCTTTAACTCCCTCAGTTGGCTTACCTTCTCGTCCTGTTTTGCTGTTGGATCAAAGCTATCATCCAGTAGATCGACGGGGATCAACGACTCAAAACCGCGGCCAAGTCCTTTTTTAGCTGACACGTTCAATCACCTCCTTCGCAAGTGCCTTATAAGCACGCGAGCCTTTGGAAAATTTATCATACATACCAACAGGTAGTCCATGACTGGGTGCTTCGGCTAACCGTATGTTACGCGGAATAGTCGTCGTGAACACTTTTTCTGGAAAATGGCGTTTAATTTCCTCATGTACCTGCGTACTGAGCGTCGTACGGCTGTCGAGCATGGTTGGCAGCACGCCAAGTAACTCCAGGGTTGGGTTCATAGCCTTACGGACCAGCTTCATGGTCTCGAGCAGTTGCCCGAGTCCTTCAAGAGCATAAAACTCGGTCTGTACGGGCAGCAGGACATATTTAGCGGCAATCAATCCATTGACGGTCAAAAGGCTCAGGCTTGGTGGGCTATCGATGATAATAATATCGAAGCGGTCGCCAGTCTTTTCAATAGCTACTTTGAGGCGTGAAAAACGTTTATCGGACTGCGCCAGCTCGACTTCGGTATTGGCCAGCAGCGACGTGGTTGGTGCCAAGGAAAGATCCTTATACTTTGTCGGGAGAATGGCCTGTTCGAGCGTCGCCCTGCCCATCACCACATCCGCAATACCATACGATAAGGTCTGCTTATTCACGCCGAGCCCACTGGTGGCATTACCTTGGGGGTCAAAATCAATGAGGAGCGTCTTCTTACCAGCTTTCGCGAGGAAAAACGCCAGGTTGATGGCTGTCGTCGTTTTTCCTACTCCCCCTTTTTGATTTGTCACCGCAATGACTACAGGCACGTGTTTGTTCCCTTCTTGCTCATTTTCATCATTATAGCATGAGCATAAACAAAAACCCCGCTACTTGAGCGGGGAGAATGTTATTTGATCGAACCGATCTGAATCCGTGAGTACTGTTGACGGTGACCGTTTTCCTTATGAACACGCTTCTTTGATTTGTAGCGAATCACGCGGATTTTGTCACCTTTTACCAGGTCCTCTACCACCGTTGCAGTCACGCTGATGCCTTTGACAGTTGGTGTGCCGACGGTCGTTTTATCGCCATCGATTACCAGCATTGCATCGAGAGTGAGCTCTTTAATTCCTTCTTGGAGGCGGTCCACCAGAAGGGTCTCTTTTTCGGTCACAAGATATTGCTTGCCACCGACCTTAACGACTGCTTTTACCATTGATAGTTCCTTTGTTACTTAACAATCAATTGTTCATTTTAACAGAGGCGAGGCAAGAAGTAAAGAGCGGCCTATGCAGCCCCTGTTTAGCTGCTTGTTTTCTTGAGCAAGGAAATGCGTTTGAACTGAGCACGGAACCATATGCCAAGACACACAAGCGAGCCGCTAATAGCCCACCAATACCACGCAATACCGAATAACTGCCAACCTTCTTCACTGCTACTAATGAGGGGCATACTGCTGGTCGCTCGAGAACCTGTCTCGAATGCATACGCAACATTACTATTTGTATTATCCGAGTTTTGAGACGCTTGGGACAGGACCGATGGTCTAAATGTTGCCATCGCCAGGACTTCCCCACTCTCTGGGTTGATTTCAATCGGCTCATAGATGACTGTTTCGGAGGTTGATGGAGTCGCCGAATCAGTTGCCGGCGTTTTGGAGCTACTATTCCCGCTGGTCGTCGTCTTGGCTGGTGATTTGCTATTATTTGATGTCGGTGATGGCTGAGCCTGCGTACTAGTGAGTGCGCGGTCGAGCGTCCGAACGACACCGCCGACCACTTCCGGCACAAGGGCACCAACACGATAGCTTTGAATAAGATTCCAGATAAGTGCGGCCACTATCGATAGGAAAAGGAGCAATAGCAGTGGTAGCATTCGCACTCGTTTTGCTCGTAGTGTGACAATCATAGCTGGCCGTCTACCTCCACAGATAGTGTTAGCTTACCCTTTAGTATACCATAACCGTTTCTTCAAATTATTCGGTACGACCCCGGTGCTTCGACTCCAAAAAGTCCATACGGGCGTGATCAAGCCCGTAGTAATGAGCGATCTCGTGCCACAGCGTCCGCTTGATATTCTCAAATAAGGATTCTGGATTATATGAGATCTGCAGAAGCGCGTGCTTGAATAGCGTAATCTTATCCGGCAGGACTAAGTTGTAACCTCCACCACGGTGCGTCAACGGTATGCCTTGATAGAGTCCGAGGAGAAGACCATTTTCTCTGACATGAGTTGAGGCACGCTGGTGTTCATCAGGCTCGTCCGCCATAACGATAGCGACATTATCGAGGCCCTTGATATACTCCTGGGGCAGTTCATTCATCGCTCTCGTGATGAGGGCGTCAAATTGTTCATCACTCAGCTCCACTACGCTACCTTCTCGAGCGAGACCGTCAATTCGTTGCCTTCGACTTTGACCGTTGTCTGGTAGCTATATGAATTTTCACTGATGGTACTAGCAAGTGTCTCGGCTGCAATCGTCTCGTGATGTTCCTCGATAGCTTGGCGAAGCTCCTCATCACCTGTCAGCAGGCTCAGTGCGATACGGTCATCGACCTGGAGCCCAGCGTCCTTACGGGCATTTTGCACAAAGCGGATTACTTCCCGCGCCAGGCCTTCGCGCCGAAGCTCTGGGGTAATCGTTAAATCAAGCGACAATACCTCGCCGACGTTGACCGCCTTCACATTCAGCTCATCAATAAGCACATCCTCAAATGAAACAGCTTGGCCAAGCTGCGGTACCGTTACGCTTGCCAGTGGCTGCCGAATCTTGAGCCGTTCAGCGGCACGGATACTAAGAGCTTGATTGACATAATCCCGTACCTGGTTCATCTCTTCTAGCACAGCATTATCAATTGCACCGGCTTCCGGCCAATCCAAGAGATGCACGCTTTCACCGCCCGTCAGCTTCTGATAAAGCTCTTCCGACATGAATGGCGTAAACGGTGCCAGCACCATAGCCAGCCGTACTAGCACGTAGTGCAATGTACGGTACGCGTCATTTTTGTCACCGTCATCTTCACTTTTCCAAAAACGTCGACGTGACCGGCGAACGTACCAGTTGCTGGCGTCGTCGATAAACGGCAGGATCGGTTTCATGGCGCTCGGAATATCGTAACCGTCCATATTTTCTTCAATTTCCTGCGTCAGCTTATGGACGCGGCTGACGATCCAGCGATCGAGCGGATTCTTCAAGCTTTCAAGTGGGTCATCGAGCTCACCGTTCCATTCCCAACCGTCGACATCAGCATACATCGTAAAGAAGTCATACATATTCCAGACCATACTCAGCTTGCGCGCCACGTCACCCACTTCTCGGTCCTTCAGGGCAAAGTCTTCACCATTAAGCAGCGGACTTGAGAGCAACAAGAAGCGGAGTGAGTCAGCCGAATACTCATCCATCAGTTCATTCGGATCAGTGAAGTTACCTCGGCTTTTACTCATCTTAAAGCCGTCGTTGCCGGCGACGTTACCAGTCACGATAACATTTTTAAAGGCGTTCTTACCAAATAGTCCGACGTTGACCGCGTGCAAATAATAGAACCACGCCCTGACCTGACCTACGTACTCGGCAATGAAGTCACCGGGGAAGTTTTTTTCAAACTTTTCGACGTTTTCAAACGGATAATGGAACTGCGCGAACGGCATGCTACCGCTTTCAAACCAGCCATCGAGCACTTTGTCGATTCGCTTGTAGTGAACGCCGTCAAGATCAAATTCTACCTCGTCGATCCACGGCCGATGATAATCTTCGAGCTCAACACCGGAAAGATCTTTCAGTTCAGCATAACTACCAATGACTTTAACGTGTTCATTGCCGTCACTATCCGTTCCTTTCCAGACTGGCATAGCCGTTGCCCAGAAGCGGTCACGAGATAAGTTCCAGTCAGGCGCGCTTTCGACTGTTTTCTGGAAGCGACCGTGTTTTATGTGCTCAGGAAACCACGTGATGCCTTCATTGTTCCATTCAAGCATTTCAGCCCGTTGACCATCAATATCAAAGAACCAACTTGGGTGCGCCCGGTACATCAATCGGTGGCCGGTGCGGGGATTGTGCGGATATTCATGACGGATGTAGTCAATCTTCCAGACGACACCACGCTCAAGCAGCGTCTTGGCGATCTGCTTATTCGTCTCCCACACGTCCAGACCTTCCCACTCACCTTCCGTATATTTACCGTAGTCATCAATGACATGAACCACCGGGATATTCTTTTCTCTAGCCAGCACAAAGTCTTCTTCGCCATAAGCTGGCGCGAGGTGAACAATACCCGTACCGGATTCTGTGGTGACATAGTCAGCATGCCAAATGCTGTGCGCATTCTCTCCACGATCAACAAAGAGCGGTTCGTAACCTAAGTCGCGTAATTCGTCGCCCTTGATTTCTTCAACAATCTTATAATCGAGCGGCTGATGTTTCTCGTCTTGAAAAACCCGTTCAACCGCATCCTTGGCGACAATTATCCACTCATCGTTATATTCTACTTTCGCGTACGTAACATCTTTGTTCAGCGCAAGAGCTGTATTCGCTGGCAACGTCCAAGGCGTGGTTGTCCACGCTAGTAGATAAGTCTTCGGCTGCTCGTACGGTTCCTCTCCGTCTTCCAGCATATCGTTATGATCAAATAAGCGAAATTTTACATACACACTTGGGTCGGTTACATCCTGATACGCGCCAGCATCCATCGTCACTTCAGCTTTGCTGAGCGGCGTTGCCCACTGCGTGTCGTACATCAGGACCTTTTCGCCTTCATAAATCTTACCTTTTTCGTACAGCGTCTTGAAGGCCCACCAAATACTCTCCATGTACTTCTTGTCCATGGTCTTGTAGGCACCCCTGAAGTCGACCCAGCGACCGATACGATCGATGGTATTCTCCCATAGATCACCCGTCTCTATCATGTTCTCGCGGGCCGTCGTAATATACTCTTCGAGGCTGATTTTGGTACCGATATCATGGCGATCAGTGATGCCCAGCTTTTTCTCGGTAAAGTTTTCAGCCGGCAGTCCATGACAGTCCCATCCCCAGACACGCTCGACGTGCTTGCCTTTCATCGCCTGGTAGCGCGGCACGGCATCCTTAACGACCGAGCTCAGTAGCGTGCCGTGGTGTGGCACACCCGTAATGAACGGCGGGCCATCGTAAAACACATATGAATTCTCGACTGGCCGCTGGTCGACCGATTTCTCAAACGTTTTATGTTCTTTCCAGTACTCTACGAGTGCTTTCTCGTACTCGAGTGCCCGACGGCGGCTGTTCGCTTGAAATTTCATACATTCTCCTAGATTTTTTGATAAATAAAAAACACTTATTTTGACTACGAGAATCCGTTTTCACGGATGGTACCATCTCGTTTCCAAAAGAAGTGTTCTTTCAGCGCTTGATTGATCGCTTTATCGCAGCGTACGCGTCGGGTTCTAGTAAGCCTCGTGCCGTTCTTCCCAATCGACTTTCACGGCTGATAACCGCTATACCAAATATGGTTCGTCTATGAAAATTATAGCACCCTCATGATAAAAGCGCCAAGCCACTCAAGTATATTCGGGGTCGTCGGTGCTGTAGTCCGCGAAATCAATATGCGGTTCTTTAAGGATATGCGCTTTTAGACGGTCCTTCCCACGTGGGTCGGGATTTTCGGTATAGATATACAGTTTGCTACTTTCGATATCGAGTGTAATCAGGACTCGCCCGTCGCCAAGATCGGTCGTCTCACCTGGCGCAATACCGATCGTAATTTCCGGCTCGACACTCGCGACGACCGTATATATATCTGGTTGATCGGGTCCAGTGACCTCACGGACAATGTAGCGGTACTCGCCACTCACAACAATGCTAGCGACGTTATAGGCTTCGACGCGCCGGCTCCTTAATTCATCATCCACGTGCGGCACACCGATTGGTCGCTCGGTGTCAATCAGATACAACCCGCCACGCACAATAGGACCATTGTCATAGAGTACTGCTTTAGGTTCGCCATCTTCGATATGGCGGTCAAACGAGAATTGTTCGCTCATCCGAATATTACACCAATAAATCTTTACTTAGTCAATACCTGATTTGACTATGCAAAGAGGTCGGCGCCGAATTTAACAAAGACCAGAGCGATCATTAGCACGACCCAGCTGGCAACAATGAGCTGGTGATAGCCTTTTTTCAGGAAAGCCTGTACTTTATCATTCTGCGCACTTTTCAGATTGAAAATATTTTTGCGTAAATTGTAATGCGTCATGCTGGCAAATATGAGCGTGGTCGTAAACGTGACAATCAAACACCACGGACACAGCACCTGGATGACAAACACGCTCTGGAAAAAAAGCCAGTACGCGAACATGACGCCGAGGAGGTACCCAGCGTTCACTTCTACCCAGAATGCTCGAGCCAGTTTGGCACCGAGCAAGCCGACAACCGCGATGACTATCACCATAGAATAAGCAATTAGTCCGATGTATGAGTTGGGAAAGCCGAGGACACTTGCCTGCGGCGTCTGCATCACGGTTGAACAATTCAGGACCAGGTTAAAACTGCAGGATAGTTTGGCTCCCGGGTCTTGGAGCAGGTGCACTTTTTCAATCGAAAGCACCAGTGCCGCTATGAGCGCGCATATGCCAGCGATGAGCATTGTACCGAATATCCACTTATTGAAGCGTGCTTCGGCATTCGGGGCTTTGCTAAATAAGACTTTAGCGGCGCTACTGAGCATAGTAGCTAACTTCACTGATCGTTGGCAGCGGAAGACCACGCCACGTATCAAGGAGTAGCCCGTTATTATCAGTTGCAATCATCGTCGGGTATTCAATAATGTCATACGTACGGCAAAAAGAGCTGCCGCTACTCGTATCAGGGTCAACTGTTTCCAGCTTGTGGCCAGTCTGGTGCTCAAAATCCCGCAGAAAATCAAGCACGGCCCGCGCATGATCGCTGTTGTCCTTATAAACCACCCGAACTATCATCGATTAGTCCGCTTGTTCTTGTTTTTGCTGACGGCGCTGCTCAAGAATCTGGACGAAGTCGTCAAGCGTCTTAAACTCATGGTACACACTTGCAAAACGAACATAGGCCACTTCGTTTCGTCCCGCCAGCTCGTCGAGAACTTTGTCACCGATTTGTCGAGAGCTGATTTCATTTTCACCGATGCCATACAACTCATCTTCGATCTTGTTAATCATCTCTTCGACTTCCACTTCAGAGCTAAAGAATTTTCCGACTGAACGACGGATAGCCGTGGCAAGTTTGTCCCGATCGAATAACTCCCGGGTGCCGTCTTTTTTAACGACGGCCAGATTTGGTTTTTCGATGCGTTCATAGGTCGTAAACCGCTGACCGTCCGGTGTCTCACGGCGGCGACGAATCGTAATGCCGTCACTCACTTCGCGCGATTCGATAACCCGGCTGTCCCCAATTTTATATTGTGTCATCAGGTTACTCTCTAATCGTCAGATTTTTTATTCTTCTTTTTGCGGCGGCGCAGGAAGGCGGGCGTGTCCGATTCTTCTTCCTGTTCAGTTGGTTGGTTCCAAATATCATTCGTACTTTCTTCGGCAAACATAGCTGCCGCCTCAGAATGATCAAGCGTCAGATCAATGTCACTAACAGCCGCCTCAGTTACTGGAGCAACCTCTTGTCGAACTGGCTGTTGCTCGCTGGATTCAATAACTGGCTCCTGGAAGTAAGCCGAGTCAAAGCCGGTCGCGATAACCGTAATAATTAATTCATCTTCGAGGTCAGGCTTCAGTGTCGCACCAAAGATAATATTGGCATCTGGTGATACAGCGCTGGTAATGATTTCGGCTGCTTCTTGGATTTCGCTCATGCTCATGTCATAACCACCCGTCACATTGAAGAGTACGCCCTTCGCGCCATCGATGGAAACTTCGATAAGCGGTGACTCAATTGCCTGCTGAGCTGCCTGGACGGCACGGTTGTCGCCGCTGGCACGTCCTATACCCATCAGGGCGCTTCCAGCGTTACTCATGATAGCCTTTACGTCAGCAAAGTCGAGGTTAATAAGGCCGTGTTCGGTAATTAACTCAGAGATACCTTGTACTCCTTGGCGCAGTACATCATCGGCAATCTTGAAGGTTTCAAGCAGTGGCGTCCGGCGATCGATCGTTTGTAGCAAACGGTCATTCGGAATCGTGATCAGCGTGTCGACATGACGGCCGAGTTGAGAAATAGCCCATTCGGCGTTCTTGCGACGCTTCTCGCCTTCGAAACTAAATGGCTTAGTCGCAACGCCGACGACCAAAATACCGAGCTCACGGGCGACTTCAGCAACGATGTAGCCAGCACCACTGCCTGTTCCGCCGCCGGCTCCGATCGTGACGAATACCATATCAGCCCCCTCAAGAGCTTTTTTGATGTCTTCACGCGATTCATTGGCAGCCGCTTCGCCCTTTGTCGGGTCAGCACCCGCACCTAGTCCACTGGTCGTTGTGTGGCCAAGATGGATCTTGGTGTCCGCCCTGCTATTATGGAGCGCCTGGGCATCCGTATTCATGGCAATAAATTGCACACCGGCAAGACCGGCATCTTTCATACGGTTAACAGCCGAGCCACCAGCGCCGCCAACACCAACAACTTTGATGCTCGCAAACGTTTGGATTTCGCTTGGTTTTACTTCAGGCATTCAGTCTCTTCTCCCAGTCCTATGATTTCTGTTCCTAGTATACCAATGTCGTCTAAAAAACACTACGCTTTGAACTTGGCCATAAACTTCGATACATATCCGGTCGCATTTTTTAAGTTGACCTTCTTGCCGCCGGTCTTACTCGTCGACGCTGCGTTCGTTTCACCATCAAATAGCATCAGGCCAACTGCCGTCGCGTACTGCGGCTTGTCGATATCATCCACGACCCCGCCATAACCACTCGTTTTACCAATCCGAGCTGCTAAGCCGAGGTATTGTTTAGCGTAGTCACCGATGTTTTTGAATCGAGCCGTACCACCGGTCAGAACGATGCCGCTCGGTAGTTTCCCCGCCCGGCCAGCTCGCTTAAGTTCCAGTTGGATGGCTTCAAAAATTTCTTCAAGCCTGGCTTCCACAATTTCATCAATATCTTCTGTCGAGAAATGATAAGTCTGATTGTCGTGCTTTACCGTCACGGTGCTGTCCGTCGAACGGACGATAGCCGATGCGTGTTCAAGCTTCACCTTTTCGGCAACTTCTGGATCTGTCTTGAGGCCGATGGCGAGGTCGTTAGTGATATGGACGCCTCCAAGTGGGATAACGGCAGTAAACTGCAGGTCGCCTTCCTCATACACCGCGATGCTGGTTGTGGCGCCGCCAATATCGATAAGTGCGACACCGTTTTCAATCTGCTGCTCACTCAGGACGGCCCGTGATGCCGCAACGCCAGCAACGATAATCGCACGGGGTGTTACCTTAGCAGCGTCAGCTGTCTTCTGGAGATTAGTGATATGCGGCACGAGTGCTGAGACAACATGCGCGTCGATTTCAAGGCGCGTTCCAGTCATACCAAGCGGGTCTTTGATATTGTCTTGGCCGTCAAGCCGATAGGCATGGGGAATAATGTCGAGGATCTCACGGTTAGCTGGGACCTTCCCGAGTGTCGCCACCTGCTCAATTCGTTCGAGATCTTCAGAATTGATTTCATGATTTGGTCCACCCACGGCAATCATCCCGTCGGCGTGAGTACTTAAAATATGCGACCCGTTGATACTAAAGGTCGCTTCGCTGACTTGATGGCCACTCATGCGCTCGGCTTCACCGAGTGCCTCGTCGATAGCATGAGCTGGACCAGCGAGATTGACAACTGTCCCCTTACGCATGCCGCTATTTGGCGCGGTTCCGACGCCCACAATGGTTGGCGTACCGGTCGCGTCATCGATGTGACCGATCACGCAGCGCACAGTATGAGTACCGACGTCGATACCGACAGCGTAATGAGCATTATCTTGCATAGAGTAAGTATATCGCTTACGTCTGTTTTTTCAAAGTAGAAATTAGTGGACGGTATCTAGAGCGCAGTGAGTATTTCGACGCCATTTTCGGTAATAAGCACCGTGTGTTCAAAATGTGCCGCCAAACTACCATCCTTGGTACAAATCGTCCAGCCGTCATCATCACCTTTTATTCTTTCGCCGCCGAGTGTCGCCATCGGCTCAATCGCAATCGTATCACCGACGCCAAGGAGCAGACCGCTCCCCTTACGTCCGTAATTTGGAACTTCAGGATCCTGGTGCATCTGGTGACCGACCCCGTGGCCGACAAGATCACGAATGATGCCTAGTTTGCCCTGAGTCAAGACGGCCTCAACAGCCGCACCGATATCGCCGATGCGCGTTGGTCCCTTGATGGCATCAATACCGGCATACAGGCTTCGTTCGGTGACTGTGACTAGGTGCTTCGCCGCACTGCTGGCTTTGCCGACAATAGCCGTAAAGGCACTGTCGGTTTTCATATCTTTATACGTGATAACGAGATCAAAACCGACCACGTCACCATCCTCAAGTCGGTAGTCAGTCGGGATACCGTGGACGATCTGGTCATTCGTCGAAATACAAATAACGTTCGGGAAATTGACTTCCGGTGTTTTATACGTCGCCTCAGCACCGAGCGCTTTAATCTCACGCTCCACCCACGCGTCAAGTTCAAGTTCGCTAACGCCGGGAACGATCTGTTTCTTCAAGCCATCAAAAATAGTGGCGAGTATCTTACCGCCGTCGCGCATTGCCTGAATTTCTGCTGATGTTTTTTCTCGCTGGATCATACTTGTACGAGGTTGTGTGCGGTTAGTTCTTCCATAATACGGTCATGAACCTGACCGACGGTACCGACACCGTCAATATGGACGACTGGAATGTTCTGGTCGGTTAGGTAGCTCAGGATAGGGTAAATCTCTTGTCGGTATATCGTTAAGCGTTCGTCGATCGCCTCTGGCACATCGTCAACTCGGCCACGAAGTGACAAGCGGTTCAGCAGTTCACTCTTTGGAACCTCCAGAATAATAACCAGTCCGATCGAACGACCGTGCTGCGGCTGGCTTTCGACGAGCCATTTGGCTTGTTCGAGCATGCGTGGAAAGCCATCAAGAATAACTTGGTTGATATCAGTCGCCCGTGCCAGCGCCTCGCCCATTATTTCGTTTACTTTTTCAGGTGGCAGTAGCTTCCCTGCTTGCATCGTCGCTAAGAGCTCAGGATCATGGGTGTCGCGCAGTAGTTGGCCGGCACTGAGCCAACGCCAGCCATTACGAGCCGCCAGTAGCTGTCCTTGGACACTTTTTCCGGCGCCTGCCGGACCAAAAAATACGATCATCATATTCCCCTATTTGTTCTATTACGACTTACTGTAACGCGTCTTTAACAATTTTGGCAACCGTTGCACCGTCGGCACTATTGCCGAGTTCTTTTTTGACTGCACCAATGACTTGGCCCATGGCAGCTGGTCCGCTGACACCGAGTTCAGCCACGATGCGCTGAACAGTCTGCTGAATCACTTCTTCGGTGACTTGTTCGGGCAGGTAGCGCGATAAAATATCAGCTTCGGCGCGTTCCGTTTCAGCAAGATCGGTACGATCGGCGCCGTCATAGGTAAGCGCGCTTTCATTACGTTTCTTTATTTCTCGTGCCACAATCTTTTCAAACGCTTCATCACCAATGCCGTCCTCGCGTAAGCCAGCCGCAACCTCTTCATTCAGAACTGCCGCCTTTAAGCCGCGAAGTGTTTCCGTAACAAAACGATCGCCGCTCAAAAGAGCGGCTTTAATATCGTTATCGAGTTGCGCTTTGAGCGCCATTATTAGCGAAGTCCCAGGCGTGCCTTGTTGAACTTGTCAGCTTTGCGTTCGCGGCGAATAATTGCCTTGGCGCGTCGTTCAGGCTTGCTGATGTCTTTTTGAAATCGCATTGAAGCTTTCGCTTCAGCGAGGACACCGCTTTGCAATACCTTACGATTAAACCGACGAATAATATTCTCGTTAGCTTCTCGTTCGTCTTTACGTGTTACTTGTACCATATCGGTAATATTTTAACAGAGTAAGAGCATCTATGCAACTGGCTACTGCGCTCCTGCAGCATAAATGGTTTGAATCTCGTCCATTGACAACGAACGGTCATATAATCGGACGTCATCAATATCACCCTGGAAAAAGAAGTTCGGCGTAAAGTCGGCACCGATCCGACCAGAGGTGCCTTGCGTACCCGCACCGCTCGTAAGGCTCGTCACATCGGCGGTGACATTGCCATCAACGTAAATCCGAACACCCGTCAGATCACCCACCGAAGCGGCAAAATGCCATTTTCCATCTGAGCGCGATGTCGAGCCAACAGTACAGCCAGCGAAAGGTGCCGTCAAGCATACCCTCATGACACCGGCGGTGCCTGAATTGAATAGTTGCAAAAGATGAGTATTGGTAGTGGTAGCGAAGATTTTCTTATCAGCGCCGTTGCTCGTCTTGAACCATGCCGTAACGGTCACACTACTCTTTTCAATCGTCGGGCTGGCCGGCAATGAAATATATGCCGACGTACCGTTGAAGGTGTAGGCCGAACTCGCCTGATTGTTTTGGCCAGTTGTCGCGGTTGCATTGACGGCAGTGCCGTGACGGGCGTTCACGCTCGTATCCTGCGTATTGCCGTTCAGCTTCCACCAGCCAGCCATCCCACTTGTTATCTGACAGTTGCCGTTCTGCGGCGACTTATTAAATGACGTGATATACCAGCTCTGGGTATCTTTTTTCGCTTCGATACAAAACGCTGACGGACTGGCAGGATCGTTGGGATAATACGTTACCGTATTGCCGTTCACACTATTAAAATCAGCTAATGCAAGGGTGAGCGGATAGAAATCACCGCTGGTATTCTGAACCTTATAGATCTCTAGCTTCTTGACCGACAAGTTCAGATCACCCTGTAAGCTTGACGCTTTTGCCCGGTCCTGAACGCCGTTATAGGCCACGATCGTAATCGCCGCTAGGATACCGATCACCACGATGACGATCAAAAGCTCGACGATGGTGAAACCCGATTTTGCTGTTTGTTTTGCCCACTGCATTCTGCTCATAGTAAACCACAGCCGGCCAGTGGTCGCAACCTCGCTACGCGATAGGCTCAAGATGGAGCAGTCTTCCCTCGACACTACGCCGGCCTTGCCATTCATTGATATCAATTTGATACCAGATATCGGCATACTCGCCTGGCTCGCAAAAGTAATGTTTTGGTGCGCTAAAGGCGATGCAGCTCAGGGTACGGCCGCTGTCATCCTTAAAGGTCAATTTGACATGTTGACCGTCGGCTCCCATGACCTTGCAGCCTAGGACTAATGCCTGCGCAGTGCGCAGAACCGGCTGCGGATTGCCTTGTCCAAATGGCTCGAGTGTCGCGATATAGTTAACGAGCGTCTCATCAAGCTCATCAAATCGGGCGTCAACGTCTGCCCGTGGAAGCAGTAGCTTTTGTTGATCAAACAATTTTTGCTCATGATAAAAGTCGTTAACCCTGCGACGAAACTGCTCAATATTCTTTGTGGGCATCGTGACGCCAGCCGCCAATTTATGGCCGCCGCCTTTGGTGATAACATCGTGTGCCGCTTTAATGGCTTCGGCCGCACTAAAGTCGCCGTAGCTACGGGCGGAACCTTTACTCGTCTCCCCCATTTCCTGGAGGACGAACGCCGGCTTCTGATATTTTTCTAGTAGCTTGGCGGCAACAATTCCGACGATACCGTGATTCCAGTCAGGGTGACTCACTACGAGAACTGGATCGGCCGCAAGCGCTTCGGCCTGGACAATGGCTGCTTTAAAAATTTCGTCCTGTTCAGCTCGGCGCTGCTTATTGAGCTGGTCCAGCTGCTGGGCTTTCTCTAGGGCATGTTCCGGGTCGTGGGTCGTCAGCATATCGAGGGCGTATTGGGCTGTTTCGAGTCGGCCGGCGGCATTCATGCGTGGACCAAGCGCAAAGCCGAGGCTACGGGCATTCAGTGTCTTCGGTTCGACGGCCGAGACTGCCATGAGTGCCTTGATGCCGGGCCGGCGGGTTTTAGCCATGACTCTCAGCCCGTAGAACACATTCGTACGGTTCTCGTCTTTGAGCGTGACGATGTCACAGACCGTCCCGAGCGCCACGAGATCAAGTAGCCATTTTTCTTGCCCAATTGGCAGTCCCGTTAGCCTGGTTTGGAGGGCTTGGACTAACTTAAAAGCGACGCCGACGCCGGCGAGATCGATAAAGGGATAGCTGTGATCGGCCCGCTTTGGGTTTATCGTCGCCACCGCTGGTGGAGGCGTATCGGCGACGTTGTGGTGGTCAGTCACAATAACATCAACGCCGAGTTCATTCGCCCGTTCAATCTCCTTATGGCTCAGGCTGCCGCAGTCGACTGTCACAATCAGCTGCGCCCCCTCAGCCGCAATCCTCTCGACGGCATCAATTGATAAGCCGTAGCCTTCAACAAAACGATTCGGGATAAAGGCTTCGACGTGTTCGAATCCAAACGAGGCAAAAGCATCGAGCAAAACCGATGTCGCCGTCAGGCCATCGATATCATAGTCGCCATAAATCGTGATGCGCTCTTGTTTTTCCCGCGCTTGCTCGAGACGCGTCACGGCCTTTTCCATGTCGGGTAGCAAAAAAGGATCATGGCGCTTCGAATAATCAGGTGATAAAAAAGCCGCCCGTTCGGCGGGCGTAATCTTTCGGGCGGCGAGGATACGTTCGAAGATGCTCATCCGGCAAAGTCGGCGGTGGCACGTTTTGGTCGAGCGGCATGCTGCTGCGATTTGATGACAATACTCTGTAACTCTTTAAAAATAGGGAACTGCTTATTGGTTGCGTAAATTTTGGTGTTACCCTGCTTCTCACTCATCAGGAATCCGACCTTCTCGAGGCGCTTCAGCTCGCGCTGGATATTGCCTGGGTCTTCCTTGATAAGCTTGGCTAGTCCACGGACATGGGTACGAAAATCAGGGTATTTAGCGTATACCACCACAATTTTCCGACGCACCCGCGATGTAATAAAAACGTCTAGCATTTTTCCCTTCCGTAACTAAGCCTCATTCGTTGATTTTTATTCTACACTTTTTGACCCTATTTGGTCAACGCCAATTGAGGATGATCTGGTTGATTTTGTTTATGGTATCCTCGTGTGACGGCAATGTATTTTTATTAAAATAGTGATCGGTATCGAGATAATTTTGTTTCACATCAAGAATATGTAGCTCGTCGGCCATCATGTGCGTAATATCGACCGCTTCGACGGACGCGACGGCCGAGGCAATGATGAGTCGTTGAATACGGAGCGGTTTCAGGAAATCTTTGGCCACATCGAGCGCTGAACCATCTTTAATGCCGTCAGCAACAAGAATCACGACATGATCACGTACCATGTCTGGATCGAGTAACCCATTGGCGCCTATCAGGCGGTTTATCCGCTGAAAGGCGTTGCGCTTTTGTTCTTCGAGATAACCGTGAAATTCACTAAAGTATTCTTCCCGCTCGAGTTCGGATATGCCGCTGTTGTAGGTGAATTGACCGCTTTCTGATATACCGCCAAAGCTCAGGCTTTCACCCGGCACGTCAATCGTTTCAACGATGAGTAGTGTCAAAATACAGTGCAAGGCTGCCGCGATCTGCTCACCAACAACCACGCCTCCATCACTCAGGGCGACGACGACACAGTTCTCATAACGATAGCGCTCAACAAGTTCAGCGGCTAAGCGTTGGCCAGCCTCCTCGCGGTTCTCAAAATACATATGCTTATTTTATCAGTATACTTATATATATGCACTACTACGAGGTAGCCCCGAACAAGATCGTGCGCAGCGGTTCTGATACTTTGACGTACGCTTCGGCCACCCCTCTTGAGCCAGGGCACATCGTCACAATTCCAGTCGGCACAAAATCACTTTATGGGCTCGTTATCAAAGAAACATCCAAGCCATCGTATGATACGAAGGAAGTTGGTGGATTGATTGAAGAGCATCCACTGCCAAAAGCGCTGGTCGAACTTGCCGTGTGGCTTCATGAATACTACCGGACGCCGCTCGCCACTGTCCTGCAATCGCTTCTACCGAGCGGGCTGGGTAAAAAACGCCGAGTGGGCGCCCCGCAATCTCTGTCAACCGGCAGTCGGCCCATTGAAACCAAAGTCTTAACAGACGAACAACAAGTGGCGCTCGCGACCATTACCGCGACAAGCCCCGGCACTTTCCTCCTTCAAGGCGTCACTGGCTCGGGCAAAACGATGGTATATATTGAACTCGCTAAACAAATGATCGCCGCCGGTCGTTCGGTCATTGTCCTCATTCCCGAAATCGCGCTGACTACGCAGATCATTGATGAGTTCTCTCATCATTTTAAGAACCTTCTCGTTACCCACTCAACCATGACCGAAGCTCAGCGGCATGTCACCTGGAAAGCGGCGCTCGATGCGCGTGAACCCCACATCATCATCGGCCCCCGCTCTGCCCTGTTTACGCCCCTTCGCGATATTGGTGCCATCATCATCGATGAAGCCCACGAGCCGAGCTACAAACAGGAACAATCGCCCCGCTATTCAGCCCTACGCGCGGCCACTATGCTCGGGAGGTTCCATGATGCCAAAGTAATCTTTGGAAGCGCAACCCCATCCGTCACTGACCGCTACGTTGCCGAGCAATCTGACCGTCCCATTATCAAACTCACCAAGCCGGCACGGCTGAATGCGGTTCCGCCGACGATCCAGACGATTGATATGACGAAGCGGAGTGGCTTTAAGAAACACCGCTTTTTATCTGACGAACTGCTCAGACTCATCGAAAGTAATATCGAATCCGGCCATCAAACGCTTATTTTCCATAACCGCCGCGGCAGCGCCAGTACGACGCTTTGCCAGAACTGCGGCTGGGCGGCGTCTTGTCCGCGCTGCTTCGTACCACTCGCCCTTCATAATGATGACTTCACGCTGCGTTGCCATATATGCAACTACCACGAACGCATTCCGACGTCCTGCCCGGTGTGTCACCATACCGAAATCGTTCATAAAGGGATTGGTACCAAGCTTGTTGAAGCCGAGTTGAATAAACTTTTTCCAGCAGCAACGATCGCCCGCTTTGATTCGGATACAAAAGATGACGCCACCGTAAATCGCCGCTACAAAGAGCTGTACGACGGCACGATACATATCGCGATTGGCACCCAGGTGGTGGCTAAAGGACTCGATCTCCCGCTCCTTCGAACCGTGGGTATCGTCCAAGCTGATAGCGGGCTCATCCTCCCTGATTACAGCTCGAGTGAACGGACGTTTCAGTTGCTCGCTCAGGTCATCGGACGCGTCGGCCGCAGCGAACATGAGACCAACGTGATTGTTCAAACCTACCAGCCGAATCACCCAGCCGTGCGACTCGGGCTTAGTCAAGACTATGAGTCGTTTTACGAGCAGACGCTCGCCGAGCGCCGACGCGCTCATTTCCCGCCGTTTAGTTATCTCCTCAAACTCACCGCTACGTACAAGACAGAAAGCGCCGCCATTTCAAACGCCCGAAAGCTAGCGGCGACCTTGAAAAACAACACACCAAGTGACGTTCAGTTACTCGGCCCGACACCAGCATTTTATGAACGCATCCGAGACACCTACCGTTGGCAACTTGTGCTGAAAAGCCATCGCCGCAGCCTCCTTGTCGATGCGCTTACGTACGTGCCGCCCACCTATTGGCAATTTGAGCTTGATCCGACGAGCCTCTTATCATGACCCCGCTTGATAAGGTATAATACCCCTAATGACCAAAGATGACATCATTAGCTTGCCGAACGTCCACCTCAGGCAGCGATCAGAACGCGTCCACCACGTCACGGAAGAAACCCGGACACTCATTTCTGATATGACATCGGCAGCCGTCGATTGGGAAGAGTCTCGCCCGCATGAGATCAGTGCTGCACTCGCGGCCGTCCAGATTGACCGCCTGCAGCGTGTCATCATTGTTCGCAGTGATTTTGAAGATAAAGCCAACCGCGACTTTACGGCGCTTATTAATCCTGAAATCGTTAAGTATGAAGGTACGGTGATTCAGGACTACGAAGGTTGCCTCAGTGTACGCGACGTTTACGGTATGGTGCCCCGCTCCAGCAAGATCCGTGTGAAGGCTCTCGATCAAGACGGCAATGAAGTCCGGTTCAAAGCCGAGGGCTTTCTCGCTCGGGTCATCCAGCATGAAGTCGATCATACACACGGAACATTATTCATCGACCACATCAAAGACCAACGTGACCAATTTTATAAACTCGACGAGAAAGGCGAGCTGCAACCATTAGATTATGACTCACACATCAAAGACAATCCTATTCTTTGGGACTGAAGATTTTAGTACCGCGGCACTTGCGGCCTTGATTGAGGCTGGCTATGATATCGCTGCCGTCGTTACTAAACCCGATGCCCGTAGCGGACGTGGACTAAAACTACAGCATCATCCCGTCAAAGCCCTGGCGCTTGAACACAATCTTTCCGTCTGGCAACCAACCGACCTTCGTGACATCATTCCGACAATCAAAGATCTCCAAGTGACGACCGGCGTCCTGGTGAGCTATGGCAAGATTATACCGGCTGAAGTACTCGACGCATTCGAAATCGGCATCGTTAATGTCCACCCGTCATTGCTTCCGCGCTACCGTGGACCCACACCAATTGAAACGGCAATTCTCAACGGTGACTCAGCAACGGGCGTGACGCTCATGAAGCTCTTTCCCGCCATGGATGCCGGGCCAATTTATGAACAAAAAATGTATTCAATAGACGAAAGTCATAATCAGTTAACCCTTTCCGATAGCCTCGCTCAGCTCGGAGCTACCATGCTACTCGCTTCCCTGCCCAGCATCATGAACGGCACGTTGTCGCCAGTCCCCCAAGATGAGGGCCAAGCAACGTATACGTCATTACTGAACAAAAAAGAAAGTGCTCTCGACCCTACTGTCCTCACGGCTGAACAAGCGGCCCGGAAAGTTCGCGCCCACCTTCTATACCCTAAGACCACCTATGTCATTGATGAACAACCTATCATCATATTACAAGCTCATGCCAGTGACGCGCCGCAGGGCGAACTATCGATTGCCTGTAACGACGGGCGGCACCTCGTAATTGAGCAGTTGGTTGCTCCGAGCGGCCGAACGATGAACGCCGCTGATTTTGAACGCGGCTATCTACAGAATCGGGGCTAAGCGGTAGCACCGCCAATAATGGCGTCGCGGTTTCCTTTAATTTCTTCTTTGATCTCTTCTAGCACCCGGGCAACTACCTGTCGGTAATCCGGTCGGTTCAATTCAAGCCACTTTGTTGCCGCATATTCAGCCTGGAGGTCTGGATCACTGACTTCCCTGCCCATTGCTTGCTTCAAACGCTGAAAGGCTTCGTCGCCCGTAAAGTTTGGTGCATGACTGGTGAGCCATTGATTAATAGTTGCCGTATCACGGTCAATAATTTTTTCAAATTCTTCAAGCTGCTCATCGCTCATGCCCTCTGAAAGCTGTGTACCAACCCGCATTTCCAAACGGTCATAGACCAGCTGCAAAAACGGCTGCTTTTGGTCCTCAGGCAAGCCGCCCAGGCCAAGTTCTTCTAGAAAATTGTCGTCGAGATTAAACATGATATTACTCCTATCCGTATTATATCAGATAGAGGTACTCCCTAGGATTTGTTTAAGCGTTCAGATTGGCTTTAAATCGAGCCCGAGCGGCCTCGATAGTATCTGCAAGCTGCGGATTATTAACGGAGACCCAAAGCAAGCTGGCATATACTTTATCTGCCGGCACTTTTTCTGGATCGTCGTCATACCCGACTTCTAATTCTTTATATAGTGGCTTTTCGCGGTATTCAGGGTCGTTGGAACCTAAGAAATCATCAATAGTAGCCTGATCACCACTGATTATTCGCTCGTACTCGGCAAGCTGCTGCTCACTCAGGCCTTCAGCCATTGCCTCACCGATTTCGATTTGGTAATCATCAATAATACTATCCTGTTCCGCACTACTCAGGTGAGCGATGCCGAGGTCCTCGATGATTTGCTGACGGTCGTTAAACATATGCCCCCTTAGTCTCGATTGAATCGTTGCTTAATGAAGTCTTGTACACCTGCAGAGAGCGGTCCTTGGCGAGTCAAGCCGACATTGCCGTCATCCATAAGATAGAACTCGTTGTCTTGGTTATGCTCGTTAAGAAGTTCGAATTGTACGTCGTCCCATTGTTTATCAGTGAGTTGACTGTGCTCGAATAATTGATACCCGCCCTCTCCGTCTGTAACATTTTCGTCAAAATCCGGTAAATCCACTGCCTCGGGTGTATTATCCTGGCCCGTGTCGCCGTCTCCCTCGTGTATTGGTTCAGAAGAATGCCCGCCGCTTCCCTTTTCACCACCGCCGCCGTTCCCGCCGTCAAACAAATCAAAGTTCCAATCGAACAGGCTGCCCCCACCAGACATCATTACATCGCGATTGATGGCCTGTAGCAACAAGCCTCCTGCTATACCAAGCCCGAGAGCAAGGCGAAGCCGTTTACTGCGAATCTCTGCCTCTTCATCTGTCAGCCCGTTATTACTGCGCTCAGATAGCTTCGTCGTCCAGGTCGTCCACTTTGCACCAATATGCGAGGGGCGGAAGAAGTCCTTCAAACGGTCGAACTTGCTCTTCTTTGGCTCCGCATCCTCTGTTTGCTCCTGCTGATCGACATGTTCGTCAACACCCGTTTCAATGCCGGAAAGGTCGATTTGATCGTTGGGATCGACGTCGACCGCTGCTGCTTCATCTGGCGCTGTCTCAGGTTCGAGGGGCGCTAATTCGTCCGCGTTGGCAAAGAACCCATTCCCGTTGCTATCTACTAGATGATACAAACGCTTGCCCGACGGATCGATGAGAAGATTATCGATTGTTCCTTCTATGCGAGTACCGTCGCTGTAGGTAGCGACCATTTCCTGCTCTAGCTCAAACTCGGCGCCTGTAATAATTTCTTCTGCAAATTCAGTTGGTATTTCCTGTTTCTCGTTTTCATCTGTCACTTCGGCGCCGTCGATTACTTCTCCCTCAGTCGCTTCAGCATCAGTCCCTCGAGCATCAAAACTGCCCGTCTCTTGCTTACGAATGAATTTCTCTACATCTACATCGAACTGCGCCATTTGTTGGTCTACCTGCTCCTGCGTCCAGTCGTCGCCACCTGGACGAGTAGCTTCTTCCATGACGCGGTTGTAGGCAATATCATGGATGAATTCAGCTTCTATCTTGTCACCAAGCAGTTGCGCCTTGGCCGTTTCCTTGGCAAGTTGGACGAGTCCCATGGCTTCGTAATCTGCTTGTGTCTTTTCGGCTTCAGCACCTTGAGCATTCATTTGCTCGTGGTAATAGTCTTCAGTTGAGCTCTTTTGGGCACCATACGCTTCTTCGCTAGCAAAGTTACCACTTTTGACATCACGAAAACCGTCACCATCACGAATCACCCCGTCGCTTGGTCGTTTCTCCAGATAGCTTGCATAGGTCTCTTCTCCTTCATTCGGAGCGGTAATATCGTATTTGCCAAATGCCGTTTCCTGTTCGAGCAAAGACTCCCTGCGCGCAAAAGCCTCACGCTCTCGTGCTTGCCTCGCCTCAAAAGCCTCACGTTCTTTATTGAGCGCGATGCGTTGTGGTGAGATTTCCGTCAGGGATTCGCTGTTTGCCATGGTATTACCTTTTTATCTGTTTTTTTTGATTTTTGAGCTGTTATAGCTTCAGGTTATCACGAAATAATCGGGTTTACAACAATAAAACACAAGTACTTTAGAGTGAACGCTTCACCGTCTCGCGCGTAAAGAATTCCAGGACGTCGCCCTCTTCAACCGCCAGCTTGCGTACGGTACTGAGATTCAGGCCACACATCTCGCCTTCGAAGACTTCTTTGGCTTCTTGTTGCTGACGCTGTACGCTCGTTACAACCGCTTCGCCGATCAGTTCTTCACCACGCTTCACGCGCACCAGGAGGTTGGCTGTTACCTTACCGCGGAGTACTTCACCACCAGCGATAATTTGGTCCTTCAGGGAACGGAAGACTCCCTTCACCGACAAGGCACCGATTTCGGTTTCAACAACTTCTGGCGCCAGGAGGGACTCCATTGAAAGGCGCGCATTATCAAGCAGTTCGTAAATAACACGGTATAAGCGTACTTCAACTTTTTCACGAGTCGCTAGGCGCTTGACCGCTGGGGGAAGATCGACATTAAAGCCATAAATAATCGTATCGTTACCGGCCAGGCGAATGTCATTTTCAGTAATATTTCCGACGCCGCTACTGACGACGTGTAGTTTGATTTCCCCGCCGGTTTCAATCAGCTGAAGGCTATCCATGACGGAGGTCAGAGAGCCCTGAACGTCTGCTTTGACAATAACATTGAAGTCCTGCGCTTCGCGCTTTTGCTTCATCATCTTGAACAAATCGGCACTGGTGACGTTGGTCGAGGCAGCATTACGCTCCTGCTCCAAACGGGCACCGGTTGACTCAGCCCGCGCATCTCGTTCATTCTTCACGACACGGAAGGTATCGCCAAACTGCGGCAACTCTTTAAAGCCAGTCACGGTAATTGGCGTCGATGGGCCGGCTTCTTTGAGGGGCTTGCCAGCAAAATTAAGGACGGTACGAGCTTTGCCGTAGGTCCGTCCGGCGACGATAAATGCACCGGGCTTAATAACACCTTGTTCGACAAGAAGGCCGACGACTGGGCCGCGGCCGACTTCCATATGAGCTTCAATCACGAGTCCTTCGGCAGGCACGTCGATATCAGCCTTTAGCTCCTCGATGTCAGCAACCAGCAGCACCATATCGAGTAATTTGTCGAGATTTTGGCCGGTCTTGGCACTGACTTCCACCATGACTGTATCACCGCCCCATTCTTCGGGATTGAGGCCGTGCTCCGTCGCAAGCTGCGTACGGACTAGCTGTGGATTGGCTGTTTCTTTATCAATTTTGTTGATAGCCACCACAATCTTGGCATTTGCCGTCCGGGCAAAGCGAATGGCTTCAATCGTTTGAGGCTTCACGCCGTCATCAGCAGCGACCACAATAATCACCACATCGGTTAGTGTCGCGCCGTGCTGGCGAAGGGCCGCAAAGGCTTCGTGCCCCGGCGTATCGAGTAAGGTAATCGTTCGGCCGTTCTTCTCTGTTTGATAAGCGCTAATGTGCTGCGTAATACCACCAGCTTCGCCCTGAACAGTTTTTGTGTTCAGTATGGCATCAAGTAGGCTGGTCTTACCGTGGTCAACATGTCCCATGACCGCGACGATTGGTGATCGTTCAACGGCTGCGTCGGAGATGTCATGGGTGCGTCGTTCGACGACTTGCGTGTTCGCCTTCTTTTGGAGCTCGACATCGATGCCAAGCTCATCAACGATAATCGTCGCCGTCTCATAATCAATCCGCTGATTGATCGTCGCGGCGATACCGTTCTTAAATAATTCCCCAATGAGCGTCGTTACGGGAAGTGTGAGTGTGTCGGCCAGTTCGCCAACCGTAATTGAATCGGCAATGGTAATGACTTTTTCTGCCATTTGGTCCGTTCCTTTCTTCCCGTAACATACGCGAATCGTTATGAACTAGTTGCTATTTCGTCTTTGGAAGACCGAGAGAGATCTTGCGGTTTTCTTTCTCTATATCGAGAACAACGAAGCTTTTGCGCTCGTTGAGCGTAAAGACTTTTTCGGGATCAGCACCGTCGCCGCCACCAAGTTCACTTATGTGTACCAGGGCTTCGACTGCTGGGCTGATTTGGACAAAGGCGCCGAACGGAGTAATTCGTGTGACCGTCCCTTCGACTGCATCGCCCTTCTTAAACTGATCGACTTCTTTCATCCAAGGGTCTTCGCCGAGCTGCTTCATGCTCAGGCTCAAGCGGTCCTTGTCAATCGCAATGATCTTCGCGTCGATGGTCTGTCCAACCTTGACGTAGTCATTTGGATTGTTGACACGCTCCCAGCTGATTTCGCTAATGTGCACCAGGCCTTCGATGCCTTCAACGTTCACAAAGATACCGTAATCAACAACTCCGGTTACAACACCCTTTACGGTGTCGCCAACCTTGAGCTTTTCGAAGCGGGCAGCAAGACCTTCCTTGACTGCTTCCTTCTCGCTGAAGATCAACTTGTTAGCTTTACGGTCAGCATCAAGGATGCGTACTTTGAGCGGTTGGTTGATCAAGACGTTCAGTCGTTGGAGGATTTCATCCTTGTCGCTGCTACTTACCCGTGGGTAGTGTTCAGCAGATAGTTGTGAAACGGGCAGGAAGCCGCGAACACCATCATATTCTACGAGCAGACCGCCACGGTTGGCGTCGTATGGTGAAACGTCGATGATTTCGCCGCTATCCATCTTTGCAGCCAGTTCGTCCCAGCCACGATCCTTAGCAGCCTTGCGAAGTGAGAGTAATACGTATCCGTTCTCCATCTCTGGATCAACGATACTCGCGCTGACTTGGTCACCGAGTGCGAGGTTACGAGAGAACCCAACTTCCCGACGCGGGACGAGTCCCACACCTTGAGCACCGAGGTCGACAAGCACTTCGTGTTTACGAACCTGCAAAATCGTTCCTTCGACAACCTCTCCTTGAATTATTTGTTTGACACCTTCGCCCTCTTGGGCAAGCAGGTCGTCCATTGTTATTGTGGCTTTAGCCATAAGTCCTTTCAGACTCCTTCCTTACGTATATTTCCAAAGGCACTAGAAACTAGCGACCTTGTGATTGAGTCCCATTGTACCTCAGATGGAATGATAAGTCAAAGCTGTTGTCGAGCTGTGCGTGATGACGCGTACGCAGCAATAGCAGCCGCCAAAGTTCCGGCCATAAGAGCGCTCATCATGCCCTCAGCGGGACCAGTCTGCGGCAGAGCGTTGGTTGGCTGTGGCGTGGACTGGGTGCCTGTTGTTGGCGTGGTAGTTGTCGTCTTTGCGCCGTTCGTACCAGTCTGCCCATTCTTGTCTTTATCAGTTGGTGTCGCATTGCCATTCTCTTCCTCAGCTTGTTGATTTGTGGCGGCAATGGCTTGTTCGTGACGAGCTTGTTCGCCCCGCTGTTGCACAAAATAGGCGACGCCGATGACGGCCGCAGCTAATAATGCGGTAATAATGGCAAAAACCAGTACCGGACGATTCTGAAATAAACGTTTTGGGTTCATAAATGTCTTTCGACCTCCGTTATGATTCTTATTATGTCCCTTTTTGAAAATAATGCAAGTCGGTCGGCCTATGCTACACTATTACTATGTTAGTGACGGTCGACACGGGAGGGACGAAGACGCTGGTAGGCAGCTTTTCAAGAGACGGGAAGCTTGGTGCCGTCACCAAATTTGCCACTCCAGCCAGAGAAGACGACTACGTCGCGGCGCTCCGCGAGATCCTGGAAGCAACCTACGGCGGCCAGGAAATTGAGGCCGTGGTGGTTGGATTACCTGGAATTATTAAAAATAACGTGGCCGTCTGGTGTAATAATCTTCATTGGATCAATTTTGATCTACCAAAAGCATTGAGCGGCGTCCTGGGCGGCGTCCCGGTACTGGTAGAGAATGACGCCAATCTTGCTGGCCTGGCCGAGACACGGCAGCTCAGCAAGCTTCCTGCCTTCGCTCTTTACGTCACGATTAGTACCGGCATCGGTACCGGTATCATCACCAATGGCTCCATCGACCCTGGCCTCCGCTACAGTGAAGGCGGTCGCTCGCTGGTTGAATTCGACGGCGTCGTCCGCGAATGGGAAAGTTTTGCGTCAGGGCATGCGATTTACGAAACCTACGGTAAGTACGCTCGAGATATTACCAGTCAACGCACCTGGAATGCCGTCGCCGATCGTATTAGCCGAGGCTTTCTGGCCATCCTCCCCGTCCTTCAACCCGATACGGTCATCATCGGCGGCAGTATCGGCACCTACTTTGATCACTACGGCGATCAGTTGCAGAGAATCCTAAAAGAGTCCATGCCGGCTCACATTACCCTCCCGACCTTTCATCAAGCTAAGCACCCGGAGCAAGCAGTCATCTATGGTTGTTACTACTACGCCCTCGATACGCTCACTCGTCGCTAAGTTGCAGACGAGCTACCCCCACGTCCAGTTTGTGGCTGGAAATAGTTTTTGCTGGTCAAGCGACGGTAGCCAAGTAACCTACCTGGCTGACCACGACGATGCCGCCCTGCTGCTGCTCCATGAACTCGCCCACGGCCTGCTCGAGCATGCTCAGTATGACCGCGACATTCATTTGCTGCAGATGGAACGAATGGCCTGGGACGAAGCTCGGACGCTCGCTACGCTTTTCGATGTCGCGTATGATGAAGAAATCCGCGAGTCCGCGCTCGATAGTTACCGTCAGTGGCTGCATGATCGCAGCAGTTGCCCCGATTGCACGACAAACGGATTACAGACCGAGAAGACCACCTATACCTGCTTGGCTTGCCGTCAAACTTGGCGCGTCAATGAAGCCCGCGTCTGCGGCCTTCGGCGCTGGCGCCTTTAAACCGACATATAAAAAATAGCCTCCACTACTGGAGGCTATTTTTATCTGGTAGTATAACGCCGTATTAGGCTTCTACTTTGATGTTCTTGCGGCGTCGGCTAATGCGGCCACCTTTTGCACCGGCAATTCGAGCCAGTTCAGGATTAGCGGCAAAACCGCCAGTGTGACCACGCTCACCACCTTTTTTACCGATTTTCGCGTAAAAATTAGGGTCGCGCGCTAAATTCTTTTGTGCGGCTAACTTGCCGCCAGCTTTGGTACCTGCCATATGAAGTTCTCCTCATATATTAAAAAGATTTCCACGTGCTAATAGCAGTGAAAACCCCCGTTTTTACCTCACACATGGTATGTGTATGCATTAACAATAGCATACCATATGCTTTTTGTCAAGTTTTACATGAGCGTTATTTTATTATGTTGCTATTGTTGCAAAGTAGTCATAAATATATTTTTGCTACCGTTGCACTTATGCTAAGGGTGCGATATTATTAATGGTGCACCTGTTTGGATCTTGAAAACTACGAGATTCACCACAGCAATAAACGACCTGCTCTGCGAGACGGGTCGTTTTTGTTTTGCGCTGTATACTAAAAAGAGACATAAACGGATAAATGACCTTATGAAGTACCCTGTAAGCCACTTTCTGCGCGGAAAACGACTCCTGGTCGGTATAGTGATCGCTATCTGCCTGCTGGCCTTAGGGATCCTCTGGGCAATTCCTGCCCTCCAGCGTCCAAAACCTACCATCAACAACAAGCCCGCCGCGGTCACCCCGGTAACTGAGTCCCGCCTGACCATTGCAGCTATGGGCGACATGCTCGCCCATGACACCATCATTGCTGGGGCCAAGACGACGAGCGGCTATGATTTTTCGCCTTACTTTAGTCATATTCGCCCCCGCTACAAGGACGCCGACCTGGTTTTCTGTAACCAAGAGGGACCTAGTGCTGGCAGCGACTACGGTATTAGCGGTTATCCCTCATTTAACGCTCCCGTCGAGTTTTCGCAGGGGCTGAAGGACGGTGCTGGCTGCAACCTAATCAATCTCGCCAACAACCATATGGGTGACGGCGGTACCGATGTAACGAGCGCTACCCTTGATGTCTGGGCTAATCTCCATCCGCTTATCGTCACCGGTGCGAACAAAACCCCTGAAGATCAACAAAAAGTGAGTTATGTCGATAAAAACGGTATTCGTCTGGCCCTGCTGGCTTTTGCTGATTTTAATAACAATACGGCGACGCCGGGATACAGCGTCAATAACTACCACAATGAAGCGTTGGTTCGACGCCTGGTAAGCGAGGCCCGTAAGAGCGCCGACCTGGTTATTGTCTCGATGCACTGGGGCACCGAGGACTCTGCGGCCGTGAACGACGACCAACGCGCCCAGGTGGCGCTTCTCGCCTCTCTCGGGGTGGATATTATCATCGGTACCGGCCCTCACGTCCTGCAGCCGGTAGAAAGTGTTAAGCGCTCTGATGGTGGCACCATGATCGTCTGGTATTCACTCGGTAATATGCTGTCTTCTCAGTTGGAAGCGCCTCAGCTATTTAGCGGCGTCGCCACCATGTCCGTCACCAAAAGTAAGGATAAGACGCTTAGTGTTGATCAGCTAGGCTTCCTGCCGACCTACATGCACTATGACTGGTCCGACGCCGACGCAGCGGCCGGCAACCTCGCGAGCAGGACTCATCCCATGATTTACCCCCTCGATGAAGCTGAGCCATACCTGGCCAGGTCTCAACTTTCAACGACCGTCAGAGAGCAACGAGACTATATCGTCAGGACTCTCGGCCCGAGTGTCACGGTTAAATAGCGCCGTTGGCCTTTAGCGTTTGAAGAGCCGACTGAAGATAAGGCCAGGCTTCATCAAGTGTTAAACCGCTCTTCTGCAGTGCCCCCGCGAGTTCGACGCCCACATACCGGTAGTGCCACGGCTCAAATTGATAGCCCGTAATTGCCTCTTTGCCTTTCGGGTAGCGCAGGATAAAGCCGTAGGTATAGGCATGACTCGCCAGCCACTGGCCGTCCTCGGTGCTGGTAAAACACTCTTCAAGATAACACTGCCGCGAGACGGTGCTGATATCAGTCGCGAGGCCAGTCTGGTGCTCACTCTCGCCGGGATAGGCACTATATTGATTTGCCAGCTCCAGGCCGCTAGCAGCGACATAGTTGTCAAAATACAATTGCTGTAACGATGCCGAACGATAGGCACTCCCGATCATGAGGTTATGGCCCTCCGCCTTGGCGTCAGCGAACATAGCTTCCAGATGAGGAATAATGACCGCCCGAACCGAGCGCTCCTGCGTTGATTTATCTTGTCGTTCTTCGACGTTTGGTATTTTTAAGTCTGAGGGAATATAGCTCGTCGGGATTGAACGATCCTTGTTAATGACCGTCCAGAGGCTATCAGGTCTCGTGTAATCCTCAACGATGGCCCAGACCGGCTCAGCCCCCGGCAGATTCACATAGACTGGTTCTTTGCGCTTTGCCTCTTTGGCAGCCAGCAGGACGGTGAGCGCTTCATCAGCTTGTCGAGCTTGGGACTGCAGCCGATTGGCCTGAAGTAGCGCCGGAACGACGGCAATTGCCACCGCCAGCATATAAATCGCCAGGAGCGCTGCGATCAGCAGCACTCGTTTCGGTAAATGTTTCTTATGTCTACTCAGTCGCTTTAACATGCACTATCCATCATAACAGTTTCAAAAGATAAGAGAAAAGCCACCCTGTTCGGATGGCTTGTTCTATAATTCGGCACCGTGCTAGTTTCCCACTTGTGGCAGTATAATCGCCGCTGCTGAGCTTGACTGCTGTGTTCGGAATGGGAACAGGTATTTCCTCAGCGCTATGGGCACCGAAGTAAGGTCTTGACGCTTTGCGTTCATCTCAAAAAGATGAGTGGGCGGTGGTTCAATAGACCTTGCTTCGATGTCTATATCTATTAGTGATATTACACGGATTTGCTTGATGTAAGCTTAAAAAATTGACGTTGTAGGTGTGATTCACACCAATTACTAGTTAAGTCTACCTCATCATCTAATGAATATTCCCCTGTAACGGATGGTATTCATGTTGATGATAAGGACATAAAAAGGCAATGGGACTATTAGTATGCTTTAGCTACACATGTTACCATGCTTCCACCTTGCACCTATCAAACTGATAATCTTTCAGTGTCCTCATAGGGAAATCTTATCTTGAAGTTAGTTTCGCGCTTAATATGCTTTCAGCGCTTATCTATTCCGAACGTAGCTACTCGACAATGCAGCAGGTGGCCACAATCGATACACCAGAGGTTCGTCCGCCCCGGTCCTCTCGTACTAGGGGTAGATCTTCTCAAATTTCCTATCGTCCATACCGGATATAAACCGAACTGTCTCACGACGTTCTGAACCCAGCTCGCGTACCACTTTAATCGGCGAACAGCCGAACCCTTGGAAGGTGCTCCCCCTCCAGGATGTGATGAGCCGACATCGAGGTGCC